>NZ_JBFUBN010000003.1:0-560317 GCF_056405735.1 Polaromonas sp. P1_F2 | reverse complement strand
AACAACGCGATCCCTGATCCGCCTGACCTGCGCTCCTCGGCGCATCCACAAGGGGTGGGGAAGGAATACCAATACATAAGAAACAAGGACTCGCCACGGCGAGTCCTTGTCTGTATTTGTCTTCTTTGTGTTTTCGTTTTCTGTCTTCTTTCCCCGCTCCCGATTGCCCCGTCCTGGCTGGGCCGAGGAGCGCAGAGACAAGCGGATCAGGGCCGGCGTTGTCTGAGCCGAAGGCGAGTTTAGCCGGACCCCGCTTGGCTCGAGCACCGCAGGTTGCCCGCAGCGAAGCGTAGGGACCCAGACTGCGGGTCGCCTTTTCTTTGGTGACTTTCTTTTGGCGAAGCAAAAGAAAGTTACTTGCTGCCGGGCAACCCCCGGCCAGCGGAACTTAGAAGAGAGCACAGAGGGAACGCGGACAGCCGGCGCAAGACCCGGCCAACCTACCTCACCCCATCAGCCTTAAACATAGCCTTAATCCCCCGAACCGCCTGCCGAATCCGCGCCTCATTCTCAATCAAAGCAAACCGAACATAATCATCGCCATGATCGCCAAAGCCAATCCCCGGCGACACACAAACCTTGGCCTTGTCGAGCAGCTGCTTGGCAAACTCCAGCGAGCCGAGTTTGCGATAAGCCTCGGGAATCCGCGCCCAGATGTACATCGAGGCCTTGGGGCAATCCACCGGCCAGCCGGCTTCGATCAATCCCTTGTAGAGCACATCGCGCCTGGCCTGGTACTGTGCGGCGATGTCTTTCACGCATTGCTGGTCGCCTTCGAGTGCGGCGATCGCGGCCACCTGCAGCGGGGTGAAGGTGCCGTAGTCGTGGTAGCTCTTGATGCGGGCCAGCGCCGCGACCAGGTCGGGGTTGCCGACCATGAAACCGACGCGCCAGCCCGCCATGTTGTAGCTCTTGGACAGCGTGAAGAACTCCACCGCGATGTCCTTGGCGCCCGGCACCTGCATGATGGACGGCGCTTTCCAGCCGTCGAACACGATGTCGGCATAGGCTAAATCGTGCACCACAAAGATGTCGTGCTTGCGCGCCAGCGCGATGACCTTCTCGAAAAACTCCAGCTCCACGCACTGGGCCGTCGGGTTCGAGGGGAAGCCCAGCACCATCATCTTGGGCTTGGGGTAGCTGCCGCGTATGGCTTTTTCCAGTTCGGCGAAAAAATCCGTGTCGGGCGTCAGCGGCACCGAGCGAATGTCGGCGCCGGCGATCACCGCGCCGTAGATGTGGATGGGATAGCTCGGGTCCGGCACCAGCACCGTGTCGCCGCGGTCCAGCGTGGCCAGCATCAAATGGGCCAGGCCCTCCTTGGAGCCTATGGTCACGATGGCCTCGCTGTCCGGGTCTATCGCCACCTGGTAGCGGCTCTGGTACCAGTGCGCGATGGCGCGCCGCAGCCGCGGGATGCCTTTGCTGGCCGAATAACCGTGGGTGTCGGGGCGCTGGGCCACCTCCACGAGCTTGGACACGATGTGCGCCGGTGTGGCGCCATCCGGGTTGCCCATGCTCATGTCGATGATGTCCTCGCCGCGCCGGCGCGCCGCGAGTTTCAGCTCGGCCGTGATGTTGAAGACGTAAGGGGGAAGGCGGTCAATGCGCGCGAATCGGCGCTTGCCTGGAGAAGCAGACATAGAAGGAGACTTTCACGTGAGCGCCCGGAACCGTCCGAGCGACGTGGCCGGCAATGGGGCCGGCCCGAAAACATCCTAACCGAAAAGCCGCTTAAAAAATCCTGGGTGTTGTTGCGCCGCCATGCATTTACTCCCTCTCCCTCTGGGAGAGGGAGTAAGAAAGAGGCGGCGCGTTGCAGTCGTGYSCCTTGGATTTWCTCCTTCCCCCGCTGGGGGAWGGTTGGGATGGGGGCCGGCGGCGCTTGAAGCTTCACTGCATGTTTGAAGGCCGCCGGCCCTCACCCCTGCCCTCTCCCAGGGGGAGAGGGAGCAAGAGAGGCAGAGGCAGAAAAAAGCCGCAGCCGCGCAAGCAAAAACTCCAGCGCCAACACCCCCAAAAATCCACAGGCATAGGCCAGCACGTCCATCCAGTCGGCCACCGAACCCAGCACAATCCTGAGCACCCGGTTCTCGACGTGCCAGCCGTTGACCGCCGCCACATACTGGGCGAGCTCGACCCCGCAGCCCACCGCAAACGCGACCAGCGCCAGGCCGGCCGTGTTGGCCTTGACCACTGTCTTGAACAGGAAGTACACCCACACCACCGCCAGCACGTCACCGACGAAGCCCCGCAGCCAGGGGTGGTGCGACCACACGGTCGCGATCAGCACTTCAATGATGAAAATGAAGACGGCCCACAGCGCCGCCTCGCGGTCAAAACGCAGCTTCATGCGGCGCGCCCCGCCCCACTCACCCGCGTCAGTCCGGCACATGGATGCGCGCCTTCACATGCTTGAGGTTGGCTACGATGGTGAAGGTCATCACCACCAGCAGCGACCAGGAACTCCATTTGCCCACATGCACGATGGACCAGGCGCCGAGCTGGTTGGGGTAATGCCAGAGGCTGAAGAAGGTGCTGATGTTCTCCGCCACCCAGATAAAGAACCCGATCAGCAAAAATCCCAGCAGCAGGGGCATGCTGCGGTCCCGGTCATAGGGCCGGAAGATCACCGTCGACCTCGCATACAAACCCGCCAGGCAAGCCGCGATGTACCAGCGGTAGTCGCCCCAGAAATGGTGCGTGAAAAAATTGGCGTACACCAGCACCGCGATCACCACGGCCATCCAGTGCGGCGGGTGATGACGGATGCGCAGATCGAACAGGCGCCAGGCCTGGATGATGTAGCTGCCCACTGCCGCATACATAAAGCCCGAAAACAGCGGCACGCCGAATAGCTTGGTATAGGCAAAGTCCGGGTAGCTCCAGGACTGGATGGACCCCGAAGTCTTGAAGACCTCCAGCGCAAACCCCACCACGTGAAAGAGGCAGATGGCCTTGAGCTCGTCCAGCGTTTCCAGTCTGGCCAGCACCATCCAGCTCTGGATCAGCAGCGCGATCACCAGCAGCAGGTCATAGCGCGGAATACCCGCCACACCGGCGCGCGGCACCAAAAACACCGCCGCAAAAAACAGCCCGGCAAACAGGCATGCCCTCGCCTCCTTGAGGCCGAAGCAGCCGAACTCCACCAGGAAGCGGCGAAATCCCGACAGCCCCGCATGCGTTTTCTCCCGGATCAGCCAGTTGTCCAAGGCCAGCAAAGCCATCGGCGTCTACCTTTTATTGATTGTTGTTGCCGGCTTGTTGTGCCGCCTTGCCGTGCCCCGGCATTGACTCCCTCTCCCTCTGGGAGAGGGTGGGGTGAGGGCCGCGGCTTGTGCAAGGAACAGTAGTCTATCGCCTGCCGTCGGGCCCTCACCTAACCCTCTCCCAGGGGGAGAGGGAAAAAGAACAACTAAATCGCCACCAGCTGCCGCACACCGTTGGTTTCCATGTCCTTGCCCTGCCCGCGCGCGATGAACTCGCCGCGCTCCATCACCAGGTAGTCGTCGGCCAGCTCCTGCGCGAAGTCGTAGTACTGCTCCACCAGCAGGATGGCCATGTCGCCCCGGTCCGCCAGCATGCGGATCACACGGCCTATGTCCTTGATGATGCTGGGCTGTATGCCCTCGGTCGGCTCGTCGAGGATCAGCAGCTTGGGTTTGGCCGCCAGCGCGCGCGCAATCGCCAGCTGCTGCTGCTGCCCGCCCGACAGGTCACCGCCGCGGCGGTTCAGCATCTGCTTGAGTACCGGGAACAGTTCATACAGTTCGGCCGGGATGGGGGTGGACGCGCTCTTGTAGGCCAGGCCCATGCGGAGATTCTCTTCTACTGTGAGTCTCGCGAAGATTTCTCTTCCTTGCGGGACGAAGCCTATCCCCGCTCTTGCCCGTTCATACGGAGTGCTTGCTTGAATCTGCTTGCCGTCGAAGTCGATGGTGCCGGTTTTGATGGGGACCAGGCCCATGAGGGATTTGAGTAGCGTTGTTTTGCCTACGCCGTTGCGGCCCAGGAGTACTGTTACCTTGCCTAGGTGGGCGTCGAGGCTCACGTCTCTGAGGATGTGGGAGCCGCCGTAGTATTGATTGATGTTTTTGGCTATGAGCATATGGGGTTCCTTACTCTTGCCGGAGGGGTTTCTGATTGGAGTGCTCTCTGCTGAGGGTGGCTGGCCGGGGTTGCCGGCAGCAAGTAACTTTCTTTTGCTTCGCCAAAAGAAAGTCACCAAAGAAAAGGCGACCCGCAGTCTGGGTCCCTACGCTTCGCTTCGGGCAACCTGCGGTGCTCGAGCCAAGCGGGGTCCGGCTAAACTCGCTTCGCTCAGACAACGCCGGCCCTGATCCGCTTGTCTCTGCGCTCCTCGGCCCAGCCAGAACGGGGCAATCGGGAACGGGAGCGGGGACAAAGCCAAACAAGGACTCGCCACGGCGAGTCCTTGTTTCTTCAAGTATTTGGTATTTGTATTCTTTATCCCCACCCCTTGTGGATGCGCCGAGGAGCGGAGGTCCAGACGGATCAGGGATCGCGTTGTTTGAGCGAAGCGAGTTTAGCGAGACCCCGTCTGGACCGAGCACCGCAGGTTGCCCGTAGCGCAGCGAAGGGACGCAGCAACCAGGGTCGCCTTTTCTTTGCTTACTTTCTTTTGGCGAAGCAAAAGAAAGTGAGTCGCATGCCGGGCGACCCCGGCCAGCCGCCCCATGCAGAGGCCGCGCCGCCGGCACAAGAGCCGATTCCATCAACGGGCTAGGGCTGCTAGCGCCCAAGATAAACCTCTATAACCCGCTCATCCGCCTGCACCTGATCAAGCGTCCCCTGCGCCAGCACAGCTCCGTCACACAGCACAGTGACGATTTCAGAAATAGTCTTGATAAAACTCATATCGTGCTCCACCACCATCAAGGAGTGCTGCCCCTTGAGCGTAAGAAAGAGCTCAGCCGTCCGCGCAGTCTCCTCATCAGTCATCCCCGCGACGGGTTCGTCGAGCAGCAGCAACTTCGGATCCTGCATCAGCAGCATCCCAATCTCCAACCACTGCTTCTGCCCATGGCTCAGATTGCCGGCCAGGCGGCCCACGCTGTCGGCCAGGTGAATCGTCACCAGGATTTCCGCCAGGCGGTCGCTTTGGGCGGAGTCCAGCCTGAAGAACATCGAGTGCTTCACGCCCTTGTTGGTCTTCAGGGCCAGCTCCAGGTTTTCAAACACCGTGAGCTGCTCGAACACCGTGGGTTTCTGGAACTTGCGGCCTATGCCCAGCTGGGCGATTTCGGCTTCCTTGTGGCGCAGCAAATCGATCGTGCTGCCAAAAAACACCGTGCCTTCGTCAGGCCGGGTCTTGCCGGTGATGATGTCCATCATCGTCGTCTTGCCGGCGCCGTTGGGGCCGATGATGCAGCGCAGCTCGCCGGGCGCGATGTCCAGGCTCAGCTTGTTAATGGCCTTGAAGCCGTCAAAGCTCACGCTCACGTCTTCGAGGTAGAGGATGCGGCCGTGGGTGACGTCGACCTCGCCGCTCGGATGGGCCACACGGCTGCCGCTGGCGCTGCGGCCGCCTGATTCGGTATTGGATTTTCCGGCTTCGAGCGCGGCCAGGCGCTCTTCCACGCGGCGCGCGCCTTGTTCGAGCAGGTCGGGGGTCATTTGGCACCGCCTTTGCGCAGCTTTTTCACCAGGCCCACCACGCCATCGGGCAGGAAGAGTGTGACGCTGATGAACAGCGCGCCCAAAAAGTACAGCCAGAACTCAGGGTAGGCCACGGTCAACCAGCTCTTGGCGCCGTTGACGATAAAGGCGCCCACTATCGGGCCTATCAGGCTGGCACGGCCGCCCACCGCCGCCCAGATCGCGATTTCAATCGAATTGGCGGGGCTCATCTCGCTGGGGTTGATGATGCCGACCTGCGGCACATACAGCGCCCCCGCCACACCGCACATCACGGCCGAGATCACCCAGATCGTGAGTTTGTAGCCCAGCGGGTTGTAGCCCGAGAACATCACGCGTGTTTCCGCGTCGCGTATCGCCTGCAGCACGCGGCCGAACTTGCTGCCCACCAGCCATTTGGCAAACAGGAAGAAGCCCAGCAGCGTCAGGCCCGTCAGCACAAACAGCGTCATGCGCATCGAAGGCGTGGCCAGCGGGATGTTCAAAATGCGCTTGAAGTCGGTAAAGCCATTGTTGCCGCCGAAGCCCGTCTCGTTGCGGAAGAACAGCAGCATGGCCGCGAAGGTCATGGCCTGGGTGATGATCGAAAAATACACACCCTTGATGCGCGAGCGAAACGCGAAAAAGCCGAACACAAAGGCCACGATACCCGGCACCGCGACGATCAGGAACAAGGTCGCCGCAAAACTGTCGCTAAAGGTCCAGTGCCAGGGCAACACCTTCCAGTCCAGGAAGACCATAAAGTCCGGCAAGTCGCTTTTGTAATTGCCGTCGCGGCCGATCTGGCGCATCAAATACATGCCCATGGTGTAGCCGCCCAGCGCGAAGAACACGCCGTGGCCCAGCGAGAGGATGCCGGTGTAACCCCAGATCAGGTCCATGGCCAGCGCGCAGATCGCGTAGCACATGATCTTGCCCAGCAGCGCCACCGCATAGGTGCTCATGTGGAACATGCTGCCCTCGGGCACCCAGAGGTTGAGCACGGGCGCGAGGGCGCAGACGGCGATCAGCGCCATCATGAAAGCGCTCCAGCCGCCGCGCGTCAACAACGGGCCCTTGGCGGGAAGATGCACGCGGGAGGCCGCGGTATTGGGGGTTGCCATGGGGGTGCTCATGTTCATGCCTCGGCCGAGCGGCCCTTCATCGCGAAGATGCCCTGCGGCCGCTTCTGGATGAAGATGATGATGAAGACCAGCACGGCGATCTTGGCCAGCACGGCGCCCGTCCAGCCTTCGAGGAATTTGTTGAGGATGCCCAGGCCCAGCGCGGCATACACCGTGCCCGCCAGCTGGCCCACGCCGCCCAGCACCACGACCATGAAGGAATCGACGATATAACCCTGGCCCAGGTCAGGGCCCACATTGCCCACCTGGCTCAGCGCGCAACCGGCCAGGCCCGCGATGCCCGAGCCCAGCGCGAAGGCGTAGGTGTCGACACGCGCGGTGTTCACGCCCATGCAGGCGGCGATAGGCCGGTTCTGCGTGACGCCGCGCACAAACAGGCCCAGGCGTGTGCGGCTGATCAGCCAGGCCACGCCCAGCAGCACCGCCACCGCAAAGACAATGATCACCAGGCGGTTGTATGGCAGCGAGAGGTTGCCCAGCACTTGCACACCGCCGCTCATCCACACCGGGTTTTCGACCCCGACGTTTTGCGCGCCGAAGATGGAGCGCACCAGCTGCTGCAGCATCAGGCTGATGCCCCAGGTGGCCAGCAATGTTTCCAGCGGGCGGCCGTAGAGGAAGCGGATCACACCACGCTCCAGGGCCGCGCCCATCAGCGCCGAGGCCATAAAAGCCACAGGCACAGCGGCCAGCAAGTACCAGTCAAACAGGCCGGGCAGATAGCGCTGGAACAGGCCCTGCACCACATAGGTCGCGTAGGCGCCGATCATCATCAGCTCGCCATGCGCCATGTTGATGACGCCCATCAGCCCGTAGGTGATGGCCAGGCCCAACGCCACCAGCAGCAAAATGCTGCCCAGGCTGATGCCGCTGAAAATCGCGCCCAGCTTGTTGCCCCATTCGAGTGAAGCCTCGACCTTGGCCAGCGCCGCCTGCAGCGCCACCTTGACGTCGGCATCGGTTTCGGTGCCCAGGCGCTCTATCAGCACGGTCTTGGTATTAGGGTTCTTGCTGCCGGCCAGCTGCGCCGCCGCCGCCAGGCGCTTGGCCTTGTCGCTGCTGCCCAGCAGGATGGCCGAGCGCATCAGCTCCAGCTGGTTTTTCAATTCGGGCACCGTCTCGGCTGCATAGGCTTTTTCGATCAAGGGCAGGCGCGCCTCGTCGTTGTCGCCGCCCAGGGTCTTGATCGCGTCGCGCCGCTGCTTTTCATCTTTGGAGAACAGCTTCAGCGCCGCCAGCGCGTTGTCGATCTCGCTGCGCATCAGGTTGGGGTTGATCACGTCCTCGGCATCGACCGGCAGCGGTGTCTCCGCGCCCGTGAGCGGGTCATAAGCCTTGTCGTCCTTCACGACAAACACCTTGTCGCCTTTGGTCTTGACCGCGTCGTCCGACAGCGCCTGGATAAACGCCGCCGTCTTGTCGTCCGCGACAGCCGCGGCCTTGGTCAAAGCCGCCACCCGCGCCTCCGTCTCGCCCAGGGCCATGCCCTTGACCTCATCGGCGGTCAAAGCGTGGGCATGGGCTGCTAGTAGGAGCGTGAGGGAGAGAGAGAAAAAGTGGCGTAGCAGCATGTGGAAAGAACCTGTAGGTTGGGCGCGCACCAGCTTATCGGTGGGGCGCCCAGACTGCAACTTCCTTGTGGGCGCCGGTCTTGCCAACATCAGCAAGAACCGGGCCGAACCGTGTTGGATTGGAGGCCGCTGGCCCCCATCCCAACCTTCCCCCAGCGGGGGAAGGAGCAAGAAAGAATGACTTGGGGTGTTTATCCCCTCCCCCTCTGGGGGAGGGTTAGGGTGGGGGCCAACCGGCCTCCACCCAAGCCCAGCCTCTTACTTCTTCACAGGCTCATCAGGTTTTTTATCGTTGCCTTCGATATAAGGAGACCAAGGCTTGGCTTTGACAGGGCCAGGCGTCTTCCAAACCACATTGAACTGCCCATCCGCCTTGATCTCGCCGATAAACACCGACTTGTGCAGGTGGTGGTTCTTCTCGTCCATCTTGCTCACGATGCCCGAGGGTGCGTTGAAGGTCTGGCCGGCCATGGCGGCAATCACCTTGTCGGTGTCGGTGGACTTGGCCTTCTCGACGGCCTGCTTCCACATGTTGATGCCGATGTAGGTGGCTTCCATCGGGTCGTTGGTCAAAGGCTTGTCGGCGCCGGGGAGCTTCTTGGCCTTGGCATAAGCGGACCACTTCTTGATGAACTCGGTGTTGGCCGGGCTCTTGATGGACTGGAAGTAGTTCCAGGCGGCCAGGTGGCCGACCAGGGGCTTGGTGTCCACGCCGCGCAGCTCTTCTTCACCGACCGAGAAGGCCACCACGGGCACGTCCTTGGCCTTCAGGCCGGCATTGCCCAGCTCTTTGTAGAAGGGCACGTTGGAGTCGCCGTTGATGGTCGACACCACGGCCGTCTTGCCGCCTTGCGAGAACTTCTTCACGTCAGCCACGATGGTCTGGTAGTCGCTGTGGCCGAAGGGGGTGTATTTCTCGTCGATGTCCTTGTCGGCCACGCCCTTGCTCTTCAGGTAAGCGCGCAGAATCTTGTTGGTCGTGCGGGGATACACATAGTCGGTACCCAGCAGCACCCAGCGCTTGGCGCCGCCGCCGGCCTTGCTCATCAAATAATCGACGGCAGGAATCGCCTGCTGGTTAGGCGCCGCGCCCGTGTAGAACACGTTCTTGGACAGCTCTTCACCCTCGTACTGCACGGGGTAGAACAGCAGGCCGTTCATTTCTTCCACAACCGGCAGCACCGACTTGCGCGACACAGACGTCCAGCAGCCGAAAATCACGGCGACCTTGTCCTGGCCCAGCAGTTGTTTGGTCTTTTCAGCGAAGAGCGGCCAGTTGGAGGCCGGATCCACCACCACGGGCTCGAGCTTCTTGCCCATCACGCCGCCCTTGGCATTGATCTCTTCGATCGCCATCAGCACCGTGTCTTTGAGGGTGGTTTCAGAGATGGCCATGGTGCCCGACAGGCTGTGCAGCACGCCGACCTTGATCGTGTCCTGGGCAAAAGCGGGCATGGCGCCCAGTGCGGCCAGCGCGACAGCGGCGGTCATCGCCTTGAGGGTAAATCGACGTTCTTGCATGTGATCCTCTCCGGTAGTAGATAGGTATGGGGGTAAGTAAATCGCGTTTCGCTGCGCAAAAGCCAATCAAAACAAGGCTTTGGCGCAACGATGAGTGGATTCTGGGGACCGGAGGGGGATTGGGGAATACGCCGGGTGGCGTATGCGGGGACTGACACGGTTGACTCCGCCACCCCGTTGGGCCCGGCTTGACAGCGCTAGCATCACTGGCGGTAACCCCTGCACGCCATCGCCGAAGAGCGACTATCGCGACACCATTCTTTTAGACCCCAATCTCAGGGATGTATCGCGTCCAGGCACGGCTGTGGCTTCTTCGGATTCGCCTTGAGGCACTTCTCACATGCAAGGATGTTGGTCGAATACCCAGGCCCTGTGCCATATTTATCCAGCCCTTTCACCAAGTCACCACCCTCGCGGGCAATGCGCATCGCCAGGTAATAGGTTCCGCACTGGATGTTTTTGGCCGGATCCGTCATTTCAGAGTGCTCGAAATGAATGGGTTTTGGCGTGTTGTTATTGACATCTTCCACGGCCACCTTGGTCATCTGCATCAGGCCGGTCGCGCTGCTGTTGGCTGACCCAGCGTCGGGCTTGAAGGAGCTCTCCTTCCAAATGAGGGCCGTCAGCAGTTCAGTAGTTACCGTGGCGTTGCCCGACTTGTTGTTGGCGGTGATAAGCTTGACAACCTCCTCATACGACAACGTTTTGCCAGCGATAAAAAGGCGGCCGTCGCTTTCCAGGATTTCGTCTTGGGGTAAGTCCGCACTTTTGAGAACCAGCCGCAGCTTCCCTTCCCCGCTTAGTTCCAACTCAAGACTTGAAAGACCGTGCGGGAATACGGTTGCCTGGTTCGAGATGAAGTCGGAAACATCCGTTAAAGTCCACGATGGTTCCTGGGAACGGGCATCCCCCGAGCGCAGTAGCCGAAAATCAGCAAGAGGTTGAGCGGTGAACTCTTTGACCTCATAGTGCATCGGATCGTCGAAGGCCTTGCCCCAGTGAAACCCATGCGCCTCAAAAATCTTCGCCAACGGCTCAGTCGTCCCGCCATTTGTTCCATCGTTGGGATTCAGATCAATTGCGAGTCCGAATGAATGGTTGGATGGGTCCTGACTGATGGATCCGTCGGTGGGTTTCTTCAACCGCGGATTAAACCCGCCTCCGAACTCCATGATGTGGTGAAGCAACTGCTTGCGTTCTATTTCATCGAATGCAGCGCGTAATTGGTCATGCGCTTTTACATGAAATCGGAACTTTCCCGTGCCGGCACCTTTGATCCCGACCAGTTGGGGAATAACTACGTTCTTGACATCCATGTCCGCATCAAAACCAGATATGAACTCGATGGAGTCACCCCTGACCCAAGTGCCCGACTTCGTCTTGAATGTGACAGTTCCGAGAAGCGAGTGTTTGTATGTACCGGTTGGCATATGCAAGTCCTTGAAAAATGAAGGAAAGAAAATGATCGGTACGGGCGTGTGCGCTCTACAAGCCGCGCACGATCAAGGTAAACGAGCCGACAGAGTGAATCAGATTGCCCAATAGTTCCCGGCAGCTCGTATTCTTGGTTCGCCCGCGATTAGATCCAGGCACATTGAGGCAATGCATCAGGCCTCACCCATCAGCTCGCCAGCACCAGCCGGTCGAAATACACAAGCCTGGAATGGGCCGGGCCGCAGTTGCCCGCGAAGGTTTCATGTTCTTCCAGCACGATCGAGTAGCTGCCCGCGGCCCTTTCAGGCACGCGCACCTGGGCCATACGGATGCTGTCGCCCGCCTGGAAGGGAGTTGCTCCCCGCACCAACGCGCCCTTGTCGTCCAGCACGTTGGCCACGGGTGTCCAGCTGTCGCCTGCGCGGTCCGCATGGCGCTCCTCGACGCGCAAATTCCATTCCGAAGCCCCGCTTGACTTGCTCTTGTCCAGCATCGTCCCGGCCACCACCACCTTGTATTCACGTGCTCCTCGCCCAGGCGAAACGGGCGTAATGGTGACGCTGCGCTCGGGCAGTAGTTGCACGAACTCGGAAACCACCACCCTCGACAGGCGCAGGTCGAGGTTTTCGCCGTGCAACGCATGCGGTTGCCACCGCGCCAGCGCAAGCCGCACGAAGGGCTGGTAGGCGAGCTGCGGATCCAACTGGATGTCCGCGAACCAGCGCCCGGTCGCCCGATCAAAGCGCGGCCGATAGAGGGCCAGAACTGCTTTCATGGCATCGCCTGCCGCCGGCGGTGCGTCCGGCAGGTGCTTCAGGTCGACCAAAGGTTCGAAGGTGTTCACGTCCAGCAGATGGTGCGCGTCCGCCGCGAGGGCTTCGTCGGGATGGGCAGCCATCTGTGCACGGGTACGCAGGCGATTGCGGAAAGCCGAAGCCGGCATATTCCCGAACTCTATGTCCTGGCCGGCCAGTGGATCGAGCCCCCAACGAGTGACAAAGGGCTCCACCAATTTGGACGGCGCAAGGAAATGGTGGCTCGTCTGGCGCGTACGGCTCAACTGGAAGCTCCGGTCCAGCGGGTCGAACAAGGCGGCGTGCCAGCAGACCAGCGCCAGCAGTTCCCCATTGCCCGAGGAGTACCACTGAGGTCCCAGCCAGATACGGAACCAGCCCGCCTCCCTTGTGCGCCTGCTTCCACGGTCCGCCGCGGTGTTCTTCCAGCTGTAAAGGGGCATCACGTATTCCACCGCGGGTGGCTCGGGCCGGCATGTCGCCGGAACGACGACTCGCTGCGGCAAGGAACGCAGCGTGAACCGGTCGGCCTCCCGGGCCGGATCCCGGCCCGGCTCGAATTCGATCGCATGCCGGGCCTGCGCCAGCAGTTCGACCTCGATCACGCGGGCGCGGGTGTCACCGAAGTCATAGGGGGTCGTCACCGGCCGGCACGGGACGGCGCGGTCGGGACTGACCGGGATCTCCGCCTCCAGCAGCTGCAAGTGCTGGTGCGCGTCCAGCTCCGGCGCCATCGGGGAGGATGGAGGCATGCCGCAAGAATCCTTGGCGATAGGCGCGATTTCCCGCAGCTGGAACAGCAATCCGCGCCTCTCCTCCACCTTGAGCATCTTCGCGCCCCCCACGCCCGCCGACGCCGTGCCGGCATTGTCACGCCAGCGAGCCTGCGCATCGATATGGCGCGTGGTGGCGCGATCAAGCCGCACATGCCCCGCGAAGCGGGCAGCCGTTTCCGACTCCACGCGGACCACACGGAACGGTTCTTCAATCTCGCTCGTTGGCGACGGGGAATGAGCGATCGCGGGTGCGCCGGCACGCGTGCTGTCGGAAAGCGAGGGGCGCCGCACCGGCAGCGGAGCCGCGTGCAGAAGATCGACTTCCTGCAGGGGATTGAGCATCCAGAACGACGTCATGTTGAGCAGGTCGGACGAGCAGCCAAACGCCGGGCGGGCAGGGGTTGCCGTCTCCTGGCGCATCTCGTGCCAGCGCGAGAGCCGCTCGATCACCCTTTCGCGAACTTCCTGCGGCGCGGCGGACCGGCACTGCAAGCCGCGGCGTATCTGGTCGCCGGCCTCCGGGTCGCATGCGGCTTGCACGATCTGGTCGACGATGGCCGACTGATTCAGCATCTCCACGTCTATCTCGTGCCACACCCGCAGCTTGAGGTGCGTGCCGGGGGCGAGGCGGATGGTTCGCCGGTTCGCCTCGCAGCCAAGCTCGAACCCGCGCACCATGTCGGGAACCGTGGCGACCGGAATGATTTCGATCTCGAGTTCCTGCGCGTACGGCCAGCTTCTCCCCGCCGGGTAGTAGTCGAAATGGTCGATGTACATCAGGCGGTCGTCGCTCGCCCGGTAGAAACCGAGGATGGCCCGCTTCGCCCAGGGATCAGGGTAATACGGAATGCGCGGCGGCGGCGCCCCGCCGGCGAGCCTGCGGAAGTAGCGCTCCTCCGTGTCGTGTTTGCCGCCCTGCACGCCGGTGTACGCGAACAAGAAGGAGGGGAAGTCCCCTTCGGCGGTGAGAATCGCCTCGCCAAAAGCGCCCGCCGGGGGCGCATCACGCATTCGGTCGCCATCGAATACGCCGTGCCGTATGGCTAGCTCGATGCTGGCGCAACGCGGCGGGACCAGCACGCGGCGGCAACGTCCCTCCTCGCCCAGGGTGACGGCCGCGCGGTGGGCCTTCTCGGGACGCAAGGCATTGCGCCTGGGCAATCCTTCGATCAGGACCAGCGGAGGCGCGATGGGCTCGAAGCGCAGGAACGGCGAATGCCCCTTGCCAGTGCTTTCGTCGCCAAGCGAATGCGCGGGATACCCGTTGCGCTCCGCTTCCTCGAGTGCAATACTGTTTCCGTCCGCCATCACGCGGCGCACACCCATGCGATAGCCGAGCCCGAATCGTTGCGGCGTCGCACCCGGCATCGCTTCGTATTCCACACTCAGGCCGCTCAGCACCGCAGCCGGGGCAGCGGGAAGCCCTGTCTCAGGCGTCTCCATCATGGGTGCGCCGTCCGCGTCCGGGCGAGGCACGCCGATCACCCACGAATCCCAGCGCACACGTTCGCCCTCGACGAGGTACTGCGACTTTGCGTCCTCGGGGTTTAACTTGCGTACGGCTTCGACAATCATTCCCTCGTCGGTCATGCCGTTGATGCGGCGGAACAGGTCCGTGATATCACGCCCCCGCAGCAAAACCCGGCGAATGCGGCGCGCTGTCAGCGACGTCCACGGGCGTATGCGCGCACCGGCCGGATCCTGGTCCGGCACCAGAACCTGGACATCGGGACGCAGGCCGATCGAAAGCTGGTCGCAATAAAGATCCTCTTCCTTCTCGGCCTTGCTGTCAGGGGCATTTTTATCCCCGCTCTCCTTTTGCTCAATCAGCGAGAGCCCCACTGTTTCCTGCGGCTGGAGCACCACGGGCACATCGCCGGGCCGTATCCCCGAGAGGACTTCGTTGCGCCACGCGATGGCCGTCTGCATCAGGCGTTGAGGTGTGCGGTCCACATCGATCTGCGTCAGGACAAAGCGCCCGGCCGGTGCGGAGATGTCGACAAGCCCCTCGGCGCCGGAAGGCCGCGTTTCCTTGTCATCTCCTCTTTCCCTGGCGAAGCCATTCTTCACCAGCGTCCGAAAGCGCTTCGTGGGGACCACATCCGCTCCCCAGTTCGCCACGCAGATGGCGTCCGCATCCTGTGCGTCCGCGACGTCAAGATCGACCACCAGCCCCAGAACCTTCATCAACCAAGGATGCGAGGCCAAACCGGCCAATCGCTGGTGGAAGTTCTCCTTCTTCGTTTTTTCCGCCGGCGTCCCGCTGGACATATATGCCGCCTGCCGCATGACAAACTGCTGGGCGAACGGGTCTTCAAGCGACAACCCCATCCCGGTGCGCAGCGGTGTGAAAAGGCCGCGCATCGTATTGAGGGCCGCCGCCGAGTAGGGAATCGAGAGCCCTGCGGCGCGCGGCTTGCCTGCCTTGCCTGCCGCCGGCGGTACAAGGAAGTTCTGGTCGATCCAGTCCTGGTAGTCCTTGTTCGACAACAACCGGTTGGACGATGAGTCGTATGCGTCGGATTTGACCCTGGCAATCGCGACAAATTCGGTTCTACCGGTTACCGGGACATAGGCTTCTGCCGCTCCCAGCAAGGCCGCCTGCAGCGGCGCGGTGGCAAACTTCGGCGTGGCGTAGGTTTGCAGCGCCTGGTCGCCAGGCCGCTCAAAATGCCCCAGCGCGTCTGCAAACAGCAGTCCGGCGCGGCGGCCGGCCAATTGTGAGAGGTCCGCGGTGCTGTGGATCGCCAGCTGCCGGCCCTTGTCCCTGGACAGATCGACATCCGCTACCCCCGGCATCTCCAGCTCGGGCGGGAAGATCGCTTGCCACAGTCTTTCGGCATCCTGCACGGTTAAACCCCATTCGGCGAGACGGGCTCGATACTTCGCACCAATGTCTATGGTGCGCTGCCCGGTCTTCTCATGGCCAGTGATCTTTCCCTCGGAATTTCTGGTCGCCTTGTACAAGGCAAGCTCCAATTGCGGAACACCGGCGAGCAAGCCGGGCCAGTTCCGGCGGGCAGGAGAGTCCTGCTCCAGCACGACTGGCATGGCGCGCAATCCGATGCGCAGCGTGCCGGCGGAAACACCCCACGGCACCACGTACCACATGACGCGCCCAAGGCCGGCGAGGTGCGCGGCCTCCGGCGGCCATGGCCGTCCGGCCTGCAGGGCCCTTGTTTTTGCCTCCCTGCTGATGGTCGTCCATTCATTGCGATCCGGCCGCGGTTCCGGTGTGAACGCCGCCCAGTAGCGCTTCCACGCGCCCCCATGCAGCAGCCCCAGGTGGCGATCTTCTGCTATCGATGGCTCCGCTTTCGCCGGCGAAAGCAGGCCCGCGTAGAGGCCGGGACCATCACTCGCCACCGCACTGTCGGCAGGTAACGGCGCCGAAGCCAGCAGCACACGTTCGTCGGCGGGAAGCGCGGCCTGCCCGCCGCCTCCGCTATCGCCGCCCTTCGCATAGGCAACCGCGGCCGAATAGGTGTAATCAAAAATTCCGAGCGAGAACGAGAAGGTGTACACGGCCTCGCCGCTAACCTGGCCGCTGTTGAGTTGGTTGCTGATGACCACTCGGAGCATGGCGCTGACGTGAATCAGGCCCGCGACGGAAGCCTCACCGGCCGCGCAGAAGAAGCCTTCGATTACCGGCTGGCGGCCGCCCATGCGGATGTAAATCCCGGCGGTGATCCGCCCGGTTCCCGTTACCGGGCCGTATCCGAAGGCGGCCATCGCGCCGTATTCGAACGAGGCCTCGAGAACTTCGAGAGTGTCGGCCCGTGTTCGGACGCAGAGGAAACCTCCTCCTCCGTAGATGCCGGCCGATATCAGAAATGGTTTTTCCTTTTCTGCCAGCTTCAGGGTCGTGCGAACAGGCGAATTGTCGAAGGGTAGTGACGCGGCGATCGAAAAATTGATGTTCTGCACGATGAAACCACCGAGCACGTCGTAAGGCTTCGAGTACTGGTAGCCCACTTCGATACCGCGCGTGCTTGGCAACAGGTAGAAGCCGGAGCGGCCGCCAAATAGCGCCGAGAGCCTGCTCACGAAGCCCAAAGCCTTGCCGGGCTCGACCAGCGTCACATCCGTCTTGCAGTCCAGCGCCTGGCCCGGCTGCGCGCGTAATTTCAGCGCGTCGAAATGGATGCTGAGGAAGTTGCTGCCTCCGGTCTTGCCGAACAGGTGGATGGCAAAAGGTGTCAGCGTCGCTTCAAGGCTGATGCTGGGACGGCCACCCGTCAGGCTGGCCTCGATCACTGAGGAAATTCTGAGCTTTCGCTCTCCCTTGGGCTCGAAGACCGCGCTGTTTCCCTTGGGCGTTTCGCTGACCGTCGTGGACCAGTCGTAGTCGATGCGCACCCGCGTGGGAACGCCGAGCTGGGTCACGATGTCATTCATGATCTGTTCGAGGTCGAGCAACTGGCCGGGATTTCCGCTGGACGCTGCGCGTGAAAGCAGGTCGGCCACCTCCACGGCGGGCTGGATGATCTCCTCGATGGTTTTTGTCCCGCAATTCAAAACTGCCGTACGCAATTTTTTTATGGCGACCTTCAACTCCTGGGACAGGTAGGTATACACGGACGGGCTATTGTCCTCAGGCACGAGTTCATTGAGCACCACCCCAAGTTTCCTGTCCTGCAGGCGCGAGCACAAGTCAGCGAGCACCAATGCCAACTGATCATCGACCACCTTCCGGACCCGGTTTTCGAGTCCGGTGCGGACCGCCTGCAGTCGCGCCCGGATGTTTGCGCGGATGGCGGCTTGCGCGGCCTCGGGCGACAGTGCGCGCATCGCTTGCAGCAGTCCCTGCACCGCCTGAAATGCCTCGCTGGCCTGCTTTACCTGCTCGGAGCGTTCGTCCACAAACTTCCGGATCTCGGCACCCAGCTCGAACTCTGACCGGGCACGCGCCCTCTGGAGCTCGGACCTCAGCAGGTTCACCTGCGCCGCGGCATGGGCGAGTTCCTGCTTCAGGACCGCCAGAAGCGCGCCCTGCACGGCATTGGCCAGCCCGTCAAGCGCCTCGATGCAGTTGGCAAGCAACCCGTCCGGCTGAAACATGTCGTACCACTGCCTGGCCAGCGCGGCATAGTCCGCCGGAACAGCCTTGCCGATCTCGACCAGCGCAGCCATCGAGCGCACCACACGGTCGGGCGCCAGAAGGACATACTCGATGGCGTCTCGCCCGAGGTTCTGCAGTTCTTCGGAGCTACCCGGGGCGCAAGGCCCGCCCCATTTCTGGATCTCTCCAGCCCGCTTGTGAAGCTCTAACAGTGCATCGGCCTCGCTGTTGAGGATATTCATCAGCACCACGGCCGAACGTCTTGCGGCGGCGAACGCAGGCGCCTGCGCGGGATGGGCCGCCTCCTGGCCGGCGATTGCCCGCCCTACCATCGTCGACATTGCCACGCAGGCCTTAACGATTCGATCGGTTTTCGACCCGGCCGTGCTCACCTGCGCCTTGATCTCGCTGGTAAGTTGCGCAGCCAGCGCGGTGCATGCGCCTGCGGCGATCTGCTCGAAGCAGACCAGTTGTTGGGTCACATCCGCGATGGCGGTCTTCAACTCGATGAACAGGTTGTCGCGAATAGCCTCCAGGGTCTTCCGGGCGTCGTCCCTGGCTGCCAGCAGTTCCGCCAGCAAGTCGTCAACCCGCACCAGGGCCGCGCGCACGCGGGCATAGGCGGGGCTGGACGCGAGGTCGGCGATCAGTGTGCGAAGCTGCTCGCGAAGCGCGGCTTCGGCCACTGCCCCGGCCACCGCCAGCAACGCTTTGGTGACGGCGGCGGGCGGCAAAAGCGTACGCAGCAAGTCCAGCGTTTCACGGGCTGTCTTGATGAACTGCGCCATGGCTTGCGGCAGCAGCACGACGGGATCGTTCACGATCGCACGGACGCTGGCCGCAAGCTTGTCGCTGGCGGCGCCTATCGCGTTGGCGGCCGACAGGATGGACGCGGGATCCGGAGCGGACTCCTTGACGAGCCGGTCGGCTGAACCCACGGCGGACATCAGGCGTTCCCAATCGGGGCGCAAGCGGTCGGCCGCGATCCCCTCAGGACTGTCCTGGGGGAAATACCCCTGCTTGAACCACTTGCCGGCGTCGCGCGTACGCGCGAGGATGAAGTCCACCGCCGCGCGCAAGGCCGGCAGTGCCAGGTCGTACAGGTCTTGCCGCTTGATGGTGGGAATCTCGGTTCCCGTGGTAACCAGCAAAACCTCAAGCACGTCCACCAGTCGTACCACGCCGAGCAGCTTTGCATCGCCCAGCACTTCGGCGAAATATTCCTTCGGGTTGAAATCATCCGCATGCCCGGTTTGCTGGCCCGGCTGGTTGCTTTCGCTCTTGCCGGCCAGCCCTGCCGGCGCGGCTGCGCCCACCTGCACGAGCTTGTCGGCCGGCCCGCCTATCAGGCCGCGCGTGCGGGACAGCCAGACCGCCTTGGTACTCGGGCTGGCGAATCCACCCGAGCGTGAAGTGTCCTCGCCAAAATTCATGTGGGGTGCGACATCGACAAAAACGCCGAACACTTTTGCAGCATTCCCGGCACCGTCCAAACCAGATTCAAGGTAGACCGCGTCAAATTCGACGAGGTAGCGGCCGGCCGCGTTCCCAGTGAGCACGGCGAGTTGCGTCGAGGCAGTTTCCGCCCGGCGCCGGACGGGATAAAACGGCGGCTGGTTATCGGCCTCCATTCGGGGCGTGACCATCAGGCGAGTGGCATCGAGGACAGGCTTGTCGTCGTAACCGTTATCGAGCGGCACTGCCACACCCAGGAGGATGCGCGAAGTTTCGATATCGGTGTTCTCGCTGCGCTCGCCGGGCAGGTAAGGCAGCTTTGCCGATGTCACCTGGGCAAAGTAGCGGGGGAACTGTTCTTTCCAGGCAGCCAGTTTCCACCCCGTTCGTGTCTTGACTTCTTCCCGCCACGCATCCACCACTTTTTTGAGCATGTCCTTGTTGTGCGCGACATGGTTGTCGACAAAGACCAGCGGCGCCGCGTAAGTCGTTCGCGTAAGCGTGTCCTCGAACTCGAAGATGACGTCCTTCGCCGTATTGCCCTCCCCGGGTACCCGCGGCCAGAAAGCGGCAACGCCGAGCCCGCCAACCGAATCTTTTGAGGGCTCAACCAGATCCGGTGTCGTGAACGATCGCATGCCTGTTTCCGCGTGGCCCCAGAGGCGGTCATGCGGCTGGCCGACAGCCTTGAAAGAACGCTTGAACTCCGGCACATGGATGAAAAAGCGTTGTACGAGGCGCGCCACCCAACGCTTCCCTTCCAGGCAAAACCTGCGGTCTGTGAGTTTGATCAGGATGGCAGGCTGCCCCAGCGGGAAAAGAAAGCCCTTGTACTCGATGCGAGCATAGGTGTCGCGGCCAAGCTGCGCGTCGTGGTCGTAGCGCATGACGGTCAGCGCGCCGCGCGACTCGTGCGAGGCCGGTGGACTCCAAGCGCCGCGGTACCGGAAGGTGGCGCCCTGGCTCGTTAGCAGCAGGATCTCCGCACTCATGGGCACCGGCATATAGCGACCGGGTTTGAAGGATACGCCCTCACCCGCCGGTGTATGCGTATTCACCGTGGGACCGTCATCAAGGTTACAGCCCTGCACCTGCTTGCTCCCGCAAAGCGCCTTGAAGTTATAGACGGCCGTCAAGCTCACGAGTTCGTGGAGGTCGCGCGCGTCGTACGAAGCCCGGAAGTCCTTTTCAAGCGGGCTGGAGGCATTGAAAGGGAGTGGCGGGGAGAAGACGTCAATCTTTCCACCCCATTCCGTCTCCGTTCCACCCACGAAGCTGGCGCGGCTCGAATACAAGGCCCGCACGCCCACGCGCGACATGCGCGCGCTCCACAATTCCACCACCGCCGTGGCGCCGGCACTGCTGGCGCCGGCAGGCGAGGCCAGAGTCCATCCGGGCATGACGCCATTGCGGTCCGGCACCGGGCTGACCACGAGCTGCGCCGGTGCTTCAATCCGCGTCGCGTATTCATGATGGGAAAACGCCGGATCGTTGATCTTGGGGCGGCTGGATATGACGCTGGCCGGATTGGTGATCATCTCGTCCAGCGGATCGCCCCGCTCCGCGTCCTTGTTCAGGGACAACGTGCCGGGCCTGGCGGCCCGCCGGCTGAAAACCGGCTCCAGCTTCGCCTGTCCGCGCGCGGGTTCCGAGCCTTCCGACCAGCTGAAAAGCGCATCCATCCCGAGCGGCAAGGTCTCGCCGGGCTGGAAGCGGAAGGTCAGGTGCGTGGCGCCGGCGGGCTGGTGCCGCGTGATGCCGGAGCCTGCGGGTTGGCACGATGCCGAAGCGGCGCGACTGCTCATGTTCTTGGCCTGCTGTGTGCCGCGGAATTTGTCAAACGTCTCGCGCGAATCTTTCTCCTTGAGCTGGGCGATGAACTGCCCCATGGGAAAAGCCGGGTTCGGCTTGGGCAGCCCGGCCGGGTACGGCGAATTGGCTCCACTGATGCGGATAAGGGCGAGGGCCGCCACCTCGTCGGGCACTGGCAGCGTATCGACGACGGGAGTCCTCGCGTCTTGACACCAGTCCGTGAAATAAACAGCTTCCTCACGGACGTGCTGCGAACCGAAATCGAATTCAATCAGCGGCGACTGCTCAGGCGTACCGTTTCCGACGCCGGCAAGGTACCAGCCCCGCAGGTTCTGCCGCAGTTGCACGTTGCGAAACCGGATCGTGCAGAAAAGCCCGTCGACTGCGCGGCGCAGAACGAGGTCATAAGGATCGAGCCGGATGTCGTACCGGGCGAATTGAAATGCGTCCGCCAGCGGATGGTGCTTTGTCTCTTCATCCGCAGACGCGACACGCCGCTTGAAGACTGCCTGGTCGCTGCCATGCAGGGCGACCACGAACTCCGCAGCCTGTGGATCCTCCCGACTCGGGGGTACTCCCGGCGATTCGGTCGACGCCAGCAGCACACCACGCCCTGGCGGAATCGAGAAACGCACGGAGCCGCCATCGAACCGCACCCACCCATCGCCGCCCGGCACGGCACGCGCCACGCAACTCTCGCCCTGTGGCGTGTAGCTGCGGGTCAGGGCGGCCGAGCGTAGTGGCAGATCGATGCACCCGCGTTCTTTCCAGCGGAGAGCACCCGCCCCTTCGCCGTCTGCGGAGAGGGTGAGGGTTGCCCGGTCGCGGCCCGCATCGATAAAACTGGATGTGTCCCCGCGCAGTTCGAGCCCCGGCTGAGTGTCTCCAAAATCCGCCGCGTGGTGGCCGCTGACGCGGCTCCATATCCACGTCTTGGGATCCATAGGGATGGCCGCCTCGCCGGCGGCGGCAAGCTGCAGCCTCCAGTCCGAGACTTTCAGCGGCTGGGCGTCAAAGAGCGCGGAGCCCTCGTCGATAGCGCTCGCCGTGAAGGTCCAGTCCGCAGCCATGCGCAAACGACCGGTCAGATTAGAGAAGCGCAATTCGCGGCCGGCGCGCACCTCGGCTGCCGGCAACCGAAAGCTTGCTTCCGCCGCTTCGAGGCCGAGGAGCCAAAGATGAAAGCGCGTGCGTGCTTCGAAGCCGACACCGGGCATGCGCAGATGCGCGGCCCACTCTCCACCGTTGCGTTGGGCTTTGAGGAACAGATTGGCCGGAATATCGGTACCCGGGAACAAGGCGTCGTTCAATTCGACGCGCAAGCTATCCCGCGACGACTGGACTCTGAGCTTCGGAGCGCCATCAAACCACTGCGCGTCAAGCCGCCACGCCGGCGTCCGGCCTACCAATAATTCGACGGAATTTCGATCGCCCTGGACGCTGAAATTATTGGCCGCGCGAGCCGCATGGCCAACGAGCGGGACGATGACAGAGCTGCTCCCGATCCCGAGCAGCAAGGAGCGCCGTGATGGCGTGGCAGCCCCGAGAGCCGACAAGATCCGCTCGTAGTGCGACGCAGGTATCGCGGGGTGTGGAATATCAAGCGGCACGAGGCCCGCCAGGCGTCCCTCCATTCGATCATCCATCGCCGCTCCTTTTTTTTGTGAGGCGTATTCCGCCCGGGCATTGCTTGCCGCATGCGGTCACGATAGAGGAGAGTGCGGCGCGCCGCATCCTCCAAGTTGAGGAGGCGAAAGCCTGGATGCAGACATTTGTGCGCTGCTGTTTGCCACGCGCAATCTTAAAAACCGCCGTCAGTCGAAGAACTGCCCCGCGCCGCGCCCCTGAGCCCGCGCCAGATCAGCGGCGCCACACGATAGACGTGGCGGCCAACGAAACCGGCCGGGGCCGGGAGGCGACTGGGGAATACGCCGTGTGGCGTATGTGGGGCGGGCGATATGCTGTGGAGCTTCTGCCTGGGAGCCGGCATTTTTTACCTCTTTTTCGCCGGAATTCCCGGGTGCCAGCTGCGCCGCCACACACTACTATTCATCCAGCCATGCTCTTCCGCTTCTATTTATTGCCATGCCTGGTCCTTGCGTTCAGCTGCTGCACCGCGCGGGCGGCTGACGTCGTGGCGGAGGCTGAGATGCACATTTTCATCGCGGACACCTACCTCGCCAAAGCGGCGGATACCTGCGCGCAGAAGCTGCCGGAACTTCGGCAAGCACTACAGGCGGCCCGGCAGGAATTTCACCAGCGCCTACGGCCCGAGATCGAACGCGGAAGAGAAACTGGCCGGGCGCTTGCCGCATCGCGCGGAAAAGACATCGACGAAATGGCAAACCGGATCGCGGACCAGAATATGGCGAGCGTCACCCTGCAAGCAGCGGAGAGTCCCGGTATCCGGAAGTTCTGCGAAAGTGTTCTCGAAACAAAAAGCGTGGCACGGTGGTCCATCGATGACTTTCTCCGGCAGGGTTTCGAGTCGCTCATGATGGAAGTCGGAAATCGTCAAGGTCTGCCCTGCGATTTCATCGCCATATCGTTCGAGAGGCTCGCCCGTCGTTTTCTCGAACTCCGAAACTCACCTCCCGAAATGCTGGAGCTTGCAAGCTTGCATCTGCGTCTGGAGCTTGGCGGTTTGAAGCAGAAGGCCTCCAACTGCCTGGCAGTTCAAGTGCGAGCTGCGGAATACCGGGTTACCCCGGACAAGGAACTGGGGACGGTCGCAGACTTGCTCAGCTCGATGGAGACTGTACTCATGCCAGCATGGGAAAGCCGTGGGAAGACGGTGGAGAGCGCGGCTACCGTGGATAAGAGAGTTGATGAATTTCTGGCAAGGCGAGCACAAAAATAGAACCGGCGGGTCAGCGGTTAACGTTGCTCATCACAACAGGCGGAAGAAAGAGGGACAACCGTGCCAGATCCAGACAATAGATCCGTGGCCGCCAGATGCAGCGCCAATATAGAAGCGCTCAAGAAGTCGGCGACCTTCGCCATGTCCTTGGGAGCGAAGGAGCTGTTCCACACCAATTTTCTGGCCTTCCTTCTTGAGTCGGAGGATCCGGAACTGGAGCAATTGCGCCGCGGCTTGCGCGACGCCCTGAAATTTCCTGTCGAGAATGATGAGCGCTCCACATGTGCAGTGTGGCGCGAGAAAAAGCATATGGACCTGATATTGGTCCCACTTTTGCGCGCTCCTGATGAGGCCGGTGAGCTTGTTCTGAACAGCAAACGCGCGCACATCGTCGAAGCAAAGTTAAAGAGCGTTCCGACCAGTGAGCAACTCCGCCGCTACGACACGGCCCTGGACGAGGGATTTCAGCTAACACTCGAAAGCGACACGCGGCCACAGACAATATGGCTTGGCCCTAAAAACAAGAAGAAGGAGCCCGGCCAGGTCATCACAAAGACACTCTTGTCCACCTCGAATCATGAGGTTCAGTCCGGTTGGACGCCCACAATCTGGGCTGAGGTGTCCACAGCGATCGCGACAAACCTGCCTCTGAATGACCCATCCGAACTGAGCACCATCCTCGGCGACTACAGCAAGTCCTTGGGACAGCTGGTCGCGGTGGTGGACGCGGCATCGACCAGGGCGGAAGAGCTTCTGGAAACTAACGCCCCTTTTGCGCAACTCCTGAGCGAGACCGAAGACCCTCAATTTTCCCGAATCCGCCTCAAGGACCTTGTGTCAAAAGTCATGTACGACAGATGGCTCAGGGATGAAACCGGGAAGCTAAAAGATGAGGAAGCGCTGCGCGAGGCCTACGTCGTCTATACCCACAGCATTCCCGGAATTGGACTGGAGTATGAAATTCCGACAAGCAACAAAGACAACCCGCTGCGCATCGGTGTACAAATCCAGGGCGCCGAATTTCGCCACTATCTTGCGGCGGTAGATGACACATCCAATCTCCAAGCCATCGCGGCATCAGAGCCGCTCTGGACTGAATGGCTTCACACATCAACATCGTTGGGCAAGCTGTCAGGCAAGCGGAGCCAGAGGCCAGACGATACGACGGACCTTCGCGCCTACAACAAGAAGCGGTTTGTCTTCAGGTGCATTCCAATTGCGGATCAAGCCACGTTGAAAGATGTCAGCCAGGCCCTTCAGGAATCGCTTCGGCTTGCGCGTGAGATCGCTCAAAGGAAGTCGGTATCTGAGTTGGCGAAGACGGCGATGTGACGAGGGCGTCCTGAGGACTTCGAGATTTGGACGGGCGTGTGAATCGTGTTTCGCTGCGCAACAGCCTGAGAAAACAAGGCCTTGGGACAAAGCTGAGTGGATTCTGGGGACCGGAGGGAGATTGGGGAATACGCCGGGTGGAGTATGTGAGGTGGGCGGTATGCTGTGGGGACCAGCTTAAGGGCTGGTATCTGCAGGGGAAGCCGCGGCGCCCATTTGGCTCGTCCCTCTTCCTGATACTAAGTTACCCAACAAGTGACAAAACAAGAACAGGTAGAAGACTCTGATGGCCAGCCAAATTACTCGCAATAACCACTACGTGCCTCAGTGGTATCAACGGGGATTTCTACCTAAAGGACAGCATAAACTTCATGTGCTGAATATGTCGCCGATTATTGAGGTACATGGGAAGCCGGCCATTCCGAGTAAGGAACTCGAATTCAAAGGTCCCAAGCAGTCCTTTCAGGCATTCGATCTCTACACGACGAGCTTTGGCGAAAAGCTTAATGACGAGGTCGAACGATTCCTATTTGGCGCGATTGACACGAATGGAGCATTGGCCGTTCGGGCGTGGATTGCTGGCGATGGAGTGCAGATGCACACGCGGTTCCAGGATTTCTTCAGCTACCTGGATGCGCAAAAACTCCGTACGCCTAAGGGTTTGGACTGGATACTGAGCCAATATAGAGGCCTTTCCCAGCTCGACCTAATGCTAGAGATGCAACAGCTGCGAACCATGCATGCAACGATGTGGACAGAGTGCGTGCGAGAAATCGTCTCCGCAAGAAAGTCCGCCGTCAAATTTCTCGTAAGTGACCATCCTGTCACTGTTTACCATGGCGATCTCTCGCCCGACTCGCCTGAGTGTCAGTACCCGGCTGACCCAGGCATTGAGTTGGTAGGATCGCAGACGCTGTTCCCCCTTGATTCCAATCATTGCCTCATCCT
Organism: Polaromonas sp. P1_F2; assembly: GCF_056405735.1. Lineage (NCBI taxonomy): Bacteria > Pseudomonadati > Pseudomonadota > Betaproteobacteria > Burkholderiales > Comamonadaceae > Polaromonas > Polaromonas sp. P1_F2. Next base: position 533,970 of record NZ_JBFUBN010000003.1, on the reverse strand, counting down.
GACAAATCTGGAACATGCAGAGAATCCGCATTCTGGCGCATCATTAGCGAGGCGCGCGAATGCAAGATTCAGAGGGCCGAGTCTTGCGCGGACCGACGCGCTAATTCGCAAGCGGGATTTATCAGAGGACGACGTTAACGCGATCAATCGCATCTTGAAATCTAGAGCTAGGCAGTATGTGGCAGCCTCGAATCCCGATTGGCTCTATCCCGAGCGCCTTAGCACCGCCCCGTGGAAGGAACTCGGCAAGGTGCTTCACCCTGGCCGTGATCTATGGAAGTTCGGTGGCGAGATTTTCATTGGGTATGAGGATGGCACGACGGAATATCGCGACAAGTTTGGCCGCACGACCTCTCACGCACATCTCGCGAAGAAAAAGCCCGAAGGTAAGCTGGAGGCCACAAGTGAATGCGGCTGCGGCTCTGGCCTGTCCTATAGTCAATGCTGCGAACTACTTCCACCGCAGAATCGCCCCAGGTGGGATGTCTATAGCATCCGCGAGCGGAACCTTATTCTGTGCAGAGCTGCCCGCGATATCCTAGGTTTGAACAAGGGTGCAAGCTGGGACGACGTTCGACGCAATCTCACTGATGAGCAAGTAAGACGCCTGCACGAGGTTTTCGCGTCACTCTGGCCGCGGGACACGCAAATCGCGGAACTGCTGCCGCGGCCCCAAACCACTAGGTCGCGCGGGGTCCTCATGGGCCTTGTTGATCCGCGGACGTTGCCGTACTCCGGATTGGCTCTGCTACCCTATCTCGACGAGTTGGTCCTTGTGCATCCGTTTATCAATGGCGGCGGGATAAAGCCTGAGTACAGCCCGCTCCACTCCCCTGCCAAGTTTAAAGAGGAGACCCTGCGCAATGTGTTCCTGCTCTTCCTTCTAGAAGACGACATTGCCCGCGGTCGTGTGCACCTTGTGCCAGATCCGATTGATTTCGATCCTGGCTTTAGAGATGAAATCATGGCTATTGCTGAGGCCAGCAGAGAAAAAACAGCGATGGGTTCTGCTGACAGATGGATGATGGAGCTAATTTTCAAGGACCTGGAATTCCAGACCGTCAAACGTCTCCCCGAAGAGAGGCAGAAGTCATACCTGCATTCAAAGATGCCGGACATGAGCAAGGAAGAAATTCAGGCCGTTTATGACCACTGGCAGCGCGAATTGCATAAAGACAATTTCGCATTGCTTCAACCTCCGCCAGATGGTGAAGGGAACGGGTCATTTCATCTACAAAAAGGATTCGGCCGTGAGACGGGCTTGTTCATGGCCGCAATGACCGGTTCAATAATACTTGTCGAATCAGAGATGCAATGGAGGCGGTTACATGTGTCGGACCGAGGAAACTCCCTCAAACAGGACCCCCAGTGGACAGCAGCACTTAAGCGACTGCCCGAAGCTCAGGCGTATGTTCCAAAGAATAGCTATGGGCATATAACGGACCCGGCAAATGCTGACGCGGTTCGAGCTTTGTTACGAGACATATCGGTCGCACGGTGGAAGGAGGATGACAAAGCCGCCGAGTCAGTTGCAAAAAGACTCGATGCCGTGTTGTCCGCCAATGGACCTGCCGTCAGTGACCTCGTCCTGTCACTGATTCCCTCCCTGCCGATCGGTGGATTCCAGCGCAAGGATGTATCTCGGATGTTGATCACGTTCGGACGACCTGCCGACACGAGGCCCGCACCACTGGCTCTATTTCTAAAGAAAATGTGGTTAGATGAAGAAAAATCCGAACAGGAGCCGACAGTCACATGACATATTCGACTGGATCCTCGCCCCCGAGGCGCAGTTGACTCATCCAATCCTCAGGAAAGCAAGCCACGTCAGAAATCGCCTCGATCGCGAGCTTATTTAAGCCAAAAAGGTTTTGCGCGCTTCGAGGGGGAAGCACGTCCGTCTGGCACTCGGACATTATCTGAAAGCCCACCTCCTCTCCCTGGACCTCTATGCTTCGGCGTTTTGCGGGACAACGAATCGACGCCAGTTGCAATAGAGCTTCATGAATAGCCATCACGTCGCCGTCAGACCTTCGCAGGAAGTAGCGGAAGACTGCGAAGTTTGAAACCGCAACGTCAGAACTAGGAGTGTTTTGAAATGGATCGTAGATATCCCACCATGTAAGGACAACCAGCACGATGTTGGCGGGTTTAGCTATCGGCAGTTTTTCACCAAATATGTCGCTCAACTTCCAGTCCCCACTAGAAATTGCCGCAGAAGTCTGACGTAATTGTCTTTCCGCTTTTTCGTAGTTAACTCGTTGCTCCGAGAAATTGCTCGCCTGAAAATTAGTGCGAAATCTATCAAAAACAGTTTTCACCTCGCACAACATCAAGTCTCCAGTTCTCGGATTAAGAACAGCAATATCTATATCTCCCAGATTTTTTTTCACTCGACAAGTCGCGAATAGCGCTTTCCCGTCTCGCTCAATGTCACGAATCAAATACTGTGCAACTGAAGCCGATGCGGAACCAACGGTGGTATTCCAAGCATTCGGATATCGCCTCATTAGCAACGCGAGCAATGTCAAATTAGGATGAAGAACATGAAAAGCGAAGTGCCACCTAATATAGAAATCACCCGTTTGAACAAATGGCGCTGGTAAACCCCACTCAGCCGCCTCGTCTGGGGTGACCGCAAAAACCGAGAGCAGTCGCTCCATCTCTTCGGTGGTTATCTGCGTCTTCCCGTACTTGCTGGTGAAGGTTTTAAAGGCTGCTAAAAGTTCCGTTTTCGTCGTCCAAACCGCATGTCGGGCCTTAGAAAGCCATGAAAAAAAGGCCAAGAAGGTGATGAGACCGTTTTCGCTAAGATTGGCCTCCTTCAAAAAGCAATCCCACTGACCTTGAGTTCCATTACGAAGAGGCTCCAGTATCCGAACTCCTGTCGCCAGGCCAAGTTTTACTAGATCCGTCTTCTCAGGACCACGCCGGATCAAAGCTCGTTCTGCGTGGCTCATTTCGTAGTTCTCTGCTTTGTTAGACAGCAAATGCAGCGCTGACCGCATAGCGTACGGACTAATGGTGGCGCTATATACCGTACCCACCCGCTCAATCTTCCAGATTCCGTTTTCCATCGAACCTCTTAAGTGGGACGCGAAACTTTTCGCGTTCTCGAATCCCAGCAGTTCCTTGATTCTTGGATCCTCCACGTCATGCATACCAAAATGCGGCCCGACAAAATCATCTCGCCTCAAGAGTTTCTGAAGGATTTTTATGACATTTGTCCAAAGAGTTCCGTGGTCGGCGGAGCTATAGCGTGGCGTGCGATCAACAATCAAATTTCCGCGTTTCAACGCCAGTGAAATGAGCATTGGGGCAGCATAGCCAGACGGAGGAAGGTCAGCATATAAGCGTTCCTCACACCGCTTATAGAACTCCTCTAATTTGTCAATTTCGCGGGTCAAACTCGCAGAGGGATCGTCGATTTCAGTCATTGCGTACTTCCACTGTTTACTTCAGTTAATTGGGGCAAAGAGAGGTTTAATTTTTACTGGCGTAATGACACCTAAAAAATAGCGACGATTCAAGCATTACATGGATACCATCCTTATCAATCCGCGTTCGAAATGCAGAGGTAGCTGGTGGACGATTTTCGATATTCGCCGTAGCTCGGCCAACAAGGCATACGCCGCTGTATTACGGCCAAAAGCACTCTCACGCACCCAACACAGACACCAACCACGCCTCAAACAGCCGAATACTCCGCTGCTCCCGCCGCTGAGGCGGATAAGTCAGAAAGTAACCATTCCCGCTGTCGACCTCAATGTCAAAGGGCTTCACCACCTTGCCCGAGGCGATCAGGTCCGTGAACAACGCAGCGTCGGCAATCGCGACCCCCAGCCCGCGCTCGGCGCTCTGGACGCACATGTCCACCGTGTCAAATAATTGCTCGCGCGCGCCCTGCAGATCCGGCACGCCGGCGCCGCGCAGCCAGGTCTGCCATTCGTGCCGGCTGGCCGTGGCATGCAGCAGGGTCGCGCCGGACAGGTCTGCCGGCTCGCGCAGGCCGGCGGCCAGCTGGGGTGTGCACAGGGGAACCAGGCGCTCGCGCATCAGCGGCACCTCGACCAGGTGCGGCCAGCCGCCCTTGCCGTGGGCGATGATGGCGTCGGCATCGGTGTTGCTGAAATCGGGTGCGTCGGTCCAGTGGGTGGCGACGCGGATCTCGAGGCCGGGCAGCGCGGCCTGCAGTGCCGGCAGGCGCGGCAGAAACCACCTGACTGCCATGGTGGGCGGGAACTGGACGCGGAGGACGTCTGCTGCGCCGCGCCGCACGCGGGCGCTGGCTTGGGCCAAAGTCTCCAGCGCCTGGCGCACGGGCGCGAGCAGTTGCTGGCCTTCGGCGGTGAGTGTCAGGCCGCGGGCGACGCGCACAAACAGCGGGCAGCCGTAATACTCCTCCAGCAGTTGGACCTGGCGGCTCACCGCGCCCTGCGTCAGGTTGAGCCGGGTGGCCGCGCCGGTGAAGCTGCCGCAGTCGGCGGCGGCCAGGAAGGCTTGCAGGGCATAGAGGGGCGGCAAGGCGGGCATGCGCGCAGTTTATCGTGGCGGCCTGCTGGCGAGACGGCGGCAGTCAGCCATGCGCGCCGCACATGGCTGACCCCAAAATCTTTCGATGGTGCCGAAACGCGGGCGCTCCTACGATGGCGCCCTGTTCATTCATTCTTCTATCTCGCCCCCACACCATGGTCATCAGCTCGAACGCACTCGCCTACATCGACGTCATCAACAAGTACCTGGCCTTGCTGGCCGAGGGCGACATGCCCGGTGTCGTGTCACTGTTCAGCCCCCAGGGCATGGTGAGCTCGCCCTTCCTGGGCATGCAGCCGGCGGGGGAGTTTTTTGACCAATTGAAGGCTGCCACGCGGCGCAGCGTGCTGGAGGACCCCGAAGTGTTTGTGAGTGGCGTCGGCTCGCGCCGGGCTTCGGTGTGTTTTACCTACCAGTGGGAGCTGGCCGACGGCTCGCATGTGAGCTTTCGTTGCGTCGACCTGTTTGACTTCGACGAGCAAGGCTTGATAGCGACCATGACCATCATCTACGATACGGCGCCCATACGCGCGGAGGTGGGCGACAAGTACCGCCGCGTGGAAACTTCATGATCCTTCCTGATTGACTCTTGATTCATTCACCCCAACCCTTCAACCTGAGCAAAGGAGCACCCCATGTCACTTGTTCGCGTACAACACGTCACTGTCTCGCTCGACGGTTTTGGAACCGGCGAGGGCCAATCCCTGGCGGCCCCGTTCGGCCATGCGGGCGAACGGCTGCACGAATGGATGTTTGAAACCCAGTGGGGCCGCCGGATGATAGGCAAGACGGGCGGCACGTCGGGCGTCGGTGACGCCTTTCTGCGTCTTTTTTCGGTGGACATTGGCGCGGAGATCATGGGCGCCGGCAAATACGGCTACCCCGGCTGGCACAAGGACCCGGCGTGGAAGGGCCACTGGGGCTCCAACCCGATATTCCATACACCGGTCTTTGTTTTGACCCATCACACCCGCCCGCCTATCGAGATGGAGGGCGGCACCACCTTCCACTTCATCAACGCGTCGCCGGCGGAGGCGGTAGCTGCGGCGCGCAAGGCCGCGGGTGGCAAAGACATACGCCTGGGCGGAGGCCCGACCATGCTGCGCGAGTTCCTCAAGGCCGGGCTGGTCGACCACATGCACGTCGTGGTGGTGCCCATATTGCTGGGCCGCGGTGTGCGGCTGTGGGACGGGCTGGAGGGACTTGAGAAGGACTACGACATCGAGTCCGTTTCGACACCCATAGGCGTCACGCATATGACTTTCACCCGCTCCCCAAGCCACTGAACTATTGAGCCACTGAGCCATTGATCACCCATTCACCCATTCACTTCAACCCAAACCAACCCCAAGGAGAGCCACCATGCCCAAGATGATTTTTGTCAACCTGCCCGTGAAGGACCTTGCCACCTCCTTGCGCTTTTACAAGGCGATAGGCTGCGAGCAGAACATGCAGTTCAGCAACGAGCAGGCCGCGATGATGGTCTGGTCGGAGGCGATCAGCTTCATGCTGCTGACGCATGAGTACTTTGGGACCTTTACCTCCAAGCGCATCGCCGACGCGCAGCAGACTTGCGAAGTGCTGCTGGCCCTGTCCCGCGACAGCCGCGAAGAAGTGGACAGCATCACAAAAGCCGCGGCGGCCGCCGGCGGCAAGGCCGACGTTCGCCCGCCGCAGGACATGGGCTTTATGTATGGGCGCGCCTTCCAGGACCCGGACGGCCATGTATTCGAGCCGGTGTGGATGGACATGGCGGCGGTGCAGGTGGCTTCCTAAGCCCCCACCTTCCTCACGTATAGGCCTACGTAGCCGGACTTTGTCGAATTCTCCAGACCTGATCGTCGTAACAGGTAAGCAAGCGAAAAAGCCCCCTGGGCCTCTTTCTGTTTCGCTGCTTTCCCTGTTTTTTAACCCAAGGAGAAATCGATGAAGTTCCTGCACACTCTTTTCGCCCCGCTGCTCAGCGCCGCGGTGGCGCTTGCCACCATCGTCCCCGTCGCTGCCCACGCCCAGGAAAGCAAGCCGGCCAAGAGCGGCTACCTCAGCGTCAACGGCGTCAACTACCACTACCAGGTCCACGGCAAGGGCGAGCCGGTGCTGCTCTTGCATGGCGGCCTGGGCGACTTCGACATGTTCGGCCCGGTGCTGGCGGAGCTTGTCAAAACCCGCCAGGTCATCGGCGTGGACCTGTACGGCCACGGCCGCACGGCGCTGACCGAGCGGGCCATGAGCGTGATCGACATGGGCGATGACATGGCGCAGATCGTCAAGCAGCTCGGCTACGACAAAGTGGACGTTATGGGCTATTCGCTGGGCGGCGGTGTCGGCTTTCGCATGGCGGTGCAACACCCCGAGCGCGTGCGGCGCCTGGCGCTGGTGTCGGCCGGCTACGCGCAGGACGGCTTCTTCCCGGAGATGCTGCCCATGCAGGCGCAGGTCGGCGCGGCGATGGCCGACATGATGAAGGACAGCCCGATGTACAAGTCCTACGCCGCGGTGGCGCCGCGCCCGCAGGATTTCCCGACGCTGCTGGACCAGATGGGCGCCTTCATGCGCAAGCCTTATGACTACGCGGAGGACGTGAAGAAGCTGGCGATGCCAGTGATGCTGGTCTTCGGCGACAGCGACATGTACCGGCCGGAGCACATCATGAAGTTCTACCAGCTGCTGGGCGGCGGGCTGAGGGATGCGGGCTGGGGCCGGGAGCACATGGCGAAGAACCGCCTGGCGATATTGCCGGGGTTCACGCACTACGACCTCTTTCTGGCGCCGGCCCTGGTGCCGACGGTGCTGCCTTTCCTGGATGGGAAGAGCAACACGGCCAGCTGGGCGCAGCAGGTGGAGGGGAAGAAGTAAGCAGCGGACAGCCGGGTCACACCGGCGCGTAAGCCCCGGTGCCGCCCGGCCAGGCCGTCAGCACCTCATAGCCCTCGGGCGTGACAGCCACCATGTGTTCCCACTGGGCGGACAGGGAGCTGTCTTTTGTCACCACGGTCCAGCCGTCGGCCAGCTGTCGGGTTTCGCGTTTGCCGGCGTTGAGCATGGGTTCGATGGTGAACACCATGCCGGCCTCGAGCCTGGTCCCCTCCCCCGGCCGGCCGTAGTGCAGCACCTGCAAGTCCTCGTGGTAGACCTGGCCTATGCCGTGGCCGCAGTATTCGCGCACCACGCTGAAGTTCTCGCGGTGGGCGACCGACTGGATGGCATGGCCGACGTCACCCAGGGTGGCGCCCGGCCTGACCTGCTTGATCCCGGCCAGCATGGCTTCGTAGGTGGTCTCAACCAGGCGCCGGGCCAGCACGCTGGGGGCGCCGACAAAAAACATGCGGCTGGTGTCGCCGAACCAGCCGTCCTGGATGACGGCGACGTCGATGTTGACGATGTCGCCTTGTTTCAAAATTTTGTCGGGCGAAGGGATGCCGTGGCAGACCACCTGGTTGACGGAGGTCAGTATGGTCTTGGGATAACCGAGGTAGCCCACATTGGCGGGGATGGCGCCCTGGACGTTCACGATGTGCTGGTGGCAGATAGCGTCCAGCGCCTCGGTGCTGACGCCGGGCACAACATGCGGCTCAATCATGCTGAGAACCTCTGCGGCCAGCTGGCCGGCCCGCCGCGCCATCGCGATCTGCCCGGGGGACTTGATGATGACGCCGCGGGCCATCAGCGTTTACCGGCAGAGGCCGTCCGCGCTTTGCCGGCCTGGGCCGTGGCGGCCGTGACGATGTCCAGGCCGCCGGCGAGTTCAGCCTGGACCAGCAGCTGGCAGATCTCCCGGTAGTCCAGGTCCGGGTGCATCTCGGTCAGCATGCCGACCCGCATCCAGTGCTCGGCCTGCGAATTGATGGACCGGCTCAGGGCGTTGCCCGCCACGCGCAGGTTCTCGTGCATCAGGTCTGAAATTTTGACAATACCCATGGTTGGCCTCTACATTCTCTCTACATGAAACGTATATGAATTATATACACTTCATATGGTCAAGCTTGTTGGGATCGGCGGGCTTGATGAGGCAATCTTTGGGAAACTGCGAAAAAATTTATTGGAAGATGTCGATCTGGGCCTGCCCCGAACGTCGTCAGAGAGAAGATGAGCGAAAACCTGCCCGTCCGGCACCCAAGCAGACATCCAGCCAAGGAGAAAACACCATGCCCCAGACAAACACCCTGCCCCTCCCCACCATCACAGCCTTTGAACGCTCGCCCGACCGCGGCAGGGGCCTGGCGCGCGACTCACGCGTGCGCTGGGCGCTTGAAGAGGTGGGCCAGGCTTACGACGTTCGCCTTGTCTCCTTCGCCGCGATGAAGCAGCCCGCGCACAAAGCGCTCCATCCCTTCGGGCAGATCCCGACTTATGAAGAAGGTGAGCTAACGCTGTTCGAGTCGGGCGCCATCGTGCTACATATCGCGGAGCGCCATGCGGGCCTGCTGCCCGGCGACGCGAACGCCCGCGCCCGCGCCATCGCCTGGATGTTTGCCGCGCTGAACACGGTGGAGCCGCCCATCATCGAGCGCACCATGGCCATGCTTTTCGAGCAGGACAAGCCCTGGTATGCGGAGCGCCAGCCCATGCTGGAGGATCGCGTCCATGCGCGGCTGGGCGAGCTTGCCAGCCGGCTGGGCGATGCCGACTGGCTGGATGGCGCCTTCAGCGCCGGCGACCTGCTGATGGTGACGGTGCTGCGCAGGCTGGAGAGCTCGGGCCTGCTGGATCAATACCCGACGCTGTCGGCCTATATCGCGCGCGGCGTGGCGCGGCCGGCTTATCAACGGGCCTTTGCGGCGCAGCTGGCGGTCTTTACGGGGAAGGCGGTGGGCGGCTGACAGGGTCGCTCAGGACTGGCGTGAGTTCTGCCGCCGCGAACTGATGTTTTGCGGCGCTCATGTCTGCTGTGGGCCGCAGCCGCGGCTAAGATGACTGTTTTCGGCCAGAAGCGGACATCATGAAAACAATGAACGCCGACGTCAGGCGGCAGAATCCCGCCCCAGCCCAGTTCAGAGTCACAAAGACTTCGTAATGATCGATAACACAGACGTTAGACCGCTCTTGGAGAAGCTCTGTGCTGACCTTGGCTTCTGCTTGCCGCCGTCCGAGAGCGAAAAGCTCTCTGCCAATCCGCCAGAAACCGCTTTAGAGTTCACGAACGCTGTGTTTTTAGCGGAAGGGCTCGCTCCGGAGGTTGCTGATCGTCAGCTCTTCCGTCAAGTTCGTGAATGTGTTTCACAAGCATTTCGGTGCAGCGAAGAACACCAAGAGCTACTGACGCACTCTCATCCTTTGACACCAAACAACTATCCAGTCGTATGGACCTTCAAGAACGACACCGCGTTAGACATGACGCTTTATCTGGAACTGATTCCGGAGGAGGTCATCCTTTCGCCCGGCGATGAGGTTGAGTTACTTGCCCGACCGAACAAAGACTTGCTACCCCTTGATGTAGAGCGCGTGGCTGGTGGCTTTCAGGTTCACGCATACAAAGTTGCGGACCCGGACTGGCACGTCCGGTTCATGGGGAAGGTCATTAAGGCATGTACTCCAACGCGCCTGATAGACCACCGTTAAAGTTAGCTGGAATGTCTGCTTTGGGCTCGAAGCAGACATAAATAAGATGGCAGCTTTCGGCCAAGCAGACTTACGACCGCCTCAGCGCAAAGCAGACACGCACCTGGTTCAGCAACCGCGTGGACTGCAAAGCTGGTGCGGCGACTTTGTCAGGGTTGGTATACCTGTTCATTTATACGGCCAAGTGAGATAAGCCCATGCTTTGTATTGCCTGGTGCACAACATCGGGAAGCTGGCGCATCACGGCTATGCGCAGCGGAAATATAGACAAGACCGTCTCGCAGTGGTCGCACGGGCAGCTGAAAACCTGACATCAGGCTTGCATGAAGACCGCTGGCTCGGGCAAACTGGGTGCATGCCCGTCAAATCCAGAACTCAATGCAACACCGGCGCCATCGCATGGCACCGGGCCGTCGGAAAACGGCTTTTGCTACAGCCTCGTTAGATCACTCGATGCGCGAGGAAGCACCAATGGAAAACACATCCGGCCAGGGAGCGTTAGCGAACGTTCCCGCAGAGATCGATCGCTGGAACTGGGGAGCATTCCTGCTGAATTGGATCTGGGGTATAGGAAACAACACATTCATCGCGTTGCTGGTGTTCGTTCCGTTGGTAGGCTTCGTTATGCTCTTTGTACTTGGCGCCAAAGGCAATTCCTGGGCGTGGCGAAACAAGCGTTGGGAGAGCATCGAACACTTCAAGGCAACACAAAGAAAGTGGGCTAGGTGGGGCGCCATAGCCTTTGTCGCCTTCATCGCTTTGTTCATCGCTCTCTTCTTTGCAATCGCAGCATCGATGAAGAGCAGTGATGCATTTCAGCTGTCTCTGTCTAGGCTGCAAGCAAGCCCGGAAGGCGTTCAACAGATCGGCCGCCCAGTGGAGACCGGTTTTCCCATGGGGAGCATGCAGGTTTCGGGTCCGCGAGGAAACGCAAGTCTCTCCTACAGCGTTAGCGGTCCAAACGGGAAGGGAACAGTGTTTGTAGAAGCCACGAAAGACATGGGGCAATGGAAGATCGATCGTCTGGTCCTAGAGCAAGAAGGAACTGGCCGCCGTACCGAGATCAACCAGTGACCTAACCCTTCAATCGAGAGGACGTGCCCCGGCGAGCCGGGTCACGCCTTTCATGTCCGAGACGAGCAACCTGTTAACCATCACTAGCCGAAGTAGGAAGAGGACGACCATTGAAGGCATACAGTTGGACTCACCTGAAGTTTGAATAGTTGACGCAGACCATCAGTATCAACGTTCCCAATAAGTGTCTTATCTCCAGCGGAACGCGAAATGTCCAAGGACTGCACGCCTTGAAGTTTAAGGTCAAGGGCGAGGCGGCCAGACACCCACCACATGAAGTGAAGTTCGTATTCCGCCGGAAGTACTTCACAGACTATTCGCTCATTGCCTGCAACGCGCTCAAAACGGTGGGTGTTGTACTCTTCCGGCGCATCTGGGTACACCTGAACGTGTGTACCTCCAAAGAATGCATTGAGCTGATCGACCTCGGGGCAGCGCTTCATGATGGTTAACGTGAAAGTGGGCGAACGCCGTAGGCGGTCCGTTCGAATGACATGTTAAACCGCACTCGCACTCCTCCTACCCCGAAGCCGATGCCACGCGGCGAACAAGACCACAGCCAGAAGCGGCACCACAAGAACTGCGGCTGCAATCGGCAGGCTATAGGACCCAATGGCCAAGGCTACAGCGCTTGACACACACGCTACGAGGCCAGCTCCCGCACCCCAGACTGCGCTCCGTCCAGGCGGGGAAAGTGCAACAACCGCGAGTATCAAAAGCAATAGGACCGAAAGCACGATGCGCAACTGTGAAATTTGGTATGTCTCAAGGCAGGCACACGCCTTCGAGGGCACGAGCGCAAAGGCGATGAGCGCTACGAGCGCCGCGATCCACCTCCCGGTACTTGGCTTGCGTGCAGTGCTCGTAATCATCGCGGTTTAACGTTGGAGGCCAGCGACGCCGAAGGCGGTCGCAACAGGGCCGACTTGTTAAAACTCATGAGCGAGTCTCCCACCGCTAAGGTTCGCGGGCTCTAAGTTCGGGTGCTGCTTGTACAGAGGCCACAGGAGGTCCACTTCAAGCATTCCAACGACGACACCAACCGCCTGCTTCAGCTGTTCGAATTCGTCCGGCGTGGACGACGAGCGAGCCAACTCGAACGCGCGAGACAACTCGCCCAAGAAATTCTCGGCCGCTTTTGAGATCGCCTGCGCAGAAGTCGGATCGGAAATCATGAGTTTTAACGCCTGAATTAACCCGCCGCCGGCCCAGGTTGGTTGTCGATAACAAGCCCGACCCCGGCGGTCGGGTTGAATGAATTGTTAGCTACCACCTGTATTGCCCTGTGGCGCTGGCACCCAAACAAACCCGTTGTCGATTTTGCGAACGCTGACAGCAATTGGCAAGACCAATTTCAGATTGATGAGGTCCGCCTCGTCGAAGATATGACCATTGTGAACCCGCAAACCTACCTCAATTTGCTCTTGGCGATATTCGTGCTGGGTTAGCGTTGCATAGCTATTGTTCGGAAGCTTCAAGAAAATGGTGCGGTGGCGCCAAGGAAACGCGCTGCTGTGCTCACCGCGGGCTGCGTAGACGGATGGCTTGACGCAAAAGTGCTTCGCCAACTCGTCCATGTCGTAGTCGAACCAGCCTGCCAGCGTGTACTCCCCCTCTCTCGCGGGAAAGGCGGAAGGCTTGATTGCAGCGGAATTCCTTGAAGCCTGCATGTGGTAGCTAACGTTGGCGATGACCGGCGGCGTTTTAAATGGCATCACCGGGTGTACGCCGCCAATTCCTCGGGGCTTCCTTCGGGGAAGGCCTCTTTGAGAAAGTTCAGGAAAGCGGAAACCCGGCCGCTCAGCAGGCGGCGGGATGGATAGAGCGCCCATAGCGCAACCTCGGGCCCGGTGACGTCTCCCCATTGCACCAGCGTTCCGGCCGCCAGGTCGGGGATGACCAGCGACAAAGGCAGGCGCGCCGCACCGACATTCGCACGGACCGCATCGCGGACCATGAACAGCGATGACAGGCTCAGGACGGGCTGGACCGTCAGGCGCTTCTTTTTTCCCTTCTCGGTCAGTTCCCACGCATCCGATTTTTCGGCGATTGCGCCTCCCCGCAGTACGACCGGGATGGGTGCGCCGCCCGCGGGCCGGGGAAGCCCGGGGTGCGCCACCATCACGACGCGGTCTCTCAGGAAGATCCGGCCCACCAGGCTTTCGTCCGGATCCGGATTCACCCGGATCACCAGGTCGTAGCCCTCTTCCACCATGTCCACGGAGCGGTCTTCCGTCGTGACCTCCAGGCGGATCTCGCGGTGTTTCATGGCGAACTGGGCCGCAAGCTTTCCCATCGCCGCTTGCGAGAAGAGCAGCGGTGCGCTCACCCTCAGCCTTCCTCTCGGTTCGTCCCCACCGGCGGAAATCGCCGCCGTCGCCTCGTCGAGCTCGGTGAGCAGCACGGAAGTCTTCTCGAACAGCGCCCGCCCCTCTTCGGTGAGCTTCAGCGCGCGCGCACCCCGCTCAAAGAGCCGCAGGTTGAGGCCGCTTTCCAGGTCGGCCACCCGGCGGGACAGCGTGGCCTTGGGGCGGCCTGATTCGCGGGAGGCCCGCCCGAAGCCGCCATGCCGGGCGACAAGCGTGAAGTCAGCGAGTGCAAGCAAGTCCATGTGTTCCACCAGTGAGACAGATAGTCCAAATATAACGGCTATCGGACATTTGGCGAAACGATGAAGATCAAGGCTCTTTCAAACCAAACGGAGTAATTTTCATGACCATCCTTATCACCGGCGCTACCGGCAACATCGGCCGCCAAGTTGTCCAGCAACTCGTCAACCGGGGCGCAGACGTGCGGGCACTTGTGCGCGACCCCTCAAAGGCCAGCTTTCCAGCGGGTGTGGACGTCGTGCAGGGCGACCTGCTCGATGTGGATTCCCTGCGCCTCGCCTTCAAAGGCGTGTCCACCCTGTTCCTGCTCAATGCTGTTGTTCCCGATGAATTCACCCAGGCCCTGATTTCGCTCAACCTGGCACGCGAAGCGGGCATAGACCGCATCGTTTACCTGTCGGTGATCCACAGCGACAAGTACGTGAACGTTCCCCACTTCGCCGGCAAGTTCGGCGTCGAGCGGATGCTGGAGCAGATGGGCTTCGGCGCCACCATCCTGCGGCCGGCCTACTTTATGGACAACGAACGCACCATCAAGGACGTGGTGACGGGCTACGGCGTGTACCCCATGCCCATCGGCAGCAAGGGCCTGGCCATGATCGATGCGCGTGACATCGGCGAGATCGCCGCCATCGAGCTGCTGCGCCGCGAACGCGCATCCGGGCCACTGCCCCTGGAGCGCATCAACCTGGTCGGCCCGGACACGCTGACCGGAGACACCGTCGCCGCGACCTGGTCTGGCGTTTTGAATCGCCCTATCACCTACGGCGGCGACGACACGGCAGCCTTCGAGAAGAACCTGCGCAACTTCATGCCCGCATGGATGGCGTATGACATGCGCCTGATGAGCGAGCGCTTCCTGACGGAGGGCATGGTTCCCGAAGCCGGCGACGTTGAGCGCCTGACCAAGCTGCTGGGCCGCCCACTGCGCTCGTACCGCGACTTCGCCGCCGAAATTTCGGCACCGGCCTGAGCGCCGGCGTAAATCAACCCTGACCCAAAGGAAACCATCATGATCTATTCGACCGCCACCGTTGAAGTCAACCCACAAGGCGAGGTGCCGCTCACGCGCGCCCAGGTGTGGGCCGGCCTGGTCCTCAAGGCGCGCGATGCGCGGCTTTTCCTGCCGCCCGGCCTTTGCACCTACTGCGAAGTCGTGGAAGAGAGCAAGACCCACATCGTGCGCGAAGCCACCATCGCCGGCACGGACCTGCGTGAAATCATCACCTTCGAGCCGGAACGCAAGGTGACCTTCTTCCAGGCCACCGGCCCGCGCGAAGGCGCGGTCGTCAACGAGCTTTTTGAAGACGAATCGGGAAACCTCCAGCTTCGCTTTTACGGCTACCTGGGCCTTCGCGGCAAGGCGCCCGGCGGCCCCGAGGAGCAGGCCGAGCAGGCCTGGATGGACGGCGACAAGGGCTACAAGAGCGCGCTGCTGTCAACGCTGAAACGCACGCGCGAACTGCTCGCCCAAGGCAAGCTGTCACTGCCAGGAGGTGTGCAATGAACTCCGTCAACACTGCGCATTCCGATCTTTCGCGCCAGAAAATCCTGGTGATCGGCGCCACAGGCGGCACGGGCCGGCTGATCGTGAAGCAAGCCCTCGCACGGGGATTTGCGATTCGGGTGCTCGTGCGTTCGCCCGCAAAGGCAAGCGGCCTGGAGGGCGCCGAGGTCGTCATCGGTGACGTCCGCGACGAAGCCGTGTTGCGCAAAGCGCTGGAAGGCCGCGATGCCGTCGTGAGCGCCCTGGGCACGCCGGTCAGCCCGTTCAAAGAGGTGACTTTGCTGTCGTCGGCGACGAAGGCGCTTGTGAACGCCATGAAAGCCGCCGGGGTCTCGCGCCTCGTGTGCATCACCGGCATGGGGGCAGGCGACAGTGCCGGCCATGGAGGCTTTGTTTTTGATCGCTTGATTCACCCGGCGCTTTTGCGCAAGGTGTATGTCGACAAGAACCGGCAAGAAGCGATCATCAGGGACAGCGGCCTGGACTGGGTGCTGGTGCGTCCTTCGGTGCTGAATGACAAACCCGCCAGGCACGAAATCCGGACCCTCACGGATCTCTCCGGCTTTCATGGCGGGACGATCGCCAGGGCCGACGTCGCGAGCTTCATCCTGGATCAGGTGCACAGCAACACCTGGCTGGGCCGGTCACCGCTCATCAGCTGGTGAACCGCACAACTCCAAACAAGGAAGCAATCATGAAATCCGCCGCAGCAACAACATCAGCATCAGCAACCGTCATCACGATGGTCGAAGCATCGAGGGAAAAGACCTTCCTGCATATCGTCCCCATTGACCTCACATCGATCTTTACCGGTTACGGCCCGCTCCCATCGGTTACGAAGACGCCGAACCAGACCGGCCCGTGGGATGCCGCGGGCCGGACCCGAAACGTGGTGTTTTCCGACGGGAGTTCCGCCCGGGAGACACTGACAAGCTACGAATACCCGAGCCGCTTCGCCTACCGCATCACGGAGCTCACGGGGGTGCTGCGGCTTCTTGCCAGCGAAGCACGCGGTGAGTGGTGGTTCGAAAGCGTGCCGGGCCGCACCGCCACGTCGGTTCGCTGGCGCTACGAGTTCATCAGCCGATCGGCCATCCTGAAACCTCTGGTCAGCCTTTTTACACGGAGCTTGTGGCGTGGCTATATGGCTAAAGCGCTGCGTTTATCCAAGGCGCAGGTGGAGAGCTAGCAAGGCGGACTGTTTGTGCATACGCGCAGGAATAGCCGGGGCAGCCGCCGGTAAGATGACCGTTTTCGGCCAAAAGCAGACATCAGAACCCGCAGGGCGCATTTATAGTGCTTCGGCGCAGCACGGTAGGCGGCAAGAATGAACGCTGACGGCGCACTGCCGAAAGTGCAGTCGGGTCGACGGCTGGAGGAGCCTTCATAATTAAGGCCTTCCCCCGCTTGTTTGAGATGCCTACCTTCCGTCATGAATAAATTCTCGCTGCAACAGCAGGTGCTGAAACGGCTCGCCGAAGACCTGCTGCAAGCCGAAGATGCAGTGCGGGTGGCACACGAAACGGCGACCCACGCAGAAAATATCGCCGAAAACAAATACGACACATTGGGACTCGAAGCCGCCTACCTGGCCACCGGCCAAGTTCGGCGCGCCGAAGCCATCCGCCAGGCGATGGCCAAGTGGCGCCAATTCCGCCCGCGTCCCTACGACGCCAGCAAAGGGATACAGCTCGGCGCGCTGGTCTGCCTGGTCGATTCCGACGACAAGCAGCAACAGCTCTTTCTCGGCCCGGATGGGGGCAGCATGCAGTTGGGCAGCGGCACTCAGCTGGTTCAGGTCATCAGCATGGAAGCCCCTTTGGGTAGGGCCATGCTGGGCAAATGCGAGGGTGATGACGTGTCGATACAGGTCGCTGCAATCCGACAGCAGTTTGAGGTGCTGCGGGTTCATTGAGCCGTAAACGACTCCTCTGGGCCCAAAGCGGTCTTTGCACATCCTTCCACGCAAACCTTCATTTCAGGCGGCAGGCTGGAGAGCTCGGGCCTGCTGGAGCAATATCCGACGCTGTCGGCCTATATCGCGCGCGGCGTGGCGCGGCCGCTTACCGGCGGGCTTTTGAGGCGCAACTGGCGGTGTTTACGGGCGCGTCGGCGGGGCTGGTGTGGATTTGCTGCGGGCTGCGAAGATGCTTGTCACTTCGGCCATGTTCTCGCTTCCCCAGGTGCATAGCGGGATGATCGCGTCAGCCAGGCTGCGGCCTAGCGGGGTCAGCATGTAGTCGACGCGCGGGGGCACCTCCTGGTAGTCGGTCCGCGCCAGCACCTGGTCGGCTTCCAGGTCCTTCAATTGCTGGATCAGCACCTTGTGGCTGACGCCCGGGATCAGGCGCTTGAGCTCGCCGTAGCGCTTGGCGCCGTCGCGCAGGAAAAACAGGACCAGCGGTTTCCACTTGCCCGAGATGATGCGGAGCGTGGTGTTGAGCCCACAGCCGGGATCGCAGGTTTCAGAAGGCGTCGTCATTTTTTGGTACTTACCTGAAAGTGCATACTTGTCCGCAGGTTAGCAGAACTGCATGTGTCCTTCAGCAAGCGAATCCCCGCTTGTTTACAACTTCAAACGAAGTCAAACGAAGGACACATACATGAACAGACTGAATGGAAAGACCGCCGTGATCACCGGCGGCGCGACCGGCATCGGCCTCGCCGCAGCAAAGCGCTTTATCGAGGAAGGCGCCTTCGTCTTTATCTTCGGCCGGCGGCAGGAAGCGCTGGACGCCGCTCTGGCCGAGCTCGGGCCCCATGCCCGCGCGGTGAAGGGCTCGGTCTCCGAGCTGGCCGACCTTGACCGGCTCTACGCGGCGGTCAAGGCCGAGCGCGGAAGCCTCGACATCGTCTTCGCCAATGCCGGGGCGGGAGGCCCGCTTCCGCTCGGCAAGCTCACCGTGGAGCACATCGACGAAACCTTTGACACCAATGTGAAGGGCACGATCTTCACGGTCCAGAAGGCGCTGCCGCTGATGGGCCCGGGCGGTTCCATCATCCTGACCGGGTCGAGCGCCGGCACCACGGGCGCCCCGGCATTCAGCGTCTACAGCGCAAGCAAGGCGGCAGTCCGCAACCTCGCGCGGACCTGGGCGGAGGACCTGAAGGGCACCGGCATCCGGGTCAACGTGCTGTCCCCCGGGCCGACGGCGACCGAACTCGCGAAGGCGGCGCTGGGCGCGGAAGGCATGAAGGTCTTCGCCGCCATGAATCCGCTCCAGCGCATGGCCGATCCGGCGGAGATCGGCGCGGCGGCAGCCTTTCTCGCGTCGCCCGACAGCAGCTTCATGACCGCCAGCGAAGTCGCCGTCGACGGCGGCCTGGCACAAATCTGACACAAACACCGAAGGAGAATTTATGAGCTACGCAATTATTGGCTTCGGCAAACTCGGCCAGGCCCTCGCCAAGGCATTTGCCCGAAGCGGCATCGAAGTATCCGTTGCAACCACGCGTGATCCGGAAAGCTTTGCCTCCGCCGCGGCCGCGATCGGACCCAAGGTCATCCCTACCACGCTGGCGCAAGCGCTCAAGGCGGACGTCCTCTTTCTGGCTGTTCGTTTCGAGTCGCACCGGGATGTCGCAAAGGCGCTGCCGAGCTGGAAGGGAAAGACGATCATCGACGTGACCAATGCCTACGGCGTGCCCCCCGAGGAACTGGGAGGACAGCCCTCTTCCAGGGTCGTCGCGCAGGCCTTCACTGGGGCAAGACTGGTGAAGGGCTTCAACCATCTGGTCGCTGGTGTCCTTGAACAGGATCCGGCCGTAAATGGTGGCAGGCGAGTCGTGTTCGTGGCGAGCGACGATGACGGCGCAGCGGCGGAGATTGGTGCGCTCGCGGAAAAGCTCGGTTTCTCGCCGATCCAGCTTGGCGGGCTTTCGGAAGGCAGGCTGCTTGTGCATGCGCGCGGAAATAGCTGGGGTCGGCTGATCTTCAAGGACCTGGTCAAGTTCGACTGAAGAAGCATCGGGATCGCATATTTCCGATTTTTCATGACTGCCGCTCTCGCTCCTTCCCCTTTTGGGGGAAGGTTGGGATGGGGGCCGGCAGCGATTGATTGTTTGGCCGGCTCTTAAATATGGAGGCCGGGGGGCCCCCATCCCTGCCTTCCCCCAGCGGGGGAAGGAGCAAGAAGAACACCGACTGCTTACTCAGCCGTCTCGCCCGAATCCTTGATCACCTTTCCCCAGCGCGCCATTTCGGCCTGAACATAGGCCTTGTGGCCGGATGCGCTGAGCCTGGCGTCGGTCACAAGGCGCAAGCCCAGCGCTTCCTGGCGCTTGATCAGGTCGGGGTCTTTGAGGGCCTCGCGCAGCGCGGCATTCAGCCTGGCCAAGACCTCCGGCGGCGTGCCGCGCGGCGCATACACGCCATGCCAGACCGTGACGTTGAAGTCCGCAAGGCCGGCCTCGGCCAGTGTCGGCGTTTGCGCGAGTGTGGGCAGGTTCAGCCGCTCCTTGCTGCTGACGCCGTATACCTTCACTTTTTTACCCTCGATTTGCGGCACGGCGTTGGTCGCCTGTTCGCACATCAGGTCTACCTGCCCACCGATCAGGTCTGTCATGGCCGGGCCCGTTCCCTTGTAGGGGACTGCCACCATTTTGGACTTGAGCGCACTTTGCAGCATCAAGCCGCAAAGGTGCGAAGCCGACCCGACACCGGCGTTGGCCAGGTTCACACGGCCGTCGGACTCCGCGATCCACTTGCGCAGTTCGGCAAGGTTGTTGGCGGCGAGTGTCGTGCGGCCGATCAGCACGGACGGCGCCTCGTTGATCAGGCCCAGGTATTCGAAGTCCTTGAGGGTGTCATAGGGCAATTTTTTATAAAGGGCCGGCGCGGTTGCAAGGCCGATGTGATGCACCAGCAGCGTATAGCCGTCGGCCTTGGCACGCGCAACGCGCGCCGCACCGATGGTCCCGCCGGCGCCAGCCGTGTTGTCGACGATGACGGTCTGGCCCAGCGGCTTGCGCAGTGCTTCGGCCAGGTCGCGGGCGATCTTGTCGCTAGGCCCGCCGGCGGCGAAGGGCACCACCAGCGTCACCGGCTTGTCGGGGTACTGCGCCCAGGCTGCCGACAGGCTGAGCAACACTGAAACCAGAACCCCAAGAACCCGTTTGAACATCGGCCTATTGTTTTTCATGCTTTGTCTCCTTTGTCGTTGCCAACAGAATCAGTCAGGCTCAGGCGGAAAGGGCTTGCATCTGGGCGTAAAGGTCGGCCTTGCCTTCAAATCCGATCCCAGGCAGTTCAGGCAAGCTTACATGGCCGTTGATCACCTTGACGCCATCGGGGAAACCACCGTAGGGCTGGAACAGGTCGGGATAACTTTCATTTCCGCCCAGGCCGAGGCCGGCTGCGATGTTGAGGGACATCTGGTGGCCGCCGTGGGGAATGCAGCGTGAAGGCGACCATCCGAACTGCTTGAGCACCTCCAGCGTACGCAGGTATTCAACCAGGCCATAGGACAGCGCGCAGTCGAATTGCAGCCAGTCGCGGTCGGGGCGCATGCCGCCATAACGCAGGAGGTTGCGGGCGTCCTGGTGCGAGAACAGGTTCTCGCCGGTGGCCATGGGGCCGGGATAGAACTCTGAAATCGCCGCCTGCAAGGCGTAGTCGAGCGGGTCACCGATCTCTTCATACCAGAACAGCGGAAACTCGCGCAGCATCTTTGCGTAGGCAATGCCGGTTTCCAGGTCGAAGCGGCCGTTCGCATCGACCGCGAGCTGGGCCTCTGAACCGATCTCTTTCAAGACCGCCTCGATGCGCGCCCGGTCTTCATCGATGGAAGCGCCGCCGATCTTCATCTTGACCACGTTGTAGCCGCGATCCAGGTAGCTGCGCATCTCGGCGCAGAGCGCCTCGTTGCCTTTGCCCGGGTAGTAATAACCACCGGCGGCGTAGACAAAGACGCGTGGGTTTGCCTCGCGCCCATGGCGTTCGGCCAGCATGCGGAACAGGGGTTTACCCTCGATCTTGGCGACCGCATCCCAGACAGCCATGTCAATGGTGCCCACGGCAACCGAGCGTTCGCCATGGCCACCGGGTTTTTCGTTGCCCATGGCCGCCGCCCAGACCTTGGCGGGGTCAATGTTGGTGCCTTGGGCGTCGATCAGGCTTTCAGGCGCGGCGTCAAGAATACGGTCCAGGAAGCGCTCGCGGATCAGCCCGCCCTGCCCATAACGGCCGTTGGAGTTGAAGCCGTAGCCCACGACCGGCTTGCCGTCCCGGATCACGTCGGTGATCACGGCCACCAGGCTCAAGGTCATCTTGCTGAAGTCGATGTAGGCGTTGCGGATGGGTGAACTGATGGGAAGGGTCTTCTCCCGGATTTCAACGATTTTCATGGTTGCCGCTATGACAGGTTGTGATGATGATCGTTATGATCGCCAAGGCTGCCGCATTTGACCAATGCTGTTTTTCTTCTCTTCAATGCTTTCAAAGCACCGGGCATGAATTTCTCCTGGCTCGAAGACTTTTCCGCGCTGGCGACAACGGGCAATTTCTCCCGTGCGGCCGAAGAGCGCCACATGACGCAGCCGGCTTTCGGGCGACGGGTGCGCGCCCTGGAAGAATGGATAGGCACCGAGCTTTTTGACAGAAGCTCACAGCCAGTCCGGCTGACCGAAGCCGGCCAGTGGTTCCAGGGCATTGCCCATGATCTGCAGGCCCAGGTGGCCCGCATACCGGGCGAGGCCAGGATCATTGCCGAAGCAGGTTCACATTCCCTGCGGTTTGCCGCCACCCACGCCCTGTCGTTTACCTTTATGCCGGGCTGGCTGCGGCGTTTTGAAGCGCACACCATGGCCGGAACCATGCACCTGGAGTCCGACGTGCTGTCGCGCTGCGAGGCGCTGATGGAGCAAAGCAAGGTGCAGTTTGTGGTCTGCCATGCCCACCCTGACGCGCCGGGGCGTCTTGACGCCGGCGATTTTCTCTCAATCCAGATTGGCGCCGACAGCCTCGTGCCGGTGACAGCGCTTGATGCTTCAGGCCAGCCCCTGCACACACTGCAAGCGGGCAAGACGCCGGTCTCTCTTCTGGGCTACAGCGCCGAATCCGGGCTTGGCCGCATCCTGCGCGAGACACGGTTTGAGGCCATGGAGAATGTCTCGACACAAACGGTGTTCACCGCGCACCTGGCCTCGGTGTTGAGAACCATGGTCCTCGAAGGCCGCGGCGTCGCATGGCTGCCGCAAACCCTGATTCATGACGACCTGGCAAGCGACCGTGTGGCCGAAGCGGGTGTGCCTGCGTTGCGCGTTCCACTGGAGATCAGGCTCTTCCGGTCCCGCAATTCAATGGGGCGGGCCGCGGAGGCGCTTTGGGATGCGGTGACCAGGGCGAGTGACGTTACTGACTAACGCTCCTCTGATGTTCGATCCTGGCCGGAGCCGGTCAAATTGCCGGTGGCTGCGGGCCCAAAGCAGCTTGACCGATGCGACGCCGGCGCACGAAGACAAACGCGGATGCCAGCAGAGGACCCGACAGTGTGAGCATGGCGACGGGCACCGTTCCCACTGGCGTCAATGAGCCCCTGGAACGCGGAGGCTGGAGCTTCCCCCACATTTGAATGTCGGTGAGTTCAACCTGCATGTATTGCCTGTAAAAAAAAACCGCCGCACTGCTGACGAGAACAGAAAACACAAAAAGGAGTGCGACCGCTCGCAGGTACTGCTTGTAGCCGGTCGATGCAAACCAGGCTGCCGTCAAAGGAATGGCGATGAACAGGCTGCCTGCGGAAAAGAGTTCAAACCGGAAGCGGTAAATCCAGCCGGCAGGCTCTGCAATCCCGTAGAAAGTATTGCGCCCGGGATTCAGCAACTGGCTCAGGATCGCAAAGGTGATTTCCGCGTCAAAAAGGACGAGTGCTCCGCCTGCCAGACAGGAAGCCGCAAAGATTGCGAAGACAAGTGCGACGGGTGGTTCTGGAGTCCTTTCCGGGCGTGCAGTTTCGAGCATGAGACTTCTCTGGGTTAACGGCGATTCATTTTTTGTCGCAAGTCATCTGGGGAACTCCTGTGGCTCAGCCGTTCCTGCCAATGCCGCCCATCATCCTATTTTCAGCCGGATTCGGTCCGAGGTGCTCACGCTGCCTCGGCAGACCATTTGAGGCTACCCTTTGTCCAGGCGACGCTTTCCACATGCTCAATCGCCGCCTCGAGCGTTGCAAAGGATGCTGATGCCTGATCGGAGTATTCAACGGGCGAAGTGGGTGATGCCCATTGCACGCCGAATCCGTCAACTTTGAGATTCTCACGGATCTCGGGTGGATCCTCCCAATCGCCCGTACCCCATCGCATGGAGCACGACACGATCCGTACACCCGTTGGAATCTGGCCGTCATACAGCCAGGTGCCTTCTTTAATGATTGCAAGATCGCTCATGTATCTTGAGCCGTGGCCCATCGACCGGTTGAACGGTCAAACTCAATTTTTCCCGCCCGGCGCAGGGCCTGCAATCTTTCCTTGACGGTTTCGTCAGCGCTTTCACTGGGCGATCTACCAGCCCTCCGTCGCGCAAGCTGGATCGCGACGCCTCGGACAGCGGCAATTGTCAGGATCCGATCAAGTGACTGCGGCCCCCTTGCAACAGTACCAAGGATCAAAAAGTCGAGTCTGCTGTAGTCGGTCTTCATGAGTAAGCTGTTGCGAGTGTCCGCTTCTGCCGCCGAGAAAATCATTGTGGCGGACCGCGACGCATGGTCGCTATGTGTCCCGCAAATGATGTCTCCAGGTCCCATTGCGGCAAGCTGGTCATATCACCGTACGCATTGCAACGGGCTCGGAACGTCGCCATTCCATCAGCCGACAGGGCGCGTCTCTGGTTTGTCTTGAACGTGAGGTTCCGGTTGTGCACATCGCGTTTGTATTGAGCCCCCAGAACAGGGTGCTCCAGAATCCGGGTCCGGTGGCGCTCGACTTCCTCTAAAAAATCCAGATGACTGGTGCGCCAGAGCTGGTAGTGCTTTTCATTGTCGTCACTGGTCTCCGGAAACTCTTCCGAACATATGTCAGCGATATCACGGACGGCTTCGATGACACCAAAAATGACGCCCAGGTCACGGTAATACTCACCGGTGAACCGGGGTCCCTGTTGAGCGGACAGATTGCCGTGCATTGCCAGCGCGGACAGGGCCATGCCGGCGAGTGCGATTATTTTTCTCATGGTCCTCCTCCGATATTTTTTTCTATCTTCATTTCCGCCCTGGGTTCCGCCGCCATCCTAGCCCAAGCCCCGGCAGCCCAAAGCGGTCATTTGACCGCCTCCCGACGCACGCGCTCCATCGCTTCCGCAGACGCCGTGAAGCCAAGCCTGGAGAAAAACTCACGCGCTCCTCCGCGCCCCGCGCGAAGCACCCACGTCATGTTGGGTTCGTCACCGACGATTCGCTCAACCAGCTGTGTCCCGATGCCTTGACCGCGGCAAGACTCTTGCACCACGACCATGGAAAGATACCCATTGGACAAGCCGTCAGTGATGGCCCGCGCGAATCCGACGACTTGTGTTCCGTCCACGGCGACGATGACGCTCTGGGACGCGGCGATCAGCGCCTGCAGGTAGTCCATTGAAGGAATTCGATGCTGCCAACCATTGGCCGTTAAAAGTCGATATACGTCTGCGGTATCAGCCGGCTGGAAGAGTCTGGTTTTCATGAATTTTTCCCTCTGGCCGATTGTCGACATACAAGACGCACGGCACCCAGCCCACCTCGCACGACATCAGCGGACGAGCCGAACATAGCCCGGTGTCATGCGCGATGTCGCCCGGGCCCCGCCCAGGGCAAGATTCAGTATCCTGGCCGACGTGGGGAACGTGGGATATGCCTCGGACGTCCAGTAGAAGAACTGTGTGGGTGTATTGGGGAACCACGCCGGGTCAAGCATCGGCGGCGTTGCCCTGCCGAAACTCACGAGATCATGCAGTTCGGCCATCGACGGCAGGCGCCAGTCGGAATGCCCGCATAGCTTTGCCGCATTCACCGCCTTGACGTAAGCAAGGGCGTTGCTTGCCGCGGTTATCTGATCCGGCGAGGGATGCGACGGCGCATTGGAGACCATCACCTGCGCCTTGTCCGGATTGTCGAAGTTGGTGTACCTGTTGGCCTTGTCCCTGAAGCTGCCGTCCGCAGGCTTGCCTTCCCAGGTCAGCCCTGTGACGGCGTCGAGAACGCATTCGGTGCGGGCATAGGCTTGCCCGTCCGGGCCGGTGACCGTTTTGAAACTCACGCCTCTGTCGTTCGGCGACTTTTCGCTGGTGGCCGGCGAAGCGTCAGAGCGAACCATCCGTACGGGATTGCTTGCGCCTCTCAGGGATGGCAAGGTCGTCGCCGAGCCCAGATCGACAATCCAGGCGGTCATCTGGGGCGCGGCGGCCTGCGGTGTCGATGTCCAGAAGGCCAGGCCCGGTTTTTCGGACAGGAGATTCACCTCGGGCACTTGCCCTGCATCGCCCGCCCCCGCGATGCTGAAGAGTTCCTTGACGCCGGGAAGGCGCCACGCTGAGGGATCGGCCGTCACGGCCGTTGCCGCATCAAATGTGAACTTGCTGGCGGGGCCCGCGCACGCCGATCCGTTCCAGCCCTGGCCCTCGGCGCACCTTTTCCAGACCAGGTTCGTTTGCCGATCCAGCACCTGGTGTCCGTCGGCGGAAACTTCGAAGCGACTCTGGGCGATGCCTACCAGCGGCAAGGCGAGAGCCATTGCGAACAAATACGGCGATAGGGTCATGGTTAGCCTCCCGAGCGAATTTTTTAATAGTTAAATGATTCCAGCCAGGCCGATGACCCCCGCGAGCATCAGCAGCCGGCCACAAGGATTTCTGAAGCGCAGGCGTCCGCTTCTGGCCGACAAGCCACATCTTATCCAGGACATCCAGCGGCTCATACCTCAAAAGTTCCGAGCCGCTCGTACCAAGGCATCAGAGGACCACAAGCGCCCTCATTTGCCGGAGAGCCAGGAATAAAAAGGTATGCATTCCACCGCTGTAGCCCCCGGCCAATGACTACCAAAGGCAGCTCGTTCAAGCGCGCCTACACTGGCAAGATCGGGGTGGCGCCAACGGACAGGCAACACTTTCGCACGCCGGCTGCCGTTAAACCCATGGAACACGGCGCGCCGGCAAGGGCCGCGCGCCGCACGCCTGAAACCTCGCAAAAAATGTCTCCAGGAAGACTTTCCCCCGCGAAGGCCGGGGCGGATGTTCGTAAGCTGAATAAGTAGAACCCCCACCCCCGGCCTCTTCTGCCCATCCGGCACACAAGGGAAAATCGTTGATAGTGTGGTTGTCCACGCCTCTACCGCCCCTACCGTCTCTACCCGCCCACGGAAAAATTTTCTCTCCATGACGCCCACCCCGCCAGCCGCTTCCGGAAGCACCCTTCGATGAGTCCGCGCGAGGCCTGGGTCAACGTGCAGCTGGCCCACACCTTCATGCGCCATGCGCAGCCGACGCTGCACGCGGCCGTGCTGGTGATCATGGTGGTCGTGACGACGCTGTACCCGCATGTGGAGCCCTGGGGTCTCTGGGTGTGGACCCTGGCTGCGGGCTCGATAACGATGCTGCGTTACATCATCCTGCATGCCTACCGCCAACGGCTGGCGGAGGCCGACGGCGTGGCGCTGCGGGAGTTCATGTCGCTCCATGGCTGGGCCTGGCCCCTGAGCGCGGTGGTCTGGGGATCGCTGATGTTTGTGGTCTACCACCGGGCGCCTGTCGAAGAGCAGTTCGTCTGCATGTTGATCCTGTCGGCTATCGCGGCGACCGCGGTGTCTTCGTCGCCGCCGTGCTTGCGGACTTTCTCGGCCTACTGCAACGGCCTGGGCGCCTCGGTGCTGGCGGCCCTGGTCTGGCGCATGGACCTGCAAGGCGGCGTGCCGTCGGTGCTGGACACCGGCGCCGAGATGATGGTGGTGCTGGTCTTCCTGTGGGTGGCGCATGTGACGGGCCGCCGCATGTACCAGGCCCTGCGCATCAGCCTGGAGCTGCAGTTCGACCGCCAGCAGCTGATCAAGGCGCTGGAGGACCGCAAACGCTCGGTGGCGGACGCGGAGACGGTGAGGACGCGCTTTATCGCGAGCGCCGCGCATGAGCTGCGCCTGCCGGTGCATGCGCTGGGCCTGTATGCCGACTGGCTGACGAGGGAGCCGGAGTTCGCGGTGCAGATCGCGCGCAAGATCGGCGATTCGACGCACAAGATCGACGAGCTGTTCGAGTCGCTGTTCAGCCTGGCGGGGCTGGACCCGGCTTCGCTGAACGTGCAACTGCAGCCGGTGGACCTGGCCGCCTTGATCCACACGCTGGCCGAAGAGCACATGCCGCTGGCGCGCGAAAAAGGCCTGCGCCTGCGCACGCGCACCGCCGCGGGGCGCGCGCTGTCGGACCCGGTGCTGCTGGCGCGGCTGGTGGGCAGCCTGCTGTCGAATGCCTTGCGCAACACCCACGGCGGCGGCGTGCTGCTGGCGGCGCGGCAACGCCGGGGCCGCTGGCGCATAGAACTGTGGGACACGGGCACCGGCATCGCGCATGAACGGCAGCAAACCTTTGTACAGGGCATACCGCAGCAAGGCACGGCCGAGGGCTTCGGCCTGGAGCTGGCGGCCATCTACCGGCTGAGCCAGGCGCTGGGGCATCCTGTTGGGATGGCTGCGCGCCAGGGTGGGGGGAGTGTTTTTTGGGTTGAGTTGGCGAGGTATGAAGGCGACTTGCCGGGGAGCGGCTCGACGTAGCCTGGTCTTACTCCCGGCGGCGGCGCCCTCTGCATAGGGTTGCTGGCCGGGAGTCGCCCGGCATGCGACTCACTTTTTTTGCTTCGCCAAAAAAAGTAAGCAAAAAAAGGCGACCCGCAGTCTGGGTCCCTACGCTTCGCTTCGGGCAACCTGCGGTGCTCGACTACGGCGGGGTCTCGCGCAAACTCGCTTCGCTCAGACAAGCGCGATCCCTGATCCGCCTACGTCTGCGCTCCTCGGCCCAGCCAGGACGGGGCAATCGGGAGCGGAAGCGGGAACAGAAGACAGAAATACAAAGAACAAACCAAGACCACAAGGACTCGCCATGGCGAGTCCTTGTTTCTTCTGTATTCGGTATTGGTATTCCTTCCCCACCCCTTGTGGATGCGCCGAGGAGCGGAGGTCCAGACGGATCAGGGATCGCGTTGTTTGAGCGAAGCGAGTTTAGCGAGACCCCGTCTGGACCGAGCACCGCAGGTTGCCCGCAGCGAAGCGGAGGGACGCAGCAACCAGGGTCGCCTTTTCTTTTGCTTACTTTTCTTTTGGCGAAGCAAAAGAAAAGTGAGTAGCCGCCGGGCTACCCCCGGCCAACCGCTCTCAGCAAAGAGCACAGAGGAAGCGCACTAGCCGGAGCAAGACCCGGCACCCTCCCCGTCGGCCTGCGCCTACAAAAACCAGCGCCGCCAAGCTCTGGCGCAAGGCACACAGCCCGGGAGAAGATTCCCTCACCATGCCCAGCAGCACCGCGGCGCCCGCTCCCGCCGACCCCTCCATATCCGAATCCACCGCCACACCGCTGTGGCCGCGCGCACGTCGCTGGGTATTCCCCGCGCTGGGCCTTGTGGTGCTGGGCCTGCTGGTGTCGCATGCGCACAAGGTGGACTGGGCCGGCGCCTGGCAGGCGTTGTGGCGTTATTCGCCGTGGCTGCTGCTGGGTGTGCTGGGCCTGGCTACCGCCAGCCATGCGCTGTACGGCTGCTTCGACCTGATAGGCCGGCGCCACACACACCACACACTGCCGCGCCTGCAGACCTGGGCGATCGCCGTGACGAGTTATGCCTTCAACCTGAACCTGGGCTCGCTGGTGGGCGGGGTGGCGCTGCGGGCGCGGCTGTACACACGGGCCGGGCTCGATGAAGCGACCATCGCACAGATCGTGGGCCTGAGCCTGGCGACCAACTGGCTGGGCTACGGGCTGGTGGCGGGCAGCCTGTTCGCGAGCGGCATCATCGCCCTGCCCAGCCAGGCGCACATAGGCGCAACGGCGCTGCGAACGCTGGGCGTGGCCATGGTGTTGCTGGCCATCGCCTACGTGGCGGCCTGCGCCTTCGCGCGCGGGCGCGAGTGGCGTGTGCGGGGGCGGCGGCTGACCTTGCCCTCCCCCGGGCTGGCAGGGGTGCAGCTGCTGCTGTCGGCCACCAACTGGGCCTTAATGGGCGCGGCCATGTTCTGGCTGCTGGGCGGCCAGGTGGAATACGGCAAGGTGCTGGGGGTGTTGATGGCGGCTTCCATCGTGGGGGTGATCATGCCGATTCCCGGCGGCCTGGGAGTGTTGGAGGCGGTGTATCTGGCTTTGTTGTCTGGGAGTGTTCGGCAAGGGACGCTTATGGGGGCGGTGCTGGCGTACAGGGCGCTGTACTACTTCTTGCCGCTGGCTGGGGGGATGGTGTTGTATTTGTTGTTGGAGAGGTATGCGGCTGGACATACGGCAGAGAGCGGCTCTGCCCCCGCCGCTTGATGAAGCCGGTTCTTGCTCCGGCGGAGCGCCCTTCTCTTGGTCTTGCTGGCCGGGGTTGCCGGCAGCAAGTAACTTTCTTTTGCTTCGCCAAAAGAAAGTCACCAAAGAAAAGGCGACCCGCAGTCTGGGTCCCTACGCTGCGCTACGGGCAACCTGCGGTGCTCGAGCCAAGCGGGGTCCGGCTAAACTCGCCTTCGGCTCAGACAACGCCGGCCCTGATCCGCTTGTCTCTGCGCTCCTCGGCCCAGCCAGGACGGGGCAATCGGGAGCGGGGAAAGAAGACAAATACAAACAAGGACTCGCCGTGGCGAGTCCTTGTTTCTTCAGGTATTCGGTATTGGTATTCCTCCCCACCCCTTGTGGATGCGCCGAGGAGCGGAGGTCCAGACGGATCAGGGATCGCGTTGTTTGAGCGAAGCGAGTTTAGCGAGACCCCGTCTGGACCGAGCACCGCAGGTTGCCCGCAGCGAAGCGAAGGGACGCAGCAACCAGGGTCGCCTTTTCTTTTGCTTACTTTTCTTTTGGCGAAGCAAAAGAAAAGTGAGTAGCTGCCGGGCTACCCCCGGCCAGCAACCCTCAGCAGAGCGCGCACCGCCGGAGCAAGAACCGGCTTCAAAAAACTCAACCCCGCTTAGGAATTCCCAACCCCTTCACCACCGCCGGCCGCGCCACAAAAACCTCTAACACTCTCTTGACATTCGGGAAGTCAGCAAACCCGACAAGCTCACCGGCTTCATAAAAGCCGACCAGATTCCGAACCCACGGGAAGATCGCAATGTCGGCAATGGTGTATTCATCACCCATCACCCAAGACCGCCCCCGCAGCCGCTGCTCAAGCACCCCAAGCAGCCGCTTGGACTCGCCAACATACCGGTCACGAGGCCGCTTGTCTTCAAACTCCTTGCCGGCGAACTTATGGAAGAACCCGAGCTGGCCGAACATGGGTCCAATGCCGCCCATCTGGAACATCACCCACTGGAGGGTTTCATAACGGCCTGCGGCGTCCTGGGGGATGAATTTGCCGGTCTTCTCGGCCAGGTAGACCAGGATGGCGCC
Organism: Polaromonas sp. P1_F2; assembly: GCF_056405735.1. Taxonomy (NCBI): domain Bacteria; kingdom Pseudomonadati; phylum Pseudomonadota; class Betaproteobacteria; order Burkholderiales; family Comamonadaceae; genus Polaromonas; species Polaromonas sp. P1_F2. The sequence goes on along the minus strand of NZ_JBFUBN010000003.1, from coordinate 503,168 downwards.
GGACTCGAACAGGGGCAGCGGCCGGCCGCCTGGGCCCTTGGGGTCGATGATGGCGGGAATTTTGTTGTTGGGGTTGAGCGAGAGAAAGGCCGGCGACATCTGGTCGTTGGTCTCGAAGCTCACGAGGTGCGGCTCATAGGCCAGGCCGGTCTCCTCGAGCATGATGGAGACCTTGACGCCGTTGGGCGTGGGCAAGGAATACAGCTGGATCTGATCAGGATGCTGGGCGGGCCATTTCTGGGTGATGGGGAAGTCTTGGGGGAAGTTCTGGAGTTGGGTCATGGTGTGGCGGATTGTGAAACGAAAGGCGGCTGCACGGCGCAGCGCCCACTGTATTCCGGATGGCGGAAACGGGTATTCCCCGCGCAGGGCCGGCGTCCCTCATCGAAAGACGCGTGACCCGATCAGCACCCCCAGCTTGCGGTAGCTTTCCCACTGGGCTTCGTCAAAAAACTGGTCAAAGGTGGTCTGCTGCGGGAACGAGGGGTTTCTGGCCTGGTACTGGAACAGGTCCAGCGGGGCGCTCTGGATCAGGCGCGGCTTGAGCACCAGCACGATGCTCTCGTCGGCGCTGCCCGCGTAACGCACGCGATAAAGCAAGGCGCACTTGTCGTCGGCAACGGCCGAAAGCTTGCCCTCAGGGCCGGCTGGCGGGCACAGCTCGGCTTCATCACTCGCGAAGTAAGGCGCCAGCCTCTCCGCATCCGGGGCGAAACGGGGAACGTCGGCGGGCCTGACACATTCAAATTCCGCGCCGAAGTCGATGCGCGCCAGGCGCATGAGGTTGGCCAGGTCCGCGAAGCCGTAGTGGGGGTCGGCGCCGCAATCGCAGCACACGATAAAGCCCACGCGCCGGCGCAGCAGCTCGAAGACGCCGGTGTTCTCGAAATGCCCGCCGTCGCTGAGGTACCAGTGCGAGCCGTCGGTCCCGAGGAAGCGCGCACGCAGTTCGCGCTGCAGATAGGCCTGGTTGCGCCACAGCGGCGACAGCTTTTTGGCATCCCTTTTTCCGGAATTCCACCACCAGCCCAGGCGTATGTTGATGAGGGTGAACAGCATGGCTTGCCCGAGCGAAGTGCCGCGGCCCAGGCCGGTCGAGAACGCCGCGCCGGATATGCCCATCCACTGGCCTATGGACAGCTCGGGCGGCGGGCGCCTGGGGACTTTGGCGGGCGGCGGCATGCCCGCGACGTGGCCGGTGCGGCAATCCCAGGGCAGGCCGTCCACGGTGATGCCCGCGGGCGTGACCGCCATCGGGAGGCCCTGCCTGTCGCGCTGCGTGAGCTGGTCGCCGGTACCGGTGGTGGCGTTGATGGTCACGTTGATGAGGTGGGCCGGCCCGAGATGATTGTTTCGGTAGTAGGCCTCGCGCGTAAAGTCGTCGCTGGCGTCGGCCTCGGTCACGTCCATCTTGGGTTGCGCCGGGTCGAAGCGCCTTTTGTTCGAGGCGCCCAGGTAAGCGCGCGTGAGGCGTGCGCCGTACATGGTCTGCAGGCTGGACAAATTGATGAAACCCAGGAAACAGCCCGCCGCCACCGTGGCCAGCAGGCAGAAGCCCATCAATACCGCCGGGTACACATAGCGCAGCGGTCCGGTGAAACCCAGGCCGGCGCCGGCCTGAGTGAACATGGCTTCGACGATGAGCCCCGGGGCCGGCGGCTGCAGGCCGAGCAGCAAGGCGGCGGCCACGCAGTTCCAGGCCACGGCCAGCAGCAGGGCCAGCGCCAGGCCGACAACGCCGAGGATGGCGTTGAGCGGAAGCTTGCCGAGCCAACTGTCCTTGCCGGGCTGGGCCAGCATGGGGGCGAACTGCCGTATCGCCGCCACCAGCGCGGTGACGGCACCCGCCACGCTGAACACCATGCCGGGCCCCGGAGCGCTCGCCGCCATCCAGAGGTAGAGGGTCTGGCCCGCGGTCTCCAGCAGCGCGAGCAGGCCGACGACCCACAACACGGTGAGCACATTCGACAGCCACCGCGTGATGCGGTTGCGAAACAGCCTGGATGATTGCCACGGGACATATTTCGCGGCACAAAACACCAGCAGGGACACGAACAGCGAGAGGTCCATCAGCGCCAGCAGGGTGAGCGGCAGCGGAACATCGAGGAGCCCGGAGGGAACGCCCGGCGCCTTGGGCCAGAGCAGCCAGGCGGCGGCGATGCCCAGCGCCAGCAAGGCGGCCGCCGCAAGGGCCGGCTTGGGGATGGGCTCTTCGGCCTGGGCCATGGGCTTGTCCTGGTCCAGCCAGTAGGCCACGCCACAGGGGACGACCGCGACCAGGAACCAGGCGCCCAGCACGCCGAACCAGGGGCTGTACCAGACCCGGAAATCCTTGAGCGGCAGCGCCGGCTGCATGAAACGCTCCAGCCCGGCCGCCGCATGGCTGACCGCATCGACCGGAATCTGCAGGCTGGCGAAACGCAGGGCGAACATCAGCAGGAACACGGCCAGCAGCGTGACGCCCATCACGTAGTGCACGGCGCACAGGTTGCGGATGGCGATGGCGACGTCGTAGAACAGGTCGCCGGTGTTGTTGGGCGCGAGGTAGCGGCCGTTTTCGCGCAGCCAGCGCAAGGGGCGGTCGGGTGTGGCGGGCGGCGCCTTGGCCAAGGAGACCTGGAGCTTGCTGAGCCTGCCGGGGGGATCGGTGGCGAGCGCCGCGTAGGCCTCGCTCGCAAGTTCCATCGGTGTGGGCGCCGGCGCGGCTGCGGGCGKGGACGGCTCCAGCGGCTCCCTGGCGCGGAACAGCGCGGAGAAGAAACCCCCGGTGTAGCCGCCGCCGCTGACAGTGGACAAGAAATCAAAGCGGGCCAGCAGGGGCCATGCGCTGATGGAGGAAGCCGGCAGGGACTTGGGCAAGGGGTTATTGGTTTCCGCCGGCAGCTTGAACGGGGCTTTCGCCAGCGCCTGCAGCACGCCCAGGCAGAAGGTCGCGCTGCGGATGCCGCCGCCCGACAGGGCCAGGCCCCAGTTTTCTTCGGGGCCCTTGCCGTCTGCATAGACAAACGCGCGGCGTGACGCGATGGCGTCACGCTCGGCCTGCAGGCCGCCTTCTGCTTGTCTTGCTCCTCCTGGCGCTTCCGGTTTCTCAATGGTTTGTTCCACCATGTTGCCCCCCCCTTCTGCGAAAGATGGGGCCAGCTTAGACAAGGCCTGGGGAAAAGGCAATGGCCGGGCTTCGTGTCCAATACGGGCATGGAACACCCCAAAAACGACCCGCAGGCTGCGCATGGCAGCAGCGACACCGAGCAGCGCCTGACCGAACTCGAGATCAAGGCCAGCTTTGCCGAAGACCTGCTGGACCAGCTCGACAAGATCATCGTGCGCCAGCAGCAGCAAATCGACGCCTTGCTGCGCGAGGTCGCCGACCTCAAGGCCGCGCCGGTGCGCGACGGCGACATCACCACCGCGCGCAGCCTGCGCGATGAACTGCCGCCGCATTTCTGAGGGTTGTTGCGGCCGCGCCGGCTACCAGAGGTTCTTGCCGTCGATCACGGTGACGGGCGCGGTGGCCGCATCGAAATCATCGAACAGGCGCGCATTGACGCCTATGCGGCGCGTGCTGCCGTCCCAGCTGCCGTCCATCTCGAAGGCCGGGCTGTCGGTATAGGTGGCAATGCCGCACTCGGGGCAGAAGTGATGGTCGACCAGCTTGGTCTTCCAGCGGTAGATCGCGTCGGCGGCCGCGGGCGTGGTGACGTGAAACTGCTCAGGGGTGTAGTACGCGAGCAGCGCGCCGCGCTTGCTGCAGAAGGAGCAGGTGCAGCGTGTGAGCTGGTCCGGCATGTCGCCGTCTATGCGAAAGGCGTTTTTGCCGCAATGGCAGCTTCCGGTGAGGGTGGTCATGCGCTTCTCCTGTGTTGGGATGCGGGGGTGACGGCGCTTTGGATGAAGGCCGAGGGCGAAATGTCGCACTTGAGGATGCGTGCCATATAGGCCAGCGACTGCTTGTGGTATTCCGCCGATTCAGCGGCGCAGCAATCGGAGGGAACCTGCAGCTTGAAGCCGCGCAGAAAGCCGTCCATCGCTGTCAGCTGCACACACATGTCGGTCGCCACGCCGGTGATGATGATGTCCTTGGCGTCCATGCGGGACAGCAGCAGGTCCAGCGGCGAGCCCAGAAAGGCCGAGTGCCTGGGCTTGAGGACGGTGAGGTCGCCGCGCCCGGGGCGCAGCAGGCGCGCCATCTCGCCGGAAGCGCCGGGGCTGCCGGCGCAGCGCTCGACCAGGCTCTGGAAGTCGGACTGCCAGCCGCCGTAGTTGTCGTTGGCATAGATGGCGGGTACGCCTTGCTCGCACAGCACGGCTTTGAGGGCGGCGGTGGCGCGCGCGGCTTGGACGGCGCTTTCGGCCAAGTCCTCAGCGCCCGGAAAATCCATGGGGTTGATGAAGTCGATCAGCAGCAGCACACGGCGGCTGCGCGGAAGCTCATCCGTGTTCACGGGACAGGGCCAGCGGCGGGCTGCTGGCTTCTTTGAGGATGCTGATTTTCCCGTCGGCCTCGAGACAGGCGAACTTCATGTCGGACTGCTCGCAGTCGGCCTCGCGCAGGGCCTGCTCGATGTCCTCCACGGGGATGCGGTGCTTCTTGAGGACGTCGGCGAATATTTTCCCGTCGCGCCCGACCAGCACCGGCCGGCCTTCCATCAGCGTCTGCAGGCGGGCGCTGCGCGAGGTGGCGAAGGCGACGAGCACGTTCAGGGCCACCAGTGTCGCGGCGGCCAGCAGGCCGCCGGTCACCGATTCTTCCCCACCGTTGAGGCCGCTGGAGACGGACTCGCTGAGCAGCATCACGACCAGCAGGTCAAAGGGCGTGAACTGCCCGACGGTGCGCCGGCCCGAGAAGCGGACCATGGCCAGCAGTGCGCCGTAGATGATCACGGCGCGCAGAGGCAATTCCCACCAGTCGGCATGGAGGTCGAACATGCTGGGTGCGCGGCGGATGGCCGTTTATTTTTTCGCGAGGTGGGCGCGCACGGCCTCGGCCGAATGGCCCACCGCCTTGACGGCGTCGCGCAGCTGCTGCTCGGTGCAGCCCAGCGACTTCATCCAGTCGCGCAGCTCATGGGCCTGCTCGAGAGAGATCAGCTTGCGGTCTGCGCCTGTCTTGCTTTTGTCGTCGGACATGGGTTTCTCCTGGAGGGAAAAACCGGATCGTAGGCCTGGCCCTTTCGCCCGGCCTGTAGGACGGCAACGCCTTGCGCGGGCAGCGCTTTCCCATGGCCGGACGGCGTGACGCCTAGTGCGTGACTGCGGCCGGCTTGGCGCCGGCGGCCGCCGCGCCCGCGGGCCTGAGCAGCACGGCGCCCAGCACCGCGGCCACGGCCGCGAAGACCGCGCCGATCACAAAGGCCAGCTGGTAGCCGCCGTTGAGCGCCGCGACCGCATCCACGCCGGTGCCGGCCAGCGCGGTGGTACGTGCGGCCGCGAGGCTGGCCAGCACGGCCAGGCCCAGGGCGCCGCCCATCATGAAGGAGGTGTTGACCACGCCGGAGGCAATGCCGGACTCCGCCGGGTCGACGTCGCTCATGGCGGCCAGCAGCACCGGGTTGAAGGCCATGCCGGCGCCCAGGCCCAGCAGCAGCATGCCAGGCAGCACGTCGAACGCGAAGCTGCCGCCCACGGGCGCGCGCGCGAACAACGCCAGGCCCACGGCGGCCAGCAGCAGGCCGGCGGCCAGCGGCGCGCGTATGCCGAAGCGCATGACGATCTTCGCCGACAGGCCCAGCGAAAAGGCGGCCATGATGAGGTTGGCCGGCAAAAATCCCAGGCCGACCTGCATGGCGCTGTAGCCCAGCACCAGCTGCATGTAGAGCGCCGAGATGAAGAACCAGGCAAACATGGCGGCGGCCCAGAGCACGCCGACCACGTTGGCGGTGGCGACGTTGCGCAGGCGGAACAGGCCCAGCGGCATCAGCGGCGTCTGCACCTTGGACTCGATGGCCAGGAAGACGGCCATGAGCACCGCGGCCGCGCCCAGCAGGCCCAGGGTCTGGCCCGAGAGCCAGCCGGCCTCGTTGCCGTTGACGATGCCGTAGACGGCCAGCATCAGCGAGCTGGTGACGGTGACGGCGCCCCCCACGTCGAGCTTCGCGCCGGTGGCCTCGCCCTTGCCGCCGGGCAGCAGCATGAGGCACAGCGCGAAGACCGCGCCGCCTATGGGCAGGTTGACCAGGAAGATCCAGTGCCAGCTCAGCGCGTCGGTCAGCAGGCCGCCCAGCAGAACGCCTATGCTGCCGCCGCCGGCGCAGACAAAGCCGTAAACACCCATGGCCTTGGCGCGCTCGGCCGGCTCGGTGAACAAATTCATGATGAGCGACAGCGAGATCGCCGAGACCACCGCACCGCCCAGGCCCTGCACCGCGCGCGCGACGACCAGCAGCGCCTGCGAGTTGGCGAGGCCGCAGGCCAGCGAGGCCACGGTGAACAGGCTGAGCCCGGCCAGGAAAAGCCGGCGGTGGCCGTACAGGTCGCCGAGCCTGCCCCCCAGCAGCAGGAAGCCGCCGAAGGTCAGCATGTAGGCGTTGACCACCCAGACCAGCGAGGTCTCGGTGAAATGCAGGTCGGTGCGTATGGAAGGCAGGGCCACGTTGACGATGGTGGTGTCGAGCACGATCATCAGCACCCCGAGGCACAGCACCATCAGGGCCCACCAGCGCTTGCGGCTGTCCATGTGTTGTCTCATTTGCGGTTTCTCCTCTGCTTCATGGATGAATGTTGTCCGTCAAATCAGGGCAGGTTCTGGTCGATCCGGCGCGAAACCATGCCGTGGCCGCGCATGTTACGCCATGGCAGGCGAAGCCGGCGGGCAATATGCGTCGCGCCCTGTCCTACAAGCGCCTCGGATTTTGGCGGATAGCCGGACGGGATTGCGCTGGCTAATTTAGAACGGATTCTTGAGGACAGGAAACGGGAGCCTTGCGGCATTTTTAAAACACTCGCAGCACGCCGCGCACTTTTAGCCATGGGATGTATTTCATGCGGATGACTCCATTGCCCCGCCTTGCCGGCCGGGCCCTGAAGATGGCCGGGCTTGGCGCCCTGGCGCTGCTGGGCGGCGCGGCTCTGGCCCAACCCTCGCCGGCCCTGGACCGCGCGAGTTTCTCGATAGGCGCTTTCCACGCCGACCCGACCTTCAACGCGGCGGTGAACACCAACTTCGGCCGGCTGGACTCGGGCGACTCCAAGAGCAGCAGCGTGACCATGCCGCGCATCAAGGCCGACGTGCTGCTGTTCGAGAGCCAGGGCCTGTCCTTCGACTATTACCAGTTCAAGCGCGGCTACGGGGATTCGCTGGCCAGCAACTTCAACATCGGCAGCGGCACGGTGACGACCACAGGCACGGCGAACCTCGACGTGAAAGTGGACTTCGCCAAGCTGGCCTACAAATGGTGGCTGGGTTCGGGCAACACCGTGCTGGGCCTGGGCCTGGGCGCCGCCTACTACCGCGTGGGGCTGGACCTGAACGCCACCGCGGCGGTCACCGGCGGCGGCACCGGCAGCATCCGGCAAAGCGACAGCGACGACGCGGTGGCGCCGCTGGTGGAAGTGGGCCTCAGGCATGCGATTTCGCCGGACCTGCGCCTGTTCGCCGACGCCTCGGGCGTGAAAAAAACCGGCGGCAGCGCGCGCGGAGAAATCTACAACGCCGCCGTGGGCGTGGAATGGTTCCCGATGAAGAACGTCGGCGTGGTGCTGGACTACGGCCTGACCGACATCGACCTGCGCCGCGACAGCAACAATGCGCGCTTTCGCGTGAAGCTCAAGGGGCCATCGGCCTTCCTCAAAGTGCGCTTCTGACATCCGGCCGGATTAGCGGTTGAGGATGTGCAGGATATTGCCGCTCGGGTCCTTGAACCAGGCGCCCTTGAAGTCGCCGGCGACATGGGCGCCGCCCTGCAGCGCCATGCCGGGCATGTCGTAGTGCTCAAACGCTACGCCTTTGGCCTTGAGCGCTTTCATGATGTTGTCGAATTCGTCGCCCACACCCCAGGTGCAGGAAGTCGCCTGGTTGGTGCCGGCGAACTGCGAGACGTAAACCAGGATGGTGGCGGTGCCGCTCTGGTAGGTCAGCACTTCCTCTTCGCCGCTTTCGAGCGGTGTGAGGCCTAGCGTGCCCTCATAGAATTTCTTCGCGGCGGCAAGGTCCTTGACCGCGATGGTGGCCATGGCGTTTCGGTTGGCAAGCATGGGAATCTCCTTTCATGCCCATGTTTGTCACGGTGCCGGGGCTTGTCAACCGGGCTGCTGCAGGAAGATGTTTTTTTGTGTTGTCGCGCGAGGTCTGTCCACATTGGCGCGCGGGCGGCTCTTCCTCTCGCTCCTTCCCCCGCTGGGGGAAGGAGCGAGAGCGGCAACGTGGCATCGAACCATTGCGCCGTTTTCCTCAAATTCAAGCTTTGGCGCGGGGATATCGCGCAAAGAAATGTGTCCAGCGTCCGCCCTGCGGTAAACCGGCGCAACACCCTGCAAGAACACTGGCATTGGGGCCGGGGGTAGCATTCAATGAATGACTGACCACTCTCGCAGGAAGCCCATGAAACAGACCACGCCCACGACCGTTCCCACCTACGCGCCCGCCGGCCTGAACCGTCCCCGCATCCTGATGCTGGGGTCTTTGCTGGCCCTGGCCGCTGCGGCCGCCTTGCTGGCCGCGCAGGCGAACGCCCAGACTCCGGAGCCGGCGGCGGCAGCCTCAGCGCCCGCCGCAACACCCGCAGCACCGGCCGTCGTCTATTACGACCCCAAGGACCTGGAGCGCGCTTTCAAGTTCATGGACAAGACCGGCGACGGCAAGATCAGCCGCGACGAGGCGTCGAACTTTCGCGGTGTCTCGAAGCACTTTGACGAGGCCGATACCAACAAGGACGGTTTTTTGTCACGCGAAGAGTTCGACAACGCGATGAACCGAAGCAAACAGCCCTGATTGCCTCTCACCCATGAAAAAGCCGTGCGGCTTGTGGCCGCTCGCGTCAGGGCAGGCGCTCAAGCCACCTCATCGGCATGATGGGTGATGTTTTTGGCCCAGAGCGAGAGCGGCCTGAATTTCGAGAAAAGCCAGAGGCCGACAACGCAGGCGGTTCCAATAACGGCCGTGAGAAATCCGGTCATCATGATTCCTATGAGGGGCCCCAGAAGGAAACCCATCACGCCGTGCATATGCCGGCCCTCCCATTGCACCGTGTTGAAGCCGAATGCGGCGAGAAGGCCAAACACCAGGCAAAGCGGTATCAGGGAGAAGGCCGTCCCGACAAAAACCAGTTTGTAGACGGAACCCACGTACAGGCGGGTTAGCGAAATTCGTGTGAACAAGGGATCTCCTGGTTTTTGAGGTACTGGGGCTGGGCAGCCGCGAACGTAACATATGCCTGGATCCAAAACGGACCTCGAGGACCTCTCCAAAAAAAAGCCGTGCGGCTTGCAGCCGTACGGCTTTTTGCATCAGGAGCCGCTCACGCTCACGCTCAGTCTCAGTTCTTCAGCTTCACATTCCAGAAGAAAGGCCACAACGCGGGCTGGTAATTTTCCAATTTGGTGGACTTGGCCGACAGGCTGTTGAACTTGCCGATGTCGATGTAGGGCACTTCGTCATACACGAGTTGCTGCACCTTGCCCCACAGCGGCGCGCGCTTGGCGGGAACCGGCGTGTGGTTGAACTCGAGCAGCGCGGCCTGCTTGCCGGGGGTGTTCCACCAGCCGGGCGCGCCGTCGCCGAGCTGCGGCGGCGAGAGCATCGGTTCGGGCAGCAGGCCCGAGTGCGTCACGTAGATGTCCCAGGCGGCGGAGTCGTTGCGGCGCTGCACCAGCGTGGCCCAGTCGACCACCGTGAGTTCGGCCTTGATGCCGGCGCGCTTGAGCTGCTCGGCCATGACCATCGCCATGTTGTAGTGGAAGTCGTACTGGCGGCTCGTCAGGATGCGCACCGTCTCGCCCTTGTAGCCGGCGGCTTCGGCCAGGCTCTTGGCCTTGGCGGGGTCGCGCTGGTTGTAGTTATCGCCGCCGGCGGCGGAGTAATAAGGCGAGCCCTGCGGGAAGTGGTTGGCCTCGGCCGTGAAGAAACGCGTGTCGCCGAAGCCGGCGGCCATCATCTCGCCGGGACCTATGGCGGTCTGGATGGCTTGGCGCATGCCCTTGTTGGCGTTGATGCCCTCACGCGTGTTGAACACCAGGTAGGGGAAACCAAAGGCCGGTGTGATCACGGCGGTGGCGCGGCCGCCGGCTTTTTCGAGGCGGGCCAGCGCGTCTATGGGCAGCAGGTCGGCGAAGTGGAACTGGCCGGACATGGCGCCTTCGACGCGCGTGTTGGGCGTGGGCACGGGGATGAAGCGCAGCTCTTCGATGAAGGCTTCGCGCTTGCCGCCGTAGCCGTTGGCCGGCTCCTTGCGCGAGGTGTAGCCGTCAAAGCGCGTGAGCACCACGTACTGGTCGGTGCGGCGTTCCTTGAACTTGTAGGGGCCGGTGCCGATGAAGTCGCGCAGCGGAATCTGCACGGCTTCCTTGGCCATGATGGCGGCCATGCCGCTGGGCAGGGCCAGCTGCGCGAGCAGCGGCGCGTAAGCCGACTTCAGCGTGAGTTCGACGGTGGTGTCGTTGAGCGCCTTGAGATCGGTGATTTCCTTGCCCACGGCTTTGCCGCGCGGCGCTTCCTTGATCCAGCGCTTGAGGCTGACGACCACGTCCTCGGCGTCCAGCGCGCGGCCCGAGTGCAGCTTCACGCCCTTTCGCAGGGTGATGGTGACGACCTTGCCGTCGGCCGAGAAGCGCGGCATGCCTTCGGCCAGCATGGGCACGACATTCCACTTGGCGTCAAAGGTGTAGAGCGGCTCGTACACGTGCTGCATGATGGTGCCGACCAGGTCGGTGGTGGCCTGCATCGGGTCCAGCGAGGGCGGCTCGCCCACCATGGCCAGGTTGGCCGCCGAGGCCGTGGTCTGGGCCAGCGCCGGGGCGGCGCCCTGCCAAGCGGCCATCAGGCCAAAAACCAGTGCCGGCAGCAGCCGGCGTGTCTGTATGCGGTAAGCCATAAGCACTCCTACGTGAAAGTTAATTTCAGAAATCGTAGGATATTTGGCTAATTGTGAGATTATGTAAGTGATTACCCTGAAGAATGTGCGTTTAGTTTGAAATTAAATTTCGTTGCACAGGGAAGTTGAATTCGCAGCCAGGAATAGCCGCAGGCTGCGCCGCCGCATGGCCGGCGGCATGACAGGGCCGCCGCCAGGGCCTAGACTGAAGACAAGCCCAGGCTTCAAAGTCCATAAGTTCATGCAACGTGCGCCCCATCCTCTGCTTGCACCCTTCGTCAAGACGGCGTGGGCCAGCTTGCCTGCGGCATTGGAGGCCAAGACTGAGCCGGCGCGCGAGCATGTGTTGCCGACCGGCCTGATGCACCTGGTGTTCCGCCTCTCGGGGCCGTCCGTGCGCATCTTCGACAGCGCCGCCGACGGCGAGGGACGGCAGCTCGGCCATACGCTGGTGGGCGGGCCGCGCGCGGTGTTTTACGCCAAAGACATTACCGCACCCTCCCCTTCGGTGGGCGTGCAGTTGCTGCCCGGCGCGGCGCAGGCCTTGCTGGGCCTGCCGGCCGATGAACTGGCGGGACAACACGTGAGCCTGGAAGACCTGTGGGGCAGCCATGCCGCCGTGGCGCGCGAGCAGTTGCTGGCCGCCGCGACACCGCGGGATGCCCTGCACCGCCTTGAGGCCCTGCTGCTGCAGCGCCTGAGCGCCGGCCCGGCGCGGGCCGCGCACCCGGTGGCCATGCTGGCCTTGCGGCAATTCGAGGCGGGCATGGACGTGAATGATGCGGTGGCCCGCAGCGGCTACAGCCATCGGCAGTTCATACGCATCTTCTCGCAGGCCGTGGGCCTGGCTCCCAAGCTGTATTGCCGGGTGCGGCGTTTCCAGAAAGCCCTGCCGGGGGTGCAGAGCCCTCTGGCCCTGGCCGCCGTGGCGATGGAGGCGGGCTACAGCGATCAGCCGCATTTCAACCGCGAGTTCCGTGAATTCGCCGGCCTCACACCCGAGCAGTACCGGCTGGCGCGGCCGGCCTCGGCCAACCATGTGCCGGTGCCGCCCGCAGCCGGTGCGGCCTCTTCGTGGCCGCATGTCAATTTTGTTCAAGACCTGGCGAATGCCGGGCGATAGACTGGCCGCATTCCCTTTCAGAGGAGCCGGCATGGCCATTCACGAACTGTTCGCTTACATCCACGTCAAGGGCGCTGAAGAAGCCCTGGCTTTTTACATCTCGGTGTTCGGGGCGACCGAAAAATTCCGCCTGACGGAGCCCGGCGGCCGCATAGGCCACGCCGAACTGGACTTCGGCGGCGCCACGCTGATGCTGTCCGACGAGTTCCCGGAATGCGGCGTCGCGGCGCCGGCGCGGGACATGCCGGCCAGCGTCACCCTGCACCTGCACGTCGATGACTGCGACGCGGTCATCGCCCGCGCGCTGCAGGCCGGCGCCACGCTGGAGATGGCCGCGCAAGACCATTTCTACGGCGAACGCTCTGGCAGTTTTCGCGACCCCTTCGGCCACCGCTGGAGCGTGGGCCACAGCATTGAAACGGTGACACCCGAGGAGATGCAGCGGCGCTACACGGCGATGATGGAATCGCCGGGCGCCTAGGAACTACCGGCAGCCTTACTCGAGCTCTATTTCAGGCGGACGGGCTAGGCCCAGCACCCGCCTGAGGGTCTCAAGCAGTTCCTGGTTGGAGGTTTTGGCCTTGACCAGCACGGCGGTGGCGCGCGCGGCCTGGGCCCGGGTCGCCTCGATCGCGGAAAACACCACCACCGGCGGCGGCGACTCGAGCGCCTCGATGTCGGTCAGCAGGTCCCAGCCCGAACCTTCCTTGAGGTTGATGTCCAGCAGCACCAGGTCGAAGGGCTGGCTATGCAGGCGCGAGCGCGCCTCCTGCAGCGTGGCCGCGAAGACGAAGGTCGCGAAGTCCTGCGCGATGGTGGCAGCGATGCGCTGGATGTCGGGGTCGTCCTCGACGTGCAGGATGACGGGCTTGTTTTCGGCGGCGCCGGCGATGGCGTGGCGCACGCCCAGCACCAGCAGGTTTTCGTCGATGGGCTTTTCCAGCCAGTCCGAGACGGTCAGCGCCTGGTCGTTGAACTGCACCTTCCCCTCGCCGGCCCAGGCCGAGACCACGACCACCGGGACGTCGCGCGTGAGTAGCCGCCCGCGCAGCGCACGGATCAGCGCGATGCCGTCCTGGCCGGGCAGCTTGAGGTCGACCGTGATGGCGGCGTAGTGCTGCTGCTCCAGCATGGCCAGGGCCGCCTCGGCGCTGTAGGCCGGGTCGGCGTCGAAACCGCCCTTGTCCAGCATCATGCCGATCAGGCGGGAGATGTCGGGGTCGTCCTCGCAGACCAGCACGCGCGGGCGGTCGCCGCTGATCTCCACGGGGCGCGTGGGTGGCGGCTCCACCCATTCGGGCAGTTCGAAGTAAAAGGTGGTGCCCTCGCCGGTGTGGGTTTCAAAGCCTATGCTGCCACCCAGGCGCTCGATGATGGCGCGTGAAATGTTCAGGCCCAGCCCGGTGCCGCCCTTCTGGCGCGTGTCGGAGGAGTCGGCCTGGGAAAATTTCTGGAAGATGCGCTTGCGGAATTCCTCGGGAATGCCGGGCCCATGGTCGCGCACCTCGACGCGCAGGCCGATCGCAGTGCGCATCGCGCGGATCTCCACCACGCCGTCGTTGGGCGAAAACTTCATGGCGTTGGACAGCAGGTTGGTCACGACCTGCGTGAGGCGGTCGCCGTCGGCCCTGACCATCAACTCCTCGTCGTCGGGGAACTGCAGGCTCAGGCTGACGTTCTTGGCGGCGCCGTAACCCTCGTTGGCGGCCAGCGCCTGCTCCAGCAGGGGCTTGAGTTCGATGATCTGCAGGTCCAGGGTCATCTTGCCGGACTCGATTTTCTCGATGTCCAGGATGTCGTTGATGAGCCGGATCAGGCGCTCGCAATTGCTCTTGGCGATGCCCACCAGGGTCTTGACGGCCTCGGGCAGCTGGCCGGCGACGCCGCCGGAGATCAGGCCCAGCGAGCCGCGTATCGAGGTGAGCGGCGTGCGCAGCTCATGGCTGACGGTGGAGACGAACTCGCTTTTCATGCGGTCTATGCGCTTGAGTTCGGTCACGTCGTTGGCCAGCGTGTAGAAACCGATCACCTTTCCTTCGTCGGCGCCGTCGCCGTAGCGCGGGAAGTAATTGACCACGTAGTCGCGCATGCCGCCGCGCGCGGTCTTCTGCGCACGTTCATAGACCACCGGATAGCCCTGCAGCACCTCGTCCACCCGGGGCTTGATCAGCGCGTACATCTCCTCGCCCACGATTTGCCGGATGGTCTTGTCTGCGAGCTGCTCGCTCGTCATGCCGAAGACTTCCTCGTAGGCCCGGTTGTGAAAACGCAGGTGCTGGTCTGCATCGGCGTAGGTAATCCAGGCGGGTATGGTGTCGGTGATTTCGCGTAGTTGCGCTTCGCTGGTGCGCAGCGCCTCAGTGACGCGGCGCATTTCGGTCATGTCGCGGCCGGTTCCCCGGTAGCCGGTGAACTTGCCGTCGGCATCGAATTTCGGCACGCCGCTGATGCTGAAGTAGCGAGTCCGGCCCTTGGAGTCGCGCCGTGTGGTTTCCATGTCGCGGAAAACCTCGCGCCGCGCGACTATGGCCTTGTAGTCGGCCCAGCCGGCGTCGGTCATCTGGCTGTAATCGAGCTCCCAGGGGGTCTTGCCATAAGCCGATTTCTGAAGGCCCGACGCCGTCGGGGCCTCGCCGGAAACTTCGACAAAGCGGAAGTTCTCGTCCTGCTCCCAGAACCAGTCGGACGACAGCGCGGTGAGCGCGCGAAAGCGTTCCTCGCTCTCGCGAAGCACCTTCTCGGTCTCCTTGCGTTCGGTGATGTCCTGGATCTGCGCGATGAAGCGCAGCGGCTTGCGGTCCTCGTCGCGCACCAGCGAACAGCTCATGTAACCCCAGACGGTGTGGCCGTCCTTGTGGATGTAGCGCTTTTCCGTGTGGAAGGATTCGATCTCGCCGGCCAGCGCGCGCTTGCGCTGCTCCAGGTCCCATTCGATGTCGTCGGGGTGGGTCAGGTCGTGGATGGTGCGCGCCAGCATCTCCGCCTCGGAATAACCGAGCATCTGGCAGAAGGCGTTGTTGACCTTGAGGCGGCGCGAGTCTATGCCGATCAACGTCATCCCGATCGCAGCGTGTTCGAACGCGTTTTGGAACTGCTGGTCGTTGAGCATGAAGGCGTCGTTGTCGCTGCTGAAGAGCTCGCCGGTGGGCGCCTCCAGCGTCGAGAAGCCCGAGTCCTGTTCCGCCTCGGCGGCCCGGGCGGGCTGGGCGGGTTGCCCGATGCCTGTCTGGTCGCCGCCGAGCGAGAAATAAAAGGTGCTGCCTTCGCCAACCACCGATTGCGCCCAGATCTTTCCGCCGTGCCGGTCGATGATGCGCTTGGCCGTGGCCAGGCCTATGCCGCTGCCGGCGAACTCCTCGGGCGAATGCAGGCGCTCGAAGTTACCGAACAGCTTGTCGACATAGGCCATGTCAAAGCCCGCCCCCTTGTCCTTCACAAAGAACACGGTCTGCGCATCCTTGCCGCGCTGGCTGCCGACGGTGATCTCGACATGCTCTTTCTTCGCGCTGAACTTCCAGGCGTTGGCGATCAGCTGATCCAGCACCTGGGAGAGCATGGCCTGGTCGCCGCGCGCGAGCATCCCGGGCTCGACAGTGATGCGCGCGTCGCGCCCGGCCTCGGCGTCCTTGAGCTGCTTGGCCACGCGCAGCGCCTCGGCGCTGATGTCCACCGTGTCCCAGACCATGCTGGTGCGCGACAGGCGCGTAAGGGCCAGCAGCCCGTCGGTGAGCTCGCCCATGCGGCGTACGCTGCTGCGTATGCGCTCGAGGAAATGCAGGGCGCGCTCGCCGGCGGCGGGCGGCATGTGTTTTTCGAGCAGCGCGCAGAAGCCGTCTATGGTGCTCAGGGGCGTGCGCAGGTCGTGCGCCACCGAATACGAGAAGGCCTCCATTTCCTTACCGGCCGCTTCGAGCTGCGCCGTCCTGCGCAGCACGCGGTTTTCCAGGTCGACGTTGAGCCGGACGATTTCCACCTCGGCCTGCTTGCGCTTGGTGATGTCGGAGATCGAAGTGACAAAGCCGGTGGGAACGTCGCTGTTGCCGTCGAACAGCGGCTGCACGTTAATGAGGCCCCAGAAGGTGCTGCCGTCGGGCCTGCGGTAACGCTGCACGACGTTGCTCTGCGCCTGGCCGCTGGTTTTGGCGCGCACGCTGGCCCATTCAACTTCGGGCATGTGGGTGCCGTCCTCGCGCAAGCGCTCCCAATCCAGCGCGGCCGAGGACAGCCCCTTCATCTGTGCCAGGCTCTTGCCGAAAATGCGCTCCGCGCTGGTGTTGCAGTCGATGATTTTGCCTTCGGCGTCGCGCAATATCACGCCTTCGGCAAGCGCCCCGACCACCACCCGGAAACGCGCGCCGCTCGCGCGCAGCGCGGTTTCGGTCTGCTTGCGCTCGGTAATGTCGCTTCCCACGCCGCGGTAGCCTTCGAAGGCTCCGTCGTCGCCAAACACCGGCTCTCCGCTGACGCTGCGGTAAATGGCGCTCCCATCCGCCTTGGTCAGCCGGTACTCAAAATTACGAAACGGCAAATGCGCCTGCAAGGCGGCCTTGTGATCTTCCCACGTGCCGACAAGCGGCGCGGAGTTGGGCAGGTCCCACCGGCATAATCCCTCCCCGATGACCTGAGTTCCCAGGGCAAAACGCTGCGGATCGTTGGAGACAAAGACATTGCGGAAGTTTTTGTCCTGTTCCCAGTACCAGTCGGACGAGAGCTGGGTGAGGCTTTCGAACCGCGCCTGGCTGCGGCGCAGGCGGTCCTCGGCGGCCAGGCGCTCGGTGATGTCCTCGGCCGTGAGCAGAACGTGCGTGACGGCGCCGCCCCCGTCCTTGAGCGGGACCTTGCGCATGTGCACGCGGATATTTCCGCGGTCCCGCGTCATGATGACCCTGTCGGGGAAATCCTGCATGACACCGCTGTTGGCCACCTCGACGTCGGACACGTTGATCCGGTCGGCGTGCTCCTGCGGCCAGAGGTCGTGCACGGTGCGGCCCATGGCGTCCTCGCGCCGGATGCCGTACAGGCTTTCGGCAGCCTTGTTCCATGCCACCACGCGCAGGCCGTCCTGCACCGACTTCAGGTGCACGGCAACCGGCATGTTGTCGACGACGTCGTCGAGGAAGCGCGCGGCCTTGCGTTCTTTTTCCTCGATGCGCCTGGCCACCGTGATGTCCCGCGTGATGCCGCGGTAGCCGGCGAACTCCTGCTGCTTGTTGAACACCGGCACGCCGCTGGCGGAAAAATAATGGGCCACGCCGTCGAGCACCCGGATGTATTCGAAATCGCGAAACGCCCGGTGCGCCTCGAGCACCGCGCGGTGGTGGTCCCAGGACATGCTCACGGGATAGGCGCCGGCCAGTTCCCAGCGCCGCTTGCCGATGGCGCTTTTGAGGTCCGGGTCCGCCATGCTGCTTGTGGGTGTGGGGCGCATGCCGCGTTCGGCGGTGAAGTCGGTAAAGCGGTAATCGGCGTCTTGCTCCCAGTACCAGTCAGAGGAAATCGATGCCAGGCTGCGCAGGCTTTCGACGTCCTCCTGAAGCGCCTCGGCGGCGCGGCGCTGCTCGGCGAGCTCCTGCGCCAGGGCCTGGTTGGCCGCGGCCAGCGCCAGCGCCTCGGCCTCCAGGCGCTCGTTGGCCTCGGCCAGGGTTTCGTCCCTTTTCACCGGCGCTCCCCGGCGCGCGGGTTCCGCGGCACGGCGGCGGGCCATCCCGGCGAGCCATGCTGGCGGTGGGCTGCGGTCAATGCGCCTGGCGGACGGGGCTTCATGCGCGGCTGTTAACTTTCTTGTCAAAGGCAAGTCGCCTTGGTGCATTTTGCACGGCGTTGCGCTGCTCGAGTGTGCTGGGCCGCAAGAAAATCCGCCATAGGACAACACCCTGTCTTCTTTTGGGTGCAGGGGTTAACCAGCCCCCGCAGAATTTGCAAACTTAAGACCTCTTTTTTTGCAAATTTCAGGCGAATGGCCTGGGCGCACCCGCGAAAGGTGTTTTTTACCCTTTCACACGGCGTGCGGATACTCCAGCGACAGCCCGGCGGCCTGCCAGGCGTCTATGCCGCCATGCAGCGGGCGCACGTTTTTGAAACCCGCGGCCATCAGCCGCCTGGCCACCTGGGCGGCCGAGGCGTCGTTGGGGCAGGCGCAGTAAACCACCACGGCCACGTCATGCGGCAGGTCCAGCGTGGCCATCTTGCGGTCCGGGTCCGACCACAGCAGCGCGCCCGGAATGATGCCGCCGCCGCCGCGGCTGAGTTCGGTGCGCACGTCGAGGATCACGGCCGGTTGCTCGCCTTGCGTGAGTTGCAGCAGCTCTTGCGGCGTGATGCGCGCCATGCGCAGCTGGCGGTAAAAGCGCTGGCGCTGCCACCATTTGTGCGCCAGGAAAAGCGCGAAACCGGCCAGCAGCACCATCAGGCCTATGCGCCCCATCTGCTCGAAGATGGCCAGCACGTCGGCCACCGCGTCATGGAACAGCATGCCAAGGCCCAAGCCGACACCGGCATACAGCGCCGCGCCTATGGCGTCAAACAACAGGAAGCGGCCGAAGGGCACACCGGTGCGGCCAGCCAGCGCGGTGGCCAGCGAGGCAAAACCCGGGATGAACTTGGCCAGCACCAGCGACTTCACGCCCCAGCGCGTGAAGATCGATTCGGTCTGGCGCACGCAGGAATCGGGCGACAGCGAAATCCGGCACAAGGTCTTGAGCACGCGGCTGCCGTAGCGGTGGCCGGCCCAGTACCAGATGCTGTCGGCGATCAGGCAGGCCCCCACCGCCGTGGCGAGCAGGCCGCCGGCCGAATACTGGCCGTTGAAACTCAGGGCGCCGGTCAGTATGAGCACCGGGTAGGCCGGGATCGGCAGGCCGAGCTGCTCCAGCACGATGTTGAGAAAGACGGCGGCCAGCCCGTATTGCTGCAGCCACAAGATGATCTGGTCCATGGCTTCAATGTAGACGGCGGCGGCGCATCGGTAAATGGCGGGCGCATTAATGCTCTATTTCACGGGGTCTTGCGCTTTTCCCCGCTGGGGGAAGGCTGGGATGGGGGCCGGCGGCGCCTGCGCTACCATGAACCTCTTCCCCCAATTCCCGTTACCCAGAGAGCGCTCCCCCTTGAAATATGTCGTGGCCGTCAGGGCCCTGTGCGAGTTCACCGCCAAGCATGGCGACCTGGACCTGCGCTTCACCCCCTCGCCTTCCGCCCAGGAAGGCATGGCCGGCCATGCGCTGGTCGCATCGCGCCGTGGCGAGTCCTACCAGTCCGAAGTCAGCCTGGAGGGCGAGTACCAGGCGCTGACGGTGCGCGGCCGCGCCGACGGCTACGACCCCGAGCAGAACCAGCTGGAGGAAGTCAAGACCTACCGCGGCGACCTGCATGCCATGGCCGACAACCGCCGGCACCTGCACTGGGCGCAGCTCAAGATTTACGGCTGGCTGCTGTGCCAGGACAGGAAGCTTCCCGACATCAACCTGACATTGGTCTACTTCGACGTGGCCAGCGCGCAGGAAACGCCGCTGACCGAGCATTTCACGGCCGCCGCACTCAAGGAATATTTTGAAGCCCAGTGCGAACGCTTCCTGGCCTGGGCCACGCAGGAACTCGCGCACCGCCAGGCACGCGACGCGGCGCTCACGACGCTGGAGTTTCCGCATCCGGACTTCCGGCCCGGCCAGCGCGAACTGGCCGAGGCCGTCTACAAGACCGCGCAGGCCGGCACCTGCCTGATGGCGCAGGCGCCGACCGGCATAGGCAAAACCATAGGCACGGTGTTTCCGCTGCTCAAGGCGGTGCCCAAGAAGCAGCTCGACAAGCTGTTTTTCCTGGCGGCCAAAACACCGGGCCGACGGCTGGCGCTGGACGCGCTGGACCGCATCAAGGGCAGCAGCCAGGCTTTGCCGCTGCGCGTGCTGGAACTGGTGGCGCGCGACAAGGCCTGCGAGCACCCGGGCAAGGCCTGCCACGGCGACGCCTGCCCGCTGGCCAAGGGCTTTTACGACCGCCTGCCGCAGGCGCGCAGCGCCGCCGTGAAGCACGCCGCCGCGCAAGGCCCGATGGACAAGGCCGCGCTGCGCGAACTGGCGCTGGCCCACCACGTGTGCCCCTACTACCTGAGCCAGGAACTGGTGACCTGGTCGGACGTGGTGGTGGGCGACTACAACTACTACTTCGACACCAGCGCCCTGCTGCACGGCCAAGCCCAGGGCAACCAGTGGCGTATCAGCGTGCTGGTGGACGAGGCGCACAACCTGGTGGAGCGCGCGCGGAAAATGTATTCGGCCACGCTGAGCCAGGCGCAGCTACAGCAGGTGCACGCGGGCGCGCCGCGTGCCGTGCGCGGCGCGCTGGAGCGGCTCAACCGCAGCCTGCAGGAGCTCCACCAATATCAGGACGAGCCCTACCAGGTGCATCCCGAACTGCCCGCGCCTTTCCTCAAGACACTGGGGCAGGCGCTGACCCAGGTCACCGACTTCCTGATGGCCAACCCGACGCGCATGGACGGCGAGCTGCAGGATTTTTATTTCGAGGCCCTGCATTTCTCGCGCATGGCCGAGGCCTTCGGCGAGCATTCGCTGTTCGACGTGACACTGCAAGCCGATACAGGGTCCAACACTTTCGGCCAAGCGCTGGGCCAACCGCTCGCGGTGCTCAACATCCGCAACGTGGTGCCCGCGCCCTTCCTGGCGCCGCGCTTCGCGGCGGCGCAGTCGGCGGCGCTGTTTTCCGCCACGCTGAGCCCGCAGAACTATTACGCCGACACGCTGGGCCTGCCGGCCGGCACGGTGTGGACCGAGGTGGAATCGCCCTTCCTGGCCGAGCAGTTGCGGGTCTCGGTGGTCAGCGACGTCTCCACGCGTTTCCAGCACCGGGGCGATTCGCTCTCGCCCATCGTCGACCTGATGGCGCGTCAGTATGAGGGCCAGCCCGGCAACTACCTGGCATTTTTAAGCAGCTACGACTACCTGCAGCAGTTGGTGACCTTGTTCCGCCAGCGCTACCCGCACATCCCGGTGTGGGAGCAGACGCGCCGCATGGAGGAAACCGCGCGCGACGCCTTCCTCGCGCGCTTCACGCCGGACTCGCAGGGCATAGGCTTTGCCGTGCTGGGCGGCTCCTTCGCCGAAGGCATAGACCTGCCGGGCGCTCGACTGATAGGCGCTTTCATCGCCACGCTGGGCCTGCCGCAGGTCAACCCGGTGAACGAGCAGATCCGCGAACGCATGGGCGCCAATTTCGGCGCGGCCCAGAGTTATGACTACACCTATCTCTACCCCGGCCTGCAGAAGGTGGTGCAGGCGGCCGGGCGGGTGATACGCACGACCTCGGACCGCGGCGTGGTCTACCTGATCGACGACCGCTTTACCCGGCCCGAAATCCAGAGCCTGCTGCCGGGCTGGTGGAAGGTGATGCGGGTACGCGCCAGGCGCAGGGAACCGGCAGCCGCGCTCTAAACACTCTTCCCAAACGCAAAAGCCCGCATTCGCGGGCTTTTGTTTGAACAGCCGTGAAGGCCGGTCAATCTTGCGGGGCCTAAAACACGCCCAGTAGCATGAGAATAAGGATGACGCTAAGTGGAACGCCGAGTAGCCAGGCAATGATGGGCATTTGTCTCTCCTAAAAGTAGTCAGGGTTTAAACACAAGTCCAATGTAGGCAGCACGCCTCGCGGCCGGTGCCAGCCTGAAGGCCTGCTGCAAGTAAGGGATGGCTGACGCGCGTGTAGTTGTACGGGCAGCCATTTGCAGGCCTGCGCCGCACGGAGCGCCGCAAATCCGCCTCTGGGGAAATATTATTCAAATCTCACCTATTGAGATTTACGTTTGACACCATTTGAGGCCACGGCGACAGTGGAGGCACCGATTTACACCGAGAGCCGCCCCCATGGAACCGCAAGCCGCGCTGCAATGCCTTCACCTTTATTCGCCCGACCCGCTGCAGGCCGCGCGCTTTTACAGCAGCGCCTACGGCATGGCGATGGCGCCCGCGGCGGGCGGCTACCTGTGCCGCGGCCCGGGGCGTGAGCTGCGGCTCTCCGAAGGCCCGGCCAACCAGCTTCAGTACGCCCACTACGCCCTGGCGAACACCGGTGCCTGGCAGGCTTTCGCGGCGCGCGTGCAAGGGCTGCCGCGTGAAGCGCTGCCCACCGATTTCGCCGGCGGCGAGGCCATCGCATTAAAGGACCCCGACGGCAACCTCGTGGTGTTCACGCCGCCCGCGGCCCCGGCCGCTGCGGAAGCGACGGCACTGCCATCCGCCACACTGCAGCACTTCGCGCTGCGCACACCGAACCTGCCGGCCATGCTGGCCTTCTACACGGAGCAACTGGGCTTTGTGCTGTCGGACGCGGTGAAAGACCCCGAAGGCACGCTGCGCGCCTGCTTCCTGCGCACCGACGCGCTGCACCATGCGCTGGCCCTGTTCTTCGCGCCCGCCGCCTGCTTCGACCACCAGTCCTTCGAAACCCCCGACTGGGCCGGCATGAAGGACTGGGGCGACCACATGGCGGCACTCAAAGTGCCCATTGTCTGGGGCATAGGCCGCCACGGCCCGGGCAACGACGTGTTCTTCATGGTGCGCGACCCCGACGGCAACCTGGCCGAGATTTCCTCGGAGATCGAGCACTGCGCGCCCGGCCGCCCCGCCGGGACCTGGCCGCACGAGGAGCGCACGCTCAACCTCTGGGGCAAGGCCATCCTGCGCAGCTAGCCCGCACGGCTCACTGAAAGACACACCATGGCAAGCACCAACCGCATGCTGCGCATCCTCGGGCTGTTCAGCCTGGAGAGGCCGGTCATCACGCCCGAATGGCTGATGCAGGAGCTGGGCGTGTCGCGCGCCAGCGTCTACCGCGACCTGGGCCAGCTGGCCGCCGCCGGCATGCTGGAGCGCGTGACCGACCGCGGTTATGTGCTGGGCCCCATGGTGGTGGAACTGGACCGGCAGATACGCCTGGCCGACCCGCTGCTGCAGGCCGCCGGCGAGCTGCCCGGCAAGCTCGCGGAGCAGACCGGCGGCACGGTGCTGTTATGCCGCTTTCACGGCAGCAAGGTGATGTGCCTGCACCAGGTCAAGGGCCGCAACCCTGCCCTGTCGGTCAGTTATGAACGCGGCCGCGCCATGCCGCTGTACCGCGGCGCGACCTCCAAGATCATCCTGGCCTACCTGCC
The DNA here is from genome assembly GCF_056405735.1 of Polaromonas sp. P1_F2. NCBI lineage: Bacteria > Pseudomonadati > Pseudomonadota > Betaproteobacteria > Burkholderiales > Comamonadaceae > Polaromonas > Polaromonas sp. P1_F2. The sequence goes on along the minus strand of NZ_JBFUBN010000003.1, from coordinate 479,863 downwards.
GGCCACGCAGCTCAAGCAGCTCTGGGCCTCGGAGCGCAAGACCCTGGTGGCCGCCGGCCTGCCCGACGACTACGCCCTGCTGGCCAAGGTGCTGCGCAGCATACGCGAAGTCGGCCACTGCATCACCGAAGGCGAGGTCGACCCCGACGCCGTGGGTTTTGCGGTGGCGCTGCGCGACGGCGAGCACCTGCTGGGCAGCCTCAGCGTGGTGATGCCGGGGGCCTCGCTGACCACCGCCCTGCGCAAGACCACGCTGGCTCGGCTGCAAAGCGCCGCCGGCCGCATCGAAGGCCGGCTGCAGGACCAGCGCGACAAAGCCCGCGCCACCCGAAAAACGGAAACCCCATGAACGCCCCCCTCCCCTTGTCGGCTATGCCGGTCCTGCCGGGCCCGCCGCATTTTCCCGTCGTGATCGTGGGCGCGGGGCCTACCGGCCTCATGCTGGCCAACCTGCTGGGCAGGCAGGGCGTGGCGGCCCTGGTCATCGAGCGCAACACCAGCACCGTGGGCGAGCCGCGCGCGGTCACCATCGACGATGAGAGCCTGCGCACGGTGCAGGCCACCGGCCTGATCACCGAAGTGCTGCCGCATGTGGTGCAAGGCTACGGCGTGCATTACTACTCGTGGCGCGGCAAGGTGTTCGCGCGCATCGAGCCGCAGGCCATGGAGCACGGCTTTCCCAAGCGCAACGCCTTTCGCCAGCAGGTGCTGGTGGGCCAGCTGCGCGACGGGCTGCGGCGTTTTAGCGGCTCGGCGATCTGGTTCGGCCATGAACTCGTGAAATTCCGCGACGATGGTGATGAGGGCAATGGCGTCCAGCTTGAACTGCGCCACGGCGGTGAGACAAAACACATCCACTGCGACTGGCTGGTGGCCTGCGACGGCGGCCGCAGCGGCGTGCGCGAGCAGCTGGGCATACCGCTGACCGGCAGCAGCTACGACGAAAAATGGCTGATCGTCGACCTGCTGGAGCGCAACTCGGCCTTTCGCCACACACGCACTTACTGCGACCCGGCGCGCCCGGCGATACGCCTGCCCGGGCCGGACGGCACGCTGCGTTATGAGTTCATGCTGCACGAGGGCGAAGACCCCGACGAAATGCTGGACGAGGCCCGTGTGCGCGCCTGGATCCATGCGCGAGAGCCGGCCGATGCGCAGCTGCCCATCACGCGCAAGGTGGTCTATGCCTTCCACGCGCGCGTGGCCAGCCGCTGGAAAGCCGGCCGCGTGCTGCTGGCCGGTGATGCCGCCCACCTGACGCCGCCTTTCGCGGGCCAGGGCATGAACAGCGGCGTGCGCGACGCGGCCAACCTGGCCTGGAAGCTGGCCGCCGTGGTCAAGGGCCGCCTGCCGGCCTCGCTGCTGGACAGCTACGAAACCGAGCGCAAGCCGCACGCCTGGTCGCTGATCCAGATGGCCGTGCGCATAGGCACCTTCATGCAGCCAAAATCGGTGCCGGCCGCCATGCTGACGCAGGGCGCGCTCAAGCTCTTCAGCGTCTTTCCACCCGTGCGCGACTACGTGCTGCAGCTCAAATTCAAGCCCAAGCCGCGCTTCTTTGAGGGCTTCTTTGTGCCCCGCCATGCGGCTGCCGCGCTGGTGCCCGCCGGGCAGTTGTTGCCGCAGCCGAACGTGGAACTGCCGGGCGGCGCGCTGGCCGCGCTGGACGACATGCTCGGCAGCGGCTTTGCCCTGCTGTCCCTGGCCGACGCCGACGGCAGCGCCGTGGCCGCCACGCTGGCGGTGCTGGCCGGAGCAGGCCTGGTCTGCCGCCACATCCCGGTGGTGGCGCAGAGCGACGACTTCCTGAAGCACACCGGGCCGGACGCCACGCTGCGCGACTGCGACGGCACGCTGGAAGCCATCATCCGCAGCGCCGGCGCGCAAGCCGTGCTGCTGCGGCCCGACCGTTATGTGCTGGCCTACCTGCGCCGCGGCGACGAACAAAGCATCGCGCAATTACGGCAGTTGCTGCAGCCGCATTCGACTTCCATCCCCCAAGCGGCGTAGACCGCTACTTCTATCCACCCCTGGAGACAAAACTATGACGCACGCTTTCCCGACTTCTTTCACAACCTGGCGCAGGCCTGGCCTGGCTCTGGCCGCCGCATTGCTGGCCGCGATCACCGCCACCGCCCACGCACAGGATTTCCCAAGCAAGCCGGTGCGCGTGGTCACGCCCTTCCCGGCCGGCAGCGGGCCCGAGGTCGCGCTGCGGCTGGTGGCCGACAAGCTGTCAAAAATCTGGGGCAAACCCGTCATCGTCGACAACCGGCCCGGCGCGAGCGGTTTTATCGCGATAGAAGCCATCAAGCGCGCCGCGCCCGACGGCCATGAGCTGCTGCAAATGGACAACGCGCAGATGGCGGCCCAGCCCTTCCTGTTCAAGAAGCTGCCTTATGAGCTGCTGCGCGACTTCGAGCCCGTCACGCCGATACTGCGCAACTACTTTTTTGTGACGGTGCCGGTGGGCAGCCGCTACAAGACCATGGCCGACCTGGGCGCCGCCGCCAAGGCCGGCCCGGGCCAGGTCAACTACGGCTCCTGGTTTGTCGGCAGCCCCGGCCACATAGGCGCGGCCATGCTGGAGACCGCCACCGGCACCAGGATGACACACGTGCCCTACAAGGAAATGTCGCAGCTCTACGTGGCCGTGGGCAACCAGGAAGTCGACTGGGCTTTCGGCAGCGCCGCTAGCGCGGGCGCCATGCAGCGCGCGGGCCGCACGCGCTATCTCGCGGTGGCCGCGCCCAGACGCGTGGCCGGTTTTCCGGACGTGCCCACCGTCGCCGAATCGGGCGGCCCGGCGGGCTTTGAGCTGAGCGCCTGGACGGCGCTGCTGGCGCCCAAGGGAACGCCCAAGGCCGTGGTCGAAAAAATCCAGAAAGACGTGGCCGCCGTGCTGTCGGAGCCGGACCTGAAAGACAAGTACGCCGCGATGTATTACGAGCCTTACTTCCTCAACAGCGAGCAGTTCCTGCAGCAGCTGCGCAATGACTCGCAGCGTTATGGCGAGACCCTCAAGCGCCTGAACATCTCGCTGGACTGAGCCACCCTTTTTATCCCACCACAGAAAGTACATCGTGAAATTCAGCAGTTACCAATATCAGGGACAGCCTGGCTGGGGCGTGGCCACCGAGGCCGGCGTCCTGCCCCTGCACTCGGCGCAATACCCGACGCTGCTCAGCGCATTGCAGGCCGGCAAGCTGGACGAGATCGCCGCCACGCCGACCGCCGCGCCCGCGCTGCCGCTGGACGCCATAGCGTTCCTGCCGGTGATCCCGGCGCCGGGCAAGATTTTTTGCGTGGGCCACAACTACGAGGCGCACCGCATCGAGACCCAGCGCGACCCGACCCAGCACCCCTTGTTGTTCATGCGCGTGGCCGAGTCGCAGACGGCGCATCGCCAGCCCATCCTGATGCCGGCCGAATCGACGCAGCTCGACTACGAGGGCGAGATCGCCATCATCATCGGCAAGGCCGGGCGGCGCATACGCGAGGCCGATGCCTGGGAGCACGTGGCGGGCTACAGCGCCTACAACGACGGTTCGGTGCGCGACTGGCAAAAGCACACGCTGCAGTTCACCGCCGGCAAGAACTTCAGCGGCACCGGCAGTTTCGGCCCCTGGATGGTGACGCGCGCCGAGATCGCCGACGGCGAGGAGCTCACGCTGGAAACCCGGCTCAACGGCCAGGTCATGCAGCACACCACCACGGCCTCCATGATTTTCAGCATCCCGGTGCTGATCGAATACATCTCGGCCTTCACTTCGCTGCAACCCGGCGACGTGATCGTGACCGGCACGCCGGGCGGCGTCGGCGTCAAGCGCACGCCGCCGGTGTGGATGAAGCCGGGCGACCAGGTCGAGGTGGAGGTCAGCAAGGTGGGCGTGCTCTTCAACACCATCGCGGCAGACGCCACGCGCTTTTGAACATGCCGCTCGCCCTTGAAGACGGCCTGCTGGCCGCCGAAGAGGCCAGGCGGCTGGCCATGCTGGCCGCGGACACGGCCGTGCTGGACACGCTGCTGTCGGATGCACTGGTTTACACACACGCGACCGGCGTGACCGACAGCAAGGCCGGCTACCTGCAATCGCTGGCGGGCGGCGCGCTGCGTTATGAATCGCTGGAATTTGTAGCGCCGCAAGTGCGCCTGGTGGGCACTGCAGGCCTGGTCAGCGCGGTGATGCGGGCCACGGTGCGCAAGGGTGACGTTCGCCGCGACATCGCGAGCAGTTACCTGGCGGTGTGGGAACACACGGCTTCGGGCTGGGTGCTGCAGGCCGTGCAGGCCACGGCGCTGCCGGGCAAAACATGATGACGCCCGACCCGGCCCTGGCCCGGCAGCTGGTGCTGGCCAACCGCATCCTGTATGCGCGCGGCGTGGTGGACGGCTTCGGCCACGTCAGCGTGCGCCAGCCCGGTGCTGAAGAAGTTTTTCTGCTGTCCTGCAGCCGCGCGCCGGCGCTGGTCGAGGCGGCCGACGTGGGCTGCTACGGCCTGGACGGCGAGCCGCTGGGCGCCGCCACGGGAAAGCCCTACCTGGAGCGCTTCATCCACAGCGAGATCTACCGCGCCAGGCCCGACGTGATGGCCGTGGTGCACAGCCATTCGCCGCGCGTGATTCCCTTCGGCATCACAGGCCAGCGATTAAAACCGGTGTTCCACATGTCCGGCTTCCTCGGCAGCGGCTCGGCGCATTTCGAGATCCGCGATGCGGTGGGCGACAGCGATTTGCTGATACGCAGCCCTGCCCTCGGCAAGGCCCTCGCCGCCGCGCTGGGCGATTGCGCCTGCGTGCTGATGCGCGGCCACGGCAGCACGGTGGTGGGCGGCTCGCTCGAGCATGCCGTCTATCGCGCCGTCTACACAGAAATCAACGCCGGCCTGCAGGCCTCGGCCATGGCCATGGGCCCCGTGAGCTACCTGACGGAGACCGAAGCCGGCCTGGCCGCCGCCGCCAACGACGCGCAGATCCCGCGCGCCTGGGCGCTGTGGCGGCACGAGCTGGCACTTTGATTCCTTAACGACCTCATCCCTGGAGTACCGCATGAAGACATTGAATGCCATTCTGAAAACCTGCTGCGTCGCGCTGGCCTGCCACGCCTTGGCGCCGGTAGCCCTGGCCCAGACCTGGCCCACGAAACCAGTGCGCATCATCGTGCCCTACGGCACGGGCGGTGGCGCCGACATCCTGGCGCGCCAGCTGGGCGCCAGCCTGCAGCAGGCCTGGGGCCAGGGCGTGGCGGTGGAGAACCGCACCGGCGCCTCGGGCAACATCGGCTCGGAAGCGGTGGTGCATGCGCCGGCCGACGGCTACACCCTGCTGCTGCAGAACAGCACCATGGTGGCCAACATGGGCCTGGGCGTCAAAGTCAATTACGACCCCGAAAAAGACCTGACGCCCATCATGCTGCTGGGCACCACGCCGATCGCGCTGGTGGCCCATCCCAGCCTCAACGTCAAAAACCTCAAGGAACTGCAGGACTACGCAAAAGCCAATCCCGGCAAACTCAGCTACGGTTCCTGTGGCGTGGGCACGCCCATGCATTTCGTGATGGAGCTCGTCAAGCAGAAGACATCGCTGGACGCGGTGCATGCCGGCTACAAGGGCTGCGCACCCGTGGTGCAGGACGTGGTGGGCGGCCAGATCCCCCTGGCCATCATGAGCGCCAACCTTGCCGCGCCCTATGCGAAGTCGGGCCGGCTGCAGGTGATCGGCGTGGCCAGCCAGAAGCGCTATTCGCTGCTGCCCGATGCCCTCACGCTGGAGGAGCAAGGCCTCAAGCCGCTGGATTTTTCGACCTGGTTCGCGCTGATGGGGCCGGCCAAAATGCCGCCGGCCGTGGTCGCCAAAATCGTCGCCGACGTGCAGAAGGTGCTGGCCGACCCGGCGGTGCAATCGCGCCTATCGAATGCGGGGGTGGAGTCCTATGCGGGCAATGGGGCGGCGCTGGTCAAGCTGATCCGGTCGGACAAGCTGCGCTACGAGCAATTGGCCAAGACGGCCAACATCAAGCCGGAGTGAGCGCGGCTCTTTAGCGCTGGCTTAACTGCAGCGCGCCCAGCATGCGCTGCAGCGGCTGGGTTTCCGGCAATACGTAAACGATGCCGCGGCTTTTTCCGAGGATGGGGCCGACGACGTTTTCATAAAAGCTGACCGGCACCACCACGCAGCCCATGGAGATGCGGTTGTCGTCGGGGGTCTCCGATGCCAGCCGCTCCGCGCGGCGCTCGGCCGCAGCCGCGGGGCGCAGGCGGTGAATGGCGAGCTTGGCCGCGTAATCGATCCAGACGATGGCCTCGCCCTGCAGGTTGTGGCCGGGCTCGGACACAAAGCGGCCCGCGGGCGTGGTGCGTTCGTCCTCGCGCAGGCTGGCCACGCTGCGCTGCGCCATGCCGGGCACGCTGTGGTCGCCGGGCGCCAGGCCCGTCAGCGCGGGCGATGCGCCGCGCAATTGGCCGCCGGCTTCAAACACAAAAATGCGCCCGCCTTTTTTATCGACGATCACAAAAGGCAGGCCTTCGTTGTCGTGCGCCGCCACCACCCAGCGCAAGGCCTGGCGTGCGTCGGCGGAGGCGGACACCAGCGCCATGCCAGTGTCGGGGCTTGCGGCCGGCGTGGCGGCACTGTCGGTGTAGGGCGCCAGGGGAAAGGCCTGGGACAGCAAAGGGACGGCGGCAAAGGCGACAAGGATCGCCGTGCGGGCGATGCGTGCGTGCTTCCTGCTCTTGCCTGTTAACAACATCCGGGTCCTGTGCATTGCGCCGTTCGAGTGCGCGAACGCACATGAAAAACCGGGTCGTTTGTCCTTTGACGCGTGCCCGGCGGGGTTGCGCCATGTTAACGATGCAAGCAATTGTGCTCAATGGAAAAACCCTGAGCCGCCTCGGACAATCGCTATCTTTTAAGGAGCAGCGGGACTTTTATCTATCGGCCACTCTCCGGAATTTATGGGGATTAAAAATTCGTCGGCCTGGACTGTAACAGTCGCCAGATGCGGATTTTTTTCGCGGATCAGATGCGGGCGCGCAACAGCTGTGACCGAGGTCGGACCGATGCCGTTACAAGTTACAAATCCGGGGCAGGGAATTCCGTCATTGCTTGCCGGACCTAGGCAGCCCAGCAAAGCCCCGCCTTGCTAGCTGCATCAGATGCCGCCGGCCCTTGGCGTCCGTGGTGCGCCATGCCGCGCGAGCCATTTCGATGAATGCGTTTTCGGCGGGATTGAAGGCGTCGCCGCCATGGTCCTCATCCATCCACCCTTTGGGTTTTCCCGACCGGCTCTCGATCTGGGCAGCGGCGGCATCACCGATGTTTCTGCCCGAACCGTTGGCGTCTCCCTTGAACTGGCTCAGCCCGCCGGCGCTCAGGCCCAGTTCTTTTGCGAGCCTGCCCAGCATGCCGACCGGTGATTCACCGGCGGCCAACTCCCTTTCGCTGTATTCGCGAATGATGATCAGCAGGTTATTGCGCCGGGTTCGGTTGATGTCCGGGGAGTCCATGTGACGTGATTGCAACAATCAAAATTATTTTCCATCGCCTCGTTGACGATGACGTAAAAAGATTTTACATTACCTTCCATCGCTACTTTTTGACATCAACTCTTTCCGCACATCCATCATGAAACCGATAGCCGCCATCGCAAGAAACAGTACCCCCGTTTGGGGCGGTGCTGGCGTGCGTCGCCTTGACGTTTATCTGGGCCAATGTGGTGGGCAGAGTTCATTTGCGCCGTCCGTTTTGCGGACCGCCATGCCCAAACAGAACCACGAGGATTGCACACCACCGGGAGGAGGAGACGCCTGAGCGTACCTTCTAAATCTCTGACACCCAGAGGCCCGGTATCCGCAAGGAACCGGGCCTTTTTGTTTTCCCCTGACGGTGATCGTGCCGTCTGTGCGCTTCAAGCGCGGGGCTCTTTAAAAATTAAGCAGCAGGACCGCGGCCACCCACTGGATGGCGGCGACCCTGCAAAAAATTGCGGACATAGCTCAGTGGGTAGAGCGTGAGCCTTCCAAGCTCAATGTCGTCGGTTCGAAGCCGTCTGTCCGCTCCATTTCGGGTGTGCCTGTTTCACGTCACCTGCGCGAAACCGAGGAGACGGTTTGGTGGCGCGTGTGCTGCAGACGGGGGTTCATGGCCCTCGGGAAAGCAGTGCAGCGGGAGATTCCGGTCCGGCGTCATGCCGGCCGCCCGCATGCGGGTACAGCCGAAATGGATTTTTTTCAAAGTATTTTTCACGTTCGTCTAGCCAGGGCCTGTTAACGCTATTTATGCAAATGCGAATGGGGTGAGGAAGGCGCCAATCAAGGCGCGCGACGACGCCCAGACCGGGCGTCTGGGCTAGGAGCGCAACGCCGAGTGGCGCCTTCCTCACCCCATTCCCTCCGGGTTGCGATCAAAAAGGCCTTGCGCGGCGTTGCAAAGCCTTGACGGGGTTCACCCCGCCTGCGTTTTGCGCCTTGCTCAAGGCCTTTTTGACTCGCAACGCATCTGCATAAATAGCGTTAACAGGCCCTAGCTCAGGACACAAGATTTTCATTCTTGTAGACAGGGGTTCGAATCCCCTACGTGACGCCAATTCCAGGGCGGGAAACCGAAGTATTCGACTTCCCGCCAATCAGTAAAGAAGCGCAGTGCCCGAGAGGGCGTAGTGCGGAAACCGGCCTCAAAGATAGGGTGGCACCGGAACTCGTAACCGGAGATTTTTTGGAAGATTGGCTGAGAGTCAGAACCTGTTCACGGCCTAAACGGGGCCGCGCAAGCACCTTCTCGGGATGGGATGCAAGGCGCGGTGCGACGCCCATAGTTCACCTATGGGCTAGCGCCGCAACGCCGCAGACCGCCCGAGAAGGCGCTTGCCCTCCGGGTTGGGGTGACGCAAACGCGGTCGCGTTTGCATCCCCGTTGGGGCAGCCGCACGACGCCCAGCCGGCCGGCTGGGCGGTCGGGCGATTGAGCCACCCAGGCCCTTGCATGGGCATTAGCCCATGCGGCGTTCCCGGTCGGCCCACTCATCCCGATTGCACCCCAACGCGGCCCCGTTTAGACCGTGAACAGGTTCTTAGCACTCGCTTGCTAAGCGAGAGCCCGCGAAAGCGGGCTCAAGGGTTCGAATCCCTTATCTTCCTCCAGACCTTTGAAGGCCGTTCGCCAAGTCAAGAACCTGCCTACGGCCAGCCATTCATTTTTTCTCGCGTTAGCTCAGTCCGGAATCAGAGCATCTGCCTACGAAGCAGAGGGTCGGAAGTTCAAATCTTTCACGCGAGGCCATTCAATTTTTTACGGAGTGCGAGCAGAGCCGGCTACTGCACCGGACTGTAAATCCGGCGTCTTCGGGCATACGGGGTTCAAGTCCCTGGCACTCCACCATTTTTAATCCGTGTGTGGCGCAGCTGGTAGCGCGCGTGCTTTGGGAGCATGAGGTCGCAGGTTCGAGACCTGCTACACGGACCACCCTCTTTTCGATATCACTTCACCTTTTGGTCTGTTAGCTCAGCTGGTAGAGCACTTCCCTGTCCAGGATGTGGTCACGGGTTCGACTCCCGTACAGGCCGCCAGTATCCCCGCCGGAATCCACCGGGCGCATTCCCATTGGTGCGTAGCTCAACCAGGCAGAGCAGCGGTCTCCAAAACCGAAGGTTGGAAGTTCGATTCTTCCCGTGCCAGCCAATGATCTCCGGGGGTTTACCCAAGTGGTCGAAGGGCGCGGATTGCAAATCCGCCTGCGTCAGCACACGTCAGTTCGAATCTGACCACCGCCTCCAGATTCCCTCTAGCGCCTGTAGCTCAGCCCGGATAGAGCGACGGTTTTCTACACCGGTTTGTCGGCCGTTCGAATCGGCCCAGGCGCGCCACTTCTTCCACATCAAAACCCGACCTCAAGGAGATTGCCATGACAGCCAGAAACACAGCAGCCTCCAAGAGGCCCGCCCAAGCCCGCAAGCGCATTGTTCGCGCGCTCCTGAGCGGCGTCATCGCCGCCGGCCGCGTCCGGCTCGGCCACATCGGCCACACCTTGCCCAAACGCAGGCAGGAGCGCGACGACCGCGACCTGGACCAGCGCGTGCGTGAATGCGGTGAGTGGTGAGCGATTCCATTCCACGGTAGCTCAGCAGGTAGAGCGCGCGACTGTTAATCGCGTCGTCCCTGGTTCGATCCCAGGCCGTGGAGCCAGTCCTTTTTGTTTTTTTTGGTGCATGTGGCGCAGTTGGCAGCGCAGCGGGATGTGACCCCGCGGGTCACCGGTTCGAGTCCGGTCGTGCACCCCATCTTCATACGCGGGCATAGCCGGCTTTTAACCGGCAGGCCGGGATTTCGAAATTCCCTGCCCGCACCATCCATCATTCATTCAACTCAGGAGGCCACGATGCACCACGTTCTTCAGCTCGACATCCAGGGGACGCCCCAAGCCTGGATCACGGCTGAAGAGGCTGCCCTGCACTACGCCACCGGCAGCGTCGCCTGGGAGCAAGGCGAAAGCCCGCTGGTGACACTGCGCGGCGGCTGGAATGTCGCGCGCGGCCGGCAGTCCATCCTGGTGATCCACCCTATCGTCGCGCTGCGCGGCGCGCCCCGCCGCAATCTCCATGACGTGGAGCCCGCGGTCACCAAGCCGAAGCTGCTGCGCCGCGACCGCTGCACCTGCGCCTACTGCGCCCAGGTGTTCCTGGAAAAGGATCTTGAAGCCGAGCACATCGTTCCGCAGAGCAAGGGCGGGGCCTATTCCTGGACCAACCTGGTCAGCGCCTGTCGCCACTGCAATGGCAGGAAGAAAGACCGCACACCCGAGCAAGCCGGTATGCCCCTGGTGTACCTGCCCTATGTACCGAGCCGGTATGAGGATTTCCTGCTGCGAGGGCGCAACGTCCGTGCCGACGTCCACGAATGGCTGTCGGCAAGGCTTCCGAAAGGATCGCGACTGAACTGAGTCCGGCAGCCAAAGCGGCGCATTGCGAAAGCAGTGCACCGCTTTTTTTTGTCCTGCTGGCGGTGTGTCCAGCGGCCAGATTAGACGGCGCCGCCCTGCTTGAGCGCAAGCGCATGCGCGGCCGGAAACACCTCGGCCAGCGGCTTGACTTCGGGCAGCACGTAGACCACGCCATAGCTGGCGTTGAAAGCGGGCTTGAGTACGTTTTCAAAAAATTCCACCGGCATGTTGATGCAGCCGTAAGAGATGCGGTTGTCCTCGGTGGTGGGCGATGCCAGGCGCTCCAGCCGGCGCTCCTTGGGCTCGGTGGTGCGCACGCGGTGCATGGAGACGGCTGCGTCGTAGTCGACCCAGACCACGTCTTCACCCGTTGCGTTGCGCCCAGGCTCGGCGACGAAACGGCCCGCGGGCGTAGTGCGTTCCTGGGGCTGCACCTGGGCGATGGGCCGGCCGCCTATGCCGTCCACCGAGTCGTCGCCGCGCGCCGCGCCTATCAGCACCGGCGTGGCACTGCGCAGCTTGCCGGAGGGCTCGAAGACAAACACCTTGGTGTTGAGTTTGTCGAGGATCACAAAAAAGAGTTTGCGGTTGTCGCCCGATGTGACGACCCAGTTGGCGACTTCGCGTGCTTCGGCCGAGGCGGGTTCGCCACCGAAATCCGCGGTGCGCGGTGTCTGCCGGGAAACGTCGGCCTGGGCGGCAGCAACTGCCGGTGCAGGCGCAACCGGATGGGGCCTGAAGAGCGGCAAGACCAGCACCGCGATGGCGGCGCCCACAAGGACGCCTTGTTTGATGCCGTCAAAAATATCGGAACGCCGCGTGCCCGACGGCCCCGGGGCTGCGGCGGCAGACTGCGGCTGAAGATCAGGCACGGGGGCGGGCATGGCTTGGGGTGGAAAAATGCAATCGATCGCATAAAACGCTCCGGACCGCAAAGGCGATCCGGAGCGTTTTCATGCGGAATTGCATGACGGATCTGGCTTAGTTGCGGTCAGCCTGTGCGGGACGCTCAGTTGGCGTGACAGCCGTGTCCGTGCTGGTCGAGGGCGTGCTGGGGGTGGTCGTGCTGCCCTGGTTTTGCATGGTCTGGTCTGCCGGCGTGGCAGGCGTCGTGGTGCTGGTGTCCTGGGCATAAGCCAGGCCGATAGCGCCAACCACCGCGGCTGCGGCGACGACGGAAGCCAGGGGTTTCGATGCTCTCATGGTGTACTCCTAAGGTCATGCCCATCACGGGCAATCGGGTTGGTAAATCGCTGGCCTGATTGCCAGCTAGGTTCAATTTACGGCGAGGAGCGGGGTGGGTTTCGTCGGCCTGCTACAGCGCGAGGTGTAGGACAAGCGAGGTCACAAAATGCTACGAGGCTCACGGGCTGATGCATGCGGCCGGCATGAGGGCGCCGCCGTGGAGCCCCTTATTCAAGAGGATTATTGCCGTGGATGCCGTGTTCGGCCTTGATGGCGAGTTGAAGTTTCTCAAGCTCTTCAATGAGCTGGTCTATCTTCGCGAAATCCTTGACGGGTGCGGCCTGCAAGGCTTGCAGCTGTACGCGCAGGCGCGCATAGTCGGCCTCCAGGTCGCGCTTCATGCCGGCACCGCGCCCGGCTTGAGGTGGCCGTTGATGGCGGCGCGCTTGTCGGGGGCGCTTGAAGCGGAGTTGGGCGCGGTCGCGGCGAAGAGTTCGGCCTGCAAGTCGTTCTCGCTGCGCGGCCCGTACTGGAGGTCCGGGCCGACCAGGCGCTGCAGCTCGCCGTAGCCGGTGGCCAGTGCCGTGTCATAGGCTTCGAAGGTGATGTCGGAACAGGAGACGGATTCAAACACTCGCGGATCCTGGAGGCTTTCAAGAATGCGCCAGCAGAATTCGCCGGGCGTGGGCTCCTCGACGGTGAGGGCCAGGGAACGCAAGGGGGCTTTGAGTTGTGCTTTGACCAGTGTGGAATGGCTCATGGAACAGGAATCCTCCAAAAATATCCGGGCAGGCCGGACGTGGCCTTGCAGCGCAGCTTGGAGCGCGGCAAAAAAATATCAAGGGATGCAAACGTAACTTTCAGCGCAGGGGCTGACAGTGGCGGGAACGATGGCGAGGGCGACAAAAAAAACGAAACGGCAAAGGCATGCGGGCCTGTGTCCGGTTTCATCTCTGCAGCCACGTCGGGTTCCATATCGGGTTATTTGCAATGCCGCCAGTTTAAGCATGGAAATATGACAGGCTGCGGTGATTAGTACCCGAAAAATGTAGGAGAAGGCCGACAAGCGCCGGACGGCGGAAGCGTCAACTGAAATGGTTATATTGCAGGCATCGCCAGGCCCGCACGTTGCGGGGCGGCACGAATAAAGAACCCATGAAAAGCCTTTACAAATATTTCTTTCGCGGCCTCATCACCATCCTGCCGGTGGCCTTGACGGTCTACCTGCTGTATATCTTCCTGGCCTGGATGGAAACCGCGGCGCTGTGGGTGCTGCGGCCGCTGATCGGCAGCTTCTACATTCCAGGCCTGGGCCTGGTGTTCGGCGTGCTCAGCATCCTGGTGATCGGCTATCTGGTGTCCAAGCAGAGTGTGCGCAAGCTGCTGTCTTTCGCGGAAATGCCTTTCACCAACCTGCCGGTCGTCAAAAGCATCTATTCCTCGCTCAAGAGCTTCGCCGACTATTTTTCGCCTTCGGGCAAACAGGGCGAGCAAAGTGTGGTGATCCTGCGCATGCCCGGCCATGCGATGGAAATCGTAGGCCTGATCACGCGCCGCGGCTTCGCCGACCTGCCCGCCGGTTTTCTGCCCGGCGAGCGTGTGGCGGTGTATTTGCCCATGGGCTACATGATCGGCGGCTACACGGTGTTCGTGCCGGCCGATTGGGTGCAGCCCATAGACATGTCGGTGGAGGAAGCCATGCGCTCCTCGCTGATCGCCTGGATGGCGCGCCCGCCGGCCACGGGTGCGAGCGGCGGCAGCCACGCCGGTTGAGGACTTCATCGCCGCGCCGGGCGGATTGCGTAAAGATTGTGATCTGTGGTTTCCCACATTGGACAAATCGCACGGCAGGGCTATATTGGGCAGTCCGATCATCACCGCGCACAGCCTGATGCGCCCCGGCCATGACAACAAACACAACAGAGACAACAAGCCGCAAGCCGCCCCTTTACAAATCACTCTACTTCCAGGTGATCTGCGCCGTGATCGCCGGCGTGCTGCTGGGGCATTTTTACCCCGAGGCCGGCAAGCACATGAAGCCGCTGGGCGACGGTTTCATCAAGCTCATCAAGATGATGATCGCACCCATCATCTTCTGCACCGTCGTGATCGGCATCGCCGGCATGGAGGACATGAAGAAGGTCGGCAAGACCGGCGGCCTGGCGCTGCTGTACTTTGAAGTCGTCAGCACCTTCGCGCTGATCATCGGGCTGGTCCTGGTCAACGTGTTCAAGCCGGGCCAGGGCATGAATGTCGACGTTTCCACACTGGACACCAAGGCCATCGCGGCCTATACCGGTCCCGGGAAGATGGTCGGCACGACCGACTTCATCCTGAACATCATCCCGACCACCGTGGTAGACGCCTTCGCCAAGGGCGAAATCCTGCAGGTGCTGCTGATCGCGGTGATGTTCGGCTTCGCGCTGCACCGCTTCGGCGGGCGCGGCACGCTGGTGTTCGATTTCGTCGAGAAGGCCTCGCACGTGCTGTTCACCATCGTCGGCTTCATCATGAAGGTGGCGCCCATAGGCGCTTTCGGCGCCATGGCCTTCACCATAGGCGCGTACGGCGTGGACAGCCTGGTGTCGCTGGGCAAGCTGATGGCCGCTTTCTACGCGACCTGCCTCATCTTCATCTTCGTGGTGCTGGGGACCATCGCGCGCATCCACGGTTTCAGCATCTGGAAGTTCATCAAGTACATCAAGGAAGAACTGCTGATCGTGCTGGGCACCTCTTCCTCCGAATCCGTGCTGCCGCGCATGATGGAAAAGATGGAGAACCTGGGCGCGAAAAAGACCACTGTAGGCCTGGTGATCCCGACCGGCTATTCCTTCAACCTGGACGGCACGTCCATCTACCTCACGATGGCGGCGGTGTTCATCGCGCAGGCCACCAACACACCGATGACGCTGACGCAGGAGCTCACGCTGCTGGCGGTGCTGCTGCTAACGTCCAAGGGGGCGGCCGGCATCACCGGCAGCGGTTTCATCGTGCTGGCCGCCACGCTGTCGGCCGTGGGCACCGTGCCGGTGGCCGGGCTGGCGCTGATCCTGGGCATAGACCGCTTCATGTCGGAAGCGCGGGCGCTGACCAACCTGATCGGCAATGGCGTGGCCACGCTGGTAGTGGCCAAATGGACCAACGAGCTGGATACCGGCCGGCTCAAGGCCGCGCTCGACAACGAGAACTGGGTCGAGGCCCAGGAACCCGAGGTGCTGCTCGATAAAAAGACCGAACACATGGCGACCGGCCACCACTGAAGCTGTTCACGACCCAGGCAAGATTGAGACAGAAATGACAAAGCCCGGCAGGAGGAGAAAAATCTCCACCTGCCGGGCTTTGTGCTTTATGGGGGCAAGCCGCTGGTTTAACGGGCCTGGCGTGGCGCGGGGCCTGGGCCGCGGCCTGCGATGTGCCGGAAGGTGATCCGGCCCTTGCTCAGGTCGTAAGGCGACAGTTCCAGCGACACTTGGTCGCCGGCAAGGATGCGGATATGGTTCTTGCGCATCTTGCCCGAGGTGTAAGCCACAAGCTTGTGGCCGTTGTCGAGCGTGACGCGAAAGCGCGAATCCGGCAACACTTCGTCAACCAGTCCATGCATTTCAATCAGTTCTTCTTTGGCCATGATGTAACTCCTAGGGAATTGAAAAAATTGTCGGTGATGTCTGTTGCGGCGGGCAAAGCCTCAGGCGCAGGCGGGCGCCGAGCGCTCGTTGATCCAGCGCAGGGCGTGTTCCGTCGCGTAGTGCACGGCCGCGGCCGCGCTGTCGAAGAGGCCGCTGAAACGCAGCACGCGGTCGTGCGTGGCGCTGCCGCGTCCTGAGCGGATGGAGACCGATGCAGCGAAGCCTTCGCCTTGCTGTTTGGCCAGTGGTGAGACAAGGTACTTGCCCACCGCGATTTTGGTGTGATCTACGTTCATAAAAAGTCCATGCCAGGTATGTGTCCCGGCTTGATAAATAAGGAGAATCGGCTTGCGAGCAAGCCGGCGGGTGTTCGGTGTCCACCCACCTGGCCCTTGGCAGGGGCTGGGCTGGTTGAGCCATGCGTGGGCACTGTCGGGAATAGTGCTCGCCGGAAAAACGGAACAGTGCTGAGAGGGTTCAGGGCTGTATGGGCACTGAAAACACTGTGGATTCGGGCTCTGGGAAGCGCCGCAATTGAGAAGGAAGCCTGTTGGGAGGAGGCCTCAATGTAAAAAGCTGATGCTTTACCGAAGCTCTCATTATAACCGCCCGACGCAAATCGCGCTTTTGACCTGGCACAACCAACGGCGGGCCCTGTCTTCTTGCAAGCAGGGGCCGCGGAACCGGCTTTGCCGGGCCGCAGGCGCAGCGTCCCCTCGGGGGGCAGCGCAGTACGCGAAGCGACAAGCGTGGGGGCTCTATCTCTAGCCTTCAAACTGCGGGTGCAGCTGGCGGATCCGGTTCATGGCCATGCCCGCTGCGGCGGTGCGGGTTTCCACGCCCAGCTTGGCGTAGACACGCTCCAGGTGCTTCTTCACGGTGGCCGGGCTGGAGCCCAGGATGTCGCCGATGTCGCGGTTGGTCTTGCCCTTGACCACCCAGTACAGCACTTCGGCCTCGCGGGCCGTGAGCTTGAAGCTCAGACTCATGGCCTCCACCACCGCATCGTCGGATATCTCGCGCATCACGATCAGCCAGTCGCCGCTGACACCCCCTCCACTTCCACCTCCAACCCCGCCTTCGCCGTCACCGGTCTGCCGGTGCAGCCGGAAGGTCAGCCGGCGCGGCCCCTGCTCCACCGCCAGGCGCGGCGGCTCGACCTGCCGTTCCGCGTCCGCTACGTGGTTGCGCAGCCAGTCCAGCACGGGCTCGGGCGTCTGCGGCGCCGAGGTGCCGTAATAGCGCATCAGGAGCTCGCGCGCCAGCGGCGTCTGCCAGACCAGCCGGCCGTCGGCCGTGCCGCCCATGCGCACCGTGATGCTGGCATAACCGAAGGCGTCCAGCGCGTTGCGCGCCTGGCCGGCCTGGCGCGCCTCCTGGCGGGCGCGGCGAGCGCCCTGCAGGTGCACGCCCATGCGCGCCATCACTTCCTTGGGCTTGATGRGCTTGGTCACATAGTCCACGCCGCCGGCTTCCAGCGCGGCCACCAGGTGCTCGGTTTCGGTGAGGCCGGTCATGAAGATGATGGGGATGTGGGTGGTCTCGGCCATGGCCTTGAGGCGCTTGGCGACTTCAAAGCCGTCCATGCCGGGCATCATGGCGTCCAGCAGCACGATATCGGGCCTGGCCTGCAGCGCGCGCTGCAGCGCGGCCTCGCCGCTGGTGGCCACCAGAACGGTGTAGCCCGATTCATCGAGCGCGTCGTGCAGCACCGACAAGTTGTCGGGCACGTCATCCACGATCAGCACGACGTCGCTGTTGGCCCGGTCCAGCGTGCGGTCCAGGCTGCGGTTGAGCACGGGGGAATCTTCAAGCACGCGGCTCATGGCTGGCCTCCTGGTTGGCGAGCTGGCGGCCCATGGCCTCGAACTGGAACTGCCGCGCCAGCACGCGCATGTCGTCGACAAACGCGGCGGTGTCCGGTTGCTGCCGCTCTATTTCGGCCAGCATGTTCATGATGCCCCGGTAAAAGCCGAGGCTGACCACCTCCTGCAAGGCGGCCAATTGTGAGGCGTTCGGCAGCACGCGCCGCGGGGGCGTTGCCGCGGGCGAGGCTTCCGCGGCCGGCGTGTCATAACGCCACACCAGCGACAAGCGCCGCTCCAGCCAGGCGATCAGCTCGGTGTGGCGCACGGGCTTCAGGATGAAGTCCTCGGGAAGGATGCCGGCGTCGTTGTCCATGCCCTTGTCAAAGGCATTGGCCGACACAATGGCCAGGTGTATGCCTTGATGGCCGGAACCGCGCACGCGGCGCAGCGCCTCCCAGCCGTCTATGCCCGGCATGGCCAGGTCCATGAAGATCACGTCGGGCTGGTAACCGGCGGCCAGCAGGTCCAGGCAGTCGTGGCCGCTGGCGGCGGTGCGCAGCTCAAAGCCCATGGGCTGCAGAAGCTGCACCAGCAGCTCGCGGTCGGGCTCCTCGTTGTCGACGACCAGCAGCTTACGGCGCGGGCCCTCGTAGCCGCGCGGCCGGCGCCGCACCGGCGGGGCGGCTGTGTCCCTGGCGGCGCCCGCCGGCAGGTGCACCTCGGGCAGGAACAGCCGGATGCGGAAGACAGAGCCCTGGCCCGGCGTGCTCACCACCGTCATCTCGCCGCCCATCAGGTCGGTCAGCATCTTGGCGATGGTCAGGCCCAGGCCGGCGCCCGGCGTGCCTTCGGCGGTCTGGCCCGCGGCCGCGCCGCGCGCGAAGGGCTCGAAGATGCGCGCGAGTTCCGCCTCGCGCATGCCGGGGCCGGTGTCCTCGATGTCGATGTAGGCCATCTCGCGCGCATGGCGCAGCCGGAAGGTCACCTGACCCTGCGCCGTGAACTTGATGGCATTGCCCAGCAGGTTGATGAGGATTTGCCGCACGCGCTTTTCGTCGGCGCGCACCAGCTCGGGCAGGTTGCCGCTGGCCTCGAAGTGGAAGGCCAGGCCTTTGGCCGCGGCCTGCAGCTCGAACATGCCGGCCATCTCGTGCACACAATCCGCGAAATGCATGGGCTTGACGTTGAGCGTGAGCTTGCCGGCCTCGATGCGCGCGATGTCCAGCGTGCCTTCGATCAGCGACAGTAGGTGCTCGCCGCCGCGCTTGATGACGCTGACGGCCTGCTTGCGGTGCGGCGGGATGGCGCTGTCCTCGCCCATCAACTGCGCATAACCCAGGATGCTGTTGAGCGGCGTGCGCAGCTCGTGGCTGATGGCGCTGATATAGCGGCTCTTGGCCTGGTTGGCCTGGTCGGCATGGTGGCGCGCCTCTTCGGCCACCAGTTTGGCCTGCTGCAGCGCCTCGTCGGTCTGCCGGTGCGACTCGATCTCGCGCATCAGCAGATGCGTCTGGCGGTTCGATTCTTCCTGCGCGACCTGCCGGCTCTTGTGCGCCAGCACCAGCCACCAGGCGACCAGGCCGGCAATCACCAGCAGCGCCATATAGGCTTTGAGGAAACCCGACTTCAGGGCCGGCTCGGACGGCGTCAAATCCGACAGTGCGCTGAGCTCCTGGTGGTAGAGCAGGCCGAACACGCTGGCCAGCAGCGGCACGATGATCAGCATCAGCAGCAGGAAGTGGCCCAGGCCCGTATCAAGGTAAGGCCAGGCGCGGCGCGGCAGCAGCCAGCGCAGCGCGCCAGACCATTGCGCCGACAAACTTGCGTGCGGCTTGCACAGGTCACCGCAGCGCGCGTCCAGCGTGCAGCACAGGGAGCAGATGGGGCCCTGGTAGGCCGGGCAATGCGCCATGTCCGGGCCTTCGTAGGCGCGCTCGCAGATCACGCATTGCTGCGTCGCATAACGCTTGTAGGTGCCCTCCCCTGAGGCTGCGCCCGAAGTGCGCGCGATGTAGTAGCGGCCTTTGGTGGCCCAGGCAATCAGCGGCGCCGTGACAAAAGCCGTCCCCATAGCGATCACCGCGGAAAAGGCCTGCGCCATATCGCCGTACAACCCCAGGTGCGCCGTGATGGACAACACCGAGGCCAGGGCCATCGCGCCGACACCGACCGGGTTGATGTCATACAGGTGCGCGCGCTTGAATTCAATGCCCGGCGGGCTCAGGCCCAGCGGCTTGTTGATGACGAGATCCGCCACCACCGCCATCACCCAGGCGATCGCGATGTTCGAATACAGGCCCAGCACGTCGCCCAGCGCCTGGAACACGTTCATCTCCATCAGCATGAAGGCGATCAGCGTGTTGAACACCACCCACACCACGCGGCCCGGGTGGCTGTGCGTAATGCGCGAGAAGAAATTCGACCAGGCCAGCGAGCCCGCATAGGCGTTGGTCACGTTGATCTTGAGCTGCGACACCACCACGAAGAGCGCGGTCGCGGCCACGGCCATGCCGTAGTGCGGGAACACGTATTCGTAAGCCGCGAGGTACATCTGGTTGGGGTCCACCGCGCGGTCCAGCGGCACCATGTTGGAAATCGCCAGGTAGGCGAGAAAGGCGCCGCCCAGCATCTTCACCACGCCCAAAAACACCCAGCCCGGCCCGCCCACCAGCACGCCGCCCCACCAGCGCCAGCGGTTGGCCGTCGTCTGCACCGGCATGAAGCGCAAATAGTCGGCTTGCTCACCCATCTGGGTGATCAGCGCGATGCCTACGGTCAGCGCAGCACCAAACAGGTGCAAATTAAACTCGCCGCCCACGCCCTTCTCACCGCCGTAGTGCAGCACGCCCGAAAAAGCACCAGGATCGCGCAGCAGCACAAATACAAAGGGCACGACCAGCATGACCAGCCACAAGGGCTGCGTCCAGACCTGCAGGCGCGAGATGGCCGACACGCCGTGGGTGACCAGCGGAATCACCACCAGCGCGCAGATCAAATAGCCCCAGCTCGGCGGGATGCCCAGCGCCAGGTCCAGCGCATAGGCCATGACGGCCGCCTCCAACGCGAAAAAGATAAAGGTGAAGGAGGCGTAGATCAGCGAGGTCAGCGTGGAGCCTATGTAGCCGAAACCGGCGCCGCGCGTCAGCAGGTCCATGTCCACGCCGTAGCGCGCCGCGTAAATGCTGATGGGCAGGCCGGCCAGGAAGATGATCAGGCCGGTGGCGACGATGGCCCAGAAGGCGTTGGTGAAACCGTACTTGACCAGCAAGGTGGCGCCCACCGCCTCCAGGATCAGGAAGGAGGCCGCGCCGAAGGCGGTGTTGGCGACCCGCCACTCCGACCACTTGCGAAAGCGCTGCGGCGTGAAGCGCAGCGCGTAGTCTTCCATGGTTTCGCTGGCCACCCAGCTGTTGTAGTCGCGCCTGACCTTGATGATGCGCTGCAGCGGCGCTTCGGCGCCGCCCGCCAACGGCGCGGCCGCGGCCGTCTCGGGCGGCGGTGGCGGCGACAGGGGCGTGAGCGGGGCGTCCATGGGGTGGGCAGATGCGCCGGGCGCGTGGTGATTGACCCTGCTCAAGTGCATGTTCTGTGCCATGCCTCCCCGTGAGCCCGGCCAGGCTGGACCGTGGACGGCTTCTTATGGCACCATTCTTGCACCCCGGCAAGCATCCCCAAGCCGGCAGCCTGCCCTGAGAGAGCCCCATGGAATTGACGCCCCGCGAAAAAGACAAGCTGCTTATTTTTACGGCTGCCCTGCTGGCCGAAAGGCGCCGCGCCCGCGGCTTGAAGCTCAACTACCCTGAGTCCGTGGCACTGATCAGCGCGGCGGTCATGGAAGGCGCGCGCGACGGCAAATCCGTCGCCCAGCTCATGAGCGAGGGCCGCACGGTGTTGACCCGCGCCGATGTGATGGACGGCATCCCCGAGCTGATCCCCGATATCCAGGTCGAAGCCACTTTTCCCGACGGCACCAAGCTGGTCACCGTGCACCAGCCCATCGTCTGAAGGCCGTTTTTCTCGCTTCGCATTTCCGCTTCAAACCCAGAACATCCGCTCAACAGGAGATTGCCGTGAGTTCCTACCTGCCCCCATCCCGCGCCCTGCGCGCCTTGCTGGTCCTGGGAGCCGTGCTGCCCGCCGCCGCCTTCGCGCACACCGGCGTGGACGGCCACTCGCACCTGGATTTCATGACCGGTTTCCTGCACCCGCTGACGGGCATGGACCACCTCGCGGCCATGGTGGCGGTGGGCCTGTGGAGCGCACTGGCCGCGCGCCGCGCCGGACCCGGGCTGCTCTGGGGCCCGCTGGGCTTTGCGGGCATGTTGCTGGCGGGCGCGGTGCTGGGCCTGCAGGGCGTGCAGATTCCAGCGGTCGAGCCCATGATCGCGGCCTCGCTGCTGGTCACCGGCCTGCTGGTCGTGACGCGCTGGCAGGTGACTGGTATCGCTGCCGCGCTCATCGTCGGCGTGTTCGCGGCCTTCCACGGCCTGGCCCATGGCTATGAATTGGCCGAGGCACCCAGCGCCTGGGCCACGCTGTCGGGCATGCTGGCCGCGACCGTGCTGCTGCACCTGGCGGGCCTGAGTACCGGCTGGGCGCTGCGCAGCGCCAATGTATGGCTGCCGCGCGCGGCCGGCGCCGCCGTCGCTCTCTTCGGTGTGGCCCTGCTGGCCCGGCTGGCCTGAGGACTCAACATGATTCCCGGAGAACTCATCACCGACGGCGCGGACCACGTGCTCAACGCTGGCCGGCGCACGCTGACCGTCGTCGTGCAAAACACGGCCGACCGGCCCATCCAGGTCGGCTCGCATTACCACTTCGCTGAAACCAACGGTGCGCTCGGCTTTGACCGCGATGCGGCGCGCGGCATGCGGCTCAACATCGCGTCGGGCACGGCCGTGCGTTTTGAGCCCGGCCAGCAGCGCACGGTTGAGCTGGTGGATTTCGCCGGTGAACGAAACGTCTATGGCTTTCGCGGCCTGGTCCAAGGCGGGCTCTGAGCCCCGCCAACCCAGGGCAAAGCCATGACGACACTGTTCATCTCCGCGTTTTTCCTGGGCTTGGTCTTTAATGCCGCGCCCGGAGCGGTATTTGCCGAGACGGTGCGCCAGGGCGTGCGCGGCGGCTTCCGGCCGGCCTTCCTGGTGCAGGCGGGCTCGCTGGTGGGAGACGCCGTGTGGGCAATCCTGGGCCTTGCAGGCATAGGCATGGCCATGCAATTCGATGCCTTGCGCTGGCCGCTGGGCCTGGCGGGCGCCGCCTACCTGGCCTGGCTGTCCTGGGACAGCTGGCAGGCCGCGCGGGTTGAACACACGATGGACGCCGGCGCTGCAACGGCCGGCCAGGGCGCCCTGGAAAAAGGCATGGCGCTGTCGCTGACCAACCCGCAAAACATCGCCTACTGGGCCGCCATAGGCGGCGCGATGGGTGCGGTAGGCGTCGCCCACCCCGGCGCAGCGGACTACGCCGTCTTTTTTTCCGGCTTCATGGTCGCGTCCGTCGTGTGGTGTTTTGTGTGTGCCGCCGTGGTTGACCGCGTGTTCCGCCGCCTGGGCGCGCGCTGGGCCCGGTTCACCTACCGCCTCTGCGCGGTGGCCCTGCTGGCACTGGCCCTGGGCACGCTGCGCGAGCTTTTTTATCCGGTGGCCGGCGGTGCGGCGAACGGGCCGCGCACCAGCCAACCCACAAGGCCTACGCCGTAATTTTTCTGAATCAAGGACACAACGATGGCAACGATTGGACGCCGCGCCTATGCGGAAATGTTCGGCCCCACGGTCGGTGACCGCCTGCGCCTGGCCGACACCGAGCTGGTGGTCGAAGTCGAGGCTGACTACACCTTGCGCGCCGGCAGCTACGGCGAGGAAGTCAAGTTCGGCGGCGGCAAAACCATTCGCGACGGCATGGCCCAGTCGCAGAAAACCCGGGCCGAAGGCAGCATGGACTGCGTGATGACGAATGCGCTCATCATCGACCACTGGGGCATCATCAAGGCCGACATCGGCCTCAAGGGCGGGCGCATCGCCGCCATCGGCAAGGCCGGCAACCCCGACACCCAGCCCGGCGTCGACATGATTATCGGCCCCGGCACCGAGATCATCAGCTGCGAAGGCATGATCGTCACCGCCGGCGGCATCGACTCCCACATCCACTTCATCTGCCCGCAGCAGATCGAGGAAGCATTGACCGCCGGCATCACCACCATGCTGGGCGGCGGCACCGGCCCGGCCACCGGCACCTTCGCCACCACCTGTACGCCCGGCCCCTGGAACATCGAGCGCATGCTGCAGGCGGCCGACGCCTTCCCGATGAACCTGGGCTTCCTGGGCAAAGGCAACGCCAGCCTGCCCGCCGCGCTGCATGAGCAGATCAACGCCGGCGTGATCGGCCTGAAGCTGCACGAAGACTGGGGCACCACGCCGGCCGCCATCAGCAACTGCCTGGACGTGGCGGAAGAAACCGACACCCAGGTCGCCATCCACAGCGACACGCTCAATGAGTCGGGCTTTGTCGAGAACACGATTGCCGCGACCAAGGGCCGCAGCCTGTGCGCCTTCCACACCGAAGGCGCGGGCGGCGGCCATGCGCCCGACATCCTGCGCGTGGTCGGCGAGGAGAACTTCCTGCCCTCCTCCACCAACCCCACCATGCCCTACACCGTCAACACGCTCGACGAACACGTCGACATGCTGATGGTGTGCCATCACCTGGATGCCGGCATCGCCGAAGACCTGGCCTTCGCCGAGAGCCGCATCCGCAAGGAAACCATCGCCGCCGAGGATGTGCTGCACGACCTGGGCGCGATCAGCATGTTCAGCTCCGACAGCCAGGCCATGGGCCGCGTCGGCGAGGTCATCATCCGCACTTGGCAGACCGCGCACAAGATGAAGCTGCAGCGCGGAAAGCTGCCCGGCGACAGCGAGCGCCACGACAACTTCCGCGCCAAACGCTACATCAGCAAATACACCATCAACCCGGCCATCGCCCACGGCATCTCGCACGAGGTCGGCTCGGTCGAGCCCGGCAAGTGGGCCGACCTGGTGGTCTGGAAGCCGGCCTTCTTCGGTATCAAGCCCTCGGTGATCCTCAAGGGCGGCTTTATCGCCATGGCGGCCATGGGCGACCCAAACGCCTCCATCCCCACGCCGCAGCCTGTGCATTACCGCCCCATGTTCGGCGGCTTTGGCGGCGCCATCGCCAGGGGTTCGCTGACCTTTGTTTCGCAGGCCGGGCTCAACGCCGGCGTCAAGGAGCGCTTCGGCCTGGCCAAGACCCTGAGCGCCGTGAAGAACGTGCGCGGCGTGCGCAAGCAGCACATGGTCCACAATGCCTACCTGCCCAGCATGGAAGTCGACCCGCAGACCTACGCTGTGCGAGCCGACGGCCAGCTGCTGACCTGCGAGCCGGCCAGCAGCCTGCCGATGACGCAGCGCTACTTCCTGTTCTGAATCCCGCTCTCCCGTCCTGTTTTTAAGGCCCCATGCTCCAGGTTTCCAAAGTCATTCCACAAGGCGCGGGTCTGGCCCCCGTCCTCGTCAAACGCGCCGCCACCGTCGAGCTCGACTGGGACGTGCGCCAGAAAAGCCGTTTCGACGCGACCGACTCGCTGGGCCGCCAGCTCGGCGTGTTCCTTCCGCGCGGCACACTGGTGCGCGGCGGCGACGTGCTGGTGGCTGAAGACGGCTCCATGGTCAAGGTGATTGCCGCGCCGCAGGCGGTGCTGCGCATCACCGCCTGCACATCGCATGGCTCGCCCTTTGACCTGACACGCGCGGCCTACCACCTGGGCAACCGGCATGTGCCGATAGAGCTCAAGCCCGATCACCTGAAGATAGAGCCCGACCACGTGCTGGCCGACATGCTGCGCGCCATGCATCTGATCGTGAATGCGGCGGAGGAGGCCTTCGAGCCAGAAGGTGGCGCCTACAGCTCGGGCGGACATAGGCATGGGCACGATCACGGGGACCATGCGCACAGTCATGCGCCTGTTGCCGCGGCCGCTACCGCCGAGCCGATGCCGCACGCGCACGGGCCCGGCTGCAACCACGACCACGACCACGACCACGACCACGACCACGACCACGACCACGACCACGACCACGACCATGACCATGACCATGACCATGACCATCACGACCATGCGCACGAGGTCAAGCCCGTGGCCGTCCAGGTCCACAAACACAAGCCGCACAGCCACTAGGCCCACCCGTGGACACGCCCACACCGCCCGCGACCTCCTTGCCGGCGTCCAGCCTGCTCCAGCTGATCTGGCTGGCCTCACCCGCCTTGCCCGTGGGCGGCTTTTCTTATTCGGAAGGCCTGGAAGCCGCCGTCGACTGCGGCGAGGTCACAACCGAGGACATGGCCGCGCGCTGGCTCAGCGACCAGCTCCAGCTGGCCCTCACCCGCGGCGACCTGGCCGTGATTGCCCAGGCGATTCCGGCCTGGCGCGAAGGTGACCTGGAGCGCATCGCCGAATTGAACGCCTGGGTGTTGCAGACGCGCGAGACCAGCGAGCTGCGCGCGCAGGCCGAACAAATGGGCCGGTCATTGCTCGAATGGCTGCGCAACCATGAAGGCGCCAGCGCCGCGCACATCGCGGCCTGCGCCCAGATGCAGCCGACTTATCCCGTGGCCTATGCGCTCGCTGCCTCACAAACCGCTGCCGCCGTGCGCGACTGCCTGCTGGCCTATGCCTTTGGCTGGGCCGAGAACATGATGCAGGCGGCGATCAAGTCCGTACCGCTGGGCCAGAGCGCCGGCCAGCGCATACTGGCCCAGCTGAGCCGCGACATTCCCGGCGCGGTCGAGACGGCGATGTGCCTGCCCGACGGCGAGCGCCAGGCTTTTTCCCCCATGCTGGCGATTCTGTCGTCGCAGCACGAAACCCAGTATTCGCGGCTGTTCCGCTCCTGATCCCGTCCACGCCGCCCTCTTTCACGATCTTCAAGGTATCCCCATGAGCCTGCACCACATCCCCAACCGCACCAAAAAACTGCCCCCCCTGCGCGTGGGCATAGGCGGCCCGGTGGGCTCCGGCAAGACCACGCTGCTCGAAATGCTGTGCAAGGGCATGAAGGCGAAGTACGACCTGGTCGCCATCACCAACGACATCTACACCAAGGAAGACCAGCGCCTGTTAACCGTGAGCGGCGCGCTCGACGCCGAACGCATCATGGGCGTGGAGACCGGCGGCTGCCCGCACACCGCGATCCGCGAGGATGCCTCCATCAACCTGGAGGCGATTGACCGCATGCTGGTGGATTTCCCCGATGCCGACGTCGTGTTCGTGGAGTCCGGCGGCGACAACCTGGCGGCCACCTTCAGCCCCGAACTGAGCGATTTGACGATTTACGTGATTGACGTGGCCGCAGGCGAGAAGATCCCGCGCAAGGGCGGCCCGGGCATTACGAAGAGCGATTTATTCGTGATCAACAAGACCGACCTGGCGCCTTATGTTGGTGCGGACCTGGAAGTAATGAAAAAAGACACCACCCGCATGCGCACGACACCCAAGGGTTTGAAACCATTTGTAATGACGAACCTCAAAACCCAGGTCGGCCTGGCCGAGGTGATTGCTTTCATCGAAACCCGAGGAATGTTGTTGCAGCCCAACACAACGGCCGCCTGAAGCGGGCCTAAAGCATTAAACGGGCGGCGGCGACAAGCGCCGGTGAGCCAGGGCGCTTAGCTCTGGAATTCGCTGGGATGCACTGTTTCGTACATCTTGCCGTCGCGGAAAAAGACCACCATCCAGTTGCCGAACTTTTGCGAAGGATGGGTGGGAATCACCTCGTTCAAGGCCTGCGCGATCGACTTCTTGACCGGCAGTTCGATCTCCTGGGCGTCCGGCGTCAGGGCGTCGACGCTGATCAGCATGAATGTGCCCCTGTCTTGCATATCCACCCGCGGGAACGACCAGCGGGCTGCGGTTGCCTTGACAAAAGCGGTGGCCACCTTTTCGGCGACTTCGGGGTGGAAAGCAGGAATAGTCATAGGAGTATTCGGTTGGAAGGATGCTGTAACTGAATGTTTCCATGATGACGCGAGCCGCGCTTTTCGTCACTGCCCTGAAAAAGGTTTTCAAATGGTAGCGGGAATAGTTCCGGGTAATAGTTCCGGTTTTTTTGGTCTGTTTGTTGCTGAGGGGCTTGGGAATCCCCTTGGCGGCCAAAAGCATGAGTTGCGGGCTTAGCCGGAAATTGGCTTGCGCATAGCAATAACCTGGGCAGCCGGCATGCGTGCTGGCCGTAGGACTTGCTGTCGAGCGAGAGAGGGTCAGAGCACTGCGGTGCGGTTACGGCGCCAGGCCGAACCGGAGGTGCGCTGTTGGCAGGGCTGAACTTGTGCCACACAAGTGGCGGAAGCGGTGAGATTCGAACTCACGGAGGACTTGCATCCTCGGCAGTTTTCAAGACTGCTGCATTCAACCGCTCTGCCACGCTTCCGAGTCGGGTAGTTTAACCGCATCGTTTGTGATGCCGCAGAACCACGGCCAGTTCAAACGGATGCTCTGACGGGTATCGAACCAGCATGCGCTGCCAATGGTGCCCAGTTCCACGTCATGCCCGGTTGCCTGCAAATGGCGACAACCCTGCAGACATTGGCAGCCTGAATTGGGTGCTCAATACTGCTTGTTTCCATAGCTTGGTCCTTGCGGAATTGCCGCCTGTGCCGGTTTGCCCTCTCTTGCGCTCGAAACGGACACTACTGGAGGAAAAGTGGTAAAAAATCTACTGCGGGATTCACGTTCGACCACAGTGACAAAAACGTACTCCGGCTCGAATTCATCGATCAACTGGGAAAAATTTTCAGGCGACTTCACGTCATGCCAATTCACCTGCAGAACATCGCTGAACGTTGCCGCCATAAAGGGGGACATTGCAGTCCCGAATGAATCCCTAAGCCAAAGGACTTTTTTGTTATTGAGGGCGCTTTCCGATCTGACCCGAAGCGGTTTCACAGGTGTTTCAATCATGGGATTGCCGCCAGGGCGAATGGAAGTTTTAGTATGTAAATAGAACTGGGTGGTTTGGACTGGAGGATCCGACACCCGGGCAACCGGCTCGACATCCGGCAGATCACGGATGCGCAGGAGATTTGCCAAGTCGCCGCCCACTCTCGGCTCGACGCGAATGATGTCATAGGCTGTCTCTGGCGGCCACCTTACCTCCGGGGCAGCCTCGGCAACCTGCCGACCAAATGCGCGAAATGCAATCCCCGCACCCAAGGAATTCCAGTGGGTATCCGCCCGGTAATAAAGCGCTTCCGGCCGGCTGGCCTTAGCGGCCAGTAAAGGCTTTCTGAGATCGACGTAACGAAGTTCTCCCGCTTCAGCAAACAACATGTCCGCAACGTTGGGCGACGGCGATCTCGCCCACACTGGCAAGTACTCAGGGTATATGGAGCCCTTGTTCGGCCCCACCATGATCCTGTACACCTTGACGCCTTTGCTTGAAAGATAGACATCCCATGCCTGCGCAGAGCTTCCAATTTTTTTGCCCAAGGCGCTATCAGCCTCTGTCGGCGGACTTCGATCCACGGTTAATGTTTTCTCCTCTTTATCACCCAAGTAAAGCCAAGCATCATGGCCGATGATTACCTGCTTCGGACTCACACTGATGCCATATGGATAAAGCGACCTGGAAATCCAACTCACCGAAAAATCCATGTTGTAGAAAAAGGCCTTAGACCATTTCAAGTTCGAAAAATCAGGTGCGCAGAGAATGTTGATCGCAGGAATAACCAACAAGCTGATGAAAAAAGACAGAAAAATGAATGCTCGATTTTTCACAATCAGTAGAACTAAAAATTGAAATAGAGAAACACAGAACTGGTTGTCACCAAGGTGAAGTACATCGCCACCGAGAGCATGGCAGCGCCGTAGATCAATTTCCTGGTTCCGAGAGGACTGTTTACGATCTCCATAGAATTCTGTTGCACGATTATTCCGAAGGCTGCGG
Source organism: Polaromonas sp. P1_F2 (assembly GCF_056405735.1). Taxonomy (NCBI): domain Bacteria; kingdom Pseudomonadati; phylum Pseudomonadota; class Betaproteobacteria; order Burkholderiales; family Comamonadaceae; genus Polaromonas; species Polaromonas sp. P1_F2. Next base: position 450,350 of record NZ_JBFUBN010000003.1, on the reverse strand, counting down.
CGATCGCTACGTACGCGGGGATTTGCCAGAAAAACCCGGCAAGAAAAATCTTCCCTGGCGTATCGGGGTGTATTCCCGCCCAAGCAAGGTTGGATGTGAAAATCAAAGCTGTCGGGGGGTCGAGCACCGAACCAAAGTCAATCATTCCGCGAAGTACGCGCATGGCATCGTTCAGTGTCTTTGCGCGGAAGAATACCCATGCGACATTCACAAAGGCAAAAGTCACAATCCACGCCAGCACCGGAGGCAATGGTCGGTTGAGTGTTTTCCAGAGTCGGTGGATGGCAACGGCGCCACCGTGCATGGCGCCCCAGATCAAAAACATCCAGGTCGCCCCGTGCCATAAGCCGCCCAGCAAGAACGTAATGAAAAGATTCAGGTAGGTGCGATATTCCGCGTGCCGATTCCCGCCTAGAGGGATGTAAAGATAATCGCGCAGGAAACTGCTCAGGGTAATGTGCCAGCGGCGCCAGAAATCCTGGATGTCCAGGGCCTTGTAGGGCGAGTTGAAGTTGATGGGAAGCCGGATATTGAAAAGCAAAGAAGCCCCAATCGCCATGTCGCAATAGCCGCTGAAATCGAAGTACAGCTGGAATGTGTATGACAAGCTTGTCTTCCACGCATCAAAGAACCCAAGAGCCTCTCTGCCATCGAACCCGGCCGTCGCCCAGATCGCAAAACTGTCGGCGATGACAACTTTCTTGAACATCCCGATGGAGAAAATAAACAGGCCCTTCATGATATTTGAATACCGCCGTGCCATTGTCCAGCGTGAGGAGAATTGCGGCATGATCTGGCGATGGTGAACAATGGGGCCTGCTATGAGATGCGGGAAAAAGGTCACGAATAGCGAGTAGTTCAGCAAGCCGTATTCGGCTGTCTCCCCCCGATAACTATCCACCAGATAAATGATTTGAGTAAACGTAAAGAAGCTGATCGCAAGCGGCAAAGCAATATCCGGGAAGTAGTAGCCCGTCCCAAAAAGGACGGCATTGACATTGCTGAGCAGGAAGTCCGTGTATTTGTAATACCCGAGCACGACTAGATTGGCCGCGATGCCCATAACGAGAACACGGCGCCGGTCAAAGCCGCATTGAGACTTTTTCATCCTCCGAAGAAATGTCTCGTGCGTCCGGGCCAGCCATGAACCGATGACGAAGTTCAGAAAAATTGAACCCAACATCAGCGGCAGGTGCTTGATGTCCCAATAGGCATAAAAAAACAGGCTTGTGGCCACCAACCAGACTTTCCCCCCGGTAATCAGGCGGCGGTGATTGAGCCAAAAATAGACGCCAAATGAGATCGGCAGGAACACCAGGATGAACTGCCAGGAATTAAAAATCATATTTGGTGCTGCCGGCTGGACGCGAGCGAGGAGGATAGTCGAGCATAGGCAGGAATGGCGTGTTCGGAAGCTGGCGGCGCAGTTCAGCTTGCGGGCTTGTCGCTCGGCAGGGCAGGCTTCACATGCGGGCAATGGTTTTAGAACATTTCATACTTGCCTGGGGCCAGCCCGGATTATGGATGTTTGCCGCCCATGACTTGTTGATTTCATACGCGGGCCTGCACCTACAGTAATTACCGGCATTACCCCATCTGGCGATGCCCCGCCGAGCGATATCTTCTCGACGAAAGGACTTTACGACGACAAGCTATTGTGCGGCGTTGAATGCAGCCGCTGTTTTTGAAAGGACCCACTATGCGTTTACCAGTATTGGCAGCCCTTGCCACCACCGCCGTCCTGTTGATGTCGGCCTGCGGAACCACCCCCGCTACCAGCCAGCCATCCGATCCCGCCCCCGTGTCAACCCGCTGCAATGCCGCCCCGGCCCAGTTCGCCATGGGCCGCAATGTGGATGCCACGCTCGAAAATGAAGCGCGCACGCGCGCCGGCGCCAAGACCGTACGGACACTCAGGCCCAACCAGGTGGTGACCATGGAGTTCAATGCCGAGCGGCTGAACCTCACGGTGGATGATGCGGGCCGGGTGACGCGGGTCAGCTGCGGTTGAGCAGCCCTGCGCCGATGATTCAGCGCTTGCCTTTGGCGGCTTGCTGAAGCTGACGTTTGCGCTTGGCCTTGTTGAGCGATTCGGGCTCGGCCGGCCGGTTGCGGAGTGCCGCGGCGGCGCGCTCCTCGGCCGCCTTCCTGCGCTTCTTGTCGCGGAAATGCACAAAAAGCCGGCCCAGGCCGAAACTGATGGCGCAGCTGACAACGAGAAAAATAAGGGCGGGAGTTTCCATGCGATTCGGGCCTTGCTTGTTCAGCCGGCCAGGAACAGTGACTGCAGGTCGTTCAAAAAATCAAAGCCGCGTTCGGTCGGTTTGACGTGCACGAAATCGCGCTCTATCAGGCCCTTGCGTTCGGCTTCTTCGAGGCCCTGCTGGATGGCGGTGATGGGCAGCCCCGTCTTCTCACTGAAGTCCTGCAGCTTGAAACCGTCGCGCAGGCGCAGGGCGTTGAGCATGAATTCAAAAGGCAGGTCGGCGCGGCCGACTTCGGTCTCTTGCGTCACGGCTTCGCCGGCCAAGGCTTTTTCCATGTACAGCTTGGGTTCGCGATAACGCACCTGGCGCACCACGCGATGCGCGAAGCTGAGCTTGCTGTGGGCGCCCGCGCCTATGCCGAGGTAATCGCCGAACTGCCAGTAGTTGAGGTTGTGGAAACAGCGGTGGCCTGGCTTGGCATAGGCCGACACTTCATAACGCTGCAGGCCCGCGGCCCCGGTCATCTCTGTAATCTTGTCGAGCATGGCGTAGGCCGTGTCTTCTTCTGGCACCACGGGCGGGAATTTGGCGAAGTAGGTGTTGGGCTCAATCGTCAGGTGGTAGATGGAGATGTGGGGCGGCTGCAGGGCCAGGGCCTGTCGCATGTCCTGCTCCAGGCTTTCCATGGTCTGCCCGGGCAGCGCGTACATGATGTCGAGATTGAAAGTGTCAAAGGCCTGCGCGGCTTCCTCGACCGCGGCGATGGCCTGGGCGCGGTCGTGCACGCGGCCCAGGGCTTTGAGGTGCCGGTCGTCAAAGCTTTGCACACCGACGGACAGGCGGGTCACGCCCGCGGCGCGGAAGGCCTTGAAGCGGTCTTTCTCAAAGGTGCCGGGGTTGGCTTCGAGCGTGATCTCGCAATCGGCCTCGAGCCGCAAGCGCGCGCGTATGTCGGCCAGCAGGCGATCTATGGCTTGCGGCGAAAACAGGCTGGGCGTGCCGCCGCCTATGAAGATGCTGTGCACGGTGCGGCCCCAGACCAGGGGTAGCGCGGCCTCAAGGTCGGCGATCACCGCGTCGATGTAGCGCTGCTCAGGCATCTCGCCCACGGCTTCGTGCGAATTGAAGTCGCAGTAGGGGCACTTGCGTATGCACCAGGGCAGGTGCACGTAGAGCGACAGCGGCGGCAGCGCGGCCAGCCGCAGCGTGCCGCTGCGCATGTAGTGCTGGATGTCCTGCTGCGCCATGGCGAGTGTCAGGGGGTGAGCGGCCACTGTCCGCGCATCAGTGCGATCATCTGGCGCGCGGCCTTGCCGCGATGGCTGTTGGCGTTCTTGACCTCGACCGGCAGTTGCGCAAAGGTTTTGCCGAACTCGGGGATGAACATCACCGGGTCGAAGCCGAAGCCGTTGTCGCCCACAGGCTGTGCGGCGATCTGCCCGGCCACGCGGCCGGAGGCAATCAACGGCTCGGGGTCTTTGTCGGAGCGCACAGCCACCAGCGTGCTGACCAGCGCGGCGCGGCGTTCGGAAGGCTGCGCCAGGTGCGCCATCTGTTCAAGCAAGGCCTTGACGTTGTTGTCATCGCCCTTGGTGTAGCCATAGCGGGTGGCGTAAAAAGCGGTGTCGACGCCGGGCAGGCCGCCGAAAGCCTCGACGCACAGGCCCGCATCGTCGGCCAGCGCGGGCAGGCCGCTGAGGCGCGAGGCCTGTCGGGCTTTGGCGAGGGCATTTTCGACAAAGGTGCGAAAGGGTTCTTCGGCCTCGGGCAGGCCCAGTTCGGCCTGGCTGACAAGTTCAAGCCCCAGAGGCGCGAACATGGCCTTGAGTTCGGCGAGTTTGCCCTGGTTGTTGGAGGCTAAAACGATTTTTTTCATGGGAGTCGATGGGGCGAAAAGCGCCGGAAGCTACGCGACGGACGGACGCTCAGGCAGCCAGCGACTGCTTTTGCAGCGCGACCAGCTCGGTGATGCCTTTTTCGGCGAGCACAAGCAGCGCGTCCATTTCCTTCCGCGAAAACGCGGCGCCTTCGGCCGTGCCCTGCACTTCCACATAATTGCCGGCGCCGGTCATGACAACATTCATGTCGGTGTCGCAAGCGGAGTCTTCGGTGTATTCAAGGTCCAGCAAGGGCGTGCCCTGCACGATGCCGACCGAGATGGCGGCGACGTGGTCGATGATGGGGCTTTGCGTGAGCTTGCCGCCGGCGATCAAGGTGTTGACGGCGTCCTGCGCCGCGACGAAGGCGCCGGTGATGCTGGCGGTGCGGGTGCCGCCGTCGGCCTGAATGACGTCGCAGTCGAGGTGGATGGTGCGTTCACCGAGTTTCTTCAGGTCGAACACCGAGCGCATGGAGCGGCCGATCAGGCGCTGGATTTCCTGCGTGCGCCCGCTTTGTTTGCCGCGCGCGGCCTCGCGGTCGCTGCGGGTATGGGTGGCGCGGGGCAGCATGCCGTATTCGGCGGTGACCCAGCCTTCGCCGCTGCCTTTCTTGTGGCCGGGGACTTTTTCTTCGACGGAGGCGGTGCACAGCACCTTGGTGCCGCCGAACTCGATCAGCACCGAGCCTTCGGCGTAGGCGGTGTAGTGGCGGGTGATGCGCACGCTGCGCAGGGCGTCGGCGGCGCGCGCGCCGCTTCGTTCAAACTGGCTCATGAAAATGGCTTTCTGGCAAAACGCCGGAGAAAATAAAGCGGAAGAAAAGGTAAAACGAAAAGGAGAGAAGGGAACGAGACGCCTTGCAGCGCCGGCCCCGGTATCAGGCTTTTCTGGCGGCCGAGCGGCGAATGGCTTCGTTGATCTCGGCGATCGAGCGTTCGATGGTTGCCTCGTCGAGGTCGTCGACCATGGTGTCGAGCACGCCGGCCTGGATCGTCGAGGCGAACACGCCGTCCATGATGCTGTCGGTGGAGACGCCACGGGTGGACTCGAAGGCGTCGGGCGTTTCCCACTCCATGGCCAGCACGGTGACGTTGTCGCTGTGCTCGCCGCCGGTGCGCAGGGCGTTTTCGACCAGGTCGGGCACCGCGTCGGACACGCCCTTGCTGGCCAGCTGGCGCACGATTTCGGCGTCGCTGAGGCTGCCCCAAAGGCCGTCGGAGCACAGCAGCAGCTTGTCGCCCTGCTGCAAGGTGACGGGGCCGGCGACGTCGAAGACGGGTTTGGTGGGCGATCCCAGGCAGGTGAACAGAATGTTGCGGTTGATGCGCTCGAGCTTGATCACGCCGGCGCTTTGCTGTTCGAGGTAGGAGTGGTCGCGGGTGCGCGTGAGCAGTTCGCCGTCACGCACGACGTAAAGTCGCGAATCGCCGCAGTGCACCCAGGTGGCGCCCGTGCCCTGCAGGATGGCGGCCACCAGCGTGGTGCGGGGGGTGTCCAGCATGCCTTTTTCGCTGGCGTAGCGGATGATCTGGTGGTGCGCCGCCATCAGGGCGGTGGAGAGGAACTCGGTGGTGTCTTCAATGACGGGGCGCGCTTCCTTCTGGTAGAGCGCCGAGATGGTCTGCAGGGCGAGCTGGGCCGCCACTTCGCCTTCAGGGTGGCCGCCCATGCCGTCGGCCAGCACGAAGAGGCCCGATTCGCGCGTGTAGCAATAGCCCATGCGGTCTTCGTTCTTTTCGCGCCCGCCTTTGCGGCTGACCTGAAAGACTGAGAATTTCATTTGAATTTGGTCGCGTAGCCGGTGGCCTTGCGCGCTGATTTTTTGGTGTCGGACACCATGTTGTCAAACTGCAGGCGAACCTTTTCGCTGACGGTGAGCTTGGTGTAGCGGCGCTCGCCCTCCCGGCTCAGCTCTTTTTGCAGGGCGAAAACCGACTGCGGGCGGGACAGCGGATCGAGCGACATGCACCACTCTACAACCTCGATCAGGTTATCGGAATAGACACCACGCAAACGCGACAGGGCAAGCGACAGACGGTCTTTTTCGAGGCGCTGGGGCGCGTCGTTGGGCGGGTAACCCTGCATCGTGGCGTAAATGCAGGCGCCGATGGCGTAAATGTCAGTCCAGGGGCCCATGGAGGAATCGCGGCGGTACATCTCGGGCGCGGCGAAGCCGGGCGTGTACATGGGACGAATGAAGTTGCCTTCCTTGCTCAGCACCTCGCGGGCGGCGCCGAAGTCGATCATCACGGCGCGGTTGTCGTCGGTGATGAAGATATTGGCGGGCTTGATGTCCAGGTGCAGCATCTTGTGCTGGTGCACGATGCGCAGGCCGCGCAGGATTTCGTCGAACAGCGAGCGGATGGTCGATTCGCGGAAAACCTTCTGCTTTTTGAGCTCACGGGCCGTGATGATGAAGTCCTGCAGGGTGCCACCCTCCAGGTAGTTCATCACCATGTAGACAGTTTCGTTCTCGCGGAAGAAATTCAGCACGCTGACGACGGAACCGTGGGAAATCTGGGCGAGGGAGCGGCCTTCTTCAAAGAAACTCTTGAGGCCCAGGCGGTACAGCGAAAGTTTTTCAGGCTGGACCTGGGGAAGCAGTTCGCCCGGCGAGCGGCTGGCCAGGGAAGACGGCAGGTATTCCTTGATGGCAACCTGCTGGCCCTCGTTGTCGACAGCCAAGTAAACTACCCCGAAGCCTCCGGCCGAAAGCTTTCGCACAACACGATAGCCACCAATCACGGTGTCGGGCGGCAACGGTGCAGGCTTGACCTTTGACATAATTTGGGCTTGCCCGGGCGAGACAATGTCGGCCTGGGTCTTGGTTCTCTCTCTAGTAAAGCGTATCTACAAATGTCAGTTTACAGCATGACGGGTTATGCAACCGTGCAATCGAGCATGGCGCAGTCCGCCCCGGAAACTGAATCGGGCCCGGACGCCAGCTCCCGTCTGGGCGTCGAAATACGCTCCGTCAACAGCCGGTTCCTGGACCTGGCCTTCCGCCTGCCCGACGAACTGCGGCAGGCCGAACCAGCCCTGCGCGAACTGCTCACCGGCAAGCTCAAGCGCGGCAAGGTCGAAGTACGGGTGTCGCTGGAAAGCGCCTCGTCGGGCAACCTGCGCGCGCCCTCGTCGGCCACCTTGCAGCGCCTGGGCTCGCTGGAAGACAGCATCAAGTCCTGGCTGCCACAGGCCGGGGCGCTCAGCGTCGCAGATATTCTCAGAATTGCGACGAATGAAGACAAAAAACCACACGACTACAGCGATGAGCTGCTCAAGCTGGCCAAAAAGGCCCTGAAAGAGCTGATGACGGCCCGCGAACGGGAAGGCGCCCGCCTCGCGGAGATGCTGCTGGACCGTACTGCGCAGCTACGGGCACTGGCCGCGCTGGCCGTGCCCATGGTCCCCAAGCTGGTGGAGCAGCAGAAAACCCGCTTCCTGGAGCGATGGAAAGAAGCCATGGCCCTGTCCGACGGCGGCGCGCTGCCGGAAATCGCCCAGGACCGGGCCCTGACCGAGGCCACCGCCTTCGCCATCCGGATCGACGTGGCGGAAGAAATCACCCGGCTGTCGTCCCACCTCGACGAGATCGACCGCCTGCTCGCCGGCGGCGGGGAACTGGGAAAGCGCCTGGATTTCCTGATCCAGGAACTGCACCGCGAAGCCAATACACTGGGCTCCAAATCCGCGTCCCTGGAACTGACCCGCATCTCCGTGGACATGAAGGTGTTGATCGAGCAGATCCGCGAGCAGGTCCAGAACATCGAATAGCGCCCCGGCAGCCCCCTCTTTCAATAAGCACTCAACGACCCGAACGCATGGACTATCCCGGAAACCTTTTTGTCGTGGCCGCCCCCAGCGGGGCGGGCAAATCCAGCCTGGTGAAGGCCCTGATGGAGCTGGATTCGCGCATCCAGCCCTCGGTGTCGCACACCACCCGCCCTCCGCGCGGGCAGGAAAAGCACGGCAGGGAGTACTTTTTCCTGTCGCCCGAGGAATTCGACGGCATGGTGGCTCGCGACGCCTTCCTGGAGTGGGCTCACGTGCACGGCCACCGCTACGGCACTTCGCGGCAGACCATCGAGGAGCGAGTGGCCCATGGCGCCGACGTGATCCTGGAGATCGACTTCCAGGGTGCCATCAACATCAAGCGGATTTTCGCCAATGCGGTGCTGATCTTCATCCTGCCGCCCAGCTGGGAGGAACTGCGCTCCCGCCTGCAACGGCGCGGCGAGGATAGTGCCGAGGTCATCGAGCTGCGGCTCAAAAACGCCGGCACCGAGATGGCCCAGGCCCGGGAATTCGACTTCGTTATAATCAACGAGTTGTTTGAGCGGGCAGTTTTCGACCTGAAAACCATTGTGCATGCCCAGCGGCTCAAGTTTTCGGCCCAGCGACGCGCCCGTGCCGAGACCTTCCAGGCCCTTCAAATTCCCTGATTTCAGCGCTTTTCACCTTATCGATCACACCGGAGATCACCATGGCCCGCATTACCGTCGAAGATTGCCTCGAAAAAATCCCGAACCGCTTCCAGCTGGTGCTGGCCGCAACCTACCGCGCGCGCATGCTGAGCCAGGGCCATGCCCCCAAGATCGAAAGCAAGAACAAGCCCGGCGTGACCGCCCTGCGCGAAATCGCCGACGGCAAGATCGGCCTTGAAATGCTGAAAAAAGTCCCCTCCTGAAACACTGTTCAGGCTCGCAAAAAGCACCGAATATCGGTGCTTTTTTCATTTCCGAGTCTCTAAAGTCCATTTTTTCCAGATTTTTTTCATGCCGCGATACATTTAAGGCATGAGCGCCATGCTTTCGCCCGTTGTTGCCAGCAAATCGACCCCGGCCGCCGCCAATGCCGCGGCCGCGAGTTTTGCCGCGCTCACGGCCAGGCTGGACTACCTGAGCGCCGCCGACATCGACAATGTCCGCCGCGCCTACCGTTTTGCCGATGAGGCGCACCTGGGCCAGCTGCGCAACAGCGGCGAACCCTACATCACCCACCCGATCGCCGTGGCGCAACAGTGCGCCGAATGGAAACTGGATGCGCAGGCCCTCATGGCCGCCCTGCTGCATGACGCGATTGAAGACTGCGGCGTTACCAAACCGGAATTGATAGAGCGCTTCGGCGCCCCGGTGGCCGAACTCGTGGACGGGCTGACCAAGCTCGAAAAGCTGGAATTCAACACCCGCGAGGAAAACCAGGCCGAATCCTTCCGCAAGATGCTGCTGGCTATGGCGCGCGACGTGCGGGTCATCCTGATCAAACTGGCCGACCGCACCCACAACATGCGCACGCTGGGCGACGTCCCGCGCGCCAAGTGGACCCGCATTTCGCGCGAAACCCTCGATATTTACGCGCCCATCGCCCACCGCCTGGGCCTGAACACCACCTACCGCGAGCTGCAGGACCTGTCCTTCCAGCACCTGCACCCCTGGCGCTACGCCACCCTGACCAAGGCACTGCAAAAGGCCCGCGGCCGCCGGCGCGACGTGATCAAGCGGGTTCAGGGCGAAGTCGAGTCGGCTTTTACCAGCGCGAAGGTACCCGTGCTGATCTCGGGGCGCGAAAAGACCCTGTATTCCATCTACCGCAAGATGGACGAGAAGCACCTGTCCTTCGCCCAGGTCACCGACCTCTACGGCTTTCGGGTGATCGTGAAGGACCTGACCGCCTGCTACACGGCGATGGGCGTGCTGCACCAGCTCTATAAGCCCCTGCCCGGCAAGTTCAAGGATTACATCGCGATCCCCAAGATCAACGGCTACCAGTCGCTGCACACCACCCTGGTCGGGCCCTTCGGCACGAATATCGAGTTCCAGATGCGCACCGAGGCCATGCATGTGGTGGCCGAGTCCGGCGTGGCGGCTCACTGGCTGTACAAGGCTACGGACCCGGACAGCGACGCCTCGCAGCGCCTGGGCACGCAGTGGCTGCAGTCGCTGCTCGACATCCAGCATGAAACGCGCGATGCGGCCGAGTTCTGGGACCACGTCAAGATCGACCTGTTCCCCGAGGCGGTTTATGTGTTCACGCCGAAAAGCCAGATCATGGCCATGCCGCGCGGCGCGACGATCGTGGACTTCGCCTATGCCATCCACAGCGATGTGGGCCACCGCGCCGTGGCCGCCAAGGTCAACGGCGAGCAGGTGCCGCTGCGCTCCGAACTGCACAACGGCGACGTCATCGAGATCATCACGGCTTCCGTCTCCAGCCCCAACCCCGGCTGGCTCGGCTTCGTACGCACCGGCAAGGCGCGTTCCAAAATTCGCCACCACCTGAAGACCATGGCGCTGTCGGAATCGCAGGACCTGGGCGAAAAAATGCTGGCCCAGGCGCTGCGCGCCGAGGGCATAGAGCGCGATCGCCTGCCCGAGGACGACGAGGCCCATCACGGCACCTGGGAAAAAATCCTGCGTTTTACCGGCAACCGCACGCGTGCCGACCTGCTGACCGACATCGGCCTGGGCAAGCGGATCGCCAGCATGGTCGCCAAGCGCATCGTGACCCTGCTCGCCGAGACCGGCGAAAAGCCCAATGCGCTGCTGATGAGCCGCGAGCGCTACACCGCCCACGAGTCGGTGTCGCAAGGCGCCCTGGTGATCGACGGCAGCGAAGGCGCCTCGGTGCAGTTCGCCCCCTGCTGCCGGCCCATTCCGGGCGACGGCATCGTCGGCTACCTGGGCCGCGGCGAGGGCCTGGTCATACACACCGACGACTGCGCCGTCGCCAAGCGCCTGCAGCACCGCGACAGTGAGCGCTTCATCGCTGTCGACTGGTCGGACGAGCCGGTGCGCACTTTTGAGACCAACCTGCTGGTCACGGTGTCCAACGGCAAGGGGGTGCTGGCACGCGTTGCGGCCGCGCTGGCCAGCGCCGAGGCCGACATCACCCACGTCGACATGGAGCAAGAGCCCTCGCACGATGCGACCGACCTGCGTTTTGGCGTGGCGGTACGTGACCGCGTGCACCTGGCTTCGGCCCTGCGCAGTGTCAAGCGCACACCCTCAGTCCTGCGGGTTCAGCGAGCCAAGTCGACCGGCTAGCCTGCCGCTTAACCGGCCGTGCGTTCGTCGGGCGCCGGGTAGTCCACCTTCAGCACCTCCAGCGTCTGCAGGCCTTGCGGCGTCACGAGGCTCACCTCATCCCCCACTCGCGACTTGAGCAGCGCCCTGGCGACGGGCGATATCCAGCTGATTTGTCCCAGGGCACTGTTGGCCTCGTCGATGCCGAGGATGGTCACCATGCGCTCTGCGCCGCTGTCATCGGCATAGCTCACGGTCGCGCCGAAGAAGACCTGGTCGCTGCCGTGGTGGATAGAGGGATTGCTGATCTCCGCGATCTCCAGCCTCTGCGTCAGGAAGCGGATGCGCCTGTCGATTTCCCGCAGGCGCTTTTTGCCGTAGTGGTAGTCGCCGTTTTCCGAGCGATCGCCGTTGCTGGCCGCCCAGTGGACGATTTCCACCATCTTGGGTCGCTCGTTGTCGATCAGGTCCAGCAGTTCGCTGCGCAGGCGCTCATAGCCCTGCGGCGTGATGTAGTTTTTGCCGCCCGCGGGCAAGGGGGCGAGCGCGGGCTCGTCGTCCTCGGACTCATCGGTTTCTTTGGTAAAGGCTTTGTTCATGCTCCAGCCACCATAGCATTCATGGCGGCCGGCCGTGAATGCCTCTAAAAATCTTCCATCTTCAGGACCAGGGGATTGTCGGGCGTGTAGTTGACGCCCGCCACGACCATGTCGGCGGCCCGGGCGTGAATCATTTCAGCATCACGCTCGTAGGCCTTTTTGAGGGAGTCCGGCTCCGGCACGGCGCCGAAGAACTCCTCCATCGCCTCGCGCGAAATCCTGACCGGAATGGTGCTGCCTGCATGCGACAGGCCAAAACTCAGCCAGTCGCCGTGGTCCTCGACGTTCAGTGATCCCATGTTTCTCCTCCGGAATGAGCCTCCAGAATAGCGGAGCGGCTGGTGCACGTACAGCCCCGGAAAACCACTAAAAAGCCCTGCGCAAAGAAAAATAGCCTAGAGGGGTGAGCCTCTAAGCTATTGAAATCACTAATAAAAGTGGTGCGGCTGGCAGGAATTGAACCCACGACCCCTTGGTTCGTAGCCAAGTACTCTATCCAACTGAGCTACAGCCGCTAAGCCTCAAATTATAGCTTATTTAAATGGTAGGGCGTGAGTGACTTGAACACTCGACCAAAGGATTATGAGTCCTCTGCTCTAACCAACTGAGCTAACGCCCCACACAAGAGAGAGATTGTAAGGGCCTGCGGGGACCTGCTCGCGGGCCTACTTGCTGTGGCTCAGGGCCGTGCTGACCAGTTTGGAGGTGATGTCGACGATCTGGATCATTTTTTCGTAGGGCATGCGCATGGGGCCTATGACGCCCAGCGTGCCCACGACCTGGCCGTCGACTTCGTAAGGCGCCGTCACCACCGACAGCTCCTGGTAGGGAATGACCTGGCTTTCGCCGCCTATGTAGATGCGAACGCCCTCGGCGCGGCTGGACACGTCGAGCAGGCGCATCAGCTGCGCCTTTTGCTCGAACAGGTCGAACAGCTTGCGCAGGTTGCCCATGTCGCCGGAAAAATCGCTGACGGCCAGCAGGTTGCGCTCGCCGGAGATCACGACTTCGTCGCGCGATTCGATGGCTTCGGAGCTGACCTTGACCGCGGCCTGCATTAGCGTGGCGATCTCGCCGCGCAGCGCCTCGACCTCGTTTTTCAGGCGCTCGCGCACTTCCTCGATCGCCATGCCGGCGTAGTGTGAATTGAGGAAATTGGCGGCCTCCACCAGCTGCGACTGGCTGTAGTCGGCCTCGGTGAAGATGACCCGGTTCTGCACGTCGCCGTCGGGCGACACGATGATCACGAGGAAACGTTTTTCGGACAGGCGCAAAAATTCAATGTGGCGGAACACCGAAGTGCGGCGCGGCGCCATGACCACACCGACGAATTGCGACAGGCTGGAGAGCATGTGCGCCGCGTTGCTGAGCACCTTTTGCGGCTGGTCGGGCGCCAGCCGGGGGGCGCCTATCTGACCCGCGGCAGGAAAGGAGTCGCGCTGCGTGGTCAGCATGGTATCGACGAAGAGGCGGTAGCCGCGCGCCGTGGGGATGCGGCCGGCCGAGGTGTGAGGGCTGACGATCAGGCCGAGCTCCTCGAGATCGCTCATCACGTTGCGTATGGTGGCGGGGGACAGCTCCAGGCCGGAGGCCTTGGACAGCGTGCGTGAACCCACCGGCTGCCCATCGGCAATGTAGCGCTCCACCAGCGCCTTGAGAAGCAACCGCGCACGATCATCAAGCATGCCGACATTCTACGAAGCTTGGGGCGGATGTTGTGATGTAATTTGCCGATGAAATCGCAATTCCGCCATGTCGCACTGATCGGCAAGTACCACGCACAGGGTTCCCGGTCGGCGCTGGAGGACATCGCGCATTTCCTGGGCACCCAGGGCTGCGAGGTAGCGATCGAGCAGGACACCGCCAGCAACACCGGCCTCACGCAATTCCCGACGCTGGACGCGGCCGGCATAGGCGCCCAGTGCGACCTGGCCCTGGTGGTGGGCGGCGACGGCACCATGCTGGGCATAGGCCGGCTGCTGGCCCAGTTCGGCATCCCGCTGGTGGGCATCAACCAGGGCCGGCTCGGCTTCATCACCGACATCGCCTTCGAGGACTACCAGAACACCCTGATTCCCATGCTGCGCGGCGAATACGAGGAGGACCGCCGCTGGATGATGCAGGCCAAGGTGGTGCGCGACGGCCGCTGCGTCTTCAGCGCCACCGCCATGAACGACGTGGTGGTCAACCGCGGCGCGACCGCCGGCATGGTGGAGCTTCGCGTCGAGGTCGACGGCCGCTTCGTGGCCAACCAGCGCGCCGACGGCCTGATCATCGCCTCGCCCACCGGCTCCACGGCCTACGCGCTGTCCGCCGGCGGGCCCCTGCTCCATCCCTCGATTGCCGGCTGGGTGCTGGCGCCCATCGCGCCGCACACACTGTCGAACCGGCCCATCGTGCTATCGGACTCCGGCGAGATCACGATTGAGATCGTCGCCGGCCGGGACGCCAGCGCCAACTTCGACATGCAGTCGCTGGCCAGCCTGCTGCACGGCGACCGCATCACCGTCAGGCGCTCGGAGCACCAGATGCGCTTTCTGCACCCCAAGGGCTGGAGCTACTTCGACACCTTGCGCAAAAAACTTCACTGGAATGAAGGCGTAGCCTGAATGGCACGGATTTATTTATGAGCCTCAAAAGCATCTCGCTTCGCGATTTCGTCATCGTCCACGAACTCGAGCTGGACCTGTCCGGCGGGTTCACGGTGCTGACCGGTGAGACCGGCGCCGGCAAATCCATCCTGATCGACGCCCTGCAACTTGCCCTGGGCGCGCGTGCCGATGCCGGTGTGATACGTGAAGGCGCGGCGCGCTGCGAGATCAGCGTCGAGTTCGACAGCCCCAAGGGCCTGGCCGCCTGGCTGGAGCAAGCCGGCTTCGATGGCGGCGACAGCCTGCTCTTGCGCCGCACGATAGACGTGCAAGGCAAAAGCCGCGCCTGGATCAACGGCAGCGCGGCAACCGCCACGCAGCTCAAGGAGATCGCCGACCACCTGGTGGACATCCACGGCCAGCATGCCTGGCAAAGCCTGACGCGGCCCGACGCGGTGCGCGGCCTGCTGGACTCCTATGCGGACGTTTCCACGGATGAACTCTCGCGCCGCTGGCAGCAGTGGCGTCTGGCGCAGAAGACGCTGCTGGAAGCGCGCGACGCCCAGGACAGCCTGCAGCGCGAACGCGAGCGACTGGCCTGGCAGATCGGCGAAGTCGACAAGCTCGCTCCCGGCGCCGACGAGTGGGACGAACTCAATGCCCAGCACGGGCGCCTGTCGAATGCCCAGGCCCTGCGCGACGCGGTGCAAACCGCCGTCGATGCATTGCAGGAATCCGACGACAACGCCAACGCGCTGTTGGGCCGCGCGATTGCGGCGCTGCAAAACCAGGAACACATAGAGCCCGAGTTCAAGGCCATGGTGGAAGTCCTGAACGGCGCGCTGGCACAGATGGAAGACACGGTCCACTCGCTCAACGGCTATGCCCGCCATGCCGAACTCGAGCCGCAGCGGCTGGCCGAACTCGACGAGCGCCTGTCACAGTGGGTCAGCCTGGCGCGCCGCTACAAGCGCACGCCGGCCGAGCTGCCCGAGCTGCTGGCGTCCTGGCAGGCCGAACTGCAAAAACTCAATGCCGCGGCCGACCTGGCCCAGCTTGAAAAGAACGAAGCCGCGGCCAAGGCCGCCTACCTCGAGGAAGCCGGCCAGGTGTCCAAGGCCCGCGCCAAAGCCGCGCCCAAGCTCGCCAAGGCCATCACCCAGGCCATGCAGGGCCTGGGCATGCAGGGCGGAAAATTCGACGTGGCGCTGGCAAAACTTGAACAACCCGCCCAGCATGGCCTCGAGCAAGCCGAATTCCTGGTGGCCGGCCACAGCGGCAGCACGCCGCGCCCCGTCGGCAAAGTAGCCTCGGGCGGCGAGCTGTCGCGCATCGCGCTGGCCATTGCCGTCACCACCAGCCAGCTCGGGCAGGCCGAAACCCTGATTTTTGACGAGGTGGATTCAGGCGTGGGCGGCGCCGTCGCCGAAACCGTTGGCCGCCTCATGAAACAGCTGGGCAAGGACCGCCAGGTCATGGCCGTCACCCATTTGCCCCAGGTGGCGGCCTGCGCCGACCAGCACCTGGTGGTCGCCAAGCGCTCCGAGAACGGCGCCACCCTGAGCACCGTCGATCATGTCAACGGCGAGCAGCGCGTGGCCGAGATCGCCCGCATGCTGGGCGGTGAACGCCTTTCCGGCACCACGCTGGCCCACGCCAAGGAAATGCTGGGGCAGTGATGGCGACGCTGGAAATGGTCCTCATCACCGGCATGTCGGGCTCGGGGAAATCCGTCGCCCTGCATGCGCTGGAGGACGCCGGCTACTACTGCGTCGACAACCTGCCCCCCGAGCTGCTCACGCCTTTCGTCGCGCTGGAACAGAAGCACGGCGCGCAGAAGGTGGCGATTGCCATGGACGTGCGCAGCGCGACCTCGCTGCCGCTGGTACCCCAGCAGTTGCGGCAGCTGCGCGAGTCCGGCGTGGTGGTGCAGTCGCTGTTCCTGGACGCCAACACCGAGACCCTGGTGCGCCGCTTTTCGGAAACGCGCCGGCTGCACCCGCTGTCGCGCATAGACGCGTCCGACCAGCACCGCGCGCTGGTGGACGCCATCGAACTGGAGCGCGAACTGCTCGGCGAAATGCGCGAGCAGGCCCATGTGCTGGACACCAGCATGATCCGGTCCTCGCAGTTGCAAGGCTATGTGAAGTCGCTGATTTCCGCGCCCACCACCCAGCTGACGCTGGTGTTCGAATCCTTCGCGTTCAAGCGCGGCGTGCCGCTGGACGCCGACTATGTCTTCGACGTGCGCATGCTGCCTAATCCGCACTATGAGTCCGGCCTGCGCCACCTGACGGGGCGGGATGAGCCTGTGATGGATTACCTCAAGGCGCATCCCGAGGTCGGCGACATGTTCCGGCACATCGAGCAATTCCTCAGCCACTGGCTGAACGCGCTGGTGCGCGACCACCGCAGCTACGTGACGGTCGCCATCGGCTGCACAGGCGGCCAGCACCGCTCGGTCTACCTGGTCGAGGAACTGGCGACGGCTTTCAGCCCGCATTGGCGCACGCTGAAGCGGCACCGCGAGCTCGACGCCGGCTAAGAGGACACCGGTCTCAGGCGTCCTGCGCGAGCAGCTTGCGTATAGGTGCGGGCAGGCCCAGCGCGGGCCACGCTTCGGGGCCGAACCAGGCGCCCGGCCGCTCTTCCGACACCACGGCCTTGGGCAGCGCCTGGCCGGCGCCAAAGCCCGCGACCCACGGCGACAAATACAAATCCTTGTGCGTGAGCACATGGACAAACTGCGGCAGGGGATCGAGCCGCGATTGCAGCCCGGGCGGCAGCACCGCTTTCAGCTCGTCGTCACTGTCGAATACCGGCAGACAATACAGGCCGCCCCAGACGCCCCGGCCGGGACGCCTTTCAAGCCAGACCGAGCCGTCGGGCCGCTGCGCCCACAACAGGCTCAGGCCCTGGGCGCTGCGCTTGAGCTTGCGCGTCTTGACGGGGTACTTGCCGGGGTCGCCTTCGGCAAAACCGCGGCACAGCTTCTGAACCGGGCACAGCAGGCACTGCGGCTGGCGCCCGGCGCAAATCGTCGCGCCCAGGTCCATCAGGCCCTGGGTGTAGCGCGGCATGGTGTCGGCCAGCTTGCGCGTGGGCAGCAGTTCCGTCGCATGGTTCCACAGTGCTTTCTCATTGGCGCCTTGCGCCAGGTCGGCGGAAAAACCCAGCACCCGGGTGAGCACCCGCTTGACGTTGCCGTCCAGGATGGCCACACGCTCGGCGAAACAAAAAGAGGCGATGGCGGCCGCCGTCGAGCGGCCTATGCCGGGCAAGGTCTGCAATTGCTCCGAGGTGCCCGGAAATTGCCCGCCGTGCAGGGCCATGACATCTTTGGCGCAGCGATGCAGGTTGCGCGCCCGGCTGTAGTAGCCCAGCCCACTCCACAAGCCCAACACGTCGTCTTCGCTCGCGGCAGCCAGTTCGGCGACCGTGGGGAAGCGCTCAAGAAAGCGCGCGTAGTAATCGAGGACGGTGGCGACCTGGGTCTGCTGCAGCATGATCTCGGACAACCACACGCGGTAAGGGTCGCGCGTGTTCTGCCAGGGCAGGCTGTTGCGCCCGTGCGTGCTTTGCCAGCGTACGATTTCCCCGGAAAAACCGGGAGGCAGGGTTTGCAAGGCGGATTGCTTCATCGCCGGCTTTGCGCCCTGAGGGGGAAAAGGCGCTGGATGGCTGACTGGCCTGCCGGCAAGGCTCAGGCTGCCTCGGGAACAGCCGCGTTCTGGGCGGCTGCGGCGGCCTGCGCCTTGTCTTGCGCAGAAGTGCCACCCATCAGGTGGGCGGTCAGCTCGGTGAGCTTGTTGTCCAGCTCGTTGAGCACGCCTTCCTGCTCGTCGATCTCGGCGATGCGCTCGTCCAGGCCCGATGCCGCCTGCTGGATGCGCTCAATGGCCTCCAGCCTGCGTCCGAAATTGCGGCGACGCTCGCGCAGCTGGGCATCCAGCTGCGAGGCTGCCGACTTGTTCCAGAGCTCAACCTCGCCGAGGGCCGTCTCATAAACCACGCGCAGGCGCGTGGCCAGCGCGCGCACCAGGCGCTCGGAAAAGTCCGCCTGGGACAGTTTGATCACATTGCTCAGCCCCAGATACTGCAGGTGGCTGCGCTCTATCAGTTCGAGGTCGTGTTCGTAGCGGATCAGTTCCGGCTCTTTGGGCGCCTGCAGCGAGAAACTGAATTCGGCATTGAGCTGGCGGAAGGACGCGGTCAGCATGGACTGGATCTCGCCGCTCAGGATCTGGGATTTCTGCAGGCCCTCGCGCAGGCGAGAGAAGGTCTGCCCGTAGGCTTTTTTGACGCCCAGCTTGATGCCCGGCTGCTTCAGCGCCTGCGTGAGCTCCGCCAATTCGGCCTTGAGGGTCGGCGTACTGAGCAGGTTGAACAGGTCGCGCAGCATCTTGAGGTGGACCGAACGCACCGCGTGGATCTTCGAGCCGCTGGTATCGAATTCGGCTTGTTCCTGCTCGATGCGGCTGCGCATGTGTTTGATCACCGACACGTTTTTGCCGCGCAGGCCGCGCAGTTCGATCATCTGCTCGGCCAGGTCGCGCCGGCGTATGTGCATAGCCCGTCCGGCTTCCGTGCGGAGTTCGCCGATGCCGGCGGCCACCGCCGAGCGCAGGATTTTCTGACGTTGGCCCATCACGCCCTGGCCCAGCGCGAGCTCGAGCGCCGGAAGGTGGCTGGCTTCCAGCAAGGCCTTGTCGCGGGTCACCTTGGCTACCAGGCCCTTCTGGGCCGAGACGGGGATGACCTGGGACTCCGGCAGGCCGAGGATTTCGGCCGAGGTCGCGCGTTGCCGGTCGATCTGCGCCTTGATCTGCTCGGGCGTGCTCAGCGCGTCCCAGAGCGTGTCTATCTTGTTGAGCACCACCAGGCGCGCGTCGCTGCCCTCGCCCTCGGTGATCAGGTGCTCACGCCAGATGGCCAGGTCGGACTTGGTGACTCCGGTGTCGGCGGCCAAGATGAACACCACGGCATGTGCCTGCGGGATCAGGCTCACCGTCAGCTCGGGCTCAGCGCCTATGGCGTTCAGGCCCGGCGTGTCGAGGATCACCAAGCCCTGCTTGAGCAGCGGATGAGCGATGTTGATGAGGGCATGGCGCCACTTGGGCACTTCGATCAGGCCGTCGGGGCCGGCCAGCGGGTTGTCGTCCGGGCTGTTGTCGTGCCAGAAGCCGAGCGCGCGGGCTTCGTCCTTGGTGACATGGCGCACTTCGGCGACTTTTTCCAGGGCTTGCGCCAGCTGGGCCGGGTCGTTGACGTCCAGGTCCAGCCGGGTCCACTTTTCGGGGGCCGAGCGCCACTC
The DNA here is from genome assembly GCF_056405735.1 of Polaromonas sp. P1_F2. NCBI lineage: Bacteria > Pseudomonadati > Pseudomonadota > Betaproteobacteria > Burkholderiales > Comamonadaceae > Polaromonas > Polaromonas sp. P1_F2. The sequence goes on along the minus strand of NZ_JBFUBN010000003.1, from coordinate 430,737 downwards.
CATCAGCGCCTGTTTCTGCAAACGCGTCTCGATGGGCAGCAAGCGCAGGCAGGGCGGCACGTCCGCGTCGTAGCCGAGCTCGGTCGGGCACATGGTGGTGCGGCCGGCGCTTGCCGGCATGATGCGGCGGCCGTAGCCGGCAAAAAAGATCGCGTTGATCAGCTCAGACTTGCCGCGCGAGAATTCCGCCACAAAAGCCACCATGACCTTGTCGGAACGCACCTGGGACTCCAGCCGCTGCAAACGCTCCTCGACGGCAGCGTCGAGCAGGTCATGGTCTTTCATCCACTCAGCAAGCAGCTTTAGGCGAAGCGCAAATTCACGCCGCCACTGGCCATGCTGGTCAAATTGTTCGTTAAAAGACATCGGTCTTCCGTTAAGTGTGATCGGTCAATATAGCATCGCCGCCCCGAAAGGCCTATTGGCGCCTCTACGTATCCGGGTTCAAGGTTTCTGGCAGGTCGCGCAATAAAAAGTCGAGCGCTGGCCCTGGCGGATGCTTTTGACGGGCGCGGCGCACACCCGGCAAGGCTGGCCGGCCCGGTCGTAGACCATGGCTTCGAGCTGGAAATAGCCCGATTCGCCCCAGGCATTCGAGAAATCCCGCAAGGTGCTGCCGCCCTTTGTAACAGCCTGCGCCAGCACCTGGCGAATGGCCGCGTGCAGCAGCGCCGCGCGCGGCTTGCTGATGCGGCTGGCCCGCGTGGTGGGCCGTATGCCCGCCAGGAACAAGGCCTCGGAGGCGTAAATATTGCCGACGCCCACCACCGCCTCACCGCCCAGCAGGACTTGTTTGATGGGCGCTTGCCGCAGTTTGAGCGCCTGGTGAAAGCCGGCCGCGTCAAACGCGTCGCTGAGCGGCTCCACGCCCAGGCGGCCGAGCAACTTTTGCGCAGCCGGGGTGTTTTCGCCGCCGGCATAGACCACCGCACCAAAACGGCGCGGGTCGTTAAGCCTCAGGGTTCCCAGGCTGGTCACCATGTCGAAGTGGTCGTGCTTGCCAGGCGCGGGAAGGCCGGTGCCAAAACTCACGCTGCCGGACATGCCCAGGTGGATCATCAACAGGCCGTCGCTCAAGTCCACCAACAGGTATTTGCCGCGCCGGCGAACCGCGAGCACCTGCCGGCCGACCAGCTGGCGCGGCTGGCAGCCCAAGGGCCAGCGCAGGGGTTTGCCCATTTCGACCCGCTCGATGCGCGCGCCCGCGATGCGGTCCGCAAAACTCAGGCGGGTGACTTCGACTTCCGGCAGTTCAGGCATAGGGATGGCAGTTAGGGGCGCCGGTCAGCTGGCGCAGGGGACGGTTCACGGCAGCACGCAAGGCCGGCCACAAAAGCTTTCAAGGCGGCAGGGTAAAGCGGGAGCGCGACCCGGAAGCATCAATTATCATGGTTCGATGAAGAAAAAATCTGGCCTTGCCGGCCTTGCCGGCCTTGCCCTCAGCGGCCTGTGGTTTGTCGTACCCCTGGCCCTGGCGCAGACCGACGAGCCGGTTTCCGCCGCGCCCGCCACACTGGTCGAAGCCAAGGCCGCGCAGGAATCCACCCCGTCCTCGCTTCTGGACAGCGCCCTGTTTTACCAACTGCTGGTCGGTGAAATGACCCTGCAGGACGGCGAGCCCGCCGCCGGCTTCGCACTCATGCTGGATGCCGCCCGGAAAACCGGCGACGCCCAGCTTTACCAGCGCGCCACTGACATCGCCCTGCAGTCGCGCTCGGGCGACGCCGCCCTGCAGTCGGCCCGGGCCTGGAAGCAGGACCAACCCACCTCGCGCGAAGCCAACCGTTACGTGCTGCAGATCCTGGTGGCGCTCAACCGGATTGCCGACACGGTGGAGCCGTTGCAAACCGAAATCAAACTGGCCCCGGATATGGAGCGGCCGTCCGTCCTGGCGGCTGTGCCGCGCGTGTATGCCCGCGCAACAGACAAAAAACTGGCCAGCACCGTGGTGGAAGAGGCCCTGGCTGACTACCTGGGCAATCCCGCCACCGCGGGCGCCGCCTGGACCACCGTCGCGCGCATGCGCCTGGCCGCGGGCGATGCCAGCGGCGCGCTTGCCGCAGCCCGGCGCGGCCAGGCCACCGCCCCGCGCGCCGAAGGCCCGGCGCTGGTGGCGCTTGAATTGATGGACCCCAAGCTGCCCGAAGCCGAAACCGTGGTCCGCAATTATTTCGAAGGCAACCCCAAAGCCATGCCTGAAATCAGGATGGGTTATGCCCGGGCGCTGCTGGACGCCCAGCGTTATGCCGAGGCCTCCGCCCAGTTGCAGGTCGTGACGCGCGACAAGCCCGACCTCCCTGAAGGCTGGTTGGTGCTGGGTTCCCTGCAGTTGCAGGACAACCAGCTGGCGCAGGCGCAAAGCTCGCTGGAGCGCTATGTCGGCCTGGCGCAGCAACAGACTGCCGAAGGCGAACGCAACCGCGGCCTGGCCCAGGCTTATTTGTCTCTCTCGCAAATTGCGGAAAAACGCAAGGATTACGCCGCGGCGGAAAGCTGGCTGGCCAAGATTGACAACGCCTCCGACCTGGCGCTGGCGCAGACCCGTCGCGCTTCCATCCTGGCCAGCCAGGGCAAGCTCGACGAGGGCCGCCAGCTGATCCGCAAGCTGCCCGAGCGCAACCCGGCCGAGGCCAGGGTCAAACTCAATGCGGAAGTGTCCCTGCTGCGCGAGTTCAAGCAGTACCAGTTGGCCCACAAGGTGTTGGCCGAGGCGCTGGTGAAGGCGCCGGAAGAAACCGAGTTGATTTACGACCAGGCCATGATGGCCGAAAAGCTGGGCAAGCTCGATGAGATGGAAAGCCTGCTGCGCAAGGTCATCCAGCTCAAGCCCGATTACCACCACGCCTACAACGCCCTGGGCTACTCGCTGGCCGATCGCAGCGTGCGGCTGCCCGAGGCGCGCGAGTTGATCCGCAAGGCGCTGGAATTTGCCCCCGCCGACCCGTTTATCCGGGACAGCCTGGGCTGGGTGGAATTCCGCTTGGGCAACAAGGCAGAAGCCGCGCAGATCTTCGAGGCGGCCTACAAGGCCAAACCCGATGCGGAGATCGCCGCGCATTTCGGCGAAGTGCTATGGGCCATGGGCCAGCGCGACCGCGCCATTGCCATCTGGAAAGAAGGCCGATTGCTCAATCCCGAGAACGAAACGCTGCAGGAAACGCTCAAGCGCCTGCGCGTGAAGCTGTAAGCCGGGACATCCATCTTGCCGCTCACCCTCCATATGCGCCTGGCCCGGCTGGCCCTTGTTTTTGCAACCCTCTTCACCGTGTTTTTCGTTGCCGGCTGCGCGCAGATGCCCAGGGCAACAGCCCAGGATGGGCTGAAAAACGATTTCTGGACTGGTCGCATCAGCCTGCAGGTGCAGAGCGAGCCGGCGCAGTCTTTTTCAGCCAGCTTCGAACTCAAAGGCCGGGCCGACCGCGGTGAACTCACGCTGATCAGTCCCTTGGGCAATGTGCTGGGCGTGCTGCGCTGGTCGCCCGGCGAAGCGGTACTGGACTCGGGCGGCGGCAAAGTCCAGCGTTTTGCCTCCGTCGACGAACTGATGGCCCAGGCCACGGGCGCTGCCGTGCCGATAGATGCGCTGTTTGCCTGGCTGCGCGGCGACAATGCCGCTGCCGCCGGTTGGTCAGCCGACCTTTCGCGCCACCAGGAAGGCCGCATTTCGGCCAAAAGGACCCAACCGGCACCGCAGGCCGACCTGCGTGTCGTGCTTGACCAGTAATTACTCCGCCGCCCTGCCCGGCCTTCGCTCTTTTTCATGACCTCCATCGCTCCCGCCTCAGGCACCGTGCCGCCGCTCAAGGCCCTGTATGACGTGCCGGCACCCGCCAAGCTCAATCTTTTTCTGCACATTACCGGCCGCCGGCCGGACGGCTACCACCTGCTGCAGTCCGTTTTCATGCTGATCGACTGGTGCGACACCCTGCACTTTGAGTTGCGCACAGATGGCCGGATCAGCCGGGAGGACCTGGAAACGGACGGCCACGCGGTAGAAGCTTTGCCCGCGGACGACCTTGCGGTGCGGGCCGCCCGGGCATTGCAAGCCGCCTGCGGCACCTCGCTGGGCGTGCACATCGGCCTGCAAAAGCGGATTCCTTCACAGGCCGGCATGGGCGGCGGCTCATCGGATGCGGCCAGTTGCCTGCTGGCCCTGCAGCGGCTGTGGGGCGTGCGCCTGCCGCCGCAGGAACTGCGCGCCCTGGCACTTTCGCTGGGCGCCGACGTGCCTTTCTTCCTCTCGGGCGGCCATGCCTGGGTGGAGGGCATAGGCGAAAAAAACACGCCGCTGGCCTTGCCGTCGGCTCGTTTCCTGGTGGTCAAACCGGCGGCCGGGCTCCCCACGCAAGGTATTTTCAGCGCGCCCGGGCTCAAACGCGACACAGAAACTGCTACAATCCAAGGCTTTGCTGCAAATGCTGAAGGCCAGTCGAAATCGTTTGATTTCGGATTCGGCCGCAACGACTTGCAGCCGGTAGCGCAGGAGATGTGCCCGCAGATTGGCCAATCGCTCGATTGGCTGAAAAGCAGACATCTTCAAGGGCGCATGACCGGCTCCGGAAGTGCTGTATTTGCGCAACTGCCGCATGAAATGGATTTGCCGGACACCTCAGGATTGCCTGAGGGCTGGAAAGTCCGAAAATGCGGTAATTTGGAGGCGCATCCCTTGGCCGGTTGGTAAAATAACCGCTCTCGAAATGTGTTTCCAAGCGACCATAAATGAATAAGTTATAGGTCTGTTGTTGGCAACAACAACTGTCCTGTGTAGGGGTGTCGCCAAGCTGGTTAAGGCACCGGATTTTGATTCCGGCATTCGCAGGTTCGAATCCTTCCACCCCTGCCAAATTTAAGACTGAGGGCCACAGCCTCGGTGTTGCGGACCCGCCCGGCGCGGGCCCGCATGACTCCTGACAGACCCGCATGATGTGTATCAGCGGGTCTGTGTGTTTTTGGAAACACGGCAGGCAAGCGGCGCTCACTGCCAAGCCCCGTTGCTACGTGTTGTCCCCGTGCGTATTTTGCTTCGATCAGAAATTTCAGCCACGTTCAAGTCCTTGTAGCAGCTGGGCCCCACATGCAAACGCACCATCCCGACTTCATGGTTTTTACCGGCAATGCCAACCCGAGCATGGCCCTTGAGATCTCCCAGCACCTGGGCATTTCGCTGGGTGCGGCCCATGTGGGTCGTTTTTCGGATGGTGAGGTCACCGTAGAGATTCAGCAGAACGTGCGGGCTCGCGATGTGTTTGTGGTTCAGTCGACCTGCGCGCCGACCAACGACAACCTGATGGAATTGCTCATCATGGTCGACGCGCTGAAGCGGGCTTCGGCCGAGCGCATCGCCGCGGTGATCCCGTATTTCGGCTATGCGCGGCAAGACCGCCGTCCGCGTTCGGCGCGTGTGCCCATCACGGCCAAGGTGGTGGCCAACATGCTGCAGGCCGTGGGCGTGTCGCGTGTCTTGACGATGGACCTGCACGCCGACCAGATCCAGGGCTTTTTCGACATCCCGGTCGACAACATTTATGCGTCGCCGGTGCTGCTGGGCGATTTGCGCCAGAAGAATTACGCCGACCTGATGGTCGTTTCGCCCGACGTGGGCGGTGTGGTGCGCGCCCGGGCGCTGGCCAAGCAGCTGGGCTGCGACATGGCCATCATCGACAAACGCCGCCCCAAGGCGAACGTGTCGGAAGTGATGCACGTGATCGGCGATATCGAAGGCCGCAACTGCGTGATCATGGACGACATGATCGACACGGCCGGCACGCTGGTCAAGGCGGCCGAGGTGCTCAAGGAGCGCGGCGCCAAGAAGGTTTACGCGTATTGCACGCACCCGATTTTTTCGGGCCCGGCCATAGACCGCATCGCCAAGGGCGACGCGCTTGATGAAGTGGTGATCACCAACACCATTCCGCTGAGCCCCAATGCAGAAGGCTGCAAGAAGATTCGCCAGCTCTCCGTGGCGCCGCTGATCGCTGAGACCATACAGCGCATCGCCAAGGGAGAGTCGGTCATGAGTTTGTTTTCGGACCAGGACAACCTGTTCTGACCTGAAACAAAAAGCGGCTGCACGGCCCGCGAAGCTTCAGGCTTCACGGAATCCAGGCAGCTTTTTAAAGTCGGGGTGAGCTGGTCGCGGCCTGCCCTTTTTGGAGAAGATTATGAAATTCGTCGCTTTTGAGCGCGCAAAGCAGGGCACGGGTGCGAGCCGCCGTCTCCGCATCACGGGCCGCACGCCCGGTATCGTTTACGGTGGCACCGGTGAACCCACGCTGATCGAACTCGATCACAACGCGTTGTTCCACGCCATCAAGAAAGAAGCGTTCCATGCTTCCATCCTCGAGATGGAACTGGCCGGCAAAGAACAAAAAGTTCTGCTGCGCGACCTGCAAATGCACCCGTACAAGCAGCAGATCCTGCACATCGACTTCCAGCGCGTGGAAGCCAAGACCAAGATGACCGTCAAGGTGCCTGTGCACTACAGCGGTGAAGAAGAGTCGCCGGCCGTCAAGACCGAGAACTGCCTGGTCAACCACGTGATCACCGAGCTGACCGTCTCCTGCTTCCCTGCCGACATCCCCGAATTCATCGCCGTCGACCTGAAGGGCCTGAAGAAAGGTTCGCCGCTGCACGTCAAGGACATCACGCTGCCAAAGGGCGTGAAGTTTGTCGCCAAGGGCCAGGAAAACCCGGTTCTGGTGTCCGTGTCCGCCGTTTCCGACGAAGCCGAGGCCGATGCCGCAGCAGCCGCTGCAGCAGCCGCACCGGTGGACCCGAAAGCCGCCAAGGCCGCCGCCGCCAAGGAAGCCAAAGCCGGCGCCAAGGCTGACGCCGCCAAGCCTGCCGCCAAGAAGTAATTCACTTCACGCGCAGGCCTGAAAAGGCCCACGGCCCTTGTCCTCTTGCGGGACAAGGGCCGTTTTTCTGCCAAGGCGAATCTGAACCGCAAGCCTCCGCAAAACGCCGGGCTATGCGCACCTAGAATCGAGCGGATGGAAATCTCCAAATGATCAAATTGTTCGTCGGTCTGGGCAATCCCGGCCCTGAATACGAAGCCACGCGCCACAACGCCGGTTTCTGGTGGATAGACGCCCTCTCGCGAGAGCTCAAGGCCCCTCTCAGCCTCGACAAGAGTTATCACGGTCAGGTTGCACGTATCACGGTGAACGGCCAGAACGTCTGGCTGCTCAAGCCGCTGACCTTCATGAATGTATCGGGCAAGTCGGTCGCGGCGCTGGCGCGGTTTTTCAAGGTCGCGCCCGAGGAAGTGCTGGTGGCGCACGACGAGATGGACATCGTGCCGGGGCAAGTCAAGCTCAAGTTCGGCGGCAGCCACGCCGGCCACAACGGTCTGCGCGACATCCATGCGCAGCTGGGCACGCCCGACTACTGGCGCCTGCGCATAGGCGTGGGCCACCCCGGCGTCAAGGCGGAAGTGGTCGACTGGGTGCTGAAAAAGCCTTCGGCCGAGCACCGCATCGCCATTGAAGACTGCATCACCCGCTGCCTCAAGGCGGTGCCGGAGCTGCTCAAGGGTGAGATGGAGAAGGCCACGATGATGATTCACACCAGCACGCCGCCGCGGCCCAAGCCGCCGCGCAAGGTCGTCGAGCCCGAATCTGAAGACTGAAGATCAAGCCCTTAACGGGCTGCAATGATGGGAATCACGGCCTGCAGGCGCTGGTATTTTTCCCACAGGGTTTCCCGCGTTTCAATGTGCTGCGGGTTCAGGGGAATGCAGGCCACGGGGCAGACCTGCACGCACTGCGGTTCGTCGAAATGGCCGACGCATTCGGTGCATTTGTGCGGGTCGATCTCGTAGATCTCTTTGCCCAGGTAAATCGCCTGGTTGGGGCATTCAGGCTCGCAAACGTCGCAGTTGATGCATTCGTCGGTGATCATCAAGGCCATGCTCAGCCTCCTTTCACCGACCGGTGCGCGGCCGCGAGGGCCGAGGCCACCGCGGGGCTCACCATCTGGGCGACGTCGCCGCCCAGCTTGCTGATCTCGCGCACCAGCGTGCTGCTGATGCATTGCAGCGGCGCGTCAGGCAGCAAAAACACGGTTTCCACCTGCGGGCGCAGCTTGCGGTTCATGGCCGCCATCTGGGCCTCGTAGTCGAAATCCGTCAGGTTGCGGATGCCGCGCACCACGGCCGAGGCCTTTTGCGCCGCGCAAAAATCCATGATCAGGCCGTCAAAAGGCAGCACGGCCACGCCGGCAATCCCCTGTGTTTCGGCCAGTACCTGCGCCACGCGGGCCTCCAGCGAGAACAGGGTTTTCTTGTGGTGGGCCGCGGCCACGGCGATGACGATCTGGTCAAACAGCCCGGCCGCGCGGCGCACCACGTCGCCATGGCCCAGCGTGAAAGGGTCAAAAGTGCCGGAATAGACAGCGATGCGCGGGGTGGCCATGCTGGAATTATGCCCGCCCCACCGCTGCAACCAGCCGGCTGGCCTCTTGTAACCACGCGGCAGGCAAGGCTGCCGGACTCGTGAACGGTATCAGGCCGCGGGCGCGCCCAGCCCGGCCAGCAGGTGGAAATGCACAGCGCCGGCCTTGCCGTTGCGGTGTAGCTTGAGGCCCAGGGGCAGCAATTCCTCGTCAGTCCAGGCTTTGGGGGATTCCAGGTAGACCAGGCCGGTCGGGCCTATAGCCCGCGCCGCGGCCTGCAGCGCGGATTCGTACAGGGTGGATTCAAAGGGCGGATCCAGCAGCACCAATTGCAGGCTGCCGGGAGAAACGCGCTTGAGCGCACTGAGCCCGTCGCCGCGCTCGATGCGGCACATATCGGCCTTGAGCCTGGCCTGCACCGCCTTCAGCTGCAGCACCAGGGCCGGGTCCTGCTCGCACAGCAGCACGTCGGCGGCGCCGCGCGAGGCGGCCTCAAAACCCAGCGCACCGGTGCCGGCGAACACGTCCATGCAGCGCCAGCCCGTCAGGTCCTGGCCCAGCCAGTTGAACAAGGTTTCGCGCACGCGGTCAGGCGTGGGGCGCAGGCCGGGCTTGCTGGGCACCGGCAGCTTGGTGCGTTTATACAGCCCGCCGATGATGCGGATTTCGCCGGGCGGCACGGTCTTGCGGCCCACCACCTTGCCGCCCTTGGGACGCGGTTTTTTGCCGGCGGGGGTTTCTGTGGGTGCGGGGGTGTATTTCATGGTGCGGCGCCGAGGATAACAGTGACCATTTTCTCAGGCTGCAACTTGCGCGCAAAGGCGGCCTTGATGTCGGCCGCCGTCACCTTGTCCACCTGCTGCGTCCAGGTGTCCAGATAATCCAGCGGCAGCTTGTTCCAGGCGATGCTGGCGATGTTGTCCAGCAGCTTGCGGTTGCTGTCGATGCGCAGCGCGAAGCCGCCTATGAGGTTGTCCTTGGCGGCCTTCAGTTCGGCCTCGGTGGGGCCGTCGGCGACAAAGTCCTTGACCACCTCACGCGCCAGTTTCACCGCCTGGCCGGCCTGGTCGGGCCGTGTCTGCAGGCTCACGGTGAAGCTGCCGGCATGCAGGCCGGGCGAGAAATAGCTGGTAACGCCGTAAGTCAACCCCCGCTTTTCACGCACTTCCCGCGTCAGGCGCGAGACAAACCCGCCGCCGCCCAGGATGTAGTTGCCGATGGTCAGCGCGAAATAATCCGGGTCGGCGCGCTTGAAGCCGGGCTGGCCTATCAGCACATGGGCCTGCGCCGAATCAAAGGGGATGCGCTTTTCCTCGGCCTGGGCCAACGGCGCCACTTCGGCCACCTCCGGCGAGGGCGGCAGGCCGGCGCACGCCACCTGCGGCAGGCGCGACAGCAGGCGCGCCGCGATCGCATCGGCCTGCGCGCGCGTCACGGCGCCCACCATGCTGACGCGCGCGCGGCAAGCCACCACGCCGGCGCTGTAGAAAGCGCGCATGTCGGCCACGCTGATGCGCGCCAGCGTGGCCTCGGTCACTTCGTAGCCGTAGGGGTGAGTGCCGTACACCGCCTTGGCGTAGGCACGGGCGATGACGCTGCCAGGCCGGGTGTAGGACTCCTTGAGCGAAGCCACCATGCGCTCACGTTCACGCTGCCAGATGGCGTTGGGGAAGGACGGCTCCGCGATCTGGCGCGCCGCAAGCGCCACGGCCTTGTCGAGCAGCTCCGGATCAGTCAGTGAGCGCAGCGAAAAACCCAGGCGCTCACCGGTGGCGCTGGCGCCGAACTGCGCCCCCAGGTCGGCCCAGGCCTCACTGAGCGCATTCTCGTCAAGCGCCGGCTCTGAAGCGCACAGCCCCCCGCATATTTCTGGTCCGGACGCATGCACGCCTTTGTCCAGCATGGTCGTGGTCATACTCGCCAGGCCCGCCTGGGCGGCCGGGTCGCGCCGGGTGCCGGCGTCAAAATCGATCTGCACATCCAGCATGGCGATGGCCGGGCTTTCGACCAGATAAACCTGCGCGCCGTTCGCTTGTGTCCATTGCTGGATGGGGATGGCCGCGCCGGCCGTTGCCTGCAGGCACAGGCAAAAAAAGCCGGCAACCCAGAGGGTGAGAGAGCTGCGAGCCCTGTTTGTCGTGGCGATGTTCATGAGGATTCGGGTGTCGGGTTCAGGAGCCGTCATGGCGGATGGGGAGCGCCGGCTTGCGGGGTTTGCGATTGGGATCCACGGGCTGCGGCAGCAAGGTGACCTGGGTCATCTGGTCGTCGCCGAAGTATTTGGCCGCCACCGCCTGCACTTCAGCGGCCGTGACGCGGCGCAGGCCGGCAATCACACGTTCGCTGCCGTCCAGCGGCAAGCCCTGTACCCAGTTGGAACCCAGTTCGCGCGCCTGGCTGAAGACGGAGTCGAGCTTGTAGATCTCGCTGGCCAGCCACTGCGTTTTGACGCGCTTGAGTTCCGCCTCGCTCACGCCTTCCCGCGCGATGAGCGCCACTTCGCGGCGCAGGGCCTCGGCCACCTGCTGGGTGGTCTTGCCGTCCGCGGGAACGCCGTCGAGCACAAAAAGCTGCGGCCCTCGCCCCATCAGGCCATTGGAGGCACCCGCGCCGTCGGACACCCGGTTATCGCCCTGCCCCAGGGCCCGCTCCAGGCGCGCACCGCCATAGCCGTCGAGCACCGCGGCCAGCACGGTCAGTGCCAAAGCGTCGCGGCTACCCGCCGCCGTCGGCGAAACCGGTACGCCGGCGACCGCATCCGCGAGGTCGGCCGGCTCCAGCTTGGGCACCTTGAAAGACATGCCGACGTAAGCCTGGCTCGCCGGGGCCTTGTAGTCGAGGCGGCGCAGGCCGTCCTGCTCTGGCTCATCGCGAGGCTTACGCACGGGCACCGGCCGGGCGGGGATGCCGCCGTAGTATTTCTCGACCAGTTTCCTGACCTGCGCGACTTCCACGTCGCCCGCCACCACCACGGCCGCATTGGCCGGCACATACCAGCGCCGGTGGAAATCGCGCACGTCGGCCGGCGTCATGGCGTCCAGGTCGCTCATCCAGCCGACGACAGGGCGCCGGTAGGGCGAGGTCATGAAGGCCATGGCCGTGCCTTGCTCGTACAACATGGCGCGCGGCGAATCCTCGGTGCGCAGGCGGCGCTCCTCCTTGACCACCTCGATCTCGCGCTTGAACTCTTCATCCGGCCACTGCATGTGGGCAAAGCGGTCGGCCTCCAGCCGCATCACCTCTTCAAGTTTGCCGGCGGGAATCTGCTGGTGGTAACCGGTGCTGTCGCGGCTGGTGAAGGCGTTGTCACGGCCGCCCAGCGCGGCAACCCGCTTGGAAAAATCGCCGGGCTTCACCGTCGGCGTGCCCTTGAACATCATGTGCTCCAGCGCATGGGCCACACCGGAGGTGCCGTCCACCTCGTCCATGGAACCGACCCGCACCCACAGCATGTGCGCTACCGTGGGCGCGCGGTGGTCGGGTTTGACAATCACCGTGAGGCCGTTGGCCAGCGTGAATTTCTCCACCGGCGCCGGGGCGGCGGCCTGCGCAAAGGCGGTGCCCCCCAGGCACAGCGCCAGCAGAAGGGCCGGGGCACGGGGAAAGCGAAAAACAGGGTGGGAAAGGGGTACTGGGGGCGTCAAAAGGGTTTGTCTGGGGTGTTTCATAGAATAGCTGGGTGGCGCCGCACGTTGCCCCGCAATGGTGCAACAGCCCACTAGGACTCCGCAAGCATACCCAATGTTCAGTTTTTTCAAGAAAAAATCCCCGCCCCCCGCCGCCGCGCCTTCTCCGGCCCCTGCCGCCCCGCCCGCTGCGGACGGCGCAGAAGCGGCCGCCCCCGCGCCGGCGCCTGCCGGGGGTGGGTTGATAGGCAGCGCGCTGGTCACACCCATCGCCATTCCGGTTCCGGTCCCGGGCGCCATCGCGCCGGAGCGTGAGCGCTGGCTGGGCAAGCTGCAGGCCGGCCTGCGCAAGACCGGCTCCAGCATCTCCACCGTGTTCACCGGCAGCCGCATCGACGATGCGCTTTACGAAGATCTGGAAACCGCCTTGCTGATGGCCGACGCCGGCACCAAGGCCACCGAACACCTGCTGGCCGACGTCAAGCGCCGGGTGCGCGAAGGCGGCATGACCCACCCCGTGGCCGTCAAGAACGCACTGGTGGACTCCATCGCGCAACTGCTCAAACCGCTGGAGCAGCCACTGGTGATTGGCCAGTACCAGCCCACCGTGATCATGGTGACCGGCGTGAACGGCGCCGGCAAGACCACGTCGATCGGCAAACTCACGCGCCACTTGGCCACCGAGGGCGCTTCGGTGCTGCTGGCGGCGGCCGACACCTTTCGCGCGGCGGCGCGCGAGCAGCTCAGCGTCTGGGCCGACCGCAACACCGTCGAGATCGTGAGCCAGGAAGGCGGCGACCCGGCCGCCGTGAGTTTTGACGCTGTGAGTGCCGGCAAGGCGCGCGGCAAGGACGTGGTACTGGTCGACACCGCCGGCCGCCTGCCAACGCAGTTGCACCTCATGGAAGAGCTGCGCAAGATCAAACGCGTGGTGCAAAAGGCGGACGCCACCGCACCACATGAGGTATTGCTGGTGATAGACGGCAACACCGGCCAGAACGCCCTGGCGCAAGTCAAAGCCTTTGACGACACGCTGCAGCTGACCGGCCTCATCGTGACCAAACTGGACGGCACGGCCAAGGGTGGCGTGCTGGCGGCCATCGCGCTGTGGGCCCGCGAACGCGCCCTGGCCTCGCCGGCGCTGCGCCCCGTGTCGGTGTATTTCATCGGCGTCGGTGAGCAGCTCGAAGACCTGGAAACCTTCAACGCGCGCGAGTTCGCGCAGGCCCTGCTGGGCTGAAGCACCTTTTCAGGCGCCGCCGAGCCGCAGCAGCAACACCGCGGCCACCACAAAGACCACGATAAACACCGTTTCCGTGACCAGCAGAACGACCGGCTTCCAGCCGAGCTTGAGCAGGTCCTCGAAGCTGGTCTTGACGCCGGCGGCGGCAATCGCCGTCACCAGCATCCAGCGCGAGGCGTCCCCTGCCAGCTGAACCAGCGGCGGGTTGATGAGTCCGGCGCTGGCCAGCATCACCAGCACAACAAAAGCCAGCAAAAAGCCCGGCACCAGCGGCACCTCGGTTTCCGGCACCTTCACCGCCGGGTGCTTGCGGTACATCACCGCCACCACCAGCACCACGGGCATCAGCATCATGACGCGGAACAGCTTGACCACCGTCGCCGTGTCGCCGGCCTGCGGGCCCAGCATCATGCCGGCCGCCACCACCTGGGCCACGTCATGGATGGAACCGCCCAGCACGATGCCGGCCTGCCCCGGCAGCAGGCCTATGGCCTGGAGGCTGAAGGGGTAGACCACCATGGCCAGCGTCGACAGCACCGTGACGCCCACGACGGCGAGCAACGTAAAGCGCTCGTTCTCTTTGGTCTGAGGCAGCACGGACGAAATCGCCAGCGCCGCCGACGCGCCGCAAATCGCCACCGCGCCGCCCGAGAGCAGGCCCTCGTCACGCGAGCACTTGAGCCAGCGCGCCAGCAGCAGGCCCAGTCCTATCGTGAGCAGCACGGCCAGCACGATCACCGCCGCAGTCTCCAGGCCCAGATGGGCCACCTGCGAAAACGTGATGCGCGCCCCCAGCAAGGCCACGCCAACACGCAGCACCACACGGCCGCAAAAACCTATGCCCTTGGCCGTCTGCGGGTTGCTGTTGAGGAAATGAAAAGCCAGGCCTATCAGCAGCGCATACAGCAGCTGCGGCCCGCCGTAATGCTCGGATACGAAGGTAGCCGCCAGCGCAATCACCATGCACACCAGCACACCGGGGAAATACGAAGCCAGTTGCAAGCGCCATTTGAGAATCATCGGGACCCAGTCAAAATAATCAGGAAGAGATCAGCGAGGCGATGCCAGCCTCATGGGTGATTGAGCACGCCTTCGAGCAAGGCGGCGCCGGCCGGGCTGCCGGCCACCAGCATGCGGCTTTCCAGCAGCGGCAGGCCGTCCATCGCATGCATCACGGCACCGGCTTCGCGCAGCAGCACCGCGCCGGCCGCCGCGTCCCAGGCGCCCATGCCTCGCTCCCAGAAGGCATCGGCCCTGCCGGCCGCGACATAGGCCAGCTCCAGCACCATCGCGCCGCTACGGCGAACCTGCCCGAAGGTCTTCAGCACGCGGCCAAATTCGGCAAGGTAGTCGTCCATGAACGGCGCACCGGGTTTGGGAAACACCGTGGCGACCAGGCACTGCCCCGGCAGGTGCGGCCCGGCGCAAGTGATGCGCTGTCCGTTCAGCCACGCACCCAGGCCGTTCGCGGCCGTGAAGACTTCGTCGCGCGAAGGATCGACCACCACGCCCAGCACCGGCTCGCGCCCCACGCAGAGTGCAATCGACACCGCGTACTGCGGATAGCCGCGCGCAAAGTTCGCCGTGCCGTCAATCGGGTCGACCAGCCAGGTGGGCGCGTCCGTCAACTCGCCGCCGCCCTCCTCGCCGACAAAGCGGCCCTCCGGCAGGGCCTGCTGCAAGGCTTCCTGCAGGTCCTCTTCCACCTCGCGGTCAAAGCGTGTGACCCAGTCACCGGGTGCTTTCTGGCTGACGTCCGCCGGCTGCAGGGCGGCGCGCGCCTGCTTGATGCGGATGGCTGCTTCCATGCCGGCCAGCCGGGCTTTTGCGAGCAGAAAAACAAGGTCCATGCTCATGCTTTCTTGGACAGCACACTGACGTAGTCGTGTGCCTGAGTGTTGATGGTCGACACGCGGTACTCCACCGGCTTGTCGCCAAAGGTCAAGGCCAGCCGGTGCACCTCCATCACCGGGGCGCCCGCCACCACGCCCAGCACGCGGGCCGTGGCCTTGTCGGCCGCCGCCGCGCGTGCGCGCTCCTGGGCGCGCAGCACGGTGATGCCGAAGTCGGTCTGGTAAAGGGCGTAAATCGTGCTGGGCCTTTCGACGAAGCGCTTTTCAGTGAGGTTGCGAAAGAGAGCCGCCGAAATCGAGAGCCTGTCGTGCATCACCACGCGGCCGCGCAAGGCGAGCCGGTTCTCTACCCTGAACACGGCCTCGCCGGCCTTGATGCGCAGGGCGCCGGCTTCGAGCTCGGTCGCCCGTTCTCGCGCAAAGGCGATGCAGTCGATCTCGGGATAGTCGCGGTCATGCGCCGCATCGTCGTCATCGCCGAAATTCCAGCGCGGCTCCACGTGGAAGAACTGGAACATGAAGCGTGCGCTGGTGTGGGGCGCCACAAAAGTGCCCTTGCCCTGCCTGCGCACCAGCACATGCTCATGCACCAGTTCGTCCACCGCATGGCGCAGGGTTCCCACGCTAACCTGCAAAATCCCGGCGATTTCGGCTTCGCTGGGCAGGGGTTTACCCGGACCGTAGTGCCCCGCTTCTATGAGCTTTTGCAGTTCGCGCTTGACTTGGCGGTACAGCGGCAGCGTGTCCCCGCCCGCCAGCGGGCGCAGGGGAGTGGATAGTTTTTTTTCGGTCACGGCCGCCATTGAAACACCGATGGCCGGGTCGTACAAGTCATATATATGAGTCAATTGACAAGGTGCTGGGCGTCCATAAAACTGGCAGTTCGAATTAACCCAGGCCCCTTGATGGAGAACCCATGATTCATTTTGTATTGCATGACGCCAAAGACACCGTGGCCGTTGTGGTGGTGGAAGGTGTGAAAGCAGGAACCGCCATGACCGGCTGGATCATGGACGAGGACCGCATGATCAACGTGCAGGCCCAGCAGGACATCCCCATAGGCCACAAGGTGGCGCTCAAGGACATGGCCGTCGGCGACACCGTGCTGAAGTACGGCATCGACATGGGCAAGGTCGTCGCCAACATCAAGGCGGGCCAGCATGCGCATGTGCACAACATCAAAACCAAACGCTGGTAGTTGATGGCTTGCCTGGCTACTGCGCGGGCGGGATGCTGCGTTGCAAATCCTCGCCGGGCAGTAGCCCGTCTGCGGTTTGCGCCTTGCCTGCGGCCCGCTCGCTACGCCGGGTGCACCATCAATCCAAGTTACTTTTTAAGGATTTTTTATGTCAGTGATTAACAAAGACACCACCTTCCTGGGTTATCGCCGCGAGAACGGCCGAGTCGGCGTGCGCAACCACGTCATCATCCTGCCGCTGGACGACCTGTCCAATGCGGCGGCCGAAGCCGTGGCCCACAACATCAAGGGCAGCATGGCGATCCCGCACCCCTACGGCCGCCTGCAGTTCGGCGCCGACCTGGAGCTGCACTTCCGCACGCTGATAGGCGCGGGCTGCAACCCCAACGTCGCGGCCGTGGTGGTGATCGGTATTGAAGACAGCTGGACCAAGAAGGTGGTTGACGGCATCGCGACCACCGGCAAGCCGGTGATCGGCTTCGGCATCGAAGGCCACGGCGACCACGAAACCATCATGAAGGCCTCCAAGGCGGCGCGCGAATACGTGCAGTGGGCCAGCGAGAAGCAGCGCGAGGTCTGCGGCATCTCCGAACTCTGGGTCTCCACCAAGTGCGGCGAGTCCGACACCACGTCCGGCTGCGGCGCCAACCCCACGGTGGGCAACGCCTTCGACAAACTGCACCCGTTAGGCAACTACCTGTGCTTCGGCGAGACCTCGGAAATCACCGGCGGCGAAAAAATCGTGGCCGACCGCTGCGCCAGCGACGCGGTGCGCGACCAGTTCATGTTCATGTTCAACCGCTACCAGGACATGATCAACCGCCACAAGACCAGCGACCTGTCCGACTCGCAGCCGACCAAGGGCAACATCGCCGGGGGCCTCACGACCATCGAGGAAAAAGCCCTGGGCAACATCCAGAAGATCGGCAAGGTCTGCACGGTCGACGGCGTCATCGACAAGGCCGAGAAGCCCACGCACCCCGGCCTGTGGTTCATGGATTCGTCCAGCGCCGCCGCCGAGATGGTGACTTTGTGCGCCGCCTCCGGTTATGCCGTGCACTTCTTCCCCACGGGCCAGGGCAATGTGATCGGCAACGCCATCGTTCCGGTGATCAAGATCTGCTCGAACCCGCGCACCGTGCGACTGATGAGCGAACACATCGACGTGGACACCTCGGGCCTGCTGCAGCGCGAGATCACGCTGGACCAGGCCGGCGACAAGCTGCTGGAGAACATGCTGCGCACGGCCAACGGCCGCCTGACCGCGGCTGAAGCGCTTGGCCATCGGGAGTTCGTGCTGACGCGCCTGTTCGAATCAGCCTGAACGCGGAGGACGCATGGCGCGCATTGTCATCTGCGAATTCATGGACGAGCGCGCCGTGGCGCGGCTTGAGGCGGCACACGATGTGTTCTACGACCCGCAGCTGGTCGGCGATGCCGCGCGTTTGCGGGCCGAGGCGGCGACGGCCGATGCGCTGGTCGTGCGCAACCTGACGCAGGTGCGCGGCGAGCTGCTGGCCGCGCTCACGCGCTGCAAGGTGGTGGGCCGGCTCGGCGTAGGCCTGGACAACATCGACGTGCCGGCCTGCGAGGCCAAAGGCATCAAGGTGATCCCAGCCACCGGCGCCAATGCGCTCAGCGTGGCCGAATACGTGATCGCCAGCACCATGCTGCTGCTGCGAGGCGCCTTTGCTTCCAGCGCGGCGGTTGCCGCCGGCGAGTGGCCGCGGGCGGCACTGGGCAGCGGGCGCGAAACCGCGGGGCAGACGCTGGGCATCATAGGCTTCGGCTCCATAGGCCAGACCACGGCGCGCCTGGCGCACGGCCTCGGCATGCAAGTGATCGCTTACGACGCGATGCTGGCGCCCGATGCGCCCGTCTTCGCGCAAGCCGGCGTTCCTTATGCGGGGCTGGACGAACTCATCAGCAATGCGGATGCCGTCACATTGCACGTGCCCCTGGTTGATACGACGCGCGGGCTGTTCAGCGCGGCACGCATCGGCCAGATGAAAAAAGGGGCCGTGCTGATCAATACATCGCGCGGCCACATCGTGGACATCGCAGCTGTCAGCGCGGCACTGCGGTCGGGGCACCTGGGCGGTGCGGCCATCGATGTGTTCGACGTCGAGCCCCTGCCGGTGAGCGCGGCCTTGCAAAGTTGCCCCAACCTGTTGCTTACACCACACATTTCGGGTGTAAGCATGCAATCAAATGAACGCGTATCGTTCATGATCGCGGACAAGGTGCTGGAGAACCTGAAGTAATGGTCCAACTGTCTATTGAGGAAGCAAGCCGTCTTGCCACGCAGGCGCTGCGCAAGGCGGGCGCGGCGGAGGCCATGGCGGCCGCCACCGCGAGAGCACTGGTTCGCGCCGAAGCGCAAGGGCTCGCTTCGCACGGTTTAAGCCGCGTGCCGCAATACGCCACCCATCTTCGCAACGGCCGGGCAGACGGCCATGCCGTGGCCGTCGTGGCGCACAAAAAAGGTGCGGCCGTGTTGGTGGATGCAAGGCAGGGCCTCGCCTTTCCCGCCTGCGACCTGGCAATCTCCACAGCCATCACGACCGCCCGGGAACTGGGCGTGTGTTTTGTCGGGGTGACTAACAGCCACCATTGCGGCGTCTTGGTGGACCATCTGCGCGCCGCAACCGATGCGGGCCTGGTGGGACTGGGCTTTGCCAATGCACCGGCAGCCATGCCGGCGGCGGGCGGCAAGCACCCCGTCTTTGGGACCAACCCGATTGCCGCAGCGTTTCCCCGCAGGAATGCCGACCCCCTGTTGATTGACCTGTCACTGAGCGAAGTGGCGCGCGGCAAGGTCATGGTTGCGGCCAAGGAAGGCAAGGCCATTCCGCTGGGCTGGGCGCTGGATGCACAAGGCCGGCCCACAACGGACGCACAGGCGGCCCTGGAGGGCTCCATGCTGCCGCTGGGTGCCGTGAGCAGCCCCAAAGGTTCCATGCTGGCGCTGATGGTGGAGCTGTTGGTGACAGCCCTGATTGGCGCGCAGTTTGCTTTTGAGGCATCATCGTTTTTTGTCGATGAAGGTAATCAGCCGCGCATCGGTCAGGCTTTCATCCTGATTGACCCGGGCGCGCTTGCAGGCACAGACACTTATTTTGAACGCATGGAAACCGTGATCGCCGAAATGCTGCTGGATGACGGCGTACGCCTGGCCGGCGCGCGGCGTCTCGCACTCGAAACGAAAGCACTACAGACGGGACTCAACATTCCCGACGCACTCAAATCACAGTTGGATCAGTTAGTGGGTTAACAATTATTCAATCAACAGGAGTAGGCATGAAACGTCGCGACATCGTATTGGCATCAGCAGGTGCAGCCCTCACAGGCGTTCCGGGCCTTGGGATGGCTCAACAGGCCTTTCCCAAACCGGGCAGCACTATCAAGTATGTAGTCCCGTTCACGCCTGGCGGCCTGACCGACATGATGGCCCGAACGGTCGCCCAAAAGCTGTCTGAAGCGTGGAAAACTTCAGTGATTGTCGAAAACAAGGCCGGCGGAAACGCGCAGATCGGCGCCGAACTGGTCGCCAAATCACCGCCCGACGGCAATACCATCCTGGCCATCACGTTGACGCACGCCGCGAACGTGTCTCTCTATCCCAATGCGGCTTACAGTTTCACCAAGGACCTGCGCCCGGTCGCCCTGCTGGCCAATTCGCCGATGCTTGTGGTTGTTCCCGCTGCCAGTCCCATCAAGGACTTCAAGGACCTGATGGCGGTGTCTAAAACCAAGCAGTTGAGCGCGGGCTCGAGCGGCAACGGTACTCCGGCACACCTGACCATGGCCTTGTTCTGCGAGTTGAACAAAACGAAGATGATCCATGTGCCCTACCGCGGCGGCGCGCCATCGATGGTCGACCTGATCGGTGGCCAGCTGGACGTGATTTTTTCCAACTATCCGGAATCGATCGCTCACGTCAAAGGTGGAAAACTGCGCGCGATCGCGATCTGCAGTCTGGGCCGGCACCCGGGGGTGCCTGATGTCCCGACTGCTTTCGAGGCCGGTATGACTGGCCTCTTTGTCGAAAACTGGACGGGAGCCATGCTCCCGGCCAAGACACCGGATGACATCGTGGATAAATTCTCACGCGAGATGATCAAGATCATGTACAGCGCGGAAGTGGAAGAGCGCGCCAAGCAGCAAGGCTTTCGTGTCTCACAAAAGGGTTCAGAAGAGTTCGGCCGCTTCCTGAAAAGCGAAATAGACCGCTGGAGCCGGATTATCAAGACCGCGAAAATCACGCCGACCTGATCGGCAAGCACAGCCGCTAAGTACAAAGTTCGCAGGCCGCTCGCGGCCTGCGTTACGTTGTGTAAATCGCCGCTCCGGTTCTGGCGGCCTGGCGGAAAATCCGCCCACAGGCGATCCCCGCCGCTGGAGACATACATGAACGACATAGCGGACATCCCCGATGCCATTGCCGGGCCGCGCAAGGTTGACCAATTGCTGGCGCACTATGGCGAAAGCCACCGGAACCCGCGCAACGAACTGATCCATTTCATCGCCATCCCGCTCATCATGCTGAGCCTGGTCGGCATGCTGTTTGCACTGCATCCCTATGTGGCCTATGCCTTTGTCGCGGCCAGCATGGTGTACTACGCCCGGCTGTCCGCGGTATTCTTTGCGACCATGGCGCTGTGGTCTGCGGTGTTCCTGGGCGTGATATTTGCCATGGGCTCGCTGGTGCTGCCGATCTGTATCGCCATTTTTGTCGGCGCCTGGATTTTGCAGTTCATCGGCCACAAGATAGAAGGCAAAAAGCCCTCGTTTTTTGAAGACGTCCAGTATCTTTGGGTCGGCCCGCTGTTTGTACTGAGCAAGCTGTTCGCCAGACTGGGCATTCGCTGGTGATCCATCCAGCAGCTTCCCAGCTTGAAATAGCAGCTCCCGGCTCCACCTAAAAGGTTTAAACCTTTTAACGGGTGCTCCGCCTTGATCAGCAAAATCCTGCGTTTTTTCCTCAAGCTCATGCTGGGCCTGTTTGCGGCGGTGTTTGCCGTCAGCCTGCTGGTGGCCGCGCTGATCGTCGTTGCCCTCAGCCTGCTGAAGTCCCTGGTCACCGGCCGCAAGCCGGCGCCCGCCGTGGTGTTCGGCCGCTTCCAGCGCTACTCGCCCCAGGGCATGTGGCCGGGCGGCGCAGGCCGTGACGCCGGCCGCGCGCCAGGCGACGTTGTTGACGTCGAGGTGCGCGAAGTACGCGACGACAAGCGCCTGCCCTGAGCCTCGCGCGGACCCCGTTTCCAGGGCCTCCGCTTTTTCCTTACTGCCCCGCCAGTTCCACGCGGCGATTTTTCGCGCGGCCGGCTCATTCGCGCCGTTGGCCACAAGAGCGATGTTGGGCGCACCGCGCGATCGGCCGCTTGGCCCGAATATCGACCCGCATCAATCCCGCGCCTCAGGTCGCAACGAGTGAACGGCTTTGCCGCAGCACCGCCAACGTGTTGTGCGCGGCGGCGACGCCCATATTGACGTAAGCATCGCTGGTGACGCCGCCGATGTGCGGGCTGAGGATGAAACCGGGCTGGTTGTGGAAGATGTGCGGCGCGGTCATGGGCTCCACCGCAAAACTGTCGAGCGCGGCCATGCCGACCTGGCCCGACTGCACGGCCGCCAGCAGCGCGGGCTCGTCAACCAACCCACCGCGGGCGGTGTTCACCAGCATCACGCCTTTTTTGCACTGCGCCAGCGTGTTCGCGTTCAGCAACTGCTTGTTGTCGGCCGTCAGCGGGCAGTGCAGGGAAATGGCATCGGACTCGCGCCAGAGCGTGTCCAGATCAACCGCCTGAATATAGGGAGGCACATTTTTGGCGAACGGATCGAATCCCAGCACGCGCATGCCCACGGCGTCGCACATCTTCGCGAAGCGCAGGCCGATAGCGCCCAGACCGATCAAGCCGATGCTGCGCCCGCCCAGCTCCACGCTCTTGTGCGTGGCCTTGTCCCAGTGTCCCGCGTGCATGCGGGTATTGAGCTGGACCACCGACTTGGCGCAGGCCAGCAGCAGGGCCAGCGCCTGCTCGGCAACCGCTGCGGCGTTGGCCCCCACGGCGGCGGTAACCTCGATGCCGCGCGCGGCGGCCGCCGTTTTGTCAATGGTGTCCGTGCCACTGCCATGTTTGGAGATGACCTTCAGGGCCGGTGCGGCATCCATGACCTCGGGCGTGATGCTGCTGTAGCGCACGATGATGGCCACCGGGTTGTGGCGCCGGCACAGGGCCACCAGATCGCCCACCTGCGGCGTCTTGCCGGCATAGACCACCTCAAAGTCCTCGAGCAAGACCTGCGCCTGGGGAGCCAGGTCGGCGGCGGTGACCAGAATGACGGGCTTGGCGCTCACAGGGCTTCCCCCGCTTGCAGCACGCCGGCGGTCACCAGCGCTTCCGTGAGCCAAGGCGCGCTGGTTTTCCCCTCCTTGATCTGGGCAATGCGTTTGGCCTCGGCCGCCACCTTGTGCGCCGCCAGCGGTAGCAGCGATTCGATTTTTTCGCGCTCGACCACCACCACGCCGTCTCCGTCGCCGCTGATGAAGTCGCCGGGGTTCACCGTCACGCCGCCCACCGACACCGGGTGGCCGATGCGGCCGCCGACCTGCTTGGTCGGGCCATTGGGATTGGTGCCGACCGAGAACACCGGGTAGTCCATCTCGTCGATTTCAAGGCTGTCGCGCACCGCGCCGTCAATCACCACGCCGGCCAGTCCCAGTTGCCGGCATGCCGTCATCATGATGGTGCCCATGAGCGCGGCGGTCTGGTCGCCTTTGCCGTCAATCACCAGCACGTCGCCCGGTTGGGCCAATGCCATTGCGGCATGGATCATGAGGTTGTCGCCCGGGCGGACCTCCACGGTGAAGGCCGTGCCGGCGAACTTCATGCGCGGGCGCAGGGCTTTGATGCGCCCATGCAGCGTGCCGCGGCGGCCCGCCACATCGGCCAGGATGGCGGGCTGGTATTGGGCGGCCTGCGCGATGATGCCGGCGGGTACGCGGTCAAAGGTTTTGTTGATGTCTTGTTGGTTCATGGGAGTGCTCAATAAGGAAGTGGCTAAAAAGATCTGCCGGTGTGCTCAATCCAGCTTGGCGCCGGACTCTTTGACGACCGGTGCCCAGCGCGTGATTTCGGCCTTGATCAGCGCGCCAAACTGCTCGGGCGTTCCGCCCTGTACATCAGCGCCTTGATCGGCGAGTTTTTTCTTGACGTCGGCGGTTTGCAGCGCCTTGTTGAGTTCGGTGTTCAGGCGCAGCACGATGTCCTTGGGCACGGCCGCGGGGGCGACCACGCCAAACCAGGTCACCGCCTCGAAACCCTTGTAGCCCGACTCGGCCACCGTCGGAACCTGCGGCAGGTCGTTCACGCGCTTCAGGGAGGTGACGGCAATGGCGCGCATCTTGCCGCCCCTGATGTGGCCCAGCAGCGTCGGCACCGACGACATGTACAGCTGCACCTGGCCGCCTATGACGTCGGTCGCCGCCTGGGCCATGCCCTTGTACGGCACATGGGTCAACTTGATCCCCGCCGTCTTCTGGAACAGCTCGCTGGCCAGGTGGGCCACAGTGCCGTTGCCGGGGGACGCGAAGTTGAGGGACCCTGGTTTGGCCTTGCTGGCATTCACCACGTCGGCCAGCGTTTTGTAGGGTGAATCGGCGGCCACCACCAACACCAGCGGCGCGCTGGCCACCAGGCCGACCGGCGCCAGGTCCCTGACCGGGTCATAGGGCATCTTGCTGTAAAGCGCGGGGTTGATGGCCAGGTTGCTGGTTTGCCCCAGCGCCAGCGTGTAACCGTCAGCGGCCGCCTTGGCTGCGCTGTCCACGCCCAGGTTGCCGCCGCTGCCGGGTTTGTTGTCGATGACAAAAGTCCAGCCCAGCGTGGTGGACAGCTTTTGGGCTACTTCCCGCGCAATGATGTCCGTGCCCCCGCCCGCCGGGAAGGGCACGACCAGGCGGATCGGTTTGTTGGGGTAGGCCTGCTGGGCAAGCGCGGGAATCGCCAGCATGGCGAGCAGGGCGGCCAGCAGGCCGCGGCGCAGAAAAATCATGAAATGTCTCCGTAGTTATGGACTGGCTCGCAAATTGTCATGCAGTGTTCCGTTTGCTAAAATACAGTTTCACCTGTCGCAACAAAGTTCATTTATGAGCTCATCCCCGCCCCACACCCCCAGCCCGGCAGCAGCTGAAGAAGAATCCACGGGCGTCAACGCGGTCACCCGTGCGCTGCGGCTGCTGGAGGCCTTCGGCACCAGCGATGCCCAGCTGACACTGGCTGAATTGAGCCGCCGCACCGGCATGCACAAGACCACAGCACTGCGAATCGCCCGCACGCTGGCGACGGACCACTACCTGGTGCAAAAGGAAGATGGCAGTTGGCGGCTGGGCCGGGCCGCCGGCTGGCTGGGCGCCTGCTACCAGGCGACCTTCAACGTGCATGAAGTGGTCGAGCCCGTGCTGCGGGAACTCACCATAGAGACCGGTGAAAGCGCCTCGTTTTATGTGCGCGAAGGCAATCAGCGCACCTGCCTGGCCCGGGTTGACGGGCCGCGTACCATTCGCCACCACGTGCGCGTCGGCATCGGGCTGCCGTTGGACCTGGGCGCGCCGGGCCGGGTGATCCTGGCCTTCTCGGGAGAGCCCGGCGAGCCCTATGAAACGATTCGGCAGCGCGGCTACCATCTGTCGCTGGGCGAACGCGAACCGGAGGTGTCCAGCGTGTCGGCGCCGGTCTTCAGCATGGGATGGCGGCTGCTGGGCTCGGTCTGCATTTCAGGCCCTACCTCACGCCTGACGGAACCGCGTCTGACGGAGCTGGCCCAAACCGTGATTCAGGCGGCCAACCAGTTGTCCTATGCGCTGGCGGGAAGCCGCAAACCCACGGCCGGGCCAACAGGGTCCCCGGCCGCCTGGCATCCTTAGGATCGTTTGCCCGCCTGGTAATTGGAAGAATTACCCGCATTTACATCCCGGAAACCAAAGCGCCTGAACCAAAACACGGGCACCGCGCTCATACTGGGGACCAAGGGTTACTACTTATTAGCCTTGCGCTATCCGAGTCATTGAACCTATTGCTTAGCACTCGCTCCAACAGAGTGCTAATATTTAGCACTAGAGAAAAGGAGTTCTGCAGTGTCATATGCTCTTTCCCCCCAATCGCTGACCGCTGCCGTGGCCGTGCCCAATTCGGGCGCCGTCGCAGCCGTCAACCCTTGGTCGCTGGTTCCCCCGCTGGGCAACCTGGACGCCTATATTTCCGCCGTCAACCGCCTACCCATGCTCACTTTGGAGCAGGAGCAGGAATTCGCCAAAAACCTCAAGGAAAACAACGATCTTGACTCGGCCGGTAAGTTAGTGCTTTCTCACTTGCGCCTGGTGGTGTCGATTTCGCGCAAATACCTGGGTTACGGCCTGCCCCACGGCGACCTGATCCAGGAAGGCAATATCGGCCTGATGAAGGCCGTCAAGCGCTTCGACCCGGACCAGAACGTGCGCCTGGTGAGCTATGCCATGCACTGGATCAAGGCCGAGATCCATGAGTACATCCTGAAAAACTGGCGCATGGTCAAGGTCGCCACGACCAAGGCTCAGCGCAAGCTGTTTTTCAATCTGCGCTCCATGAAGCAGGGTTTCAAGGACGACGCCGACGTGGCGACGCACCGCGACACCCTGACCGAAGGCCAGATCGACTCCATGGCGAAGACGCTGAACGTCAAGCGCGAGGAAGTCATCGAGATGGAGCAGCGCATGTCGGGTGGCGACGTGCTGCTGGACCCCAGTCCCGGCGACGACGGCGAAGACGCCTTCGGCCCGATCGCCTACCTGGCCGACGCGACGCAGGAACCGACCGCGCTGATGGAATCGCGCCAGCGCGACAACCTGGCCTCGGACGGCATCACGGCCGCGCTGGAGGAACTGGATCCGCGCGCCCGGCGCATCGTGGAAGAGCGCTGGCTCAAGGTAAACGACGACGGTTCAGGCGGCATGACGCTGCATGACCTGGCCGCCGAGTACAAGGTCAGCGCCGAGCGTATTCGCCAGATCGAAGTCGCCGCGATGAAGAAGATGAAAAAAGTGCTTGCGGCTTACGCATAAGCGAAGACGCATAAAGCGGGAGTCCCAGGCAAGCCCGCTTCCCGAAGCCCGCACCCTCCACAGTGCGGGCTTTTTTGTGGGCACGCCTCGCCTGATCCGGTTTTTGCCGCAATAAATTGCCGTTGCGCACGAACGCCACTTCGCGCAGGCGTGGAAGGCCGGCGAAAATTTAAAACTTTTTTGTCCACGCGCGGCCGCACAATGAATTCGTGCGGATCTTTCACGCGCTCACCGGCAAGCCCGGACGCTTTCAGCAGTTCGTGCGCGCCCTTCTCTGCGGCAACGGCATCAGGGGAGCGCTGGCGGCGTGCCTGCTGGCTTGCGTCATGCCGGGATGGGCGCAGCACGGCGCCGACGCGCGGCTGCCGGTACTCCAGCTCAACGCGCCCGACGGCCAGATTCCCCTGGCTGAACACAGCCAGTTCTGGATCGATGCGACCGGCCAGGCCGTGCTGGAGCAGGTGGAGGCCTGGGAGTACGACCTGCCGTTCGCGATGCGCCCGGCCGGCCATACCGTCCTGCTGGACGGCCAGGTGATGTGGCTGCGCTTTAACGCCATGCAGCCGGACCTGTCACAGCGCTGGGCGCTGGAGGTCAGCAGCGCGGGTGTAGACCGCGTGAGCCTGCACTACCGTGACGTCGCCGGAAACTGGGTCGAACAATCGGCGGGTGACAAAATCCCGGTGAACCAGTGGCCGCGCCCCGACCGCTTCCCGGTTTTCGACCTGGACAGCGAACAAACCCGGCCGGTCACCTACTTCATACGCATCGAACATGCGCGCAGGCCGTTTTCTGCACCTCTGTTTATTTACAAGCACCCTGCCTTGCTGGCGCAGCGCATGCAGGAGCAATTTCTGCTGGGCGCCTATTTTGGCCTCGCGCTGTTGATGGCCTTGGTGGCGAGCGCCAATGCCGTGGCTTTCAGGGATAGGAGCTTCGCGGCCTATGCGGTCTACATCGCCGCGCTGGCCGCTGCGCAGGCCGCGCTGCTGGGCATAGGCGGGCAATACCTCTGGCCGGACTCGGCGGTCTGGAACGATTTGTCGGCCTTCCTGCTGCCGGTGCTGGCGGCCTGCAGCGGCATCTGGTTTGCCCGCGTGGTGACCCGGCCGCGGCAGTTCTCGGTCGTGCTGGACCAGCTGTCGCTCAAACTGGTCACCGTACTGGCGCTGCTGGGCGCGCTGGATATCTTGTTCCCGACACGCGCGGGCTTCCTCGCCGTCACGGCCGTCATCATCGTGGCCATGGCGCTGATCTGCGTGATGGTCTTCATGGCGTGGCGAAGCGGCGACCCCACCATGCGCTGGATCGCGCTGGGCTTTGTGCCGATGGCGGTGATGGTGCCTTTCCCCCTCCTGCGCAACCTCGGCCTGATTCCCATCAGCTTCCTCACGCAATACGGTCTCACGCTGGGCGCGGCGCTGGAGGCGCCGCTGCTGTTTTACGGCCTGCTGCAGCGGGCCGCCCAGCGCCGCGAAGCCCGGGCACGCGCCGCTGCGCTGTCGCAGACCGAGCCGCTGACCGGCCTGAGCAACCTGCACACCTTCGAGGCGCGGCTGCAGGAGGCGCTGCTGCGCTCCAGCCGCTACCGGCACCGCAGTGCACTGCTGATGATCGACCTTTCCAACCACGGCTGGTTCGCCAAGGAGCACGGGCGGCAGATCGCCGACTACGCGCTGGTACTGACGGGCTCCTGCCTGCGCAAGCTGGCGCGCGACATCGACATCGCGGCGCGGGTCGGAGACAGTGAATTTGCCTTGCTGATCGAGGGGCCGGTGACCGCCGCGCAGGCCGTGGCCGCGGCCACGCAGCTGGCGGCGCGCGCGCTGCAGCCGTCCGACTTGCTACCGGTGGGCTCGCACCTGAAGCTGCATGTGGCGATTGCCATGGTGCCGGACGCGCAGTGCGGCGCGCAGCCGGACGCGGCGCTGCACCTGGCCTATATGCTCAAGTCCCTGCGAGAGATGCCGGCCAATACGCGCAAGTCCATCAAGACAGTGAACTTTTAACCCGGCCGCTCGGATCGTTCAGGCGTTCTTCAGCAGCAGGCGGATATCCGACGCCAGCGCTTCCGCGCCGCTGCCGTAGCGGTTGTACAGGCGTATGCGGCCCTTGCCGTCGAAGATGTAGCTGCCCGCGGAGTGGTCCATGGTGTAGCTGCCGGGGGTCTTGCCGTCGACCTTTTTGTAGTAAACCTTGAAGTCCTTGGCGACCTCGGGCAGCTGGGCCATGGTGGGCCGCAGCGCCAGAAAAGCCGGGTCGAAATTGCCCATATAGGCTTTGAGCAATTCAGGCGTGTCGCGCTCGGGGTCGACGGTGATGAAGATGGCCTGCAGCTTGTCGCCGTCGGTACCCAGCAACTTCTTGACTTGGGCCAGCTCGGCCATGGAGGTCGGGCAGACGTCGGGGCACTGCGTGAAACCGAAGAACACCACCACCACCTTGCCGGGGAAATCCTTCAGCGTGCGCACCTGGCCGTTGTGGTCGGCCAGCGTGAAGCCCTGGGCGTAGTCGGCGCCTGTCAGGTCTATGCTTTTGAACTGCGGTTTGTCGGGCACACAGGCGGCCAGCAGGCCGGCCGTGGCGGCAAGCGCCACGCCGCCGGCCAGGGTTTTGACGGCGCCGCGGCGCGTGTGCAAGGTGCTTGGGGTTTTCATGCGGTATCCGATATCAGACGAGATAGTGGTCCAGCAGCAGGGCCGCGAACAAAGCCGAAAGGTGGATCAGCGAAAAACGGAAAGTCTTGCGCGCCAGCGCATCGGAGTAATTGCGCAACAGGCGCCAGCCGTACCAGCTGAAACCGATGCTCAGCACCACGGCGGCCACCAGGTAGAGCCAGCCGCTCATCTTGAAGATGAACGGCATCAGGCAGGCGGGAAACAGCACCAGCGTGTACAAAAACACCTGCAGGCGCGTGAACTCGTTGCCGTGCGTGACGGGCAGCATGGGCAGGCCGGACTTACGGTAGTCCTCGACGCGGTAGAGCGCCAGCGCCCAGAAATGCGGCGGCGTCCACAGGAAGATGATCAGGAAAAGGATCAAAGCCTCGGGGCCGACCGAGCCCGTCATCGCGGCCCAGCCCAGCACCGGCGGCATGGCACCCGAAGCGCCGCCAATCACGATGTTCTGCGGCGTCATGGGCTTGAGGATCACGGTGTAGACCACCGCGTAGCCGATGAAGGTGGCAAAGGTCAGCCACATGGTCAGCGGGTTCACCCACACATACAGGATCCAGGAGCCCAGCGCGCACAGCCCCGCGGAAAAGGACAGCGTGAGCGGGTTGCTGAGTTCGCCCTTGGCCGTGGGGCGCCAGGCGGTGCGGCGCATGCGCGCGTCGATATGCTGCTCGACCAGGCAATTGAAGGCTGCGGCAGCCCCGGCCACCAGCCAGATGCCGGCACAGGCGACCAGCGCGAGCCTGACGTCGGCCCAGCCGGGCACGCCGGGAACGGCCAGCACCATGCCGATCAGCGCGCAGAACACGATGAGCTGCACCACGCGCGGTTTGGTCAGCGCGTAGAACTGCGCGAACTTCGACGGTACGTGGGGCGCGGCGGAAGCCGGGGCGGCGGACGGGGTGCTGGGGTTCATGGGGGAGTCGCTAGGCATTCAATTTTGACGCATGTGGCGCGGGGGACCGGCTACGGCCGGAAAAGACCACGCCGCTGAGCACAATGACCAGGGCCGCGGCGCCGCCGGTGTGCGACACCGCCGCGAGCAGGGGCCAGCCCAGAACCGCATTGCTGATGCCCGTGACCGCCTGCAGCAGCACGAGCCCTGCCAGCCAGCGCGCGGACATGCGAAAGGCCGGGACACGATGCAGGAAGAAGGCCAGCGCCAGGAACACGGCAAACACGAGGTAAGCCGCCAGGCGGTGCACATAGTGGATGGCGGTGAGCGCCTGGAAGCTGATGTTGGCGCCGTCATGGCCCGCGCCCAGTTCACGCCACAGCGTGAAACCCTGGCGGAAGTCCATGGCCGGCCACAGCGAACCCTGGCAAGCCGGAAAGTCGGTGCACGCCAGCACCGCGTAGTTGGTGCTGACCCAGCCGCCCAGGGCGATCTGGATCCAAAGCAAGGCGAAGGCCGCGATCACGGCCAGGTGCAGGCCGGCAGAAAGAGTCGTTGCGTTGGCGTCCTGCGCTTGCGCATACCGCGCAGCCTGCGCCCGCAGCAATGCCAACAACACCAGGCCGCCCAACAGGTGCAGCGTGACGATGGCGGGGAACAACTTCATGGTGACGGTCAGCGCGCCAAACGCGCCCTGCAAACACACCCACGCCAAAGTAACGGTGGGCCACCAGGGTGACACGGATATATGCTTGCGCTCCAGCCAGCTGGTCACCGTGAGCGTGAGGATCAGCACCCCGACGCCGGTGGCCAGGTAGCGGTGAATCATTTCGATCCAGGCCTTGGAATGCGTGACCGGTCCGGTCGGCATGGCGGTCTGCGCGGCCTCGATGTGTACCTGGGCGCCCACCGGGCTGGCGCTGCCGTAGCAGCCCGGCCAGTCCGGGCAGCCCAGGCCCGAATCGGTGAGCCGGGTGAAGGCACCGAAGATCACCAGGTCAAAGGTGAGGAACAGCGTGACCAGCGTCAGCACCCGCAGGCGCTGCGCCCACGGCGCATTCTTGTTGTGCACCCACACCCAGGCCAGCGGCGCGAGCGCGATCGCCAGGCCCATGATCATCAGGCGCAGGGCGGGGCTCAGGTCGTAGAGGGTAGTGCTTGACATGGTGATGCGGGATTTAGACGTTGAGCCGGCTTTGCCGGCTCAACGACCTTCCTTGTCCCAGCTGCTGGAGGCTCTTAACAGACGCTCCAGGTCACGCTTGGCCTTGGCCGCTGCGGCGGCATCCATGTCGGCCGGGAAACGCATCATCCAGTTGCCGATCGGGTCGACCAGGTACAGATGATCCTCGAGGCGCTTGCCCGCGGCGGGCTCCAGCCATTTCGCGAGTTCGGCCGGCACCACGCGCAGCACGGCCGACGAGGCCAGCGCGGGCAGCAAAGCATCGCGCACGGGTGCATCATCGGCCACCAACCAGACGCGGTCCAGCCGCTCCTTTTCCTTGCCCAGCGACTCGCGCAGCTGGCGCTGGAAATACAGGTTCTGCTCGCAGCGCGCATCGCAGGCGCCGCCGGCCACGCTGATGAGCAGCCACTGGTCCTTGAGCGCCGTCAGCGTGCCGGCGCGGCCGTCGAGCGCGTGCGTGGCCAGCGGCGGCAGAGGCCGTTGCGGGTCGATCAACTCGCCGAAGTTGCGGCGGCCTTCGGGGCGGACCACGTAGTAGGTGAAATAGGAGGCGATCACCGGTGAGGCGCATATCAGCAACACGGCCAGCATCTTCCAGCGGCCGGCAACGGTGCTCGGCGCGCGTGTGGCGGACTGGTCCGGCACGGGCATGGTGTGCACGGTCAGGCCCAGGGGCTGGTCCTGCAGGGCAGGCGCGGTTGCGGGCTGAGGGGAGGCGTCAGGCGTAGGCGTAGTGGTCACGGCAGTTGATCGCGGCTTTTTGGGCGGCGTGATGAAGTACGGGCACGGAAGGGAAGAACCAGCTGAAACCAGCCATAGAGGATGAACACCAGAGCGCAGAGGCCGAACCACTGGAAGGCATAGCCGTAATGCTTGTCCACGCCTAGATTGGGCGGCGCCCATTCGCGTAACAGGCCTTCGCCGGCCGCGCCGGTCTGCAGCAGCGAAACCTCCAGCAGCGGCAAGCCGGTTTGCGACCGGTAGGCAAGCAAGTCGAGATTTTGCCGTATCCGGCCGGTCTCTAGGCCCTGGAACTCATAAAGCTTGGAGGGCGGCGGGGCAATGCGGCCCTCCACCGTGACCATGCCTGCGGGCGTCGCCACCTCGGGCAGGCGGGTGCGGTCGGCGAAATTGCGCGGCACCCAGCCGCGCTGCACCACGATGGCCTGGGATGTGCCTTCCAGCACCAGCGGCGTGAGCACCCAGAAACCCGTCTTGCCGCTCATGGGCCGGTTGTCGAGGTAGACCGTGTGCTCCGCCCGCCAGACACCTTTGAGCACGGCCGGCCGGTGGATGTCGTCGATGCTGTTTTTGGCCGTGAGCAGGGATTGCGCATCCAACGCGGGAAGCCGGCCTTTGGACTCGATGGCGGCCTGCAGCGCCTCCTTTTGCGCGGCGCGGCGCAGCTGCCACTGGCCCAGCGAAAACGTGGTGCCGGCCACCAGCACGGCAGCCGCGGTCAGCAGCCAGAAGCGCGGGGAGTGCAAAGCCGGTGTCATGCGCTGATAATCCTGTTCATGACTTACCTCGTTGCACTGGCATTCATCGCCATCTTCGCCAGCCTGGCTTCCGCGCTTTTTTTCATGCTCAAAGGCGGCAAGGACCCCGAAGGCAGCAAACGCAAAACCAGCAACATGGCGCGCGCGCTGGCGTTCCGCGTCGGGTTTTCGGTGTTGCTGTTCATCTGCATTCTGATTGCCTGGAAACTGGGTTACATCCAGCCCACCGGCATCCCGATGGGCAAATAGCGCCACTCAAAAACCCTCCTGGCGTTGTTGCGCCGCCTTGCCGTGCCGGTGCACTGTCTGCGGCGTCGCGCCTAGCCAGGACCGCTTCGCTGGGTTTTGTGAGTGACGTTCGGTAAAGAATAGAAAATAAAGAACAAAGGCCGCATCGAGCGGCCTTTGGTTGAGCGGCCGTAGCCGCAATTGGTTCCGCCTTACAGCCAGTACACCAGGATGTACAGGCCCAGCCATACCACGTCCACGAAGTGCCAGTACCAGGCGGCGCCTTCAAAGCCGAAATGCTTTTCAGGCGTGAAGTGGCCTTTTTGCAGGCGCAAGGTGATGAACAGCAGCATCAGCATGCCGACGAACACGTGGAAACCGTGGAAACCGGTGAGCAGGAAGAAGGTCGAGCCGTAGACGCCGGAAGACAGCTTCAGGTTCATCTCATGGTAGGCATGAAAGTACTCATAGCCCTGCACGAACAGGAAGACCACGCCGAGCAACACCGTGGCCCACATAAAGCCGATGGTGCGGGCACGCTTGCCCTCGATCAGCGCGTGGTGGGCGATGGTGATGGTGACACCGGAGCTCAGCAGCAACGCCGTGTTGACCGTCGGCAGGGAACCCATGATGCTGGCCCAGATGCCACCGCCGATCATCAGCGGCTTCATCGCGGTGAAGGGCTCGATGATGTCGGCGGGCGAAGCGGTCACACCGGCGGCGAGGCTGGGCCAGACGGCTTTGAAGTCCGGCCAGAGCAGCGCGTTCTCAAGGCTGCCCAGCGCCGGCAACGAGTGCGCGCGGGCCCACCACAGGGCGGTGAAGAAGGCGCCGAAGAACATCACTTCCGAAAAGATGAACCAGCTCATGCTCCAGCGGAAGGACATGTCGATCTTGCGGCCGTACATGCCGCTTTCGCTTTCGCCGATGGATTGGCTGAACCAGCGGAACAGCGTCACCAGCCACCACACCATGCCGACAGCCAGCGACCATTGGCCCCACTCGTGGCCGTTGATCCATTGGCTGGCACCGAGAATGACAAAAAACAGGCCGATAGACGCCATTACCGGGTGGCTCGATGGGCTGGGGACGAAATAGTGGGGGGTTGACCCGTGGGTTGCTGATGACATCGCTCGACTCCTGTTTTTCTCTCGAATTTCCAATAATTTCTTGATTCACACCGTGATGGGCTGGCGGATGCCCGGCCTCAGTGCGCGACCATCCACTTGGCCAGCAGCACCAGGACGGTGACAAACACCACCACGGCGATCAGCCCGACCACAATGATGTGGAGGGGGTTCAAATTCTTCACATCTTCTTCGTAGTCGCCGCGCGCGCGCAGCCCCACGAAGGACCAGGCCACGGCCTTGACCGTGCGCCAGAAGGAGGATTTTTTGGCGGGTGCGGCGGCCATGCTCATGCGCCTGCCTGTTTCTCAGGTACCACGGCGGCGGTTGTCGCCTTGGACGTGGCCGGCGCGGCAGGCGTCTTGCCGCCGACTTCAAAAAAGGTGTAGGACAGCGTGATGGTGCTCACGTCCTTTGACAACTTCGGGTCGATGACAAAAGCCACCGGCCACTGCTTTTTCTCGCCGGGCGCCAGGGTGTACTGGCTGAAGCAGAAGCATTCCAGCTTGTTGAAATGCGCGCCGGCCTGCGCCGGGGCATAGCTGGGAATGGCCTGGGCCGACATGGTCCGGTTCTGCACGTTCTGGAACTCGTACATCACCGTGGTCAGCTCGCCCGGGTGCACCTGCAGCGTATTTTTCGCGGGCTTGAAATGCCAGGGGCCGCGCGAGTTCGCGTCGAACTCGACCGTGATGGTGCGGCTGAAGTCCACCTGGGTATTCGCCGGCTGGCTTGACGTCGCCCCGGGGATCTGGCGGTCGGACAGTGCCAGCACGTTGATCCCGGTCATCTCGCAGATCGCCTTGTAAATAGGCACCAGCGCGTAACCGAAGGCAAACATGCCGAGCACGATCACGCCCAGCTTGCCCATCATGTTGAAATTTTCGCGCTTGAGCCGCATCACAGTGGTACCGGTTTTGGCTCAGCGGCCCAGAAAAATCATCTTGGCCATGAAGCCCAGAAAAAAGACGATCGCGACCGAGGCCAGTATCAGGGCCAGCCTCCGGTTGCTTTTCTTTTGTTCAGGTGTCGCCATGGCTATTTACCGATGGGTTCAATCAGCCGATCACGCGGGTTGCCGAGGCATCCAGCTTGGGCGGGGTTTCATAGGTGTGGAAAGGCGCGGGGGATGGGACTTCCCATTCCAGGCCTTCGGCGCCCTTGCCGCCTTCGTCCACCCAGGGGTTCTGCTTGGCCGGTGCGCCCTTGCCGCGCATCGTGGGCACCACGATGAACAGGAAGAAATAGAGCTGCGCGAAGCCGAAGAA
Organism: Polaromonas sp. P1_F2; assembly: GCF_056405735.1. NCBI lineage: Bacteria > Pseudomonadati > Pseudomonadota > Betaproteobacteria > Burkholderiales > Comamonadaceae > Polaromonas > Polaromonas sp. P1_F2. Next base: position 395,443 of record NZ_JBFUBN010000003.1, on the reverse strand, counting down.
GAAGGCGCCCACGCTGGCCACGGCGTTGAAGTCGGCGAACTGCATGGGGTAGTCGGCATAGCGGCGCGGCATGCCGGCCAGGCCCAGGAAGTGCATCGGGAAGAAGGTCACGTTGAAGGAAATCAGCGACCACCAGAAGTGGATCTTGCCGCGGGTTTCGTTGTACATGACGCCGGTCCATTTGGGCGACCAGTAGTAATAGCCGGCGAACAGCGCGTAGAGCGAGCCCGCCACCAGCACGTAGTGGAAGTGGGCCACGACGTAATACGTGTCCTGCAGCTGCGTGTCGATAGGCGCGACCGAGAGGATCACGCCGGTCAGGCCGCCGATGGTGAACACGAAGATGAAGCCCACCGCGAACAGCATGGGGGTTTCAAAGGTCATGGAACCGCGCCACATGGTGGCGATCCAGTTGAACACCTTCACGCCCGTGGGCACGGCGATCAGCATGGTGGAGTACATGAAGAACAGCTGGCCCGTGACCGGCATGCCGGTGGTGAACATGTGGTGAGCCCACACGACGAAGCTCAGGATGGCGATGGAGCCGGTGGCGTACACCATGGAGGCGTAGCCGAACAGGCGCTTGCGCGAGAAGGCGGGAATGATCTGGCTGATGATGCCGAAGGCAGGCAAGATCATGATGTAGACCTCGGGGTGGCCGAAGAACCAGAAGATGTGCTGGTACATCACCGGGTCGCCGCCGCCGGCGGGGTTGAAGAAGCTGGTGCCGAAGTGGCGGTCGGTCAGCGTCATGGTGATGGCGCCTGCCAGCACCGGCATCACGGCGATCAGCAGGTAGGCGGTGATCAGCCAGGTCCAGCAGAACATCGGCATCTTCATCAGCGTCATGCCGGGAGCGCGCATGTTCAGGATGGTGACGATGATGTTGATCGAACCCATGATGGACGAGGCGCCCAGGATGTGCATCGCAAAAATACCGGCGTCCATGGACGGGCCCATCTGCAGCGTGAGCGGCGCATAGAGCGTCCAGCCCGCGGCGGGCGCGCCACCGGGCATGAAGAAGGAGCCGCCCAGCATCAGGCCGGCGGGAATCATCAACCAGAAGCTGAAGTTGTTCATGCGGGCGAACGCCATGTCGGCCGCGCCGATCTGCAGCGGGATCATCCAGTTCGCGAAGCCCACGAAGGCCGGCATGATGGCGCCGAACACCATGATCAGGCCGTGCATGGTGGTGAGCTGGTTGAACAGTTCGGGGTTGACCAGTTGCAGGCCGGGCTGGAACAGCTCGGCGCGGATCATCAGGGCCAGCACGCCGCCGAACATCAACATGAAGAAACTGAACAGCAGGTACAGCGTTCCGATATCTTTATGGTTGGTCGCGAAGACCCAACGGCGCCAGCCCGCTGGGGCGTGGTCGTGGTGGTCATCATGCGCGTGGTCGTGATGGTCTAGAACTGCACTCATCTTGGCTTCCTTTGGTGGCTTTGGCCTGTAGCTTTATCTTGGCGGCCGGCGCACATATGAATATGGCGCCGGCGAATTCTGGTCGTGGGGGGGCGGATCGGCTTACTTGCGGGCAGCCTGCACTTCGGCGGGCTGGACGATCTGGCCGGTCTGGTTGGACCAGTTGTTCTTGGAGTAGCTGATCACGGCGGCGATGTCGGTGTCGCTGAGCGCCTTCCAGGAAGGCATGCCGCCTGGGCCACCCTTGCCGTTCAGCACGATTTCGATCTGCTTGCCGTGGTTGGCATCGAGCACGATGGGCGAGGCGTCCAGCGGCTTGACCGGGCCGGCGCCTTTGCCGGTGGGCAAATGGCAACTGGCGCAATTGGCGGCATAGACTTTTTCGCCGCGGGCCTTGAGGTCGACCAGGGTCCAGACTTTGGAAGGATCATCGGCCTTGGCTGCGGCTTCCTTGGCCTTGACGGCGACCCAGGCGCTGTAGTCGGCGGCGGACACGACCTTCACGTGAATGGGCATGTAGGCGTGTTCCTTGCCGCAGAGTTCCTGGCACTGGCCGTAGTAGTCGCCGACTTGCTCGGCGCGGAACCAGGTGTCGCGCACGAAGCCGGGAATCGCATCCTGCTTGATGCCGAAGGCCGGCACCGCGAAGGCGTGGATCACGTCGCTGGCGGTGGTGATGATGCGGATTTTCTTGTTAACGGGAACGACCAGCGGGTTGTCGACCTTGAGCAGGTAGTTGTCAGGCGCTTCGCCGGCTTTGGGGCCGCCGTTGTCGGACATTTCGCGGTGCGTGTTGTCGAGCGTGGAAACGAAGCCGATGCCTTCGCCTTCGCCCTTGATGTAGTCATAGCCCCACTTCCACTGAATGCCGGTGGCCTTGATGGTGAGGTCGGCGGCGGTGGTGTCCTTCTGGGCGACCAGCACCTTGGTGGCCGGCAGGGCCATGGCGATCACGATGATGAAGGGAACGACGGTCCAGGCGATTTCAACGGCGGTGGATTCGTGGAAGTTGGCCGATTTGTGGCCCACCGACTTGCGGTGCTTCAGGATGGAATAGAACATCACCCCGAACACCGCCACGAAGATCACGAGGCAGATGGCCATCATGAACCAGTGCAGCCACTGCTGCTCTTCGGCGATCTTGGTCACGGCGGGATGCAGGTTCAGCTGGTTGACGGCCGGTCCGCCCTTCAGGTCGTTGACGGCGTAAGCGGCGGTGCTGACCCAGGCGGCCGCAGATACCAGAATTGCGCCTGCATGCTGCATGCCAAGCCGTGTCATTTTGCTCATGGTGTTGCTTACGTTCATCGTGATCACTTTTTCTGCTTCAATTACCGACCAAATTAACCGGCTGATTATAAAGTTAGCGGCGGGTCCCCCCGCCGCACCTGAACTGACGCGAGACTTTCAGCGCCTCTTCAACCGCCCCGCAACGCCATCCGGATCTCGCGGGCCAAGGCCGGCCGCAGCTCGGGCCGCACATGCCGCCCCACCTGCACCGACCGTCCCTGCCCCGACACTTCGATCAGCGAGCCGTCTCCATCCTTGGGCTCGATTCGCACCCATTCGCGGTTGAACTCCGCGCGCTCGGTGCGCCCCGCCGTTTCCAGTTCCACCACCAGTTGCCCGCCTTCGAGGACGATTTTTTCACCGTCCCCCGCATGGCGGGCATACACCACAAAAGCCGCGCCCACCGCAAGTAGCTCGGCCCAGGCAAAAGGCATCACCATGGTGGCGCCCTGGGCCCAGAAGAATGCCGCGATGCCCAGCGAAACGCCGCACAGCGACACGTAAAGCCACCCTAGCTGGGCCGGGGTGAGTGAACAGTGACGCTTGAGAAGCCACAGCACAGCATCATGGCTGTGGGTGCCCTGCGCGGGCGGGGTGGCAAAACGAAACGCTGGCGTTGGCTGCAGCATGCGGCAACCCCCCAAAAAAACAACGGTCCGTGCCGGGCAAGGGCCGCATGAGGCTTGGGAACATCCCCAAAATTCTGTTGTGAATTGTAGCCGGTTTGCCCTGCCGCTCCCCTGAAAAAGCCCCTGAACCGGCGCTCGCGGCAGGCGCTATGGGCGCCCGCGCAACGGCCCGGCCCCAAAGCAAGTTCTCAGCCGCCGGGCCGCCCGCCCTGCAGCATGCTGCGCATGTCGGCCACCGACACCGCGCTGAGCGCGCTGACCTTGACCTTGGGCGGCGCCTTCAGCGCGTGGCCGTAAATGACTTCGAAGGTCAGCGACAGGCGCCCGTCTTCGCCTTTGACGAGGTGGCGGCCCAGTGCGTCTTCAAGCCGCGCCTTCCAGGCCCGTCCGCGCAGGGCCGGAAAGCGCGCGGGATGGAAATTGCGGCCCAGCTCGGCCAGGTCCTGCAGCAGCCGCGCGGGCGTTGCATAGGTCAATGTGATGCGCTCCATGTCCATCACCGGTTCGGCAAAACCGGTCTGCACCAGCATGTCGCCCCAGTCGTGCATGTCGGTCAGTTCGTGGCCCGCGGGCGGCCAGCCCAGTTGCGCGTAGACCTCGCGCAGCTCTTTCGCGGTGTCGGGGCCCAGGCATGAAAACATCAGGAAGCCGTTGACCTTGAGCGCCTGGTGCCATTGCGCCAGCAAGGCCTGCGGGTCGGCCGATTCGTGCAGCGCCATATTGGCCCACAGCATGTCGGCGCTGCCGGGCGGCGGTGCTTCGAAGCGCACCGGGGCGGCCGTCCAGCGCCGCGGCTTCCACCAGGGGGCCACGATGTGCTTTATGGCCTGCTGTTGGCGCTCCGGCCCGTTTTCCAGCATGAAGGCCGTCGCACGCGGATAGGTTTTCGCCAGTTGCGCATGGGCCTGCAGCCCGCCGCGCAGCGCGCCCCAATGCACCCAGGCACGGGGCTGCAGCTTGATCCACTGCAGGCGGTCCATCATGCGGCGCGCCACTTCCTCATGCAGCCACGGCGAGGCCAGGGGCGCGCTGCGCTCCCAGCGGCCCACGGCAATCGGGTCCAGCGTGGGCGGGCGTTCGGTGGGGGTCATGGAGGAAGGCAAAGGAAGAGAACGTGCATCGCTGAAAAGTACGCGAGTATATTGACACGGTGTTCACACGCCTGCTTGCGCCCTCCGCATTCCTGTCACGCATTCCCGGCTTTGCTTCAGGCTTTGCCTCCGGCATTGCGAGCCAGTGCGCGGTCTGCCGCAGCTGGCCCGCGCGGCAGGTGTGCGAGCCTTGCGTGGCCCGTTTTGCACCGCCGGCACTGCGCTGCGTGCGCTGCGCCCTTGCCTTGCCGGCCGATCTTTCCGGAGGCCTTCGAACCGGCCCACCGCTGTGCGGCGCCTGCGCCATCGAGCCGCCGCCGCTGGACCGCGCCTTCGCCGGCGTGGCCTATGCCTACCCTTGGTCCACGCTGGTCGCCGGCTACAAGTTCGGCGAGCGCCACGGCTGGGCCGGTTTTTTCGCCGGCCTGCTGCTGCGGTCGCCGGGCCTTGCCCAGGTGTTTGGCGAACTGGGGCCCGAAGACTGGCTGCTTCCGATCCCGCTGTCGGCGGAGCGCCTGCAGGCACGCGGCTTCAACCAGGCCTGGGAGCTGTGCGCCGCGCTGGCCCGGCAGACACAGACATCCGCCCGCCCCGACGCCAGGCTACTGCTGCGCGTCAGGCACACGCGCCCGCAAAGCCAGCTCAAGCGCAAGGAGCGGCTGGCCAACGTCAGGGGCGCCTTCCAGGTCGACCCGCTGCGCACGGCGGAACTGCGGGACCGGCGCGTGCTGCTGGTGGACGACGTGATGACCAGCGGCGCCTCGCTGTACACCGCCGCGCAGGCTTTGCGCGATGCGGGCGCCGCGCACATCACCGCCGTGGTGCTCTCACGCACGGCACACGCCTAGGGCCTGCTAACGCTATTTATGCAAGATGCGTTGCGAGTCAAAAAGGCCTTGAGCAAGGCGCAAAACGCAGGCGGGGTGAACCCCGTCAAGGCTTTGTAACGCCGCGCAAGGCCTTTTTGATCGCAACCCGGAGGGAATGGGGGGAAAACAGCCCCACTCCGCGTTGCGCTCCTAGCGCAGACGCCCGGTCTGGGCGTCGTCGCGCGCCTTGATTGAGGCTGTTTTCACCCCATTCGCATTTGCATAAATAGCGTTAGCAGGCCCTAAAATCCCGGGCTCCGCTTCACCGGTCTCCGCATGTTCAATATTGTTCTGGTCGAACCCGAAATCCCGCCCAACACCGGCAACGTGATCCGGCTGGCGGCCAACACCGGCTGCCGCCTGCACCTGGTGGAACCGCTGGGTTTTTCGATGGACGACAAACACATGCGCCGCGCCGGGCTCGATTACCACGAGTACGCGCAGCTGCTGCGCCATGCCAGCTGGCAGGCCATGCTCGAAAGTGAGCAACCACCCGCGGACCGCCTGTTTGCCATGACCACCCGGGGTTCGGGCAGCATTTACGACGTGCGTTTCCTGCCCGGTGACTGGCTGGTGTTTGGGGCGGAAACCCGCGGCCTGGCGCCTGAGCTGCGGGAGTCTTTTGCCCCCGCCCAGCGCCTCAAAGTGCCCATGCGGCCCGATCAGCGCAGCCTGAACCTGTCCAATAGCGTGGCTGTCACGGTGTTTGAGGCCTGGCGGCAGAACGGTTTTGGCGGCGCGGCGCAAGGCTGACGACCGGCTGACAGCCTGGTGACCGTCCATCTGAGGGCGGCCCAAACGCCTTGCCAGGAACTAGGTACAAACCCTATGATCCACCCTTCGACTTTTTAAGCGCGTGGATGCCGACACCCGGCGATTCCGGCCTTATCCCTTCCCATAGCCCCAGTTCACAAGACTGGCTGGAGTCTTCAGTGAACATGGTCATCAAGCGTATTTTTGGCAGGGCGGCGCCTGCTTTTTCCGATTCGGGGCGCCCCGTCGACCGCGTACCGCTGGAACAGGTCCGCGAAAGCCTGCTGGCCTTGCTGCACGACTGCCGTGACATGCGCTCCCAGCGGGTCATCTACCAGATCAACGTGGCCAAGACGCCGGCCGAGCTGTGGCTGCTGCGCAGCGACCTGCACCAGTGCATCGCTCAGGCGCACAGCCAGGGTGAAGCGGCTGAGCGCATCAACAGCCTGATCGAGGTGTTTGAGGGCTGGCTGCCGGCCGGCCAGCTGCTGCGCATCTAGGCGCCCGGACTCCCGCTTGCTCAGGGATAGCGCCGCACCAGCGACTCGGCCACGCACACCGGTTTGGCCGAGCCCTCACGTTCCACCGTCACCTCCCAGCTCATCTGCATGCCGTCGCCGGCAATGGCCTCGGCCGCCAGCAGCTTCATGCGCCCCCGCAGGCGGCTGCCCACCGGCACCGGCGCCGTGAAGCGCACCTTGTTGAGGCCATAGTTCACGCCCATGCGCGAGCCGGTGATGTCAAAAGACGACTCAAAAAAGCGCGGCAGCAGCGACAAGGTCAGAAAGCCGTGCGCGATCGGCCCGCCAAACGGCCCCGCGGCGGCTTTTTCGACATCGACGTGTATCCACTGGTGATCGCCCGTGGCTTCGGCAAACAGGTTGACCTGCTGCTGGGTGATGGTGATCCAGTCGCTGACGGCGACCTCCTGGCCGGTGCAGGCGGCCAGCTCGGCCAGTGTTGCAAAAATTCTCATGGCGCCACTGTAACGGCACCCATGCGCGCGCTTTGTCGGCTCAGCGACAAGCCGCCGCGCAAAAACCCGCTCTCAGCGGTCCAGCCACTGGCAGATGGCTTTCCACTGCTCCATGTCTTTTTCGACCCGGCTGGGCGCCACGTCGAACAAGGTGAGGCCGCGGGCCGCCAGGTGGATGTAGTTCTGCGTGTCGCGCAGGTAGCCCAGCACCGGCAGCCCCAGGCCTTCGACGAAGCCGCGCAGCTTGTCGGCGGCGATGGTGCGCGAATCCACGCGCATGCCGACGATGCCCACCTGCATCTTGCCGGCGTGCTTGTGTTCGGCGAGCTGGTCCAGGAAGGTGCGGGTGGCGAAGATGTCAAAAACGCTGGGCTGCAGCGGCACGATGACCTTGTCGGCCAGCTTGAGGACGTCGTTGAAGCGCCAGCCGTGCAAGCCGCCGGGGGTGTCCAGCACCACGTGCGTCGTGCCCTTGGGCGGCTTGACGATCAGGTCGGCGTTCACATCCCAGGTGGCGATCTGCCGGGCGGCCGGCGGCCTGAGGCCCAGCCACAGCCGCGAAGACTGCTGCCGGTCGGCGTCCCCCAGCATGACCGAATGGCCCTGGCTGGCGAAATATCCGGCAACGTTGGTGGCCAGCGTCGTTTTGCCGACGCCCCCCTTCGGATTGGCGATCACAACCACGGGCATGCGAATCTCCTCGGTTTGGAACTTGTCGTTCCTGGGAACTCTTGGTCTTGCTTTTCCGCTATGGTAACGGCATGGACAGCGTTATCACAACCACAGAAAAACCCACGGGCCAGACCGCCAACCCTGACATTTATGTCATTGCAGCCCATCCGGCCTGGCGCGAATCGCGGGTCAACCGCCCCTTGATGGAGGCCGCGCGAGCCCAGCCGCGCGTGCAGGTGCAAGACCTTTACTCGAGTTATCCGGACTACGCCATCGACGTGCCCAGGGAGCAGGCCGCCCTGGAACGCGCGCAGTTGGTGGTGCTGCTGCACCCCATCCAGTGGTACTCCATGCCCCCGCTGCAAAAGCTCTGGCTCGACGACGTCTTCAGCTACGGCTGGGCTTACGGCGAAGGCCACGGCGACGAGAACCACGGCAAGGGCCGGGCGCTGCAAGGCAAGGACTTGTGGCTGGTCGCCACCACCGGCGGCCCGGAGGACTCCTACCACCCGCAAGGCTACAACCGCTACTTTTTTGACGCTTTCCTGCCGCCCTATGAACAAAGCGCCGCCCTGTGCGGCATGCGCTTTTTGCCGCCGCTGGTGCTGCACGGCGCCCATAGCGTCGACCGGCAGACGGTCACCGAGCACATCGCCACCTTCAGCCAGCGTCTGCAAAGCTACCCGGACTGGCCTGAACTCGAGGACCTGGAACAATGCGCCGCCTGCGTGGTGCCCATGAAAGACCGGCTTGTCGAGCACGAAGCCGCCGCCGCTGCCGTGAGGGCCATCTGATGGAACATGCGCCAACCTGGCTGGTCAACAGCTTTATCTATCTTGCGGCGGCGGTGATCTCGGTGCCCTTGGCCAAAAAACTCGGCCTGGGCTCCATCATCGGCTACCTGGCCGCCGGCATAGGCATAGGCCCCTGGGGCCTGGGCCTGGTCACCAACGTGCAGGACATCCTGCATTTCGCCGAATTCGGCGTGGTGCTGATGCTGTTCCTGATCGGCCTTGAACTCGAACCCAAACGCCTCTGGAACCTGCGCCGGCCCATCTTCGGCTGGGGCAGCGCGCAGGTGCTCGGCTGCGCCGCCCTGCTCACCGGCACGGCCATGGCCTTCGGCGTGGGCTGGCAGACGGCGCTGGTTGCCGGGCTGGGCCTGGCGCTATCGTCGACCGCGATCGCGCTGCAGGCCATGGGCGAGCGCCACCTGATGCCGACGTCGAGCGGTCAGGCGGGCTTTTCCATCCTGCTGTTCCAGGACGTGGCGGCCATCCCCATCCTGGCGCTGCTTCCGCTGCTGGGCGCCATGGCCGGCGACAACGAGGCCGTCAGCCACAGCGGCCGGGCACTCGAAGCGCTGAAGATCGTCGGCGCCATCGCCGCCATCATCCTGGGCGGCCGGCTGCTGTTGCGCCCCCTGCTGCGCTGGATCGCCAACAGCGGCACGCCAGAAATCTTCACGGCGGCCTCGCTGCTGCTGGTGGTCAGCATCGCGGCGCTGATGCAGTTTGTCGGCCTGTCCATGGCGCTGGGCGCCTTTCTGGCCGGCGTGCTGCTGGCGGAAAGCGAATACCGGCGCGAGCTGGAAACCGACATCGAGCCCTTCAAGGGCCTGCTGCTGGGCCTGTTTTTCATCGCCGTGGGCATGAGCATCGATTTCGGCGTGCTGTGGCGCTCGCCCGGCCTGATGGCCGCCATCCTGGTGGGCTTTCTGGGCCTGAAGCTGGCCGTGATCTATGGCCTGGCTAAACTCATGAAACTGCCCTTCCAGGAACGCCCGGTGTTCGCGGTGCTGCTGGCGCAGGGTGGCGAGTTCGCCTTCGTGGTGTTCCAGGCGGCCGCCGGCGCCCAGGTGTTTTCCGCCGAGACCGCATCGCTGCTGATAGGCGCGGTGGCGCTGTCCATGCTGCTGAGCCCGCTGCTGCTGGTGGCTGTCGACAAATTCTGGGTGCCGCGCTACGCCAACTGCAACCGGCCCCAGATGGAGGAAATCTCCGAGCAGCAGGAAGCGCCCATCATCATCGCCGGCTTCGGCCGCTACGGCCAGATCGTCGGCCGCATGTTGCTGGCGCAAGGCATCCCGGCCACGGTGCTGGACCACGACGCCGAGATGATAGAAACCGTGCGCGCCTTCGGTTACCGCGTCTTCTACGGCGACGCCACGCGCCTGGACCTGCTGCGCACCGCCGGCGCGGCCACCGCCAAGATCCTGGTGCTGTCGGTGGACGACATGGAGCAGTCGCTCAAGATCGTCGATATCGCGCGCGAGAACTTTCCGCAGATGCAGATCGTCGCCCGCGCGCGCGACGTGACGCACTGGAACGCGTTGCGCGACCGCGGCGTGATGCTGGTCGAACGCGAGGTCTTCGAGTCCAGCCTGCGCAGCGCGCGCAGCGTGCTCGAGTTGCTGGGCCAGCCGCCGCACGAGGCGCGCCAGGCCGCCATGCGTTTTCGCCAGCACAACCTCGAGCTGTTTGAACGCATGTACCCGCACCGCAAGGACCGCACCAAGGTCATCGCCGTGGCCACGCAGGGGCGGCTGCAGCTGGAAGAACAACTGGCCCAGGAGCGCCAGCAACAGGCGCAGCGCCGGCCCGCCGGCTGGCAAGACGGCCCTGAAGCGCCGAACGCGGAGTAAACAGGCAAGCGGCGGGAAAAACCTCTTTAGAGGCCCCCGCCTCGCGCTTGGCGCCTGAGTTAGCGCCTGAGCTGTTCGGCCTCGCGCCGCCGCTGCTCCATCGCGCGGCGCTCCACACACACCGCATGGTTGGTGAAAGCCGGCTTGGCGCATTGATCGTTCATGCAGACCTGGAAACCGATGAGCATGCGGTCTTCGCAGGCCTTGCGCGGGTCGCCGGACGACACGGACGGCGCCGGTGCGGCGGCATGCTCGGCGGCTGCGGGCGCAGCTGCGGTACCACCGGTTTTGGCCTGCGCCGCTTGCTGTTTGGCCAGCCGCTCCTTCTCCAGGGCCGCCTTCCTGGCCGCGAGGGCCTGGGCCGCCGCGGCCTTGGACGCCGGCGACAAGGGAGCAGCAGCCGCCACCGGGGCCGAAGCCGCCGCTGCGGGCTGGGCCTGCGCGGCCTGCACACCCGGCTCCGGAGCCTTGGCTGCCGATGCAGGCGCCGCCGCCCCGGCATCGGCCGCAGCCGCTGGCTGGACGGATTCGGCAGCCCGCGCCTTCGGTTTGCTGAACTGTTTGACGCCGATGCCCAGAATTGCAAGACCCACCAGGCCCGCCACACCCAAGGCCAGGTAGCGCGATGTCGGTACGGAAGTTTTTGCGGCGGCAGCCGGCTCGGCCGGGCGGGATTTGCGCCTGGACTCCGTCTTCGCCGGCCTGGCGGAGGGCTCGGTGGCAGCAACTGGCGCCGCAGGCTTGTTTGCGGCAACTGCCGCCGCGGCAGCCTTGGGTTCCGCTGGCGCCAGGGCGGCATCGCTGAACACGGTTTCAGGCCACTCGGAAGCTTGTTCCTGCACTTGCGGCTGTTGTACTTGAGGCTGCGCTGGCGGCTCGGCCTGCGCCGGCATGGCCATGACCGGCGTACCCAGGCGCGTGGCATCCGGGTCGTCCACGGCGGGTGCGGGTGGCATGGCGGGAGATGTCACCGGCGCCTGCGCCGCGGCTTCCTCCAGCGCCTTCCAGGCCATGTCGGTCGACGTACCCGAAGTGCTTGCCCCGGGCACGGACGCGTCCTGGTTCACTGGAATTTCAGGGCGCGGAACAATCAAGGTGCCTGTACCCAGGCGCCGGCCGATGTCGGAATCCTCACCGCCGGGCACACCCATCTTCTTCAGGCGGCGGCGCGCCAGGTCGGCATAGATGCCGGACGGAAACCTGGTGAGAAAGCCCTGGATGTCCTCGACATCCATGGACTCCTTGATCTCTTTCCAGTAAACCAGTTCAAGTTCCTGCGTCACCACCGAGATGTTGGCGCTGGTACCGGACTGCAGGTCGACCAGCGCCTCGCCGGCCAGCAGCGTCGACGTCCAGGTCGAGTTGGTGCCCGGTCCGGGCGGCAACGCCGGCGGCAACACCTTGGTGTCGGCCGCTTCGCGGGCCGCGGCCTGCAGCGCGGCGAGGAAGTCCTGGGCGCTCGCATAACGCTGGTCGCGCGACTTGGCCAGGGCCTTTGCCACCACCGCGTCTATCGCGGCGGGCAGCTTGGGATTGAAGCTGCTGGGCGAGGCGGGCGTGTGGCCCACGATCTGCTGGATGGTGGAGAAATCGGTGTCGCCGTCGAAAGGCCGCTTGCCCGTCAACAGCTGGTACAGCACGATGCCGGCGGCGAACAGGTCGGCCCGCGCGTCTATCGGGCGGCCCTGCACCTGCTCGGGCGACATGTATTTGAGCGTGCCCACCATGGAGCCCTGCGTGCGCGTGGCCTCGCCCGAATCCTGGATGCGAGCCACGCCGAAGTCGGTGAGCTTGACCCGCCCGCTGGTCTCTATCAGCAGGTTGGCCGGCTTGATGTCGCGGTGGACGATGCTTTGCCGGTGCGCGTAATCCAGCGCCGACAGCAGGTCGCCCATGATGCCCAGGGTCTGCTCCAAGGTGTAGAGGTCACCCCTGTCCAGGTGGTGTTTCAGGTCGTCGCCGTCGACGAACTCCATCACCAGGAAAGCGATATCGCCGTCGCGGTCGGAGTCGTAGACGCTGACGATGTGCGGGTGCTGCAGGCGCGCCGCCGAGCGGGCCTCGGTGCGAAAACGCACTTCGTATTCGGCGGCAGCCTCTTCCGAGAGGTTCTCCACCTTGATGGTCTTGATCGCCACGCGACGGTCCAGGTTCGGGTCGCGTCCCTCATACACCAGCCCCATCGCGCCCTTGCCGAGGACGCTGATCAGATCGTATCGGCCAAGCTTCTTGAGACTCATGAGGAGATGGAATTGGGCGAAATGGGCTGGGTGGCAAAAAAGGCGGGATGGCCTGCGGGCTGCCCAGAAGCCCGGCTACGTCTTGAAACAAAAATCGATTCTAGCTTGCCTCGCCGGGCGGGCAAACCTTTGAAAAACGGTAACTTTTTCCGGCCCGCCGCAGCCATCGGCGATCAGGTGCGTATCGAAAACGCCACCAGCGGCGCGTTGTCGTCTTTGCGGTCGCAGCCCGGCACGATGTGGCCGCTGCCGACCAGGTAGCACTCGGTGCGCCGCAGCACCACGGCTTCGCTCTGGTTGCCCAGGTAGACCCAGGTGCCGTAGCTGGAGGCGTCCGTCAGCACAAATTGCCCGCCGCGCCACTCCAGCGTGGCATGCATGCGCGAGACGCGCGGGTCGTTCAGGTTCAGCGCCGCGTCGGCGCCCCGGCCCAGCGCCAGCTTGCTGCTTTTGGCGTCCAGCCGCACAGTCTGCCCGGCAAAGCTGAGCTCCAGGAAAGCCTGGCTGGGCGAGGCGAACATGGAGCGCCCGGCCATGGTGGCGTCTTCGTCGCGGCCTGTCTGCCATTCGACCCGATAGACGTGGCTGGCTTCAGCCCGGCCGCGCAGGTACATCGGGCCCATGCTGCGCAGGGCGGCCCTTTGCACCGGCAGCAGCGCCGTCCAGACGTTTTCAGTGGTGAGGATTTGCGCGGCGCCGGCCAGGTCGGCCAGACGGGCGGCGGAGTTCACGGTGTCGCCAAAGCAGTCGCCGTCGATCTCGACCACTTCGCCCGACTCAATGCCCATCTGCATCTGCACCGGTGCGCCGCTGCCGCCGGGCTTGATGGGCTTTTCCTGCAGGCGCTTCTGGATGCTGATGCAGGCCGAGAGCGCGTCGCCTTCATTCGGGAACACCACGAACAGGCCGTCGCCCAGCAGCTTGACGACCCGGCCCTGGTGCTGCTGGAACACCTGGCTGAGCACGCCGATGAGCTGCGTCACGAAACGCGACGCGGTCTCATCGCCCAGCCGTTCAAACATGCTGGTGCTGCCCACGAGATCGGCAAAGACAACGGTGGTCATGAAGGGACGGTCAGCCGCAGTGTAAGCATATTGTTCTCATGCCCGCGATTCTCACAGAAATTCGCGAAATGCATGCCGGTAAAAGTCCCCGGGGCCGGGCTACAACCCATCGGGGCATGGGGCAATCCTGGCGTCACACTGGACGCAAGAAGCGATTCAAGCTAGGGGACCGCTCATAAAACCCAGCGAAGCGGTCCTGGCTAGGCGCGTCGCCGCAGACAGTACACCAGTACGGCAAGGCGGCGCAACAACGCCAGGAGGGTTTTGGAGCGGTCCCCTTCTCAATGGAAGCCGTCCCAGAGCAGCTTGCAACCGGTCAACAGCATGCCGACATAGAGCAGGCGGTAAAACAACACCGGGCTGATGCTGCGCGCCATGCGCACGCCCATCCACACGCCCAGCGGCGCCAGCGGCAGCAGGGCCAGCGAGGTCGCCATGTTGCGCAGGTCCAGCAGGCCCAGCCAGGCGTAAGGAATCCACTTGGACAGGTTGATGACAAAAAAGAAGGCCGCCATGGTGGCCGTGAACTTCACCGGGCTCAGGCGCATTGGGATGACATAGGCACTCAGCGGCGGCCCGCCGGCATGGGAGACAAAGCTGGTGAAACCCGAGGTCACCGTCAGGATCGCCCCCAGCCAGCGCGGCGGCGGCGGGCTGTCGGGCCGGGGCGGGAACAGCAGGCGCTGCGCCAAAAACAACAAGGTGAATATTCCCACCAGGGCCGCGACCACCTTGGCGTCCAGCACCTTGAACAGCAGCGCCCCCACCAGCGTGCCCACCAGGCCGAAGGGAACCAGGAATTTGAGGAACTTGAAATCGAAGTCGCGGCGAAAGGCCGCCAGTCCCAGCAGGTCCATCAGCAGCAGCACCGGCATCAGGATGGCGGCGGCCTGCGGCACGGTGACCGCCAGCGCCATCACCGGCACCGCCAGGGATCCGAAGCCCGCGCCGAAGCCGCTTTTGCTGACGCCGAGCATCAGCACGGCGGGAACGGCAACGGCGTAGAAAAAGGGGTCGGTGATCAGCGGGAAACTCACGGCGTGTCTTTCGGTTTACCAACGCTCAACGCCGTGGCGTGCAGGCGTGAAAGGCAAAGGAACGGGAGGCGCCATGTTATCCGGCAACGCGGCCCACCACAGGGCAGGCCGCGGGGGAGTTCACTGAAGCCGCTCAGACGCGCTCGAGAATCACCGCGATGCCCTGCCCCACGCCTATGCACATGGTGGCCAGCGCGTAGCGCCCGCCGCCTTTGTGCAGCTGGTTGACGGCCGTGGTCGCCAGCCGCGCGCCCGAGGCGCCCAGCGGATGGCCCAGCGCAATCGCGCCGCCGTTGGGGTTGACGCGTGGGTCGTCGTCCTGCACGCCCAGCATGCGCAGCACGGCCAGGCCTTGCGCGGCAAAAGCTTCGTTGAGTTCGATCACGTCCATCTGCGCCATCGTGAGGCCGGTCAGCGCCAGCACTTTTTGGGTGGCCGGCGCCGGGCCTATGCCCATGATGCGCGGCGCGACGCCGGCGGTCGCCATGCCGACGATGCGGGCGCGCGGCGTGAGGCCATTTTTGGCGGCTGTGGCTTCATCGGCCAGCAGCAGCGCGCAGGCGCCGTCGTTCACGCCGCTGGCATTGCCGGCGGTCACCGTGCCGTCGGGCCGCACCACGCCTTTGAGCTTGGCCAGCGCTTCCAGCGAGGTCTCGCGCGGGTGCTCGTCCTTGTCGACCACAATCGGGTCGCCTTTTTTCTGGGCAATCGTCACCGGCGTGATCTCGGCGTCGAAGTAGCCGGCCTTTTGCGCGGCCACGGCTTTCAGCTGGCTGGCCAGCGCCATCTTGTCCTGGTCTTCGCGGCTGATCTTGTAGTCGGTCGCCACGTTCTCGGCGGTTTCGGGCATCGCGTCCACGCCGTATTTTTCCTTCATCAGCTTGTTGATGAAACGCCAGCCGATCGTCGTGTCGTAAACCGCGTTGGCGCGGCTGAAGGCGCTCTCTGCCTTGGGCATCACAAAGGGCGCACGGCTCATGCTTTCAACGCCGCCGGCGATCATCAGGGTGGCCTCGCCCGACTTGATGGCGCGCGCGGCCGTGCCCAGCGCATCCAGGCCCGAGCCGCACAGGCGGTTGATGGTGGCGCCCGGCACGTCCATGGGCAGGCCGGCCAGCAAGGCGGCCATGCGCGCCACGTTGCGGTTGTCTTCGCCGGCCTGGTTGGCGCAGCCGTAGATCACGTCGGTGACGGCCTGCCAGTCGACCTTGGGGTTGCGCGCCATCAGCGCCTTGAGCGGGATCGCGCCCAGGTCGTCGGTGCGCACGCTGCTCAGGGCGCCGCCGTAACGGCCGAAGGGGGTGCGGATCGCGTCGCAGATAAAAGCTTGGGTCATGGTGTGTCTTTTTCCGAAGGGGGTGAAGTTCAGGCGGTTGCAATCGGCAGGCCGACCAGTGTCTCGAGTTCCGCGTGCGTGAGGCCCTCGACGGTGTCGATCAGCTTCAGGCCATGCGGCGTGCATTCCAGTGTCGCCAGATCTGAATACACGCGCTTGACGCAGCCTATGCCGGTCAGCGGGTAGCTGCATTGGCTCACCAGCTTGCTGGCGCCCTGCTTGGTCAGCAAATCCATCATGACCCAGGTCTGCCGCGCGCCTATGGCCAGGTCCATGGCGCCGCCCACGGCCGGAATCGCGCCGGGCTCGCCGGTGCTCCAGTTGGCGAGGTCGCCGGTGGCCGAGACCTGGAAGGCGCCCAGCACGCAGATGTCGAGATGGCCGCCGCGCATCATCGCGAAGCTGTCGGCATGGTGAAAAAACGCGCCGCCCTTGAGCAGCGTCACCGGCTGCTTGCCGGCGTTGATCAGGTCGTAATCTTCCTGGCCCTCGGCGGGCGCCGGGCCCATGCCGAGGATGCCGTTCTCGCTTTGCAGGATGACCTCGCGCCCGGCCGGCAAATGGTTGGCCACCAGCGTGGGCTGGCCTATGCCGAGGTTGACGACGGCCCCGTCAAAAATATCCTGCGCGACGCGGGCGGCGAGCTGGTCCTTGCTGCGGCGTTGGTAAGTCATGGTCATGCCGCTTTCTTGAGTCCACCGGCTTGGGTGGCTATGCGTGGGATTTTGACGACGTGGTGGACGAAGATGCCCGGCGTCACGATGGTTTCGGGATCGAGGTCACCGAGCTCGGCGATCTCGTGCACGGTGGCTACCGTCTTTTTGGACGCCGTCGCCATCACTGGCCCGAAATTGCGCGCCGCCATGCGGTAAGTCAGGTTGCCCCAGCGATCGCCGCGTTCGGCCTTGATCAGGGCCACGTCGCCGTAGATCGGCATCTCGAGCACATATTGCCGGCCGTTGATCTCGCGGGTTTCCTTGGCGCTGCCGTCGGCGTTCAACGCCAGTTCGGTGCCATAGCCCGTGGGGCAAAAGAACGCGCCTATGCCGGCGCCCGCGGCGCGTATGCGCTCGGCCAGGTTGCCCTGCGGCACGAGTTCAAGCTCCAGCTTGCCGCTGCGGTACAGCCCGTCAAACACCTGGCTGTCGGCCTGGCGCGGAAAGCTGCAGATGATCTTGCGCACACGCCCGGCCTTGAGCAACGCGGCCAGGCCGACTTCGGCATTGCCCGCGTTGTTGTTCACCACCGTGAGGTCTTTGGCGCCCTGCGCGATCAGGCCGTCAATCAGCTCATTGGGGATGCCCGCGGTGCCGAAGCCGCCTATCAGCACCGTTGAGCCGTCTTTCACATCCGCCAGCGCGTCGGCGACGGAAGCGGCAATCTTGTTGATCATCCAGAAGTCTCCAGGTACGGCGGCTGCCTCGAATTGAATGAGGCCCGCGCCAAATATTGTTCGACATTAGAACAAGAGTTCGTATAATGAATTTTAGGAGATTTCCCGCACCATGGCAAACGCCGCATCCACACCCGCCACAGCCCACAAGCCGGGCGACGGCTACGTCCAGTCCTTCGCGCGAGGGCTGGAGGTCATACGCTCTTTCAGCACCGACGCGCCGCGCCAGACGCTGACCGAAGTCGCCGGGCGCAGCGGCCTGAGCCGCGCGGGCGCGCGCCGCATTCTGCTGACGCTGGAAACGCTGGGGTATGTGCACAACGACGGCAAGCTCTTCAGCCTCACGCCGCGCATCCTGGACCTGGGTTTTGCCTACCTGTCCTCCATGCCGATCTGGAACCTGGCCGAGCCGGTGATGGAAGCGCTGGTCGGCGAAGTCAAGGAGTCGTGCTCGGCCGCGGTGCTGGACGGCACGGACATCGTCTACGTGCTGCGCGTGCCCACACACAAGATCATGAGCATCAGCCTGGGCGTGGGCTCGCGCCTGCCGGCCTATTGCACCTCCATGGGCCGCATGCTGTTGTCGGCCCTGCCCGAAGCCGAACTCATGAAGTGCCTGCAGGCCTCAACATTGACGGCCCGCACCAAATACACCGTGACCGATGTGAAAGAGCTGGCGGCCAAGGTCGCGCAGGCGCGCAAGCAGGGCTGGTCGCTGGTCAACCAGGAACTGGAAGAAGGATTGGTGTCCATGGCCGCGCCCATCACCAACCGCGCCGGCCAGACGGTGGCCGCCCTCAACATCAGCGGCCAGGCCAACCGCACCAGCGCCAAGGCCATGCAAGAGAGCATGCTGCCGCAGTTGCTGGCAGCGGCGCATGCGATTTCTCGCATGCTCCCATAGGCTCCCCCCCCGTCCAGGCTCACTTCGTGTAGCCTGTTCCCCCCTTCCAGGGGACGGCGCCTGCGGTCTGGCAAAGCCAGTCCCGCGGCCCCTGCTGGAGTGGAACGGAGCGTAGGCTATGACTTCTTGAAGCCCACGACAAGTACGACCGCACCCAGCACGATAGCCCCCAGGCTCAGCCACTGCGGAATGTTGACCGACTCTTTTTCCTTCACGGTCAGCTGGATGGGGCCCAGCTTGGCGGCCGTCGTGTCCTTGGTGAAGCTGAAGCCGCCGGTGAAAAATCCGGCCAGGCCCAAAACGATCAGGACAATGCCTGTGATGCGTGCTGCGTTCATCTGAAATCTCCTCGCCGGGCTGTGAATGGTTATGGAGTGGCCTTGCCCCGGAACTTCGCCACTGTGCTTCGTAATGTAGGCAGGGGCAGAGAAGCTGTCTGTAGGACGTAGCCAGCCAGCCCTGTGGCCCGAGCGCTGAAAAGCACAACCCCAGGCCGGCATTGGAAAACACCTGCGTGATACGCTTTCGCCCATGTTCACGCCCTCGCAAGCCGACGTTCGTCGCTTCTTCTGTTCCGTCTATGCCAAGGCCCGCGCCGGCCAGCCCATGGAGGCGATTGAAACCATCGCCAGCCAGTGGATCGAAGAGCACCCCGAATACCATGCGGATTTCGCCGATGCCGACGGCGCGCTGGAAAAGATGTACGACGTCGAGGCCGGCAAGACCAATCCGTTTCTGCACCTTTCCATGCACCTGTCGATCAGCGAGCAATGTTCCATCGACCAGCCGCGCGGCATACGCCAGGCCGTGGAGTTGCTGACGGCCAGGCGCAACTCCCTGCACGACGCCCACCATGAAACCATGGACTGCCTGGGACAGATGGTCTGGGAGAGCCAGCGCGCGGGACGCCCGCCAGACGGTGCTGCGTACATAGACTGCGTTCAACGCCGGGCAACAAAAGACTGACCAACAAAAAAGCCGCTTGATGAAGCGGCTTTTTTTGTTGGACGGGACCTTCCGGCTTAGCGGAATTTCTTCTGCGGAATGGTCTTCAGGTCGCCGTCGATCGAGGCCAGGTAATTGGCCAGCTGTTTGAGTTCGGCATTGGTGTACTGCTTGGCCATGCCGGCCATGATCACGTTGCCGCGGCCGACTTTGGGGTTTTTGCTGTCGGCCGTGTAGGACTTGAGCGCCACAAACAGGTAGTCGGCGTGCTGGCCACCGAGCTTGGGGTAAGCCGGGTCGGTCGGCGTGCTGAAGTTGCCACCGTGGCAAGATTTGCAATTGGCTTTGTCCAGCAGGGCCTGGACCGCGGCGCCGGGTTCCTTGCTGGGCTTGACCGGTTCGGAGGCGGCCTGGGCTGGCGCCTTGGCCACCTCGGCGGCCGTCATGCCGTCGGCGCTGTAGTGGGCGGCGAGGTCGGCGATGTCCTGGTCGGTCAGGGAGTCGGCGATGGCGCGCATCGTCGGATGTTTGCGCTCGCCTTTTTTGTATTCATTGAGCGCGGCGATGATGTATTTGGCGCCCTGGCCGGAAATTTTCGGGACCTTGTAGACCTCGGGGAAGGAGGCCTGGTAGCCCTGGATACCGTGGCAGCCTATGCACATGGCATTCTTGGTCTCGCCGGCCTTGGCGTCGCCCTTGACTTCCTGGGCCAGGCTGGCAGCCGTCGCACAAGAGACAGCAACGGCGAATATCGTGGTGAACAGCTTATTCATTTTGCGCGCACAATCAGGTGGGAATTCATCTTATAAACAACCCCGGATTATATCTGGGCCTGTTGCCCCCAAGCACCGGCTGTTTTTCAAACCAAGAGAATAGCCCCCCAAACCCGCCCACATTGACGCCAGACCATGAAATTCCAAGGATCCAAGAACTACGTCGCCACCCAGGACCTGATGCTTGCCGTGAACGCCGCCGCCGCCCTGAAAAAGCCGCTGCTGGTCAAGGGCGAACCCGGCACCGGCAAGACCATGCTGGCCGAGGAAGTGGCCGAGTCGCTGGGCCTGCCGCTGTTGCAATGGCACATCAAATCGACCACCAAGGCGCAGCAGGGCCTCTATGAATATGACGCGGTGTCGCGCCTGCGCGACTCGCAGCTGTCCACCGTCGACGGCGGCGAAAAAGTCAAGGACATCCACAACTACATCGTCAAGGGCGTGCTGTGGCAGGCCTTCACCTCGGAAACGCCGGTGGCGCTGCTGATCGACGAGATCGACAAGGCCGACATCGAATTCCCCAACGACCTGCTGCGCGAGATCGACCGCATGGAGTTCTACGTGTACGAAACGCGCGAGCTCATCAAGGCCAGGCACCGCCCGCTGGTGTTCATCACCTCCAACAACGAAAAAGAACTGCCCGACGCGTTTTTGCGCCGCTGCTTCTTCCACTACATCAAGTTCCCCGACGCCGACACCATGAAGCAGATCGTCGACGTGCATTTCCCGGATCTCAAGAAAGAGCTGCTGACGGCCGCGATGAAAACGTTTTACGACGTGCGCAACCTGCCCGGCCTCAAGAAAAAGCCGTCGACCAGCGAGCTGCTGGACTGGCTCAAGCTGCTGGTCGCCGAAGACATCCCGCTGGACGCCCTGCAAAGCAAGGACGACAAAGTCGCCGTGCCGCCGCTGGTGGGCGCGCTGCTCAAGAACGAGCAGGACGTGACCCTGTTCGAGAAGCTGGTTTTCATGCAGCGCAACAATCGCTGAACGGGATCCACACATGAGCCAAAAATCCTTGCTGGTCGAAGGCCTGTCCGACGCGGTCGGTTTTGTCGGCGGTGCGCTGCTCGGCTTCTGGGCCGGCCACCTGCTCGGTTTCGATATTTTTGAATCCGGCTACGGCAACGGCGCCATCGCCGGCATCGTGCTGGTTGGCCTGGGCGGCGGCTTCGGCCTGCAGTTGGCCAGGCGCTGGAGGAAGCGGCAAAAACCCGAAGGAGAGAACTGAGCATGGCCTTTGTAGCCCCCGTCACACTGGAGGCGCGCGGCGTCAAGCTGGTGCCCCTTGCCCTCGAACACGAAGCCGGCCTTCAGGCCGCGGCCGCCGACGGCGAGCTCTGGAAGCTGCGCATCACCTCCGTGCCCGAACCGCATGAAACCCGCGGCTACATCGAGACCGCGCTGGCCACGGCCAACCGCTTCGCCTTCGCCGTGACCGACGCGGCCAGCGGCGAAGTGCTGGGCTCCACGAGTTATCACGACATCGTGCCCAACCTCAAGCGCGTCGAGATCGGCTACACCTGGTATGCCGCGCGCTGCCAGCGCACCCACGTCAACACCACCTGCAAATTGCTGATGCTCACGCATGCCTTCGACACCTTGGGCTGCAACATCGTGGGTTGGCGCACCGACAACTTCAACCACGCCTCCCAGCGCGCCATCGAGCGCCTGGGCGCCCGCAAGGACGGCGTGCTGCGCGGCCATGCGCTGCGCCGCGACGGCACCATACGCGACACCGTGATGTACAGCCTGGCCGCCGGCGAATGGCCAGAAGTCAAAGCGCAACTGCTCTACCTGCTGGACAAACCCCGAACCTGAAGCGCTTGCCGCCAAGGAGTCCTCCATGCTCATCGATTTCTTCTACACCTTGCGCTCGGCCAAGCTGCCGGTCTCCGTCAAGGAATACCTGATGCTGCTCGAAGCGCTGCAGGCCGGCGTGGTCGGCCCGAACAGCGACAAGCTCGAAGCCCATGCGGGCGAAGGCGCCTGGAAGATCGACGACTTCTATTACCTGAGCCGCACGGTGCTCGTGAAGGACGAAAAAAACTACGACAAGTTCGACCGCGCCTTCGCCGCCTACTTCAAGGGCGTCGAGATGCTGGCCGACTTCACCAAGGACATCCCGCTCGAATGGCTGCGCAAAAACCTCGAGCTCGAACTGAGCCCCGAGGAAAAAGCCAGGATCGAAAAAATGGGCTGGGACGAGCTCATGGAAACACTCAAGAAGCGTTTTGAAGAGCAGAAGGAACGCCACGAAGGCGGCAGCAAATGGATAGGCACGGGCGGCACCTCGCCCTTCGGCGCCAACGGCTTCAATCCCCAGGGCATACGCATAGGCCAGGAAAAAAGCCGCAACAAGAGCGCCGTGAAAGTCTGGGACCAGCGCGCATACAAGGACTACGACGACACCCAGGAGCTCGGCACGCGCAACATCAAGGTGGCGCTGCGCCGCCTGCGCAAGTTCGCGCGCCAGGGCAACGTCGAAGAGCTGGACCTCGACGACACCATACGCTCCACTGCCGCCAATGCCGGCTGGCTGGACATCAAGATGGTGCCCGAGCGCCACAACAACGTGAAGGTGCTGCTGCTGATGGACGTGGGCGGCACCATGGACGAGCACATCCACCGCGTCGAGGAAATGTTCTCGGCCGTGAAAGCCGAGTTCAAGCACCTCGAGTTTTATTACTTCCACAACTGCGTCTACGACTTCATGTGGAAGAACAACCGCCGCCGCTTCAGCGAAAAATTCCCGACCTGGGACATCATCCGCAAGTACAACAAGGACTACAAACTCATCTTCGTCGGCGACGCGACCATGAGCCCCTATGAAATTTTGCAGCCTGGCGGCAGCGTGGAATACAACAACGAGGAAGCCGGCGCCGAATGGATGCAGCGCCTGACCAATGCTTTCCCCAAGTTCGCCTGGATCAACCCCGAACCGCAAGGCGTCTGGCAATACCGGCAAAGCATCGCCGTGATCCAGCAACTGGTGAACCAGCGCATGTTCCCGCTCACCATCAAGGGCCTAGAAGAGGCCATGCGCCTGCTCTCTAAATAATAAGCGTCCGCCTCCTACGCGGGCACGCGGGGGTGCTCAAGTAAACTGCCCCCGTGACCCCTCCCAGCACCCACAGTTCCCAGTGCGCACGGACGGCCACCCCGGCAGGACTGATGACAGCCAGCGCCGGCCTCATCCCTGCCCTCGCCCTCCTTGCGGCCCTGCTGGCGCCCCCGGCCGGCGCGCAGACGGCTGCGCCCATGGACAGCAGCACGGCACCGCCCTCAGTCGTCAAGCAGACCGCGCCCGCCCCGCCGCCCCCTCCTGAAAAAGTCACGCCCGAACCCACACCGCAAGGCGCCACCGGCCCGACCAGCGCCCAGCCCGAGGTCACGGCCTTCGACATCGCGGTGCGCGCGCCGCAGCCCGTCAAGGGCCTGCTCGAAAAACACCTGGAGCTGCAGCGCTACCGCGCCGTGACCGACCTCGACGAGGCCGAGCTGGCGCGGCTGATCGTGCTGGCCGAGCGCAATGTGCGCAATCTGGTCGGCACCCTGGGCTATTTCAGCCCCACCATCACCATCACGCGCGAAGGCGGCACCGTGGCCTCCGGCCAGCGGCCCACCATCGTGGTGGCCGTGGAACCCGGCCAAGCCACCACCATAGGCGCCGTGGCCATAGACTTCGCCGGCGACATCGCCGAATCGCCGGACCGCGACGCGCAAGCCCAGCGCGCCGGCATTCAGCGCGACTGGCGCCTGTCCGTGGGCCAGCGCTTCACGCAGGACGCCTGGGACAGCGCCAAGACCCAGGCCCTGCGCGACCTGGTGGCACGCCGCTACCCGGCCGGCAAGCTGGCCGGCAGCCTGGCCGACGTCGATGCGCCCGAACACAGCGCGGCGCTCAGCCTCAAGCTCGACTCAGGCCCGCTCTATCGCCTGGGCCCCCTGCAGGTCACCGGCGTCGAACGCTACGACCCGGTGCTGGTGCCGCGCCTGGCGCGCCTGACCACCGGCGCGTCCTACGACCAGTACCAGCTGGTCGAGGCGCAGCAGCGCTTGGCCGCCAGCGGCTACTTCGATTCGGCCTACATTTTTGTCGACCCCGAAAGCGACCCCAACGCCGCGCCCGTCCAGGTGCAGGTGCGCGAGGCCAAGCTGCAAAAAATCATCCTGGGCGTGGGCGTCACCACCGACAGCGGCCCGCGCGCTTCGGTCGAACACACGCACTTGCGCGTGCCCGGCACCAACTGGCGCGCCGTCACCAAGCTGCAGCTTGAAAAGAAAGCCCCCTTCGCGCAGACCGAATGGACTTCCATTCCCGATGAATCCAACTGGCGATGGGTGGCGCTGGCGCGCGCCGAGCGCGTCGACGACGATCAACTCGTCACACGCTCCGGCCGCCTGCGCTTCGGCCGCACCCAGGCCGGCGACCGCATAGACCGCAACGTCTATTTGCAATACGACAGGGCCAGCGTCAGCGGCAGCGGCCAGATCAACAGCTCCGCCGCCGACGTCGGCGACGGTTCGGCCCTCACCGCCAACTACGTCTGGACCGGGCGCTACTTCGACAGCCTGATCGCCCCGAACAAAGGCTACGGCCTGGGCTTTGAGCTGGGCGCCGGCAGCACCATGGGCTCGCAGCACCTGCCCCTGGGCCGCGCCGTGGGCCGCTGGCTCGGCATCGTGCCGCTGGAGCGCGGCCGCATCGCGCTGCGCGCCGAAGGCGGCGCCGTGATCGCCAAGGACTCGGCCCGCATTCCCGGCACCCTGCTGTTCCGCACCGGCGGCGACACCACGGTACGCGGCTACGGCTATCGCGACATCGGCATCAAGCTCGACAACGGCGTCATAGCCCCCGGCCGCTACCTGGCCGTCGGCAGCGTCGAATACCAGCGCCCCATGCTGAAAGACGGCCGGCCCAGCGAGTGGGAGAACACCTTTTTCATCGACGCCGGCGCCGTCGCCGACAACCCCAAAGACATGAAACCCTCCGTCGGCATCGGCACCGGTGTGCGCTGGCGCAGCCCCATAGGCCCGCTGCAGATAGACCTGGCCTACGGCGTCAAACCCAAGCAGCTGCGCCTGCACGTCAGCGTGGGATTTGTTTTCTGATGGACGCGCCAACCCAACCCAGCGCTTCCACACCAGCAGCGGCAGCGCCCCGCCCACCGCGCCGCTGGCTGCGCGCCACGGCCTGGGCCGTGGCCGGTGTTGCCGCGCTCGCCGTCACCGCCACAGGCGGCGCCTGGTGGTGGGCCGGCACCGACGGCTCGCTGGCCACCGCGCTGGCCTGGATCGCCCGCTCGCAGCCCCTGAGCGCCGAACGCGTCACCGGTTCGCTGCGCGGCGGTGGCCACATCGACCAGCTGGTCTGGCAGCAGGACGGCCTGCGTGTGGATGTGCGCGACCTCACGCTGGCCTGGCAGCCCTGGTCGCTGCTGCACGGCACGCTCAAGGTGAATCGCCTGGCCGCCACCAGCGTGCAGGTCGACGACCAGCGCCCGCCCTCCACCACGCCCTCGGTGCCGCCCTCGGCGTTGGGCCTGCCGCTGCCGGTGCTGCTCGAAGGCTTCTCCGTCGGCCGGCTGCAATGGACCGGCGGCGCGGCATTCACCGCGTCCAGCATCAGCGGCCACTACGCCTTTAACGGCCTGTCGCACCAGCTTGAATTGCTCAGCGCGCAGTTCGCGCAAGGCCGTTACAGCGGCAAGGCCTCGCTGTCTTCGCGCGGCGCGCTGCAGCTCGATGCCAGCCTCAACGGCGCACTCGATGCGCCCCTCCCAGGCGGCAAAACCACCGTGCCGCTGGCCTTCAAGGCCACGGCCAAGGGCCCGCTCACCGAGCTGCTGCTCAAGGCCGATTTGCAGATGCAAACGCAGGCGCGCAAAGGCCAGCCGCAACCACAAGCCAGCGCCTCGGCCCGCGTCATGCCCTGGGCGCCGCAACCGCTGCCGCAGGCCGACGCGAATTTCCGCGACCTCGACGTCGCCGCCTTCTGGCCCGAAGGCCCGTTCACCCAGCTGACAGGCAGCGCCAGCGTGCGGCCGGCCGACAGCGCCGCTGTGTCGTCCACTTCCGCGTGGGGCTTGCAACTGCAGTTCGCCAATGCCCAGCCCGGCCCCTGGGACCAGCACAAACTCCCGCTGGAGCGGCTCGAGGGCCAGGGCGAATGGCGCGGCGGCGCGGCCCTGGTGCGCACGCTCAAGGCCAGGCTGGGTGGCGGCGAGCTGCTGGCCAGCGGCGAATGGGCCGATACACCTGCCACCTCCACAGCGCCCAAAACACCGGCCTGGAAACTGCAAGCCAGCCTGCAACAGGTCAACCCCGCCCTGCTGCACAGCCAGCTCGCGCCGCTGCCGCTGGACGGCAAGGCCCAGGCCCACAGCCAAGGCGCAGCCATTGCCTTTGACGCGAATGTCCAGGCGGCGCGCAACGATGCCAACGCCAAGAACAACCCCCTGGGCGCGCTGCGCCTGCGCGACGCCAGCGCCACCGGCAGCTGGAACGCCGAACAGGCCGGCGGCACCCTGCTGCTCTCGGCCCTGCGCGTGCGCAGCGACGACGCTGAACTGAGCGGCCAGCTTGAAGCCCAGCCCGCCGCGCAAGGCGGCAAGGGCAAACTCACGCTCACCGCCCCCGGACTCGATGCGCAAGTGCAAGGCGAGCTGCGCCCCGCCAGCGGCAAGGGCGACTTGAGCCTGCGCGGCCGCGACATGGCCCAAACCCTGCGCTGGCTGCAAAAGCTGCCCGGCATGCCCAATGGGCTCAAGTCCGCCTCAGCCACCGGCGGCGCCGAGCTGCAGGCAAGCTGGCAAGGCGGCTGGCAGGACCCGGCCCTGCAGGCGCGGCTGGACCTGCCCTCGCTGGACTGGCGCATGGCGACCGCCGCACCGGCCGTCGCGGGCGCACCTTCCGCGGCGGACGCAGAGCTCATCAAGATCCGCGCCTTCCAGGCCACACTCTCGGGCCGCCTGAGCCAGGCACAGCTCAACACCCAGGGCCGCGTCGAGGCCGGCGCGCGCCGCTACACACTGCAATTGGCGGCCGAAGGCGGGCGCGGCGCCGCGTCTCGCCAAACCCCGCTGGCCGAATCGGCCTGGCAAGGCCTGCTGCAGCAGCTCAGCCTCAGCGTGCAAGACCCCGCACTCGGCACAGGCGCCTGGCAACTCAAAACCCGCAACGCCGTCCCGCTCAAATGGACGCCTTCACGCAACGGCGGCGCATTTGAAAGCGGCGCCGGCGAGGCGCTTCTCATCGCGCCGCCTTCCGGCGCCTCCGGTACTTCGAGTGCTTCCACGCCCTCGCAGGCCACCCTCGCCTGGCAGCCCGTACGCTGGCGGCCGGGCCGCGAGCTTGTTACCGCCGGCAAGCTCAGCGGCCTGCCCCTGGCCTGGATAGAACTTTTCGCCGGCCCGCAAATGGCCGGCGCCGGCCTGGGCGGCACCCTGCTGCTTGACGGCGACTGGGACGCCACGCTGGGCGACACCTTGCGCCTCAAGGCCAGCCTGGCGCGCAGCAGCGGCGACATCACCGTGCAGGCCGAAACCGCGCAAGGCACCTCGGCGCGCGTGGCGGCCGGCGTCAAGGAAGCACGGCTCTCGCTGCAGAGCGAGGGCGAGGCCGTCACGGTCGCGCTACGCTGGGACAGCGAACGCGCCGGTACCGCCGACGGCCAGCTGCGCACGCGCCTGGGGCGCGCGCCCGCCACGGCCGGCGGCGGCTGGCTCTGGCCCGCCGACGCGCCCCTGGCCGGCCAGCTGCGTGCGCAGTTGCCGCGCATAGGCGTGTGGTCGGTGCTCGCGCCGCCGGGCTGGCGGCTGCGCGGCTCGCTGGGCGCCGACGTCGCCATCAGCGGCACACGCGCCGCGCCGCAACTGGCCGGCGACCTACAGGCCGACGACCTGGCCTTGCGCTCGGTGGTCGACGGCATCGAGTTCGGCAACGGCAAACTGCGCGCCAAGCTCGACGGCACCCGCATGCGCATCAACGAGTTCACGCTGCAGGGCGCGGGCGACAAAGGCACGGGCGGCATTCTCACGGCCCAGGGCGAAGCCGGCTGGGTCGAAGGCAAACCCCAAGTGCAGCTCAATGCCAAGCTCGAGCGCCTGCGCGCCAGCATACGCACCGACCGCCAGCTCACGGTCTCCGGCGAGGTGCAGGCCGGCCTCAAGGGCCAGCAGAGCGAACTCACCGGCAAGCTGGTGGTCGACCAGGCCCGCATCATTCTGCCCGACGAAGGCACACCGCAGCTAGGCGACGATGTGGTGGTGCGCAGCACGCGCGGCGCGGCGGCCGGCCAGAAGGCGCCGGCCCAGGCCGGCAGCGACACCGCCGACCGCGACGCCCGCCCCGTCAAGCTGGCCGTCGAGCTCGACCTGGGCCGCGACTTCCGCATCCAGGGCAAAGGCATAGACACCCGCGTGCGCGGCACCCTGGCCCTGAGCGGCGACAGCCTGCGCGACCCGCGGCTCAACGGCACCATCAACACCGCGGGCGGCCAGTACCGCGCCTACGGCCAGCGCCTGGACGTCGAGCAAGGCATGCTGCGCTTCACCGGCGCCATCGACAACCCCACACTGGACATCCTGGCCATACGCCCCAACCTCACGCAGCGCGTCGGTGTGCAGATCACCGGCACCGCCCTGCTACCTCGCGTGCGCCTCTATGCCCAGCCCGAATTGCCCGACGCCGAAAAACTCTCCTGGCTGGTGGTGGGCAGATCCTCCGCCTCCGGCGGCGCCGAAGCCGCACTGCTGCAGCAGGCCGCCCTGGCCCTGCTCGGCAGCAAAGGCGGAGGCGGCATGTCCGGCGGCCTGGCCGCCTCGCTGGGTCTCGATGAACTGTCCTACCGAGGCGCATCGAGCAACACCGACGGCAGCACCACCGAAAGCGCCCTCACCCTGGGAAAACGATTTTCACGCAACTTCTACGCTGCGTATGAACGCACGATCTCGGGCGCACTCGGCACCCTCTATGTGTTCTACGACCTGTCGCAACGCTTCACCGTCCGCGCCCAGGCCGGCCAGCAAAGTGCGGTGGATTTGATCTTCACCGTGCCTTACGACTGAGGCTCTTTCCGCGGACGCGAAAACAGGCCTCCGCCACCGAATACAATCACGGCTCTCTCTCCAAGAGAAGTGCGGCCATAGTTCAATGGATAGAACGGCCCCCTCCTAAGGGGCAGATAGGGGTTCGATTCCCTTTGGCCGCACCAACATCTACACCCGACTCGCTGCTGTGCGCAGTTTATGTCTGCTGAAGACTCAGTGTGTAAGCGTAGTACACAAGCTCAGCAATGATGTATGCCTTCCAGACCTTGCCTATGTCGGAATCCTTGTTGACCCTGCCACTGTAGATACCGAGTAAAACGTAATCGTCATTTCGGTTGCCATAAAACTGATCCAAGTCCAGCTTCGCGACTACGGGAGAACCAGACTGTCCTTCTCTAGTGCGGCAGTCGATAAGAAAAACAGGTTCGCCGCCGTGATTGATTTCTGGCTCTGACGCCACGAATCCCGTTGCCCAAATTCCCATAGAGACAGCTGTCCTCAAGCCGAATGGGAAACCTACAACGTGGACAGGATCGGCGCATCTAATCGCATTGTGCGTGTTCGCAGTCGCAGCGAACGGCAACAGCGCAACATTCTCAAGTTCAATTAACGGTAAGGCCACAACATCCGCAGTGGACTTATAGGAAGGATGCTCGACCCATCTAGGGTCGTCACCATCAAACAAATGCTCCACCGTAGTGATGAAGGTACCGAAGTTACCGCTGAAGTTGTGGGTGATGCGCAGGTTGTCAGGCGTTCCGAGGGTCGGGCTTAAGCACTTGTCGGTTTCGTTGTTCCTGCCAGTAACGTTATGCCTGTTGGTGATTAGGTAAGGCGCCTTGTGCGGGGCCATCACTACAAAACCGGTACCTCGCGACAACACAGTTTCTCCCTTCCGCATCTCAATATGCAGAGCTTGGGTTGAGGGCTTAGAAATGGTCGTCACTGGCTGACTGTAACTGTGCCGAGTTAGGGGAGGCGCTAACTCGGAGAGGATGAAGGTGATCGTTCATCTCTACGCATTGGATCGCCATCTTTCCATGCGCGAGGCTTCTTAGCGGTGTCAGGACCGTAGCTTGATTCAAAGTCCTCTCGTAGAAAATTCCAACGCCCCACGACGCGCTTTTCATCCTCGCTTGCACCATCAAGGATTTGCTGTGCGACAGGGAACAACCGCGCATAAGTCTTAATCATGCGGGCAGTCATGTTGCAGGAAACACCTATAGCCATCCGAGACAGTTCCTTTTCCATTGGCTCATCAGCCTGGCCGATCTGCAGTGCGGATATATAGCTGGAATGCGAGTAGGAGCAAAGGTACGAATACAGTCCCTCCAATTGCTTTGAATGGAACCCCACCTGCACCGCAATTTCCTCGATGCTTTGTCCCATTCGCCACTTCCCTAACAGCAACGCTTTCTGCGCTCCATTTGATATTTTCTTGAAATGTTCATTGGACCTGATTTCCTCACACAACTTCTCACAGCGTTCCCGCTCAAAGGCTTGTTGCCGTTTCGCCATGTCACTACGAGTCGGCGTGCCAGCGCGCTCTTTTAACCCAGCAACCACCCATGTTAAATATCGAAAGTAGCTGAGAGACTCATCCGATGGACCGAAGACCCACTCGAACACGATAAAGTTCTCTAGAAGCGCTCGCGTGATTACGTTGATCGTGCCATGGTCTATGAAACTATGCTCCCCTTTGTCATGTTCGATCTTCGTTCCTTCAGCAGTTCTTAACAACGTCCGTAGGTGATAAAGGAACTTTTTAGCGAGAAATTGATGGTCGTTTTTCCATCCATCGCCATCAGCTATCGGCTGTCCGCCTTGAGCTTGCAACATGCGAATGAGCAAAGGCAGCATCGTTTCTAAATACCGCAACGGGTCAAATTGATTGTTGGGTGCAGCCGCATGACTTGTGTCTGGACTCGACATATCTCCCCCTTTAGCTACCTAGTCAAAATCCCACGAAGAAAACCCGGCAAGGTCGTCCTTTTATGGCGTGTGGGTTTCCCTCAACGTGCACCAAATCTAGTCTCAAGATCAGGCGGCGGCAGGAGCAATCTTGAGAAATCCCTGCATAGATATTTCTCGTAACGCTCCTTCACATACTCCTCGCGTTCTCCGGTCACTTTGTTCTTCCGCATTCCATTGAACCAGAGGCTGCGCTTGCCCACGTTGATTCCGGTTTTGTTCTGTACGGCTTCGGCGATAAATTCATCGGACGACATTACAAAGATCGCGTCGAGGCGTTCGGAATAGAAGACAAACCAATAGTTGTGACGAAGCTCGTGCGTAATCGCCGCAAACAATGCGCCATCGCCAAGTTTCACAGTGCTGGAGCGAGCTTTGATTTGAACTTCTATAAAGCTGCCGTCGGTACGTTTTATCACCGCATCAATGGCATTGTCATCAACCAGCGGTAGATAAACGTCCAAACCCTGCTTAAGCATCAGGCCAACAATCCAGTATTCAATGCGCTTGCCAAAACCGGCGGAATGTCGGAATGAAATTGTCATAACCGGTTAACTCCACGTCACTTCAGTGGCTAGGTAATTCCTCATGATCGAACGAACGGTGACACCACCGTCTTGTAAAACGGCATAACGGTAAACGTCGTGTTGGACGATTACCCAGCCCTCGTCCATGTCGGCTCCGGATGCCTGGCGATCCAGCATGCGGCTGCCAACTTCGGCCCAACCAGGGTCAAGTACCTCGGCGAAGGCTTTTCGCTCATCCTCTGTTAACGCTGTGAGGGGAATTGCCCATACCGATTCCGGTGGATCAAGCATAGGTTCGCCCAACTCGTAATAGGCATGGCCACGCGCATTTTTGAGGACAACCCGCTCAATCCGCTCTGATTCGGGAATCCACACCGCTCCGTCTTGGCCGCCGACCGCCCTATACGGCCTCCTCCCAGCTTCAATGCGGGCGCCGAGCGAGAGATTTCTTGCCAGCGCCCTTTGAACTCTCGGATTTGCTTGGGAAATAGGCTCAGTCGTACCGGCGAGCACGCAGCTTAAAAAAGTCACGAAGTATTCCTCATCTTGCGAGTAGCTGCGGTTGCAAGAGGCACAGATGAGCACCTGCGGAGTGTGAGCTGGCAATGGGCGACTCAACAGCGCTTTTGTCGGTACATGATCCCAGTTCAGCTCTAAATGATTCGCCCAACCGCCGCAATGGATGCACCAGGCCTTTTGTCGCTCGTCTGAGAAATCTTCAAGCGGTTCCATAGTGATCAGCCTGATTAAATCCCTTTCTGCGAAAGGTACCGTTTATGTGTGGATCTACCTTAAAGTTCACAGCTATTTCCGCAATTCTGTTGCTTCGATTCCCAGCCTAGCTCCGCTACCTTCGTGTGCGGCTTTATCGGTGCTGAGCCCGATCATCGTAAGTTCGAATTCTGATATCAAAGCCTTCATCATTCAAATGAGCCTGGTAAACCTTCAACGGGGGGTTACCCAAGCGCTCACGCTCCTGCATTAAAGACATAACGACTTCGACCGTTTCACGTTTGACCCGAGCGCCCAGAATCACAGCCGAGATGGAGGGAGGCCGCAACGTGATGGAACAGCTGTTAATTGGCAGTACTACTCGCCATTCTCTTTCATAGGCCCAATCCAGGGATTTATGCAAATAGTATTCCTGAGTGGCTTTAGGGGGTGCAGGCACAACGAGCGTGGGGAAGTTGTTGCTGTAAACCATCTTCCTGGCTATCAGAAATAGCTCATCCTCGTACGGCGCAAGTTGGATGCAAATACCCCGATCCTCTGCAGCATAGTGCGCCCACATCAATCGATTTCGAGGATCTACAGATGCGCAGAAAACTCCCATGCTCCGCTTGATTTCCTGCTTAAGTCCAGCCTCCATCTCAGGTGTCATTTGCATTCGCGCCAATTGCTTTTGTCGAAGCAGTCGCTGAGCGGGCGATAGTCCGTCCAATAAATGACTATTTTCCTTCGCCCATTTCATCCGCGTCTTTAGGTCTAAGTTGAAGACCAATTTAAAACTCATGTCTTTTGAGTCGTTGAGCGATTCCGGTGATGCCACCCATATCCTGTTCTGCACCAAAATGGATCGAGCCTTGCTGATCGAAGCCTCATCTTTGGCATCCAAAGAGCGGTACTTGTAAAGATGCAACGCCCCACTTTCTGATTTTCCGCTCTTGCCTCCCAACAAGGCCCTGCGACGCTCTCTCGAGCTGAATCTCATAAACTCATCTGCAAGCTCCCGGGAGTCATACTCCGCGATGACATCCGTAGAGTTGTAGACGGGCGGAGCCACTGGGCCATCTGGATAGGTTTTCGGAATTTTGGTTGGCAGTATTGCGGCCATAGAGTCAGGACCTTATCTTTTGGAAAACACCTTCTAAGTGTCGCATTCAGCAGCCGCGCTATCCAGCCTACCGCCTGGACATCGGTGGTTACTCTCTTGCGCGGGTGCTTCATGCCTTCAACGAACACCGGTTTGCTGCGTTGAAGCCGTGGCGATAATGCAGCCATGCTTACCGACATCTTTGCCACCCGCTACGAAGATCGCCCAATCTGGACTGAGTTTCGGGAATCGGATCGCATCCTGCTCGTGCAGGGATACCGAATAATTGCGGAGCAACTGTGGCCAGCCGACCAGAGCGGCAAGCTCGACGTTCCAGCGACTACTGCGTGGAAAGATGTCCACAGCAGACTTAGCATGGAGCTAGGACGAGAAAGTCTTGCACCACTCGGATGGAACTTCACGGATGTGAATGGCAAGCACCAGTGGGGCACATACAGGATTGATTCCGTCTGCAAGACCTTCATGCTGGAGCCGTACAAGCAAGGAGTTAATCCTGACTCGTACATGAAAGAACGCATCAGCTTCCTCGAACTTGCGTTCCGAGCACGGTTGCACGCAGTTAAGACGGCTGATGCGTCCTACCGGTCCTCTTCGATCTCTGCCGCTGCGAAGCGAGATAGAAAGGCCCTGGCCGCGCTGGACGGCCTATCCGCTGCGATTGCTGACACACAGACTGCTCTTTCAGCTGTAATGGCCCGCAGCAACGCGTCCATGTTGAACTTGTTCAGCTCCACTTGTGATGAATTAAACGAACGCTTTCGCCGTGCCAAGGTTCCGCTCAATTATCACAACGGCTTCATCCAGATCGCCAGTGACTCGATGGTGCAAGAGCAGATAGAGAAACCATTCTGGGGGTTAGTTGCTGATCCCAAGTGGACGAACGTGGCAACTGACATGACCGAGGCAATCGACCGGCGGGAAGCGAATGATCGCGATCCTGCGTTCTGGGCCACCAGGGCGCTAGAAAGCGTCATAAAGATCATTTCCACTGAAAAGGGGTGGACGCACGGAGGTGAGAAAGGTGCGCATAACTACATCGACAACCTGCAATCGTCGAAAAATGGGGGCTTTATCCATTCATGGGAAGCAGAGGCAATAAAGCTACTGTTCACCAAAGTCCGCAATCCACTTGGACACGGTCCCGGTGGCGAGAGGATGCCTGTACTGACACAGGAGCAAACCAATTGGGCGATTGAAACATGCATGTCGTGGTCCAAATCCCTCATCCAGCGGCTTTAGGTCAAATCGCAACGTCGGCCTCACGCTTTTGCTCAAGTGGCGGTAACCCCTCATCAGCGTACTGGCCTTGGCATCCTGAGCTTCGGTGCCGCTAAGATTTCGCAGCTCTAGCCCAAGCAACGTGCAATCCCCCTCAAATAGCCGAATGCAAAAAATTAACCACGGTGATGAAATCAAACACCGGCAACCCTGACCGGTGCCGGATCGCTTCCGAATAAGGCGGCAGTTCCGTGCATTCCAGGACAAAAGCCCGGATGCCGGGATGAGCCCGAAGCGCGCCAAGCGCTGTGCCCAAAACTTCCTGTTCAATGACAGCCAGGTCGATCTCGGCATCCGGTTCGGCGAGCACTCTGCTCCACTCCGGGCACTGCTCCAGGCCCAGGATATGCAGGCCGTCCATGTTTCGCCGCCGCGATCAACCAAAGTACGTTCGAGCGTTAAATCTGACCGCCCTTCGTCCTCAGTCCACAGGTCAAATCGAACTGACCATGTCGGATGATGCCTGCCCTCAGTGCTTACGTACGAAGTCCCCTTTTGCCTCTGACGTCGGAGCGCCAAGCTCCTTCATGAAGCTATCTCTGATCTTCTGCTGAGACTCAGCCGCGTCGCTCGAATACTTCAACTCCAAGGCCCTGGAAACGTGCCTGGCCACGTCAGCGAGGATAGTCCCCCACGCCTTTTCTTCGGAAACGTTCGTCGTTTCACGATACATACCGACCTTCATCGAGCAGTGCAATCCTTTCTCTGCAATCCAGACGCGCAGCATCTCGACCGCATCTTCGTCACGCAAAGCAGGTTCGGGTATCGGCCGCTGATTCAATTTGATCTGTTCATCGCTCATGGTGGGTAATTCCCAGATTCGGTCGTTTCTTTGCGGCCGCCTCGTTGCGCCTGTATCGAGATTATCAACACCTCCCCTGTCGTTGATTGGTGCACATCGTGCGGAGCATGCGGCCAGCATAGAGGCTAAATCGGAGAGTTAACTCGACACAAAGACCTCAAATAGCCGAATGCAAAAAATTAACCACGGTGATGAAATCAAACACCGGCAAACTTGACCGGCACCGTATCGCTTCCGAATAAGGTGCAGGTCCGTGCATTCCAGGACAAAAGCCCGGATGCCGGGATGCTTCTGGAGCGCGCCAAGTGCCGTTCCCAAAACTTCCTGCTCGATGACATTGAGGTCGATCTCGGTATCCGGTTCGGCGAACATCCGGGTCCATTCCAGGCATTGCCCCAGGCCTAGGATGTGCAGGCCGTCCATGCTCACAATGCCGGCAGCCCTCAGGTGTCACGCAGCCTATGGACGCGACCGGAAACACACCCGATAGCAAAACTTCCAAAACAACAGCCTTTTGATGGCATCCTTTTCTCGCCGGTAGATACTCCTGATGGTCGGATTGGATCAATTTCAGCTGAATTCTCTTATCAGGAATGTGCAAACAATATCGGCCTTGGATACCCCAGCCTTAAACAAGGGGAGACCGTGTCCATCGCAATTGGCAGATGATGAGCCGTTTCAATTTCAACCGTATGCGCATGCATCCAAAGCGTGGGCATACGGGTGCATGTGAGCACAAAAGCATTCGACACCACAAAATCAGACTAACAATTGTTTATAGGGGTAAATGCGATGAGCCGATTGCGAATGTTCAAGGCAGCTCTGCTAGCTGTCGCCATGCTGCAGGGATTTTGGGTCTCGGCTCAAGAAGCTCCGAAGGCGAAGATCGGTGCAGAGCCACCTTCAGCCAGCCTGACTGCACAGGCTGAGGGTACGCCACTACCGCCACGTAACCAAGATGCCGCCCGCGACTGGCCCGTCGACTTCAGGCGTTTTATCGATGGCGCGTTGTTCCTGTTTCGGGACGGCAATAGTGAGCCGAAGATCGACGACTTCAGGAAGAAGTTGCACATTCAGATAACACAAATCCCCGGCATGACTCTCGGGGAGCTTCATTATCTTGGAATGGAGCAGTTCTACCGGGCCGAAGCCTCTTGGGCGACTGAAGATTGGCCGATTGGTGATTCGCGAGCCAGAGACAACAACTTTCTTGCCGAAATGAAAAGGCCTGAAGCCTATCGAGCCAATGCATATCTAAGAACGTATTACCTGGTAATGGAGATCAACAGAAATCGTCTTTGCGTCGACCCATATGCACTGGCGATCTACACCGGCGCAAATTTTTCTCTCGACCAGATTGGTTCGCCTGCTGCGGCAAAGCAATATGAATGGGGCATGTTCAACAAGACCGGGGCTGGCATGTACACGTCGAATATGAACTTTGATTTGTCGATTGCACCTGCAGCCAATGGGACGGGCACAACATCGACTACGAACTGCGTTCGAGTCATCACATTCAGCAGTAAATTCAGAACTGGCGCAAGTACACCATGACCACGATTGCCGCCGATGCTCTTTCCGCGCTCAGGCGCTTCCACTTCAAACTATGTGCACTAACAGTGGCTGCATGCGGAATTTGCAGCGCCGGGGCGCAGGTCAACGAACCCGGCAAGTCCTGGCACTACATGAACAACCCGGTTCTGCCCGTCCCGCCACCGGCCACGGAAGAGCAACTCAAACGAGGAGGAGATCTGCTAAACACCTTGCTAAAGATTGCTGCAAACGTTCGTCTGACGGACTCGGTGGTAGTGATGCAGGAGTTGGGTATCGACGAAATTTATATCCAAAAACACAAAGACCACTACTGGATCAGTCCGAAGCACCCGTCGAGAATCGAGTTGAGAGTGCAAGGATTTGAAAGCATAAACATGGTTCAACTCTATGATCCATATGGACGCGGAGGACGTTCGAGACTCAGCATCAGCTTGCTTCCTGAGATTACATGCGTGACGCCACGAGCGGTAGAGAAGAGCCTGGAGGGGATGCCGCGCAGCCTATGGACGCGGCCGGAGGTACACCCGACAGAAAAACCTCCAAAACAACAGCCTTTTGATGGCATCCATTTTTCAACATTGAGTACGCCCGATGGCCAAATTGGGTCAATTTCAGCTGAATTCTCCTATCAGGAATGTGCAATAAACATCGACCTCGCATATCCCAGCCTTAAGCATACGGAATCCGGCAAATGATGAGGTTTAGACCCTTTGGGCGTGATTTATCTATCTCAAAACAATGCCCATAACGCATCAAGGAATTGCAACATCAAAAAGATGAGTCGATTCAGTTTCACCCGTATGCATATGCCTTTGTGGCGTGCGCATACGGGTGCATGTGACGCAAAAGCACTCAACACCACAAAATCACACTAACGACTGTTTAGAGGGGTAGAAGCGATGAGGCAATTACAACGATTCACCGCGGTCATGCTTTCCGTGGCTGCATGCGGCCTATTCAGTGCGTGTTCCCAAACCCAGGTGCTGGCATCGGCGAAGCCAGGTGAAACTACAAAACCTCAGCCCGAGCGAACGACTCAGGTTAGGGGTCAGGAAGTGATTGTTCAAGACCTGGTGATGGGGCCGGAAGCCACGGCCCTCTGGAAAACAATTCTGCTCGTTCTCAAAGAACCGGACATCAAGGATTTCGGAAAGCTCATGCAGATGTTCGATCTGCGGATCACACAGCCTGTTGATGCGGTGGACTGGCGAAAGCCTGAAAACTCCAAGCGCACCGACGTCACCAGTGCGAATCCGATGATCACGGGCGGCGTCTATAGCGCCCTAAAGATCGAGAGAGGCCCCGATTCGAAGCGGATCCTATCGTTCGGACTTAAGTTCGACATCCACAAATTCTGCCTGACCAAGTCGGAAGTGCAGCGGCACTACGCCGTATTGACCCAGTCGGAAA
Source organism: Polaromonas sp. P1_F2 (assembly GCF_056405735.1). Taxonomy (NCBI): domain Bacteria; kingdom Pseudomonadati; phylum Pseudomonadota; class Betaproteobacteria; order Burkholderiales; family Comamonadaceae; genus Polaromonas; species Polaromonas sp. P1_F2. The sequence goes on along the minus strand of NZ_JBFUBN010000003.1, from coordinate 356,973 downwards.
GCGCCGGAGTGCACTCTCCGCAGTTCCTGTGGTCAGACAAGACGGGCACAGAACACAATTTTCCGCTTGCGAATAAAAGTGGGGCGTTTTCAATTGCCGCTAGCGGTTGCATCACGGAATTTTTTAAGTATCAGCAGCTAGAAGTTGCTCAAGAGGAAGTTAAAAAATGAGCGCCTTGACAAATGCATCAGTGACAGCATTGGCCGTTACTGACTCTCAATGCGCGTGGAATTAAGCAGTGAGTCCAGCCGGGCGGCGCGCCTGGTCAGTTGCTGGAGCACGACGCTGAAATCGCCGCCGTCCTGGGGGCTGCCCATCGCCTTGGTCAGTGCCTGGAACAATGCCAGGTCCGCCACGGGCCGCAGCTGGTAGTTCGACGAAGCCTTGAACGCCGACAGGTCGTACATGTTCTTCAGCGTGGCCTTTTCGGCCTCGTCGCGGCCGTAGGCCAGGAAGAATTTTTTGATGCGTTGCTGCGTTGCCGCCGGCAGGTCCTTGCGGTACAGGATCGGGTCGTTGGGAATCAGCGGGGACTCCCAGATCACTTTCACGCGCGCCATCTTGTCCGGGAACTCCGCCTGGTAGCGCTGCATATCCGCGGTGTTGTTGGTCGCCAGGTCCACCTGGCCGCCGGCTACCGCGAGGAAGTTGTCGCGGTGGCTGGTGCGATTGATCTTCTTGAAGTGCTTCTCAGGATCGATCTTGTTCTTGGCAAACACATAGTAGTTCGGCGCCAGGAAACCCGAGATGGACTCCTTGTTGCCGGCCCCCAGTGTGTAGCTGCCCGGATGGCCGATCACCTCCGCCAGGGTCTGGGGCACGCCGTCCTTGCGGGCAAGCAACACCGAGCTGTAGCCGCGCGTTCCATCCAGCCCGACCATCTGCGCAAACACCTGCGCCTGGTCGGTTTCAACCAGCTCGATCGCCAGCTTGTTGTTGATCCAGGCCACCTGCACTTGCCCATTCTTCAAGGCGCCGGAGACTTCGGCGAAGTCTTTCGAAGCCATCACCCGCACCGGCCGCTGCATCTCCTTGGCCAGTGCGTCGGTGAAAGGCTTCCAGTTCTCCAGCATCTTCTCCACGGTATCGCCCGTGACAATGAGCCCCAGCGTCAAAGGCACCGGGTTGTCGGCGGCGTGAACCGGGAGCAGCCCCAGCCCAGCCACTAAGGTCGTGCACAAGGCCGCGCACAGGGCGCGCCGGGCCCGGGAAAGATTCCCGGGGCAGAGGCGATCAGGGTTCATTCAACACCTCCTGGCGATAAGGGGACGGTGGGACGGGAAAACGGGCGGATAAGACCGGCTTACTTGTTGCCGGCGGGGAGCGGATGAATATCTTCCGGCTTGACCACAATCCAGTTCTTGTCGGCCGTGACGGGCAGGCCCAGCTCTTTCTGGCGCGCGGCGTTTTTGGTCCACATATCGGTGATCTGTGTCATGTATTTGGCTTTGCGATTGACCCAGACTCTTACGCCGCCGCGATCGATGTCCGTCCCATGGAACAGCATGTAGCCGTCGCTGGTCGGTGTATCGCCCGCCACCAGGATGGGTTTTTTCCACTGGTCGATATAGGTCAGGATCGCCGCATACTTGCCCGCCATCCAGGTGTTCGGCGTCCACAGGTAAGGGTGCATCTGCAGGTCCATATTTTTGACGGGATCGTATTTGCCTTTCTGGATTTGCAGGCGGGACGAGGTCAGTTCCTGGGTCTTGCGGTCCTTCAGCATGGTCGCCACGCCGATCACGTTTTGCGGCTTGACGTTGTAGCCGTACCGGGGGTCGGATGCCACCATACGCACCAGTTCTTCATGCGCGGCGGTCATGATGTAGACCTCGATGCCGTTCTCCATCAAATGGTTCATCAGTTCGCGCTGGCCCTGGTAGATGCGCGGCGGCTGGATGTCGATGGTCTTGACCGTGTCGCCTTCATAGTAGGTCGCCGGAATCGGTTTGCCGTAAGCCATCAATTCGTCGACGAGCGCTTTCAGTTCCTTGAGCGTGTAGCCCGAAAAAATCTGCGCCACCCAGGGGTAGCAAACCATGTCGTCGATTTCGCACAGCCGGTAGTAATAGCTGTTCAGGCTTTCCTTGTTGCCGTTGACATCCTTGAACGGGATCAGCTTGAGCGAAGGGTCCATGTTCTCGCGCGTCAGCAGGCCTTTCATTTCCATGTAAGGCAACAGGGACTCTTCCAGGTCGAAGTTGTAGCTCGTGTTGTCCATGTCGAACACGGCGTACTCCCCCTTGTTCGCATGCGTCTTGACCAGCGCATTGAGCTTGGCCGCGGCATCGGCGGGCCAGTGTTTCAATTCGACGGCTGAACAGCCGAAAGCAACACTCGCCAGCAGCAGGCCGGACAACAGCTTTTTAACCCTATTCATACGAACTCCATTCAGTTTTTTGATGAGACTGCCGACAACTTTTCGATAAATTTCCGCTTAATTTCCGATGCCTTGCCGCTGGCCGGCTTCAGGTTTTCTCCATGGATCCGCCAGCCTGGCGAAACCCGGCTCCCGTGACTTTTCGGTGGCGGCGCGATCAAAGACCCAGGTGCTTGTTGACCGCCGTCAGCCCATCCTTGCCGTCAAAGGTGCTGACTTCGGCCAGCCACTTCTTGAGCACATCCGGGTTCTTCTTCAACCAGTCACGGGCCGCGTCGTTGGGCTTGACCTTGTTGGTGATGGGCACCATCACCTGGTTTTCCAGGTCGGTCGTGAATTGCAGATTGCCGATCAGCCTGGCCGCGTTCGGGCAGCGCGCCTGGTAATCGGTGGCAGTCGCGGTGTACACCTTGGCCTCGCCGAAGTTCGGGCCGAACACGGCGTCGCCGCCTTCCAGGTATTTCATCTTCAGCTGCACGTTCATCGGATGCGGCTCCCAGCCCAGGAACACGATCCATTTTTTCAGGCGCGACGAGCGCTGCATTTCGGACAGCATGCCGGCTTCGCTCGACTCGACCAGCTTGAAATCCTTCAGGCCGAATTCATTCTTGTCGATCATGCGCTGGATCAGAAGATTGCCATCGTTGCCGGCTTCGATGCCGTAGATTTTTCCATCGAGCTCTTTGCGAAATTTCGCGATGTCGGCAAAGGTCTTCAAGCCACCTTCAAAAGCGGTGCTGTTGACGGCCAGCGTGTATTTGGCGCCGACCAGGTTGGGCTGGTCCAGCACCTTGATTTGGCCCGCTTTGACGAAGGGCTCAATCATGGGCGTCATGCTCGGATTCCAGTAGCCCAGGAAAACATCGATCTGCTTGCTCTTGATGCCTGTGAAGGTAATCGGCACCGAAGCCAGCGTCGTCTTCGGGCTGTAACCCAGGCCCTCCAGGACCACCGATGCCAGCCCTGTGGTGGCGGCGATGTCGCTCCAGCCAACATCGCCAAAACGCACCGTGCGGCAGCTTTCCGCCTCTTTTGCGCCGCCCGGCAATTTGCTTTGTGCGCTTGCGGGGCCGGCGCAAAGGGCGAGGGCAAGAACCGCAGTCGGGCCGAGTATGTACAGAGACCTCATGTCACGTTTTCCTTGTTGGATAGCGCATTTTCTCGAGCTGAAACGGGCCTGCCCACCGCATGCTTTTTTTGCCGCTCCCGGTGCGAGGCGAGTGGTGCATGCCGGGAAGCAGTGCTCTTCCGTTGACGAACTATAGGTTTAGGAAAACGGTCAATATTGACGTATTGCGACTAACATATGTCGTATTACCACAAACGAATAAGGGCCGCGGGAAATACCTTATAGGCTGTTTGTCAACGCATGGCGGGTCCATATGAGGGAAGAAAACAGGGAGCGCATTTCGCCGAAAGCCACGCCCGCGGCGCGCAAGGTCGGCTTGCTGCTGATCCCGCAGTTTTCCAATCTGGGCCTGGCCCTGGTGATGGAACCGCTGGTGCTGGCCAATTGGCTGATGCAGCGCAAACTGTTCGAATGGACCACGCTGTCGGTCGACGGTGAGCCGGTGGTCGGGACGCACGGCATGCATGTGCCGGTCGATGCGGCGTTATCCGACGACATGGAGTTCTCCGCGGTTTTTGTCATCGCCAGCTTCGAGGCCAAGAGGTATGCGAAGAACCGCAAGATCAAAAACTGGCTGAGGCGTCAGGCGGCCTTCGGCGCGGAACTCGCGGGCATCGAGACCGGCGCCGAAATCCTGGCAGCCGCCGGTTTGCTGGACGGCTATAGCGCGGCGATCCATTGGGACAACCTGGAGGGCTTCCAGGAGCTGTACCCGAACGTCAACGCGAAGGACCAGTTTTACACGATAGAAAGACGCCGCCTGACCTGCGCGGGCGCCACGTCGACGCTGGACATGATGCTGCAATGGATAGGAGAACGCGAAGGCGCCGACCTGGCGCACGAGGTTTCCCAGCACATGCAGTACACACAGGTTCGCTACCCGACCGACTCCTTGCTGAGCGGCGCCAACAAGCGCCCCGGCGAGGGCAGCAGGCATGTCCAGGCCGCGATAAACCTCATGCAGGAAACCGTGGGAGACCCCGTGCCCTGCGACGAGATCGCAATCAAGGTCGGGCTGTCGCGGCGCCAGCTGGAGCGCCTGTTCCAGCACTACACATCGCTGCCTCCCCTGAAGTACTACATCAACCTGCGGCTGGCGCGGGCGCACAAGCTGCTGCAGCAAACCGACATGAGCGTGGCGCAGGTGGCGGTCGGTGCCGGCTATTCGTCGCTCGAACATTTCTCGCGCGTCTACCGGGACAAGTTCGGCTGCCCGCCCAGGGCGGACCGGCTGCAGTCCGTGCAGGCCCCGGTGATGCGGCAAGCCGTTTCACCGACACGCAAATGACTTTCCCACGGTTGCCCGCCGCTTGGGCGGTCCCCGGAAATTTGCGCCACCTCGCGGTCGTAATACATCAAGAGTACTGGCTACCCTGAACCTATAGTGAGCCGTCAAGGCAATCGACAGTAATCGACGATTGCACGGCAAAACATCGGAACAAGGTGAGCTCGTGACAACCCCAACACTACGCAACTACATAGGCGGCGCTTACCATCCCGGCACCGCTTCGGAAACACTGGAAAACCTGAATCCGGCCACGGGCCGGGTTTTATGCCGCGTCGAATTGGCGCTGGCGCCGGAAGTCGAGCGTGCGATCGAGGCGGCACAGGCCGGGCTGGCCACATGGTCGGCGATGACCGGTGCGGAGCGCGGCCGCATCCTGTACCGGGCGGCGCAACTGCTGCGCGCGCGCAACCGCGAACTGGCCGAACTGGAGGTGGCGGATTGCGGCAAGCCGATCCAGGAGGCCGAAGTGGTCGACGTCGCCAGTGGCGCCGATTGCATTGAGTACTTCGCCGGCTTGGCGCCGACGATTCACGGCCATCATTACGGGCTCAAAAACGCTTTTGCGTACACGCGGCGCGAGCCGCTCGGCATTTGCGTCGGCATCGGCGCCTGGAACTATCCCCTGCAGATCGCATGCTGGAAGTCGGCGCCGGCCCTGGCCTGCGGCAATGCCATGATTTTCAAGCCTTCCGAATTGACGCCGCGCAGCGCCGCCAGGCTCGCGGAAATCTACACCGAGGCCGGGGTGCCGGACGGCGTGTTCAACGTGTTGCAGGGCGATGGCCGCACCGGCCGGCTGCTGGTGACGCACCCGGCGGTGGCCAAGGTGTCGCTCACAGGTTCGGTCGGCACCGGCAAGGCCGTCATGGCGGAAGCCGCCAGAACCCTGAAGCGCGCAACCATGGAGCTGGGCGGAAAATCGGCGCTGCTGGTGTTCCCCGATGCCGACCTGAAGCAGGCGGTTTCCGCCGCGATGCTCGGAAATTTTTATACGCAAGGGGAGGTCTGCACCAACTGCACACGGGTTTTTGTGCATGAGGACATCCACGATGCGTTTCTGGAACAGCTGCTGGCGCGTACCCGAAAGCTGCGCATCGGCGACCCGATGGATCCGGCGACGCAGGTCGGCGCGCTGATTTCACGCCCGCATATGAAGCGCGTGCTCGACTACATCGAAAAAGGCGTGGCGGAAGGCGCGCGGCTGGTCGCCGGGGGCAAGCAGCTCAAGACCGGCGGACTGGCCGAGGGGAATTTTGTCGAGCCGACCATTTTTGCCGATTGCCGCGACGACATGAGCATCGTGCGTGAAGAGATCTTCGGGCCTGTGATGTCGGTGCTTAGCTTCAGTGATGAAGCGCAAGCGGTGGCGCGCGCCAACGACACGCGCTTCGGCCTGGCGGCCGGCGTGTTCACCGCCGACCTGGCGCGCGGACACCGGGTGGCGGCGCAATTGCAGGCGGGCGTGTGCTGGATCAACAACTACAACATCACGCCCATCGAGATGCCGTTTGGCGGTATCCGGGAATCGGGGATCGGCCATGAGAACAGCATGGTGACGATTGACTATTACACGCAATTGAAGAGCGTGTACGTCGAACTCGGCGAAGTGGCTTGTCCTTATGAATAGGCATGTCCGGCAGCCAAAGGCCGATTGCCGGCCCTAGCCTCGCTAGCCTCTTATGCCGCCCCGCAGGCATTGGACGGCACGGAAAATTTCCGGAGGCAAAAATAATTTCACGGACACCCAAAGCGTTCACAGCTCGACCTCGCGGCAAGCCGGCACCCGATCAGGAATTCACATGAAACAAGAACAATACGATTACATCATTGTCGGCGCCGGTTCAGCCGGTTGCGTCCTCGCCAACCGCCTGGGCGAGGACGACGGCGCGCGCGTCCTGCTGCTGGAAGCCGGCCCGGCGGACCACAGCATCTTCATCCACATGCCGTCGGCCTTCGCCTATCCGCTGGCCAACGACAAGTACAACTGGTTCTACGACACCGAGCCGGAACCTTTCATGAACATGCGCCGGATGCACTGCCCGCGCGGCCGCGTGCTCGGCGGGTCGTCGTCGATCAACGGCATGGTCTATATCCGCGGACATGCGTTTGACTATGACGCCTGGGCTGGCATGCCGGGACTGGCGCAATGGTCCTACGCGCATTGCCTGCCGTACTTCAAGAAATCCGAAACCCGCCTGAAAGGCGGGGACACTTATCGCGGCAACGACGGCCCCTTGTATGTCTCCACCGCTGCCTGCAAGAACCCGCTGTACCGCGCTTTCATCGAGGCAGGGCAACAAGCCGGCTACCCCTACACCGAGGACATGAACGGCTACCAGCAGGAAGGCCTCGGGCCGATGGACATGACGGTCTACAAGGGCCGCCGCTGGAGCACGGCGCAGGCCTACCTGCGCCCGGCGGCCAGGCGCGGCAACCTGCGCGTGGTGACGCGCGCGCGGGTCACGCGGGTCTTGTTCGAGGGCACGCGCGCGACCGGCGTCGAATACGCGCTAGGGTCGCGCCTGCATCAGGTCTATGCGGCGCGTGAGGTGATCCTGTCCGGCGGCGCGATCAATTCGCCGCAGCTTCTGATGCTGTCCGGGATCGGCAAGGCGGAGGAACTTCGCGCCTTGGGCATCCAGCCGCGGGCCGATCTCCCGGGGGTCGGCCAGAATCTGCAAGACCATCTCGAGGTCTACGTGCAGTACGCCAGCAAGCAGCCGATTACCCTGTACAGCGCGATGAACCCCCTGGCCAAATTGAAAATCGGCGTGCAATGGCTGTTCGCCGGGAAAGGCCTGGGCGCGACCAATCATTTCGAATCCGGCGGTTTTATCCGCAGTGAGGCGGGGGTGGCGCATCCGGATCTGCAATACCATTTTCTGCCGATGGCGGTCAGCTACGACGGCAGCGCACCGGCCACGCAGCACGGCTTTCAGGCGCACGTCGGGCCGATGCGCGCGACCAGCCGCGGCCACATCACACTGCGCTCGGCCGACCCCAAAGCGCATCCACGCATCCTGTTCAATTACATGCAGACCGAGCAGGACCGCAAGGAAATCCGCGCGGGTGTGCGCCTGACGCGCGAGATATTTTCCCAACCGGCATTCGAGCCTTTCCGCGGTGGCGAAATCTCGCCCGGTGCCAAGGTCCGGACCGATGCCGAAATCGACGCCTTCATCCGCGACAAGGCCGAAAGCGCTTTTCATCCTTCCTGCAGTTGCCGTATGGGGACCGATCCAATGGCGGTGGTGGACGGCGCCGGCCGCGTGCACGGAATCCAGAACCTGCGCGTGGTGGATGCTTCCATCATGCCCAATGTCGTCAGCGGCAACCTGAATGCGCCGACCATCATGATCGCGGAAAAAATCGCGGACCTGATTCGGGGCAAATCACCGTTGCCGGCGCAGGCGGCGCCGGTTTATGTGGCTTCAAACTACACAACCCACCAGCGTTGATCACGCCTGCCTCAAATAGCCGAGTGCAAAAAATTGACCATGGTGATGAAGTCAAACACCGGCAGGCCTGACCGGCGCCGGATCGCTTCCGAATAAGGCGGTAGGTCCGTGCACTCCAGGACAAAAGCCCGGATGCCCGGATGCTTTTGAAGCGCGCCAAGCGCCGTGCCCAAGACTTCCTGTTCAATGACGGCCAGGTCGATCTCGGCATCCGGTTCGGCGAACATCCTGTTCCATTCCGGGCACTGCTCCAGGCCCAGGATGTGCAAGCCGTCCATGCTCTCGATGCCGGCGGCCCTCAGGTGCCGCGGGCCCAGGGCGCCGGCATTGGCGGTGATGATGGCAATCTCGCTCCGCGGGCCGTGGAGCAGCCTGACAAAGGGGACTTGCAGCAGACTGGAGGTCAGCACCGGTACGCCGACGGCCTGGGCCAGTTCGCGCTGGAAGATGGCGTTGAAGCCGCAGCTTGTGGTGATGGCCTTGATGCCTTTTTCGGCCACCATGGCCGCGGCATCGGCCATCATGGTCTCCAGCACTTTTGGGTCCGGGTTCTCCAGGATCGTATGGACATTGGCGCCGCGCACGGGATGGAAGCTCACGGGATAGGCGTAGGACGCGGGGTTGGTGCTGTTGCCGGTCAGGGTTTCAAGTTGCTGCAGCCCTCGGGGCACCTGCCCGGTCTCCCAGCACAGGACGCCGATTTTTGCGGCTTCGTCCGTTACAGCGGGCATGGGGTGCTCTCGCGGGTGTGTCTGTTGGTGTTGTTCATGTTTCTTCGATTCAGAACCTGGCAACCCGGTAGGGCGACAGGTCAAAGGGTTCAGGATCGCCGCCGACCATTCCGGCGACCAGCTGGGCGGTGATCGCCGACAGGGTCAATCCGAGATGGCCGTGGCCAAACGCGTAAAACACATTGGCGCAGCGCGGTGAGCGCGCGATCACGGGCAGGGAGTCGGGCGTGGAGGGGCGATAGCCCATCCATTCGCGCTGTATAGCCTGGCCCATGATGGCCGGCAGCACGTTGCGGGCAAAGGGCACCAGGGCGCGTATGCGCCGGAAATCCGGCGGCGCAACAAGGCCCGCCAGTTCATCGCCGCTGCTCAGCGAAATGCCGTCGTGCATGGGCGAGAGCACGCACTGCTTTTCAGGGAAACACACGGGGCGGCCCAGCAGGGATTCACCCGTGGAGGTAAACGACAGGTGATAACCGCGCTCGGTGTCCAGGCTGACCTTGTCGCCGAGCTGTTCGGCGAATTGTTTTGACCACGCGCCCGCCGCGACGACCACCGCATCAAACTGCCGCGTGGCCTTGTCGGTCCGGATGGACACACCGCCTCCGTTGACGGGCCGCAGCTCCAGCACCGTCTCCTGCAGGTATTGCGCCTGCCGCTGCCGCGCGCACTCGAAGTAAGACTGCGCCAGCGCCCTGGGGTAGTTGACGAAGCCGCTGTCGGGCTGGAACAAACCGCGGGTGTAGGCATTTTTATTGAGCCGGGGTTCCAGCTCGGCAACCTCGGCGGGCTTGAGGACGGAGAAATGAACGCCGTGGCGCGTCATCAATTCACGTTCCAGCGCGCTGGCCGAAAATCCGGCGGCGGATGTATAGAGTTTCAGCCAGCCGCCTGGCCGGATCAGCTCACGGGCGCCGCTCATGTCGGCCAATGTCAGGTGGGCCTGCAGGGACTTGGACACGAGCGGATGCAGGGCCGCCGCGATGCCCGCCACCCGCGTCAAGCGCCCTGCCGCGATAAACCTCAGAAGCCACGGAAGGCCGCGGAAAAAATGCGCCGGCCGCAGAACAGCGGCGCTTTTGGGGTCGAGGATGTAGGAAGGAATGGCGCGGATCACGCCCGGCGTGGCGGTCGGCGTGACGGCGCCCGTCACGATGGCGCCGGCGTTCCCCGAACTGGTCCCGGCGCCGACCTCAGCGCGGTCGATGACGGTGACGGTATGGCCCCGGGCTGCGAGCGCCAAGGCCGTCGCCGCGCCGACCACGCCGCCTCCCACGACGGCGATGGAACGCCCGCCCTGTGTTTCCTGCCTGCCCGTGTCAGTCATCCAATGTCTTTCTGAAGTTGTGCTGCCGCGTGCGGCGGTCGTGATGAGGGTTGATCACCCGCCCTGGCTAGTGATGAAGAATCTTTCCGAGGAATTCACGCGTGCGTTCACTCTGCGGCGCGGTAAAGAAGGCTTCGGGCTTGGCGACTTCGACCATGACGCCCTTGTCGATAAAGGCCACGCGGTCGGCCACCTTGCGGGCAAAACCCATCTCGTGCGTGACCACAATCATGGTCATGCCGTCTTTTGCCAGCGCCACCATCACGTCCAGCACCTCGTTGATCATTTCGGGATCCAGCGCGGAGGTCGGTTCGTCGAACAGCATGACCTTGGGCTGCATGCACAGGCTGCGGGCGATGGCGACGCGTTGCTGCTGCCCTCCCGACAGTTGCTGTGGATAGGCGCCGCACTTGTCCGCCAGGCCGACTTTCTCGAGGAGCTCGCGGCCGCGTTCGGTGGCTTCCTTGCTGGAGAGCTTGCGCACGTGAATCGGCGCCAGCGTGACGTTCTCGAGCGCGGTCTTGTGCGGATACAGGTTGAACTGCTGAAAGACAAAACCCAGCTCCATGCGGAGCTTGCGCAGATTCGCCTCGCTGGCGACCGGCATGCCGTCGACCGTCAGCGTGCCGGCCTGGAATTTCTCCAGGCCGTTGACGCAGCGGATGAGCGTGCTTTTGCCGGAGCCGCTGGGCCCGCAAACCACCACCACTTCGCCTTTTGCCACATCAAGGTTGATGTTCTGCAGCACGTGGTGCGTGCCATACCATTTGTTGAGTTCGCTGAATTGGATCATCGGGGGTATTCCTTCATCAAGCCTTCTCCAGCCGCCGCGACAGGTAAAGCAGCGGATAGCAGATCAAAAAGTAGCCCATGCCCACCGCGGTAAACACCAGCAGCCCGTTGGGGACGGACTGCACGATCACCCAGCCGGAGCGCGTCAGGTCCAGGAGCCCGATGGCGGAAACCACCGACGAATCTTTCACCAGCAACACGTATTGCCCGACCAGGGAGGGGACGATCATCCGTGTGGCTTGCGGCATCACCACCAGCCTCAGTTGCTGGAAGCGGCTCAGCCCCGAGGAGGCGGCCGCCTCCATCTGCCCTGTGGGCACGGCCTTGATTCCGGCGGCCACGATTTCCGAGATAAAGCAGGCCGCGATGTTGGACAGGGCAATGGCGCCCGCCGTGAAGGAGTCGAGTTCGATGCCCGCCTCTGGCAATACAAAAAAGACGACGAACACCTGGACCAGGACAGGTGTTCCGCGAAAAAGATCGGTGTAGGCCCCGATGGCGAACGACAGCCACTTGCGCGGGCTGGCGCGGCCTATGCCCAGCACAAAGCCCAGCACCGTTCCCGCAAAAATCCCGATGAAGGACAGCGCCAGCGTCACGCCCACGCCTTTCAGCACGACCGGGTAGTACTGGGCCATGCCGTAGAGCTGCTCGAAGAACATAGTCATGGTCGTGGCTTTCAGCAGCGCCCGGGCTGCTGTCCGATGCGAACCCATGCGGCGGCCGCCAGCTTGAGCCCGAAGTAGATGATCAGGTAGCCGACGGCGGTGCTTGCCAGGCCTTCGACCGGCATGAAGCGGTCATTGGCCAAGGTCTGCCCCACACGCGTGAGTTCCAGCACCGAGATCAGCGACAGCAGGGACGAGTCCTTGACCAGCACGATGGCCTGCCCGATCAGCGGCGACACCATGGGCCGCACGGCCTGCGGAAGAATGATGAGGCGCATCTGCTGCCAGTACGTCATTCCCGAACTGGCGCCCGCCTCCAGCTGGCCGCGCGGGATCGAATGGATGCCGGAGCGGATGATCTCGCTGACGTAGGCGCCGCTGTTGATGGACAGGGCGATGATGCCGATCATGATTTCCGGCATGATCACGCCGAAATTCGGCAGCCCAAAATACAAAAAATACAGCTGGGCCAGCAAGGGCGTTGCCCGGATCACATCCACATACACCACCGCCGGCGCACGGATGATGCGGGAAGACTGGAGGCTCATCACGCAGGCCAGCATGCCGATGGCAACGGCCCCCGCGAACGCGGCCAGCGAAATGGACAAGGTGGAGACAAAGCCCCCGAAGAAATCGGGGAGGGTCTCCCCGATGACCCTGAAGTTCAGGTTTAACAGCATGCGCCAGCCCCGATGTGAAGGGCTTGAAACGCTTGCGGCACGGGATTCGACACCATGGTCATGAGGCCGGGCCCGTGCTCAGTTCCTGGAATATCCGGGATATCAGTGCTCTTCTTTCCACTTGGGCGTGTTGACCCAGTAGTCGAGGTTTTGCTGAAGGCGGCCGTCCAGTGTGGTCTGGTCGATGAAGAGGTTGATCCAGCTCAAAAGATCCATGGAGTCATAACGGGTGGCGTAGGCCAGGGGTTCCTTGGCCAGCAATTCCGGCATGACCTTGAAGGTCCCCTTGGGGTATCCGGCCGCCTGGCCGGCCACCGCGGAGCTGTCGTTGAGCAGGCAGTCGGCCTGGCCGTTTTTCACGGCGTCCAGCAGCAAGGTTCCGCCGCCCTTGTAACTCTTGATCTCGCCCTTGGGAAACACGGTTTTGGCGAGCTTCTCGCCGGTGCTGCCGAAGAGCACCGCGATCTTGGTGCCGGGCGCCTTGCAGGCGTTCGTGGAAGTGAATTTGCTTCCTTCCTTCGACGCCACAACAGGCCCGATGTACATAAAAGGCTTGGTGAAGGCGACCTTGGTCGCGCGGGCGAGCGTGGGCGTCATGTCCGCCGCGAGCAGGTCGGCCTTGCCGGAAATCAGGGCCGGCAGCAGCCCGTCCCAATCAAGGTCGAGGAACACCACCTTGACGCCCATTTCCTGGGCCATCAATTTGGCAAGCTCCACCGAGCTGCCGGTGCGCGCGCCGTTTTTGTCGATCATCGAAAACGGAGGGCCTTGGGTCTGCACGGCGATGCGCAGCTCACCGCGTTTTTGAATGTCTTCAAGGGTGGCGGCATGGGCGGCGGCGCACACACCGAGGAAGCCCGCGCAGGCCAGCAGCCCCGTGGCCAGGGAATTCGAGATCTTCATTGCTTTCTCCTTTGACAATCTCCCCGGAGGAACATCCGCCGGGGACGAGCTCATTTCTCAGCCCTTGCGGGCTGAGGGGGCGGCGGCTCAGCGCCACCGTCGGCGCCCTGCTCCCAGCAGCCGCGCGGCAGGTTGACCCATTTGTTGCGCGACTTCATGACTACAAAGGTCTCGCTGCGGCTGATGATCCCGGGCCCGGCGACCCTGGGAAGCAGTTCGCTGGTGAAACGGTAGAGGTCCTGGACATCCCCGGCCACCAGCACTTCGACGATCAGGTCGAAACGGCCGGTCACCACACTCACGGAGGTCACGAAGGGCAGCTCCGCGAGCTTTTGCGTGAGTTCGTCAAGATGCCCCTGCGCGTTGGCGCTGATGCCGACGATGGCGCCAATCAGTTCCGGCCGCTCCGACAGGTTCAGCAGGCCGACGATCTTCAGGGCGTTTTTTTCGATCAAGGCCTTCAGGCGCGTGCGCACCGTGGGCGGGCTCAGCTGCATTTTTTCGGCCAGCTGGTTCACGCCGTCCTGCGCGTCGTCGGAAAGCAGCCGGGTCAGCCGGCGATCGGTGGAATCAAGGAGTTCACGCATGGAGTTACTTGGAAAATTAACATCGTTTATTTTTCCAAATGGAAAATTAAACACTTGATAATTACTTTATTAGTTAATTTATTGCGAAGTATTGGCGTTTATACCTACTGGGAGCTTACGGTCAGCGCAGCTGACCACGGCGGTAATGCTCGTTAAATCAATCAATATTGTTTTAAGGCTTGATTAATCGATCATCAATTGACCACGTAGCAATTTCATGGAAAAATGCTCGTTAAATCGATCTCTATCAACATAATGAATGATTTGACGATCATAAAAGTAAACCAATCCGTAATGCTTAGCCCGCAGCTCGCGCAGGAGATGATCAATCTCGGGCATCTTCTCGCGCGCCTGCGCCAGGCGCGCAAGATCAAACAGGCCGATGCGGCGCTGCGCGCGGGCTTCTCGCGCAATACGGCCTATCGCCTGGAGAAGGGCGACCCTGGGTTGGCGATTGGGCAGGTGCTTCGCTATCTAGACGCAATCGCGCCAGGGGCCACGCTGGTGGACCTGTTGACGCAGGCAGACCCTGCGCTGATTACGTTGCAGGCCCGCGAATCGACAAAGCGCGTTCGTGACCTGACTGCCGCCGAACTCGCCGAGTTGAATTTCTGAATTCAGCTGGCGGCTCGGCCGCCAACGATTAGCGCCGCCGGACAGGCGCTATAAACCTGCCTAAAAAGCGAAGCGCATACCCAGGTTCCCGCTCCAGGTGTCCGCGGCCCCGCTGCTCAGGCCTTTGCTGAAGTTCACGCTGGCATACAGCGTGGTGTTCGCGCCAAGCTGGGCATTAAAGCCGGCCCCCAGTTGTGCGCTGGTACCGAGGGAATCCGAGGCGAATGAGACGCCGCTGGCCGTGATGCCGCGGTCTTTCAGGAACTCATGAACCAGGTTGCCTTCGGCGTACAGCGTCCATTGGCGGCTCGTGTTGGGATTGAAGGCTTTCTTGATGCGCGCACCGACGCGCCCCTGCAAACTTTCTCCGTCCTGCAGGTCGACCGTGATGCGGTCCACGTCAACGAATGTGTCGAACTTGATCTTCTGGTAGGACAGCTGCGCCTGGGGTTCGATGACCAGGCCGCCACCGATATCCATCGGGTAGCCGCCTTCAACCGACAGGCCCAGGCCCAGTCCATCGGGCGATCCCACCCGGCCGCGCTCGCGGGTCTGGATGCTGGTGCTGTAGTCCGTGAGTTGCGCGACGCCATCGAGATACCAGCCCCCCACCGCCTGGTACGTCGAGGTCAAGGCAAGCGTGGTGCCCTTCAAGTCCACCTGGGCGCTGGATGCGGAAACCCGAAGCTTGGACTTTCCGCGGCTGAGTGCGCCGCCGATGCGCAAGCTGGCGCCGTCTTCCATGTCCCGGCCGAACACATAGCCTCCGGCCTGGAGGTAGTCGATGTCCTGGTCGTAGCCCGACGCGCGATTGCCGGCGACTTCACTGCGGGAGCCATTCACACGCACGAAGAACGCGCGCTCGCCTTCGCCGTTGCTGCTGCGGCTTGCCGCCAGGTCGCGCAACTCGCCCTGCCGCTTGTGCACGGAGTCCAGCAGCGACGACCCATAACGCACGGCACCCGTGGGCATGGCCTGGTAGCCGGCGATCTGCGGCACGGCAACAGGCCTGCCGCTGGCGTCCACCACCGATTGCAGGCGGTAGTCATAAAACGGCACGGCCCCCAGCAGAGGGTCTGCCTGGCTGGCGGCCGAACTCGCGGGGCCGAACACCCGCAGTTGGTACTGGTAGGGACCGGCAGCGGCATACCCACCGGCCAGCTGGAACGTAGTGGCCGCGCTGGTACCGCCCACCTGGACGATGGAGATGCCGTCGGTGTTGCCCGATCCGGTCAGCGCGCCCGTGCCCCCCGTGTTGATGGTCTGTATGCTGGTCGTGCCGCTCGCATTGCCCGTGATCACCAGCCTGTCGGCGGGAGAGCCGGTGCCCCCGAGCACGCCTTCGATTTCCAGCGTTCCGCCGCTGCCCACGTAGTTGCCCGCGATCAGCAGCTTGCCTATCGAATTGCCCGGTGCGATGGTGCCGCCGGCGAAGTTCGTCGTGTTGCCGACCCTGCCGTTGCCCTGCAGGCGCCCGCCGAGCACGTTCACGGCGCCGGTAAGCGTGCCGTTGACGGAGAGGGTTCCGCCTTCAACCGCCGTGGTGGTGATGGCGGCGGTGTTGCCGAGCACCAGCGTGCCGCCCCTGACATTCAGGGTGTTGGCCGCCACGGTGCCGTCGAGCCGCACGGTGCCCGAATTCATGACGATGCCGTTCATGCCGCTGATGGCATAGGCCGCACCGTGGGTGAAGCTGTTGGTGCCGAGGTTGAAATTGAGCGCGTCGACGCCGTCGCCCGTGATGTTGCCGTTGATCGCGCCGCCGGTGACGGTGAGGGTGTCGGTACCGCCACCGAGCACGATGGCGCCGTTCAGGGTGCCGGCGGTCGTGATAACCGAATTGCCGCCGATTTCGTCGACACCGTTGCGGTCGAGGTCGCCGTCCCGCAGCGCCACGCCGGAGGCACCCGCATTGAGCACTGCGCCCGCGCCGATGTTGACCGTGCCACCCGCGGCAGCCGAGGTGTGGATGGCGGCGCCGAAGCCACTGCCACCGGTGACAGTGCCACCAGCCACGTCCACCGCGTAGGTGCCGACCCTGGCCCGGGCAAGGATGCCGTCGCCGTTGGCGCCGGACCCAGTGGCGGTGCCGCCCATCATCTCCACGCGGGCCTGCCCGCTGCCATTGGCGTCGGCCCACAAGCCATTGCCGCCCGTGGCCAGCACCGCTCCGCCCGTCATACGGATGCTGGCTGGGCCTGTGGATGAGGGACTAAAAGCCTGTACCCGGACGGCGGAAGTTGCCGCCTGGACGGTGCCGCCGTTGATCGTGACGGACGACTCGTTGCCTGCGGCGCTGCCACCCTGGCCTTGCACCAAGATTCCGAACCCGGTGCCCGTGTTCAAGATTTGACCGCCGTTCAGCGTGACTCGGGCGGGATTTCCGAGGTTGGCGGTAACCAATACTGCCGAATTCGCAGAAGCCGAAGTGACAGATCCTCCATCCATGGTCAAGGCAGCAAGCCCAATGCCCCGGTTGTTCGTCACAGAGATCGCGGTGCCCGCGGTTGTGATGGAGCCGAAGCTTGTGGCGTTGAGAAAGACGTCACCGGGAAGCCCCGCTGCCAGGTAGGTGATGGAAATACCCGTACCCGAGATCGCCATGCCCGGGTTGTTCAGATTGAGCGTGAATCCGTCGATTGGGTTGGTGTAAGTGATCCCCCCGGCATAACTCGCGCCCGAACAGGTGATCGTGTCCGCGCCAGCGACTGTTGGGCCGCACTCGTTGGCGGCGCGCGCGATCTGGGGAGATGCGGTGAACAGCGCCGCCGCGAGTGCTGTGGCTGAAATCGCAAACCCGGAGGCCTTATTTGCAACGGGGCCGCTTGGCACAGCCACCGAACCCTTCTTTTTGCTTGACATGAGACGCTTGAGTTCCGGCTTGCCTTCGCACGATTTCATCAAAAAATCCTTCAAATTAATATTCGCGAATTATCAAGAGTACATATGAGTTACAACGCCGGCCTCATCAGCATCAGGTGTTCATTGCGGCGCTTTCTTTTGTAAGTGTGGGTTGATAGAGACAAGGGGCAGGCGCAGTGCCCACCCCTGCCCTCAATACGCGGCCAGCACGTTCAAAAACCAGCCGCGGCTGCGGTAAGAAAGATCAGTCAGATCGTCCGAGTACTGCGTGAAGTTGTAACCCACACCCACCTTCACACCCTTGCCGAGGTGGCGGTAAACGCCCAGCAGCGCGCCGGCTTTTGCATCCTGGGCTTCGGTGGCGCGCAGGTTTCGCAGTTCCACCAGTGCGTCCCATTCCTTGACCAGGTGCAGGTCGGCACGCAGGATCAGCAGGTCGGCGCGGCTGGAGAACCATTCGCCGCCGGCCACCGGTGATTTGAGTTCACCGATGCGGAAGGCGTACTTGGCGCCGACGGACAGCCACGGCTTCACGTCGTAAATCGTGTCGACCGAGAAAACCTGGCTGCGCTGCGCGTAGTCGGCCGCCTGGCCGGAGGGCGTGAGCTGGCCGGCGGTGGGCACGTTGTTCAGGTTGGTGTACTTGAACAAGGTGTTCCAGCGGTCGTTGTCGACGGGCCGGTAGGCGCTGCCGATGACAAACTCGTGGTAGTTGCCGTCAACGAACGCGCCCTGGCTGTTGCTGGAGCGCGAGACGTTGAGCTTGCCGAGCAGGCGCCACGCCGGGTCGACCTGCAGGCCGACGGTGTTGCGCATGAGCCAGGTCGTGCGTTCACCCGAGATGTTGCCCTTGTCATGGCGCCACTCGATGTTGCCGCCGTACTTGAGGCCGTCTTTTTTGTAGCCGACCGAACCGCCCAGCGCGCGGCGCTTGAGGTCGCCGGCCAGGGGATCGGACACAGTGCCGAACTCGACCTTGGCGCCAAAGTTCCAGCGGTCATTGGGCGACCAGTCGGTGCCGAAGGCCTGCGTCAGGCTTTGCGGGCCTGCGCCATTGACGGAGCGGCCTTCGCCGAAAACGCGCAATTGATCGGACACGCGTGTGCTCGCGCCTGAGACCAGCGTGCCCTGGCGGCCGCGCCAGGCGACGTCGGGGCTTTCGGTCTCCACGGTGTAGGCCAGGTAGGCATTGCTGCGGTCGGAGATGCGGTAGTCGGCGCCCAGCTTACCGCCCACGCCCATGCTGCCGCTGGAGGCCTCGCCGCTGAGCTTCACGCGCTCGCTGACTTGCAACGCGCCGCCCAGGCCGACACGGTTGTTGGGGTCGCGCGTGTCGTCGCGCTCGAGCGTGCCCTGCACATAACCATAGGCTTCCCAGTCTTCTTTTTCGCCGGGCTTGCCGCCCTGGCGGTCGGGCCGGTAATCGGCGCGCAGTTGCGCATCGGTGCGTGAGCCAGTTTGCGACAGCAAGGCGCTGGCGTTCGGCGTGACCTTGGAGCGGTCGTCGGCGCGCACGCCGGCCGCGACTTCCCATTCGCTGTTCAGCGTCTGGCGCACCGCGAGTTCGGCGTTCTGGCTGTCCTGCAAATCGCCATCGCGCCTGTCGGCCTTGAGCAGGATGCGCGTGCCGGGGACGACTTCCACGTCGGCCGAGGCACCGGCCTGCTTCACGGCCTCGCCGCCAATACCGATCTGCCCGGGGGCCGAGTAGCCGCGGTCGCGGTTCTGCGCGTAGGCGGTGACCTTGCCCTTCATGCTGTCGGTCACTTCGGCCAGGTCGACCGAGGCTTCCAGGCGTTCAGCGCCGGCCGACTGGATGGCGCCGCTGCTCAGGGTGTTGAAGCCGAAGCCACCGTCAATCGAGGTCTGCGCGCCGTTGCCCGGGCCTTTGGAGCGGGCCGCTTCGAACTTGAGCCAGGTGCCGGGCTTGTAGCGCAGCGTGCCGTCCACGCCTTTGAGCGTCTGGCTGGAGCCGGTCTCGCCCTGGTGGTAGGTGCTGGCACCCAGCTGCAGGTGGTCGTTGATCCACTGGCTGGCACGCAGGCCGGTCGAGAGGTTGCTGACGGCGGTGACGCCGGGCGCGAACTCATAGGTTGTGACCAGGTAGACCGGCTGGCCGCCGACCGCCGAAGTCATGATGAGGCCTGCGCCGCCGCCGGTGGCGGACAGCGGCGACTGCAGGATGATGCGGCCCTGCAGGTAGTTGACCTCGTAGTCCTGCGTGGGCGCGAGCTCGCGGCGCTCTATCACCATGCCCGAATCCTTGTCGCGCACTTCGATCCAGACACGCTCCGAACCCTGGGTGATGTCCAGGTGGCGCAGGTAATAGATGGAGCCGCCCGTGCCGCGGAACTCCTCGCGCGAGGCAAGGGTTCCCGGGTCGGCCGCGAAGGCGTCGATCTGCGTGCGCTTCTCGCCATAGGCCGTGGCTTCTTCGGATCGGTGGCGCAGCTGCGCGCCGTAAAGGCCGCGCGAATACTGCATCAGTTCGGTGCCGCTCCAGGAGGTCTGGAAGTTGCCCCACATGATGTGCGAATCGCCTTTTTGCAGCTTGACGAAGAACTTGCCCTGCGTGGGCGCATCGTCCACGGTGGTGCTGTCGTCGCCGTAGACCGGGTAGTACAGGTTGGGGTCTATGCTGCGCAGCAGGTACTTGGGGTCCTTGCTGGAGAAGTTGGAGAACAGGTCTTCGATGGGGCCTTCACGCGTGTCGGCCGAAGCCGTCAGCAGCCACTCGCCCTTGATCTTGCCCTTGAGGTAAAAAGCCGCGCGGCCATCGACGTAGACCTTGTCTTCGTAGTGGCTCAGGTCGCCGGTCACCAGCTTGGCGGGGCCGGAGACATTGTTCTTGCCGACCGTCAGATCACCGAGTGCCAGGTAGAACCAGTCGTCGGCCGCGATGTTGAGGTTGCGGCGGAAGGTGGTGGCCTTGCCGTCCGTTTCCTTAAGTGTCACTTCCACCGACTGCGGGCCGGCCGGCATGATCTGCTTCATCGCGAACTTGCCTTGCGCGTCTATCGGCAGCTCCAGGCCCAGAGCCTCTATGCGCTGGCCCGGTTTCAAGTTTGTGCCGTTGACCGTGACCGTGCCGCCCGCCACCGGGATGTTGCGCAGGGCCAGGCTGTTCTCGCCATAACCGGTGAGGCGTTCGCGTTCGAGCTTGTCCTGGTCCTCGTTCGTGGGCATGGCGCGCGCCAGCAGGTTCAGCGCCTTGAGGCTGGTTTCATCGAAGCGGCCCTGCGCGTCGTACACGCGCAGCAGGTAGAACACCTGGTCGCCCGCGGTGTTGGCCGGCACCGTCCAGCGGCTCGCACCAGACCAGGCTATGGGGACGATCTCAAACGGCTGCTCCTGGGTTTTCTGCCCAGGGCGGAAGAGGCGCAGCTCGGCCTTCTTGATCCACGGGATGTAGTTGGACCAGGCGCGGAATTCCACGGCCTCGCCCTTGACGGCCGTGCCGGGTGTCGCCCAGGCGTTCATCAGCGGCACGGCGGCCAGGCTGTCGTAGCGGACCTGGATGTCCGCCCGCTCGAGTGCGACGTCGGCGCAGCGCTGGCCGTCGGCCTCGTTGGGGATCTCGGCCGTGTTGATCGGTTCGCCGTCGATGGTGATGCGGAAGGGTACGGTCGACTGGCCGACCGATTGCGGCGTGCACGGCGGCAGCGCGGCCGCGGGAAGCGCTACGGGCGCCGCCACCGCGGCGGGCTGGAACCACACGCGCAATTCAACACGGCGGTTGCGGGCCATGCCTTCGGGTGTCGCGTTCGAGGCCAGCGGTTTGCTTTCGCCCTCGCCCTGGATCGAATAACTAATCGCCGGATTGTTGAGAGCTTGTTTCAGATAGGCGGCCACCGCCAGCGCACGTGCTTCAGACAAGCCCTGGTTGTCCTTGAAGATGCGTTTGGTCTCGGGCGCCAGGCGCTGGTTGTCGGTATGACCCACGACCGCAATGCGTGTGGTCGAAGACATTTTGGCTTTTGCGCCAATGCCCGCGGCCATGGAATCCAATACCGCACGGGCCTCGGGTGTCAGTTCGGCTTTTCCGGAAACAAACAGGTTGGAACCGTTGATCTCCTGGAGTGAACGATCGACCTGCGCAGGGCTTGCGGGTACCTGCGCGGCGAGGCTGCGCATGGAAGCAGCCTCTTCGCGCGTCACGCCCGAGGGCATGGGGTAGGCGATGGCCGGCTGCACTTCCGCCGGCGGCGGCACGCTGAACAGGTCTATGCGCCCGTTGTCGATTCGTTTGCCGCTGACTTCAGTGGCGGCCCAGGTCGATGCGCCCGCGCAAAGCAGGCCGGCGGCGACGGCTATCGCATGTGTACGGAAATTCATTTCGCCGTCTCCAGCTCGGTTTCAATCATCAGGGGATGCAGGGGTTCGCTTTCGGCGGCCTCGTTCCCGTCTTTCCTCTTGCGCCTGGCCTCCCACAAGGCCTGTATTCGCTCGCTGACCGCGGCCACGCGTTTTTCGGCAAGGCCGGCCGCCTCGCCGCCGGGGCGGTAGGCGATGCGCAGCACCGACGGCCGGGCCGCGAGTTGCTCGGGAAGCTTTTCGAGGGTGGCGAGGTAGGCGGGCTGCAGCGCGGTGCTGTCGTTTTCGCTGGTGAAGGCGGCGCCCGAAAGCTCAAGCCGGACCACGCGGTGCACGGTGGCGCCGAAATTGAGCTTGACCATCTTGCCGCGCGTCACACGCACGTCGCGCGGGTTCTCCGTGGTCAGGCGATAGCCTGAGGGCAGGGTCCGCTCGTCGACCTTCATGACGAAGTTGGAGCCGCGGTCGGCATTCGGGATCGCCGCGCAGGCGACGTGGAAACGGCCGTCGTGGTCGCTGGTAACCAGCAGGCCGCGCGCCGTGGCGATGCGCACGTTGGCGATGCCGGGTTCGTCCTGGTCCTGGTAGCCGTTGGCGTTCTTGTCGTCGAAGACCTTGCCGATGATGTCGGAGCAGTCGAAGGTCGGATCGGGCACGACACGCACGGCGGCCGTGGCGGTGTTGGAGATCTGCGCGTTGACCAGGGCGTTTCGCGCCGCGACCTGGTTGGTGTAGGTGCCTTCGGACACGCCGGTGCCGACCACCAGCAGCATGCGCCAGGTCTTGCGTTCACCGCCGGCGAACACCTGGTTGGCCCAGGTCAGGTTGCGGCCGCTGATGGCCGGCTCCAGCGCCACGCCGTTGAGCGAGGCCGAGCCGGTGCGGTAACGGAAGCCCGCGGGAATCAGGTCGACCACACTGACGTTGCCGAGCACGGCGTTCAGCGTGTTGGTGGCCGTGATGGTGTAAGGCACCAGGTCGCCGCGCACCACGTTGACCAGCGGTGTGCTCTTGGTCATCACGATCGCGCCGCCCAGGATGGGGTCCAGCGGGATGTGGTTGTTCAGCACGTTGGCGGAGCCGGGAATCGCGGCAAAGGTGAACGTGAAGAAGTACTGCGTGGTGGCCGCGCCGCCCGCCAGGGCCAGCGTGTTGTTGGGGCAGGCCGCGGGGTTGTGCTGCGGCACGGCGGTGCCGGGCGCGAAGTTGCTGTTCTGCACCAGCGCCGGGTCCGGGCTGGGCGGCGCCAGGCCGACGCCCAGGGTGGCCGTGCAGGCCGGGATCATGGCCGAGGGACCGGGCAGGTAACCGGCTGGCGAGGTCACGGTCAGCGTGTACAGCGTGCCGCCCACGGGCGCGCCGCCCAGCAGCAGGAACTGGTAGGCGCCGTCCGCGCCCGTGGTCTGGGTCAGGCTGCCGCCAATCACGTCGGCCGCCGTGAGGCCGGGTGCGGAGAGCGTCACGACGGCGCCAGGCACGGGCTGCCGCGTCACGGCGTCGTAGACCACGCCGCTCGGGTCCAGCGGCAGGCTTTGCGCCACCGTGGTGGTGCCGGCGGCCAGGGTCAGGCCCTGCAGGGTGCCGTCGGTGTTGTTGGCGCCGGCCGGATTGGCGTTGGGGTTGGGCGTGCCATTGGTATACGGCAAGCCGGTTTCATTGGGCACCGGGCGGCCGTAGATGCGCCCGCTGGTCGGCTCGCGGAAACGGATCTGGTAGCCCGAGCCGGGCGCCACGCTCGGGAAGGCGTAGGCGCCGCTGGCGTCGGAGGTGGTGGTACCGACCACCACGCCGCCCAGCGTGAGCTCGACGATCCAGCCGGGGACCAGCGGCTCGCCGGGGTCCTTGATGCGGTCGTGGTTGAGGTCGCGCCACACCGTGCCGCGCACCGCGGCCACGTCGGAGATCACCGTGGGGTCGGTGGCGGTGTTGTTGCCGTTGAAGCCGGCGGGCTCATTGCCGCCGGAAACCACAGCCGTGTTCACCAGCACCTGGCCGGACAGGCCCGCGGCAACCGCCACGCGCACCGTGAAGACAGGGGCGGTGCCGCCCGCGGCGATCACGCTGGCGGTGGTGCAGGTGACCGAAGTGACCGCGCTGCTGCAGGACCAGGTGGCGCCGCCGGCGACGGCGGCCACCGTCATGCCCGCGGGCAGGGTGTCGACCACCGTGATGGTGCCGGAGGTCGCCACCGTGCCGACGTTGGAGACGGTGATGGTGTAGAAGCCGGTGCTCGAGCCCTGCGCAAAGCTGACCGGTGAATGGGTCTTGGCGATCGCGAGGTCGGGCGCGGCGCCGGGAATCTCGGCGAAGTTGTTGTCGGCCGACACGGCGTTGGCGGTGGCCAGCGGAATCGCCGAGATAGCCGAGACCGGGTTGGCCGGCAGGGTCGCCACGCCGCCGGTGCTGCCCGCGAGGGTCTGGCCGTTGGTCGTGCCCGCCGCCTGCGGCAGCGGCTGCGTGACGGTGTAGTTGCCCTGTGCCAGGCCGGTGAAGCTGTAGCGTCCGTCGGCCGCCGTGGTGGTGATCCTGGAGACGGCCAGGCCGTTGATGTCGGTGCCGGTCAGGTTGATGGTCTGCCCGCCTATGCCGTGGTCGCTGCCGTTGACCGCGCCGTTGTTGTCGTAGTCGAGGAAGACCCGGCCGGAAATCGTTCCGCCATTGGCCACTTCGGCGAAGTTGTTGCCGGATGAGACCGTGTTGGGCGGCAGCACGAGGGTGCTGATGCGGCTGGGCGTGACGGCCGGCGTGGTGGCCGTGCCGGGCGTGCCGCCATTCGGTACGGCACCGGCCGTCGTGATGCCGTTGGAGGTTCCGGCGGGCTGCGTGGGTTCCACCACGGTGTAGGAGCCGGGCAGCAGGTTGGCGAAGCTGTAGCCGCCCGCGGCGTCGGTGACGGTGGTCGCCAGCAGCGCGTTGGTGCCGGGGTCACGCAGTTCGATCGTCACGCCGGGCAGCGGGTCGTCGGCGCCGTCCTGCACGCCGTTGTTGTTGAGGTCCTTGAAGACCTTGCCGGTGATGGACGAAGGCGCGACTTCCGCGAAGTTGTTGTTGGCCGAGCCCGAGATCTCGCCGCCCGCGCCGTTGCCGTTGAGCGTGATGTTGGTGACCTGGCTGCTGGTCGCGGTCGGGTTGGACGCGGTGCCGGCCGTGCCGGTGCTGCCGTTGATGCCGCTGATCGCGCCGGCCGTGGTGATGCCGTTGGTGGTGCCCGCGGGCTGTGCGGGCTGGCACACGGAGTAACTGCCGGCCGCCAGGCCAGCGAACAGGTAATTGCCCAGCGCGTCGGTGGTGCCTGTCGTCAGCAGCGCGCCGCTGCAGTTCGCGCCGCTGCGCAGTTCAATGCTCACGCCGGCGATCGGCGTGTCGGTGCCGTTCTGGAAGGTGCCGTTGGGCGTCGGGTTGTTGTCCTTGAAGACTTTGCCCGAGACATAGCCCAGGGTGCTGATGGTCAGCGGCGCATTGGCGGGCGCCTGGTTGTTGCCCAGGTTGGTCTGCAGCGCGCCGGCCGGAATGTTGTTGGTGTGCGTACCGGCGGTGAGGCCGGTCACATTGACGTCAATCGTGCAGCCGCCCGCGGGAATGGTGCCGCCGCTGTTCAGGCGCACGCTGGTGGCATTGGCCGCGGCCACCACGGTGCCGCCGCAGGAGGTCGCCATGCCGGGCGTGCCGGTCAGGCTGATCTGGCCGGGCGCGGTGGGCAGCACGTCGTCAAAGTCCGCGCTCAAGGTCATCGCGGTGGTGTTGGCGTTGCCCAGCACGATGCTCAGTCGCGACGTGCCGCCGGGCGGAATCACGGCCGGCGAGAACTGCTTGCCGACGGTGGGCGGGGTGGAAACAACCAGCTGCGCGCTGGTGGGTTCCTCGTTGCTCACGCCTTCGTTGGTGGTGATGCTGGCGGTGGGAACCGTGTTGGTATAGACGCCCGAGATGTTGCTCAGCACGTTCACCGTGACGGTGCAGGAACCGGCGGCCGCGAGCGTCGCGCCGGTCAGGCGCACGCTGGTCGCCGATGCGGCCGCGACGACGCTGCCGCCAGCGCAGGTCGTGGCGGCCGCGGGCGTGGGCGCCACCACCAGCCCCGCGGGCAAGGCGTCAGTCAAGGTGAGGCCGGTCAGGGGCGTGTTGTTCGGGTTGTCAAAACGCAGGGTCAGCACGGCCGGCGCGCCGGGCGCCTTGCTGTCTGAGCCGGTCGTGAAGCCGACCGGGTTGCCGGCGTCCAGGGTGCGGGCGCTGAAGGCCTTGTGCACCACGACCGGCGATTTCGCGCGCAGCGTGTCGCTGGTGGGCTGCGTGTTCGACAGCGGGTTGCCGCCGGCGCTGGCGGTCAGCGCGTTGGTGGGAATGGTGTTGACGTAATCGCCCTGCGCCGCGACGAGCACGTCGATTTCAGCCTGGCAGGTCGCCGGCACGTTGCCGGCCGCGGCGGGGATGGTGCCGCCGGAAACCTGCACGCTGTTGGCCGTCGAGGACACCGTCGCGCCCTGGCAGGTCGTCGTCGGGTTGGCGCCGCTGGGCACCGTCACGCCGGCCGGCAGGGTGTCGGTGACGGCGAGGTTGCTGACGGGCTGCGACAGCGGGTTGTAAAAGGTGATGCGCAAACGCGAGCGAGCGCCGGGCTTGACCACATTCGGCGTGAACTGCTTGACCAGGCCGATGTTGGTGCTGATGGCCAGGCTGGTGGTCGCCGGGTTGGCGTTGCTGAGGTTCTGGTCCGTCACGATGGCGCCGGCCGGAATGGTGTTGGTATTGCCGCCGGTCACGGTGGAGGTCACGTTGACGCTGAGCTGGCAGCTGGCGTTGGCCGCGAGCACGACACCGTCCAGGCTGACCAGGCGCGTGTTCGCCACCGCGGTCACCACGCCGCCGGGGCAGGTCGTGGCGGGCGCGGGGTTGGGCGTCAGCACCCAGCCGTTATTGGTGCCGCCCGCCGTGCCGCCCACGGTGAAGTAGTCGGTGAAGCGCAGGTTGGTGACCGCCTGCGTGCCGTTGGCGATGTTGATCGTGAGCCGGCTGGGCTCGCCCGGAAAGGTCAACGAGCTGATGGACGTGGCCTTGCTGACCGCGATGCCGGTGGGCGGGGTGAACAGCAGGGTGCCGCTGACCGGGGCGACGTTGCGCACGCCGCCGTCGGCCAGGATGGAATCGGGCGGGATGGTGTTGACCCAGTTGGCCGCGCCGGTGGCGACCACGTCGAACAGGAAGGCGCAATTGCCGCTGCCCGCGATGCTGGCGCCCGTGAGGGAAATGCTGCTGGCGCCGGCGGCGCCGGTGATGGCCGTGGGGCCGGCGCAGGTGGTCTGCCCGTTCGGCGGATTGGCCAGCACCATGCCCGCGGGCAAGGGGTCGGTCACGCTCACGTTGGTCAGGGCCAGCGCGCTGGAATTCAGCAGCTGCACCGTGACGGTGGACTTGCCGCCCGAGGACACGTTGGCCGGGTTGAAGCTCTTGGCCGCGCTCAGCGCCGAGGTGTAGGTCAGCGTCGCGGTGTTGGTGGTCACGGGGACCAGCGCCTGCGTGCTGCCGTTGCCGAAGGTCTGCGTGCCGCCCACGGTGGCGGTGTTCGGGTAGACGCCAGCGGGGCCGACGACGTCGACCTGCAGCACGCAGCTGCCGTCGGCGCCCAGGCCGTTGCCGGCGCGCGCGGGCACGGTGCCGCCGTTCAATCCCACCGAGGTGGAGCCGGCGACCGCGGTGATGACCGGGCTGCCGCAGGTGCTGGCCGCGTTCGCCGGGTTGGCGATGCGCAGCTGCCCGCCCCCGCTGTTGGCCAGCTGCAGCGTGTCGGAGATCGAGACGTTGGTCAGCGGGTTCGCCGACTTGTTCGTCAGCGTGATGGTCATGCGGACGATGGTGCCTTCGGCGAAGGTGCTGGCGCCGGGGGAAGACTGGGCGAAGGCCTTGGTGGCCGCCATCACGGGTGCGTTGGTCGTCACGCCGGTCGAGTTGGAAGGGCCGCCGTTGCAGGTGGCGCCGGCGTTGTAGCAAACGCCGCCGGCCGCAATCGTGTTCGCCGACGACGCGACCGCCGTGGTGGACGTCATTGCCCACATCGTGATGACGCAGGCGCCCGGCACGCTGACACTGGCGCGAGCCGGAAGGGTGTCCACCGTGAATACCGCCGAGGAGCTGCCGAGGGCGCTCGCGGAATTGACGTTGCCGCAGCCGGCGCTCACGGTCGGCGTGTAGTTGATGCCGCCTATCGTGCCGGTCAGGAAGGTCTGGCCGTTCGTGAAGTTGTCGGTCACCGTGAAGTTGTTGATCGCGCCGGCGCCGTAGTTCTGCACCGTGACCTGGTACTGGATCGGGTTGCCGGGCGCGACGGGGCTGGCCGGCAGCGCCGACTTCAGCACGCGCAGGTCGTCCGCCACCAGGATGGTGGCCGAGGCGCTCTGGCTCTTGATGGCCGCGTTGCCGACGTCGACCGCGCCTTGCGGGATGTTGTTGGTGTAGGTCACCGGAACACCCGACGCCTGGACAAAGCCGGTGTAGTTGACGGTGACTGTGCAACTGCTGTTTGAGGAAGGAATGGTGCCGCCGGTCAGCCTGACGCCCTTGTTGCTGTTGATGGCGGTGACCACGCCGCCGGCGCAAGTGGTGGACGCCGAGGTGACGTTCAGGCCGGTCGCCGGGTTGACGCCGCCCAGCCCGTCGATCGGGCTGTCGTCGAAGGTCGTGACGTTGAGCGGCGTGTTGCCGCTGTTGGTCAGTGTGATGGTGAGGCTGCCGGCGGAACCGCTGGACAGCGAGGTGCCGGAAAAGGCCTTGGCCACGCTGAGCGGCGACCGGACAGTGATGTTGGCCTGCGCGTTGGCCTGCGCCGGAATGCCCAGCGCATTGCTGAAGTCGCTGCTGCGGTTGATCAGGTTGCTCTGGGCGTTGGTCGTGTACTGGCCGTTGGTCTGCGACGCTTCCACGGCGACCACGAAGCTGCAGCTGCCGTTGGCGGGAATGTCGCCGGTGCCGGTGACGCTGGTGGCGCCTGCCGCCGGCGCCGGGTTGAACGCGGGCGCGGGCCCGCTGCTGCAGTTCGCGCTGGCGCCGGGCGCGGCCGCGACCTTGATGATGGCGCTACCGCCCAACTGCGGGAAGTTGTCGGTGATGCTGAAGCCTTCAATCGCCACCGGGTTCGGGTTGGTCAGCGTGATGGTCAGGTTGGTTGTCGCGCCTCCGAGCACCACGGTGGAACTGCCGAAGCCCTTGGAAATCTGCGGCTGCTGGAGCGCCCGCACGTTGAAGGTCTGCGAGACGTCCCCGCTGTTGCTGCCGGCGCTGCTGGTCACTGCCCCATTGAGGATTTGGTAGGCATAGGAGGTCGCGTTGCCGGTCGAGGTGCCGGCGGTGACCGGGATGTCGATCACGCACTGGCCGTCGATCCCGCCGGCGGCGGCCGGAATGCTGCCGCCCGTCAAGTCCAGCGCCTGGGTTCCGAGTGCCGCCGTGAATGCGCCGCCGCAACCGTTGGTGACCGCGCCGGCCACCTTGAGGCCGTTGGGCAACAGGCCAGGCAGGCTGTTGCTGAAGGCCACGTTGGTCGCCGCGACCGGGTCGCTGTTCGACAGCGCGATACGCAATATCGCGGTTTCACCTGGGTAAATACCCTGAGCCGGAATCACAGCTGTGACTGAGGCGGTCAGGGCAAAAGCAGCAACCGGCAGCAGCCCCAAACCGAGCAAAACGGACCCCGGACGGATCCAGGAGGCCGGGGTCGGCAGCTTGCACAGATGTTTCGCGCAGCGTCGGAATAGTTCGAGCATAGTTGTGACAGGAGGTAAAAGGTACTAGCGCCGCGGATGATAGGAGGCCCGTCACAAACAGAGGGTAAATCCTTGTTTACACTTACTAATTACCAACACTCGAGGCGAATAGGGGTGGGCAGACAGTTGTCAGACCACTAAACTCGGTAAGTCCTTAGACCCCCAAAATATGTAACTGAAAGTAATGATCCGGCTTAATCCCCGGCACCTGAATCCGTATGCCTCACACTTCCGCGCCCCGAATCGCCTACCTGGAAGACGAGCCTGAAACCGCCGAAGCAATCTGTGGATGGATCAGGGAAGCAGGCCTGGCGGTGGATCTGTTCAGCCGCGGCGCCGACTGCGCGCGGGCCGTGGAAAGAGGGCAGTACGCGGCCTGCCTGCTGGACTGGCTGGTGCCGGACATGTCAGGGCCCGAGGTGCTGGCAAGGCTGCGCTTGCAACTCAAAGACGCCTGCCCGCCTGTGATTTTTCTGACGGCGCGCGACAGCGAGGACGACGTGGTGCAGATGCTGTCGGCCGGCGCGGTCGACTACCTGGTCAAACCGGT
This sequence comes from Polaromonas sp. P1_F2, assembly GCF_056405735.1. Taxonomy (NCBI): domain Bacteria; kingdom Pseudomonadati; phylum Pseudomonadota; class Betaproteobacteria; order Burkholderiales; family Comamonadaceae; genus Polaromonas; species Polaromonas sp. P1_F2. The sequence continues at coordinate 326,935 of NZ_JBFUBN010000003.1, read as the reverse complement.
TTCCCGGCCCATCCTGCTGGCGCGGCTCAATGTCGTGCTGCACCGCTCCGGCCTGAAACAGGAAACACGGCGCCGCGCCTGGGGACAGCTGGAAGTGGACTTCAGCACCCGGCAATTCTTTGTGGAAGGCCGGCGCGTGGAACTGACAGACCTGGAAACCGATTTCGCGCTTCACCTGCTGCAAAACGTGGGGCGCCTGCTGACGCGCTCCCACCTGCTGCTGACGGTGTGGGGGCACAACACCGACGTGGAGTCGCGCAAGGTCGACGTGCAGGCCAGCGCCCTGCGCAGAAAGCTCAAGCTGTCGCCCGAATCGGGCTGGCGCCTGGTGTCGGTCTACGGCCAGGGCTACCGTCTCGAGTGGCTGCATGACTGAGGTCCACTCACCCTCCTCCCGCAAGTTCGAGCCAGGCCACCGCCCTGCCGGGCCGGCATGTTCCGGAAGCCTTCCCATGTACAAAAAAATTGCCGCCGGCGGGCTTCTGTCGCTCGGCATCGCCGCCTTCGCGCCGGCCCAGCCTTTGCCCGCCGCCGGCGTGCCCGACAAGGCCTCCAGCGCGCCGGCCTGGCTTTACAGCGTGCGCCCCGGGGACACGCTGATCAGCCTGGGCCAGCGCCACCTCGTGGACCCGCAGCGCTGGGATGTGGTGCAGCGGCTCAACCGGATCGCCGACCCGCATCGCATTCCGCCCGGCACGGTGCTGCGCATTCCCGCCTCCATGCTGCGCAGCAGCCCCGGCCAGGCCACGTTAAAAACGGTGCACGGCAGCGTGCGCTGGCGCGAGCCCGAGGGCGCGTGGAAAACCGCGTCCACGGGACAGGTCCTGTCGGTGGGCGCCGAGCTCCAGACCGAAGCCCTGGCCAGCGCCACGCTGGAGCTGGCCAACGGCACGCAGCTGCGCGTGCACCCGGGCTCGACGCTGGTACTGGACACCCTCAGCCTGTATGCCAACGGCCTGATGGCCGACACGCGGGTCCGCCTGCTGCAAGGCCAGACGGAAATCACCGACAACCCGGGACGGCGCGCGCAGCAGAATTTGCGCGTGCTGACGCCCAGCGCCCAGGCGGTGGTGCGCGGCACGGTGTTCCGTGTCGGGGTCGAAGCCGGCCAGACGCGCGAGGAAACCCTGGAAGGGTCCGTCGGCGTGGACGCCACCGGAAAAACCGTGGTGGTGGGCCCCGGCTTCGGGACTGTCGCCCGCCCGGGCGAAGCGCCCTTGCCGCCTCGCGCCCTGCCCCGCGCGCCCGATGTGTCGGCCCTGCCGCCGCGCCTGGAACAACTGCCCCTGCGCTTTTCATTGCCTCCCGCGCGCGGCGAACAAGGCGCCGTCTTGTGGGGCCAGGTTTCCCAGGACAGCAGCTTTGACGCCATCCTCGCGGAGAGAAGCTCGGCGCCGGGCTCAGGCGTCCTGAGTTTTGCCGACCTGCCCAACGGCCGCTACATCCTGCGCGTGCGCGCCCTGGACGCTCTGGGCCTGCAGGGACTGGAAGCGCGGCACGCCTTCACCGTGGCCGCCCGCCCCTTCGCCCCTGCCCTGCAGGCGCCGGGCCGCGCCGCCACGATGCGCTCGCCGCGCCCGACACTGCGCTGGACCAGCGCAGTGGACGCCACGCGCTACCGGGTGCAGGCTTCGCAGTCGGAGAACTTCGCGCAACTGTTGCTGGACCAGCCCGTGCCGCAGACCGAGTGGCTGCCCGCGGACGACCTGCCCGAGGGCAAGCTGCACTGGCGTGTGGCCAGCATCACGGCGCAAGGTGAACAAGGGCCGTGGTCTCCCGCGTCGTCCTTCAGCTACAAACCCGCGCCGGGGATGCCCGACCTGGGCCAAGCCGCCCTGCGCTACGAGGCCGACGCGCTGCTGCTGGACCTGCCCGCGCCGCCGCCGGATCATCACTACCGGGTCTCGGTGTCGGGCACGCCCGCCATGGCGCCCGAGGACCAGCAACAGGACTCCTTCGACGGCGCGATCCGCCTGCCCCGCCCCTCGGGCGGCGCGCATTTCCTCGGGGTGCGTCTGGTCGACAACCAGGACGGCACCGCCGGACCGCCCATGCTGCAGAAGATTGACGTGCCCTCGCGCTATCCCTATCTGTGGATGCTGGGCTTGCCGCTGTTGCTGCTGTAAGCCGGCATGCGAGACAACTCCCCGCCCCGCGGCACGCACAGCCTGCGTGAGCTTTTGGGCATGGGCCTGGTGCTGGCCGCGCTGGCGCTGGGGGTCAGCGCCAGCGGCTGGCTTGCGCGCATCGACCATTTTGTCTTCGACCTGTCGCAGCGGCTGAGCGCGCAGCCCGCACCGACCGGCGTGGTGATCGTGGCGATCGACCAAACCAGCCTGCAGGAACTGGGCCGCTGGCCCTGGCCGCGCCGTGTCCAAGCCGAGTTGCTGCAGCAGATTTGCCGGGCCTCGCCGAAAGCCGTGGCGATGGACATCGCCTTCAATGAGGTCGGTGACGATAGCGCCGGCAACCAGGCTCTGGCCAGGGCCATGCGCGCCTGCGGCAATGTGTCGCTGCCCGTCGTGATGGAAAGCGCCCGCCAGGGCGGCCAGCTGCTGGAGTCGCCGCCCATCCCCTTGCTGGCCCGGTCCGCGGCCGGCCTGGGGCGCGTGAGTGTGCGCCTGGACGACGACGGTGTGGCGCGCGGCGTCGACCTGTGGGAAGGCGTGGGCACCGCCGGCTGGCCCTTGCTGGCGCAGAGCGCGCTGCAAATCACCGGCTGGCAGCCCCCGGACGCCACCCCTTACCTGCCGCCCGGGGACACGGCACGGCTCGTCACCGACCAGGCGCCCACGCTGGTGCGCCGCGAGCCCCGGCTGTTACGGTTTGCCGGCCCGCCGGGCACCATTCCCACCGTTTCGGCGGCCGAGCTTATGCGCCCCGGCGCGCCCGCCGAGGCACTGCGCGGCAAGGTCGTCTTCGTGGGCGCAACGGCGGCCGGCATGGGCGACATCCTGTCGACGCCGGTCACCACCAACGGCGCCGCCATGCCGGGCGTGGAAGTGCTGGCCAATGTGCTGCTGAACCTGCGTGACGACCGCTTCATCGTGCCGCTGGGAAGAGCCTGGACGCTGGCACTGAGTGCGGCGCTGGCGCTGGTGCCGCTGCTGTGGGCGCTGCGCTTCATGCCGCTGCCGGGCCTGCTGGTCAACACCGCATGGTTCGCGGCGCTGGTGGCGCTCAGCGTGGCGCTGCCCCTGGTGTCCGGGCGCTGGTTTGCGCCCTCGGGCGCCCTGGTCGCCGCGATCGCGGCCTACCCCTTGTGGAGCTGGCGCCGCCTCGAAACGGCCAGGCGCTACCTGGACTGGCAGCTTCATCAATTGACCGGCGCGGCGGCGGACAGCCCGTTTCACCGGCTCAGGTTCGAGCAGCGCATCGACCACGTCAAGCAGGTGCAGCAGCGCTTTCACGACCTGCACAAGGAGCGCGAGGAGACCCTGGCTTTCCTGTCGCACGACATCCGCGTGCCCCTGGCCGCCGCCGTGCAGCAACTGGGCGGCGGAACACTCGACGAGACGAACCAGCACCGCCTTTTCCAGCAACTGCGCCGCGCGCACAAGCTGGCGCAATCCTTTCTGTCGATTGCCCGCGTGCAAAGCCTGGAGCAGAAGGACCTGCGCGAAATCGACCTCGGCAGCGTCGCGCACCAGGCCACCGATGCGGTCTACGAATCGGCGCAGGGAAAATCCGTGCGCCTGCTGCGCCACATCCCCGATGAGCCGGTGTGGATACGCGGCGACTTCCACCTGCTGGAGCGCGCGCTCGACAACCTGCTGCACAACGCCCTGCGCTTCTCGCCTGCGGGCGGCAGCGTCACCTTGACCCTGGCCCTGCAAGATGGAAAGGCCGAACTGTCGGTGGCCGACCAGGGGCCCGGTGTCAGCGCGGAAATGCTGCCCCGCCTGTTCGAACGCTTCAGCACGCAAAAAGCGGCGCAGCAGACGGCGCACGGCACCGGCCTGGGCCTCTACTTCGTGCACAGCGTGGCCGAGCGTCACGGCGGCCAGGCGGGTTATGAAGCCCTGGCGCCCACCGGTGCGCGTTTATGGATACGGCTTCCGCTGGTGTAGCGCTGCGGCGGTCATCCGGGCTCTCCTCCAGGCAGCCTCATGACAACGCGCCCCGCCTGCGCAGCACCCGGCCGGCATCCACCCGGACGCTGAGGCCGTCCCGGCAGGCGAGCTGGCCGTTGACAAAAACCGCATCGATTCCCGAGCTGGCTTCGGTGGGCTGTTCGTAGCTGGCATTGGCGGCGATGCGGTGCTCATCAAAGATGACGATATCCGCGTGGTTTCCGGCCGCCAGGATTCCCCGGCCGGCGAGGCCGAAGCGCCTTGCGCTGAGTCCCGTCATTTTGTAGATGGCGGTCTCGAGCGAAAACAGCTTTCTCTCGCGTACGTAATGCCCCAGCACACGCGGGAAAGTCCCCCACAAACGCGGATGCGGGCGTACGTCATGCGCCAGGCCGTCCGAGCCGACCATGGCCATGGGATGGCCCAGGATGCGGCTGACGTCCTCCTCGCTCATGGCGAAGTAGATGGCCCCGGCCGGCTGCAAGGCCCGCGCCACCTCCTCCTCGGTCTGGTTTCTCTCGCGCGCGAGCTCTTTCAGGGAGCGCCCCGCAACACCGGGCTCGGGCTGGGACCAGGTCACGAGCACGTCGCTCGACTGCTTCACGCGGGACGGCAGCAGCATGGTGGACGAGGCGTTGTAGGGATAACAGTCAAAGCAGACCGATTGCCCTCGCGCCGCCTGCTCCAGCATTGCCAATGTCTGCACGGAGCGGCCGTGGTTGGCCGTGCCGACCAGCTTGTGGTGGGAAATGACGGTGCCCACGCCCAGTTCGCGGCCTATGTGCAGGGCCTCGCGCAGCGCCTCGTCGATGGCGTCACCTTCATCGCGGATGTGCATGGCCACCATGCCGCCGGCGGCCTTGAGTTGCGCGCCCACGGCAATCACCTCTTCGGCCGTGGCCGCTTTCGCGGGCGGATAGTACAAACCCGTTGACAGGCCGATGGCGCCCGCGGCCAGCGCGCCGGCGAGTTCCGCCGCCATGGCCGCCGACTCCGCGGGGGTGGCGGGCCGTTCAAGGTCGGCCATGTGCTTGACCCGCAGCGTGGAGTGGCCCACCAGGCAGGCAACGTTGACGGCCAGCGGAGACGCGTCGAGCGCCTCCAGGTAGGCGGCGAAGCTCGGGTAGATCCAGCCGTCCGTTCCGAGGATGTCCAGCGGCGGCGGTGGATGGCGGGTCTGCAGGGGGGCCAGGCTGACGCCGCAGTTGCCCGACACCACGGTCGTCACGCCCTGCGACAACTTCGGGTGCGCGCCGGTGGTGGGCAAGAGCAGCAGGCGGTCGTCGTGGGTGTGCACGTCGATAAAACCCGGCGCGACAATTCGCCCGTGCGCGCTGACCCGTTCGCGCGCCGGGGCGGCCGACAGGTCGCCGATCGCGAGAATTTTTCCCTGGGACATGCCGAGGTCGGCGCGCACCCGGGCGGCGCCCGTCCCGTCGATGAGTTCGCCGCCTTCAATGATGGAATCGAACATGCGCGTTCAATCCACCTGGACGCCGGCGCGCTTGACGACCTCCGTCCACATCCGCGTCTCGCGCAGGGCGCGGTCAAACAGCCGGTCGGGCGAACCTATGGTGGTCTCGAAGGAGATGGCGGCATAGCGCTCATTGACCGCGGCGTTTCCCAGCACCTTGTTGATTTCCCCGTTGAGCCGCAGCACGACTTCGCGCGGCGTGCCGGCCGGCGCGACGATGCCGCCCCAGGCCGTGGTTTCATAACCCTTGACGAACTCCCCTATGGTCGGCACCTCGGGAAACAGCGGGCTGCGCGCCCGGCCGGAAACGCCGAGCGCCTTGATGCGCCCGTTCTTGATGTGCGGCGCGATGGACGACAGGTTGTCGAACATCAGGTCGACCTGCCCGCCCATCAGGTCCTGGATGGCCTGCGGGCTGCCGCGGTAAGGCACGTGGGTCATGAAGGTGCCGGTCATGCTCTTGAACAGTTCGCCGCCCAGGTGGCCCGTGGTGCCGTTGCCCGGAGACGCCATGCTGAGTTTGCCGGGCCTGGATTTGGCCAGCGCGATCAGCTCGGCCACGTTCTTCACGCCCAGGTCATTGCGGACGACGAGTGCGTTCTGCACGTAGCCGAGCAGCGCCACGGGAACCAGCTGTTTGTCCGGGTCGTAGGGCAGCTTGGAGAAAAGCGATTTGTTGATCGCCAGCGTGCCCACGTTGCCGTATCCCAGCGTGTACCCGTCCGGCGCCGCGCGCACGATCTCCTGCATGCCGATGTTGCCGCTTGCGCCGGGCTTGTTGTCGATCACAAAAGGCTGGCCCAGGGCCTTCACCAACTCGCCGGTCAGGATGCGGCAGATGTTGTCGGGTGAGCCGCCCGCGGCGGATGGAACGATCAGGCGTATGGGCCGGTCGGGCCAGGCGGCGCGTGCCAGCAGGGGCGAGGATGCCATCGCGGCGGCCCCCAGCTTGAGGAGTGTTCGCCGCGTTGTCCGGTAGTCGGTCATGGAGGTCACCTTGGGAGTCAGGAATGAGGAAACTGAATGATGCGTGGACAAACCTTTAGCTACAAACGACAATTTCTACGTCTTCCATGCTTTTTTCTCATGCACCATGATGCTGCGCGCACCCTCCACCATGTCCCTGGTCTGCCTTGAGGCCAGCGCTCGCCTGCGGTCTTTCACCGCCGCCGCGCAAGAACTGCACCTGACGCAGGGCGCGGTCAGCCGCCAGATCATGGCGCTTGAAAGCCGCCTTGACGTCCAGCTCTTCGTGCGGCGCCGGGACGCGGTCGTGCTCACGGAAGCCGGCCGTTATTACCTGGACGAAGTCGGCCCCATCCTCCAGCGCCTCGAGCGCGCGACGGCCAACGTGATGGCGCTCAAGGGGCGCGGGGGTTCGCTGGCGGTGTCGGTCGGCGCGTCGCTGGGCAGCTATTGGCTGATTCCGCGCCTGCCGGACTTCACCCGCGCGCACAGCGAGATCACGCTGAATTTCGCCACGCGCGTGGGGTCGGTTGATTTCAAGAGCATGGCGGTGGATGCCTCGCTCGAATTCGGCGACGGAAACCGCGCCGGCCTGCACAACGATTTTGTCTTGCCCCTGGCGATGGCGCCTTATGCCGCACCGGCATGGATCGCCAAAAACGGCAAGTCGCTGAGCTCCCGCACCCCAATGTCGGCGCTGGTGCACCACACGACCGTGCTGGACGCGTGGCGCAATTGGTTCGACCACGCCGGCATCGAAATAGGCAGCGGGCAGGAGGGGCCGCGCTATGAACTGATGTCGATGGCGCTGAATGCCGCGATAGCGGGCCTGGGGGCAGCGCTGCTGCCCGACTTCATGGCCAGCGATGCACTGGCGACCGGCCGTTTACGCCGGCTGTCGAAGAAACAATGGGTTTCCCCCCGCGGCTACTACCTGGTGTATCCCGAGGAATCATCGAAGCTTGAGGCCCTTACGGTGTTCCGTACGTGGTTGCTCGCACAGGCGGCGGCAGTGCAGGCCGTGCGCTGACCGTTCGGCCTCCTCTCGAAGCGGCTGCCGATCAGCCCCGCCGCCCCAGGCGTACCGTCGTCACCCCCGGCCGCAATTGCCGCAGCGAGGGCATGACCAGCACGCAGTCGTCATAAGGCGTGAGCACTTCGCGGCCCGCATCGACGGCGATCATGGTGCCCGCTTTGGCAATGGTTTCGCCGCCGGTGTAAGGCTCTTTGAAACTGAAATCCATGGACGTCGCCACCACGCGGTCGGTGACCACCACAGGCGCGGGCGGCTCGCGGTCCGGCAGCAGCCAGCCGATCGGTACTTCGCTGCGGGGCAGCGCACCGGCCTGCACCAGGAAGCGCATGAGCGTGTCGCGCGCGGCGCTGATGGCGCGGGGGTCCCAATGCTGGCCGGCCTCCAGCAACAGCGCGATGCGCCCGCCTTGGGCATCCGAAAATTCGCCGTAGTCGCGCATGCGCACGCCGTCTGCATGGCCGGCGTCGACGACCACTTGCCCCGCGGTGCGCAAGCCCTGGGCAAAGGCGATGTTGCGCGCCAGGGTGCCGGTGATCAGCAGGGGCACGCAGGGTTCGTGCATGGAATGCAGGTCCAGCAGATGCGTGGCGCGGTCCACAAAAGGCAGCAGTTGGCGCGCGCGGTCCAGCTCGGCGCTGCGGCGCGGCCCATCGAGCACGTCGGCGGCCCAGACGCGGTTGAAGTCTTCGTCGATAAAACGCGAGGCGTCGGGCTGTGCCGCGTCGAAGCGCTCGAAGGCGGCGACATTGCAGAAGGCCAACGTGACGCGGCCGCGCGCCGGCGCCCAGCCCGCGGCGAGCAGCTCGGCCAGTGCGATGGCGCCCGAAAATTCGTTGCCGTGCACCAGCGCCGTGACCAGGATCTCTGGGCCGGGGGCGGCGCCGCTTCGCTCGTGCACATAGGGAAGGCCGGTGGGTGAATTCGCCCAGCGCGCCAGCTTCGGCGGCAAGGTCAGGACCGGGTGGTGCTGCATCAGTTCGCCGCCCCGGTGCTGACGGCCTTGTTGACGACGGCGCGCACGCGCTGGGTTTCAGCGCGCACAAAAGCCGTGAGTGCCTGGGGTGTGCCGCCTTCATTCGAAATGCCGGCCTTCTGGAGTTTTTGCCAGACGGCTTCCTCGCGCAGGATGTCGTTGAGTTCGCGGTTGAGCCGCGCGACCATGGGCGCCGGTAGTTTCGCGGGGCCGAAAAGGCCGAACCAGACGTTCATGTCATAACCCTTGAGCCTGGGGTTCTCGGCCAGCGCGGGGATTTGCGGCGCGGCGCGCGAGCGTGTGGGCGTGGTGACGCCCAGCGGAACCATCCTGCCCGATTCAATGTGCGGCAGCGCGGAGGACAGCACCGAGACGCTGAACTCGATGTTGCCGCCCAGCAGGTCCTGCAACTGCTGGCCCGCGCCGCGATACGGCACGTGGCGAAAGCTGGTGCCGGCCATCAGGTTGATGAGTTCGCCCGACACGTGCAGCGGCGTGCCTATGCCGGAAGACGCAAAGCTCAGCTGGTTGCGTTCACGTTTCGATTTGGCGATGGCTTCCTCCATGGTCTTGACGCCGGTGTAGGTGTTGGTCACAAACACCATGGGCGTGATGCCTATCAGTCCCACCGGCGCCAGGTCGGTTTCGCCGTTGTACTTGACGGCGGCGTTGTAGAGCCTGGCGATGGACACCTCGCTGCCCGAACCCAGCAGCAGGGTGTAGCCGTCGGGATTGGCACTGACGACTTTCTGCGCGCCTATGGTGCCGCCGGCGCCGCCGACGTTCTCGATGACAACGGGCGTGCCCAGGCGCTTGGACAGCGGCTCGGCGATGATGCGCGCGACCAGGTCGACGCTTCCGCCGGCCGGGTAGCCGACCACCAGTGAGATCGGCCTGGCCGTGGGCCAGGCCTGGGCCTGCGCGGTGGAAAGTGCCGAAAAGGCCAGCAGCGCCAGCAAAGCGGACGCGGCCCCGCGCAGGGCACGGGTCAGGTGAAGAGGGGGAAAGGTGGAAGGTGGGGGCATGACGGTCTCCTTGTTAGTGGAGCCAGTCTAGGAAGCCCTCCCCGGGGGCCGCATGCGCATCACGCATGGGCGCATGCGAATCGTCAGTTCGTACTTGCAGCCCAGATCTTCTGCACCAGCTCATTGCGCGGACTGCGGTTGCGGTACAGCCGTATCTCGAAGCGCACGGCCAGCGCCTGCGGGTCGGCGGCGACCAGCCGGCCGCTGCGCAGGTCCTCGCCGACCAGGCCGCGCGGCAGCCAGGCCAGGCCCACGCCCTGCAGGGCCTGCTCATGCAGGGATTCGGCGAAGTCGGACTCGGTCACGGTGTACAGGAAGAACTCGCGCGCATCGCGGCTCAGCCCGTCCTGCAGGACCTGGCTGAGCGCCAGCGTGGGCGCATAACCGAGCACACGCGCCGGTTCGCGCGCGCTGCCGGGCAGGGCATGCAGCGCCTGCCCGTCGGGGCGCGGCGCGCTCACGGCCACCAGCTCCTCGGTGCCCAGGGTCAGGCCCTCGAAAGCCTGGTCGTCCAGCCGCATGGGCAGGCGCGGGTGCGTGAAGGACAGCAGGAAGTCGGCCGCGCCCTGCTCCAGCGCGGTGGCGCCTTCGTGGATGGAGCCCGTGAGTATGCGCAGGCGGAACTCGCCGGCGCCGCGCTTCACGCGCGCCAGCCAGGCGGGCACGGTGGTGCGCGACAGCGTGCGGCCGGTCGCCAGGGTGACCCAGTCAAGGCCGCCCTGCGCATGGCGTATGCGGGCGCGCACGTCGCCCAGGCCGTCCACGGCGCGGCGCGCCACCGGCAGCAGTTCTTCCCCGGCGGCCGTGAGCGCCAGGGGCACGACGGCGCGGTTGACCAGGTCGGCGCCGGCCCAGAGCTCCAGCGCGCGCACCCGGCGCGAGAACTGCGGCTGGGTCACGTGGCGCAGCTCGGCGGCCCGCGAAAAGCTGCGTTCGCGTGCCAGGGCGATGAAGTCTTCCAGCCATTTATGGTCCACGGCAGCACCTTGTTGGGAAAATGAAACGATGGTATCGCCTGGGCTTGCAAAAAACGCTGCGGGTTTGGCTACTGGTTTTCCCCCGATTCGCTTCGATTTACCTCTGGCGGAAGCCGCCAAACTGTGGGTAAAAGGCGTCAAGGCCCCGCTTGTGCCTGTGTAAAATCGTCCAAAACACAAGAGGGCCCGGGTATGCGGGGCCACAAGGGGGGCACGGTGAATGGTTTGTGATCGGCCCGGTCAGTCATTGAGGTCATCCACCCACGAGTCAGTTTTGCGCTTCGAATTCATCCTTCTTGAATGGTCGGCCTATGCCGACGGCCTCACCCGTCATGACGACTGGCTCCGGTGGGCCAAAGGCTTTCCCCAGCTTCCCCGGCCCCTGGTGGAGGCCGTGCCCCCGCTCACCGAAATGCCCGCCATGATGCGGCGCCGCGTCGACCGCCTGGGCCGCCTGGCCTGCCAGGTCGCCTACTGGTGCCAATCCCCCGCCGGCGCGCCCATGGTGTTCGCCTCGCGTTATGGCGACGCCACCCGCTCCCTGGCGCTGCTCGGCGACCTGGTGCAGGGCCAGCCGCTGTCGCCGGCCGGCTTCGGCCTCTCGGTGCACAACGCCGTTTCGGCCCTCTATTCCATCGCCCAGGGCCATACCGGCAACACCGTGGTGGTGGCGGGCGGCCGCGCCAGCGTCGCGGCGGCGCTGACCGAAGCCGCCGCCCTGCTGGCCGACGGCGCGCCCGAGGTGCTGGTGGTGTATTACGAAGCCCCGCTGCCGGACAGCTATGCCGGGTTTGAGGACGAGCCCGCCTGCGAATACGCCTGGGCCTGGCGCGTGGCCCGTCCGGGACATCCAGACGAGGCCGATTCACCGGCACTAAGCCTGGAACTCTGTGAAGGTGAAGCCGACGGCCTCGCCGATCCCGGCACCGCGGGCTGGCCCGCCGGCCTGGCGGTATTGCGCCACCTGCTCCAGTCCATAGACCCTGAGGAAAGCGCCGCCCCCGCAGCGCTGCTGCGCCATGACAGGGCCGGCACATGCTGGCGCTGGAGCGCCCATGCTTAGGCGCCTGAATTACGCCTGGCGCCTGTTCGCGACCGCGCTGAGTTTTACCTGCTTCGGGCTGGGCGGGCTGCTGTTGTGGATCGTGGTATTTCCGGCGCTGTCGCTGTTCATCCGCGACCGCCGGCGCCTGTCGCTCACGGCGCGCTGGGTCATCCACCAGTCCTTCCGCGCTTTCGTGGGCCTGATGCACCGGCTGGGCATCTTCAGCTACGAGACGCACGGCCTCGAAAAGCTCGATCGCCAGGGCCTGCTGGTGCTGGCCAACCATCCTTCGCTGATCGACGTGGTCTTCCTGATCTCGTTCATCGCGCGGGCCGACTGCGTCGTCAAGGCCGCACTGGCGGCCAACCCCTTCACGCGCGGGCCGGTGCTGGCCGCGGGTTTTATCTGCAACAACGGCGGCCCGGCGATGGTGGAAGACAGCGTGGCCTCGCTGCGCGCGGGCAACAACCTGATCATCTTTCCCGAAGGCACGCGCACCCCGGTCAACGGCGCGCCCGGCAAGCTCCAGCGCGGCGCCTCCAATGTGGCGGTGCGCGGCAAGGTGGACGTGACGCCGGTGCTGATCCAGTGCAGCCCCTCCATGCTCGCCAAGGGTGTTCCCTGGTGGCGCATTCCGGCGCGCCGCCCGCATTTCCGCATCGAGGTGCGTGACGACATGCCCATCGCTTCCCTGGTGGACAGCCGCGACAGCGAGGCCCTGGCCGCGCGGCGCCTGACCGAACACCTGGCCGACTATTTCACCACGGAGACACGCAGTGACCCAAGACACGCAAACGCTTGAGAGCGAGATCAAGGAGCTGATCATCAGCGCCCTGGCCCTCGAGGACCTGACGCCCGATGACATCGACGCCGCCGCGCCGCTGTTCGTCAAGGGCCTGGGGCTGGACTCCATCGACGCCCTCGAACTGGGGCTGGCCCTGCAGCGGCGCTACGGCGTCAGCGTCTCGGCCGACTCCGAGGAGACACGCAACTATTTTTCCAGCGTGCAGGCGCTCGCGGCCTTCGTCGGCTCGCAGCGCACGCGTTGAACTCATTCGCAAGGACGCCATCATGACCAAAAACGAAATATTCCAGCGCATCGTGACCATTCTTGTGGAGACCTTCGGCATCGAAGCCGAGCGCATCGTGCCCGAAGCCCGCCTGCGCGACGACCTGGACATCGACAGCATTGACGCGGTCGACCTCATGGTGCAGCTCAAGCCGCTGGTGGGGCAAAGGCTGCAGCCCGAAGCCTTCAAGACGGTGCGCACCGTGAGCGACGTCGTCGACGCCCTGCACAAGCTGACGGCGGGGCACGAGGCGGCTGATGCATAGGGACTGCCGTCATATAAATCGCCCCCGCGCTGGGGCTGCAAGGGGTGCGGCGCCAGGCGCAGACCGCCGGCCGGGGTCGCCCCCCCGGTCAAGGGCTGCAACAACGCGCAGTGCCCCTTGCAGCCCCAGCCCTACGGGTGGTACCCGCAAAAGGCCGCACTCGTCGTTGCGAAGCCTTGCCGGGGGCCTACCCCGGCTTCATTTCGCGCCTAGATTGCAGCCTTTTGCGGGTGCCACGCGGGGGCGATTTATATGACGGCAGTCCCTAGGCGCATCGCCGGCGTGCTGCTGGCGCTTGTCACGCTGGCCTATCCGCTGATTGTTTACCTCAGCCTGGGCCGGCTCGAGCCGCGCTGGCTGGCCTTGCTGCTGCTGGGCCTGGCGCTGGCGCGCCTGGTGGTGAGCCGCACGGCGGTCACCTGGGGTTTTGCCGCCGGCGCCCTGCTGCTGGCCGTCTTCAGCTGGGCCGGCAATGCGTGGATGCCGCTCAAGCTCTACCCGGTGGTCGTCAGCGCCGTGCTGCTCGCGCTGTTTGCCGCCAGCCTGGCCTACCCGCCCAGCGCCATAGAACGTTTTGCGCGCCTGCGCGAGCCCGAGCTGCCGCCTGAAGCCGTGGCCTACACGCGGCGCGTGACGCAGGTGTGGTGCCTGTTCTTCATCTTCAACGGCGCCATGGCATTCGCCACGGCGCTGTGGGCCAGCGATGCGGCCTGGACGCTGTACAACGGCCTGGTCTCTTACTGCCTCATCGGCGTGCTGATGGCCGCGGAGTGGCTGGTTCGCCGCCGCGTGCGCGCCCGCATCGCCGCGGCGAACAGCGCGCAAGGCTGACGGGCATGGCCGACTGGTGGTCCCTGAGCGAGCTCGCCTGCCGCCCGCCGGATGCGCGGCGCCGGGTGGCGCTGCGCGCCGACGGCGGGCATCTGTCGCATGCCGACCTGCTCCACAGGGTGGCGTGCTGGCAAGCGGCGTTCTCCGCGCGGCCCGAGTCCCATTGCGCCATTTACTTCAACGATCCCTTCGAGTTCACGGCGGCGCTGCTGGCAGTCTGGCACCTGGGCAAAACCGCGGTGCTGCCCGGCGACGACCGGCCCGACACGCTCAGCACCCTGCTGGAGGCCGGCTACCTGCTGGCCGGCGACCTGCCCGGCGCGCTGCAGGCCAGCACTGAATCCCAAGCACCGGCGACGGCCCGCCAGCCCCTGGACCTCTCCACCGCGCGCCTGCGGCTTTACACCTCGGGATCGCAAGGCCGTCCCGAAGCCATCGACAAACGCCTGGACCAGCTGGCGTCCGAGGTGGGCGCACTCGAAGAAGCCTTGGGGCAGCGGCTGGACGACGGCGCGCCCACGGTGTGGGCGACGGTGTCGCACCAGCACATCTACGGCCTGCTGTTCCTGGTGCTGTGGCCGCTGGCCGCCGGCCGGCCCTTCGGCTTGCGCCGGCTGCTGTATCCCGAAGACCTGGCCGCCTGCCTGGGCGCCCAGCCGTCCATCCTGGTGTCCACCCCGGCCCACCTCAAGCGCCTGGCCGAGCCGCCGGACTGGCAGCAGGCCCGGCAGCAGCTGCGCGCCGTCTTTTCCTCGGGTGGTCCCCTGCCCTTTGAGGTTTCCCAATCCGCGGCCGTGATCCTGGGCCGCGCGCCCATCGAGGTCTTCGGCAGCTCGGAAACCGGCGGCATCGCCTGGCGCCAGAGCACCGCCGCGGACCAGCCCTGGCAGCCGTTTGCCGACGTGCAGTGGCGCCTGGACGGCGAATGCCTGGCCGTGCAGTCGCCGCGCCTGCCCGACACCGCGTGGTGGACCACCAGCGACCGCGCCGCGCCGGCCGGCGCCGGCAGCTTCCGCCTGCTGGGCCGTGTCGACCGCATCGCCAAGATCGAGGAAAAACGCGTCTCGCTCAGCGCGGTCGAGCAGTTGCTGCTGAAGACGCCCTGGGTGCAGGAAGCCAGAGCGCTGGTGGTCGACACCGCCGTGGGCGCCCGCGTGGGCGTAGTGGCGGTGCTCACGCCGGCGGGCCGCGCGCACGAAGGCCTGGGCCGGCGCGCCCTGCTCGAGTCGCTGCGCGAGGCCTTGTCCAGCGGCGTGGAGGCCCTGGCCATCCCGAGGCGCTGGCGCTTTGTGGAGGCCCTGCCGGTCAATGCGCAGGGCAAATCGCCGGAAGCGCTGCTCGCGGCGCTCTTCGCACCGCAAGCGCCCACGGCACGCCCCGAAATGCCGGCCGTGCAATGGCTGGAGCGCGGCGACACCGATGCGCTGGCCACGCTGGACATCCACGCGGGCCTCACGGTGTTCGACGGCCATTTCGAGGTCGCATCAATCTTGCCGGGCGTCGCGCAGCTGGACTGGGCGCTGTCGCTGGGGCGCGAATGTTTCGCCCTGCCGCAACACTTTGTGCGCCTGGAAGCCCTCAAGTTCGTGCGGCCGGTGCAGCCCGGCACGGCCCTGTACATGGCCTTGCAGTTCAAGCCCCGGCTGGCCGACGCGAGCCTGTGCAGCCTGAGCTTTCGCCTGTATTCGCATGAGGGCGCGGACGACGCCGGCACCGCCACCCTGAACGAGCATGCCAGCGGCCGCGCGGTCTGGTCCTATGAGCCGGGAGCCATCAATGCATAAGGCGGTGGCCGTGATCCCCTGCTACAACCACCCGCAAACCATAGGCACCATGGTGGCCGCGGTGCGCGCCCACGGCCTGGAAGTGGTGGTGGTCGATGACGGCAGCGACGCGGCCTGCGCCAAAGTGCTGGATGAACTCGCCGCGCTGCACGGCGCCGGCATGGTGCTGCTGAGGCTGGGCCACAACCAGGGCAAGGGCGGCGCGATGATGGCGGGCCTGCGGCATGCGCTGTCGCTTGGCTACACCCATGCGCTGCAGATCGACGCCGACGGCCAGCACGAAGCCGCCGACATTCCCCGATTTCTCGCAGCCTCGGCAAGCCACCCCGATGCCGTGGTCTGCGGCGTTCCCATTTATGACGAGTCCGTTCCCAAGGCCAGGCTGTATGGGCGCTACGCGACCCACGTCTGGGTCTGGATCAACACCCTGTCGCTGGACATCGCCGACTCCATGTGCGGCTTTCGCGTCTACCCGCTGGCGCCCGTCGTGAAGCTGTTCAACCAGGCCCGCCTGGGGCGGCGCATGGATTTCGATTCCGAACTGCTGGTGCGCCTGCACTGGCGCGGCGTGCGCATCGTCAACCTGCCGACGCGGGTGCGCTACCCGGCCGACGGCGTGTCGCATTTTCAGCTGGTGCGCGACAACCTGCTGATCTCCGGCATGCATGCGCGCATGCTGGCCGGCATGCTGCTTCGCCTGCCAGTGCTGCTGTGGCGCAAGGTCGCATCGTGATGCAGCCCTCCATCGCCCCCGCCGCCGCGCCGCACTGGGCCAGCCTGGGCGAACATACCTTCGTCGCCGGCGTGCGGCTGCTGTTCTGGGTCTACCGCGTGCTGGGGCGCCTGCCCTTTCGCATCTGCCTGTACCCGGTGGTGGTGTATTACTGGGCGACGCGCGGCGATGCGCGGCGCGCCTCGCTGGACTACCTGCAAAAACTCGAGGCGGCCACCGGCAGCCTGGGCCATGCGCCCGCCTGGCGCGACACCCTGCGGCATTTCCTGGCCTTTGCCGACGCCATCCTTGACAAGCTGCTGGCCGTGAGCGGCGGCATCACGCAGGCCAGCCTTCGCACGGAAGGCGAGCAGGGCCTGCTGGCCCTGGCCGCCCAGGGCCGGGGCGCGGTGATCGTCACCGGCCACCTCGGCTGCATGGAGCTGTGCCGCATCAGCGCCGAACGGCATCGCGGCGTGCGGCTCAACGTGCTGGTGCACACGCGGCACGCGGAGCGCTTCAACCGCATCCTGCGGCAGCTGCACCCGGACAGCGAAGTGCGTTTCATCCAGGTGACCGAAGTCAACCCGGCCACCGCCATGCTGCTGGCCGACAAGGTGGCGCAGGGCGAGTTTGTCGCCATCGCCGGCGACCGCGTGCCGGTGCGCCAGAGCATGGCTGTGCCGGCCCGCTTCCTGGGCCATGAGGCGCAATGGCCGGTCGGCCCGTATGTGCTGGCCGCGCTGCTCAAGTGCCCGCTGTATGCCATGGCCTGCGTGCGAGAAACCGGCGTGCAAGGCAGCGGCTACGTCCTGCGCGTGCATTGCCTGGCCGAGCAGGTGGCGCTGCCCCGCAATGCCCGCCGCGAGGCGATGGCCGCCCATGCGCAGCAATTCGCCGGCTGGCTCGAAGTGCTGTTGGCGCGCGCGCCGCTGGCCTGGTTCAATTTTTTCCCCTTCTGGGCGCAGGCCATTCCGCCGCGCACCGCACAACCTGATCGCGACCATGACCGTTGAACATTTGGACCCCGTGATTTTTGACGGCCGGCGCCTAGACGTGGAAGACGTTGTCGCGCTGTCGACGCGCGCCCGCCCTGCGGCGCTGGGCCAGGCCCCGGCCTTTCGCGAGCGCATCGTGCGCGGCGCGGCTTTCCTGGACCGCCTGCTGCGCGAGGACGGCGTGGTCTACGGCGTGACCACCGGCTACGGCGATTCCTGCACCGTCAGCATCCCGCCCGAGCTGGTGGCCGAACTGCCGCACCACCTCTACACCTTCCACGGCATAGGCGCGGGCCGCTGGCTGACGCCCGAAGAAACCCGCGCCGTGCTGGCCGCGCGCCTGGCCTCGCTGTGCCAGGGCGTGTCGGGCGTCAGCTGGGAACTGCTGGTGCAACTCGAGCAGTTGCTGGTACACGACCTGCTGCCGCTGATTCCAGCCGAAGGCTCGGTGGGCGCCAGCGGCGACCTGACGCCGCTCTCCTACGTGGCCGCGGTGCTGTGCGGCGAGCGCGAGGTGCTGTTCGAAGGCCGGCGCCAGCCTGCCGCCGAGGCGCTGGCCCGCATCGGCCTGCAGCCTCTGCGCCTGCGGCCCAAGGAGGCGCTAGCGCTGATGAACGGCACCTCGGTCATGACCGGCCTCGCCTGCCTGGCCTGGGAGCGCGCCGACGGCGTGGCTCGCTTGGCCACGCGGCTCACCGCCTGCAACGTCTGGGCCAGCGACGGCAACGCCCACCACTTCGACGAAACGCTTTTTTCGCTGAAGCCGCACCCGGGGCCGCAATTGGTGGCGCGCCGCCTGCGTGAAGACTTGCTGTCCGACCGGCCGGCCCGCAACGAAAGCCGCTTGCAGGACCGCTATTCGCTGCGCTGCGCGCCGCACGTCATCGGCGTGCTTGAAGACGCGATGCCCTGGCTGCGCCAGCTGATCGAGAACGAGCTCAACAGCGCCAACGACAATCCGCTGATAGAGCCCGACGAGGAGCGCGTGCTGCACGGCGGGCATTTTTACGGCGGCCACATCGCGCTGGCCATGGACACGCTCAAGAACGTGGTCGCCAACGTGGCCGACCTGCTGGACCGCCAGCTCGCGCTGCTGGTGGACACGCGTTTCAACCACGGCCTGCCGGCCAACCTGTCGGCGGCCACCGGGCCGCGCGCGGCCATCAACCACGGCCTGAAGGCGCTGCAGATCAGCGTCTCAGCCTGGACCGCCGAGGCGCTCAAGCAGACCATGCCGGCCTCGGTGTTCTCGCGCTCGACCGAGTGCCACAACCAGGACAAGGTCAGCATGGGCACCATCGCCGCGCGCGACGCGCTGCGCGTGCTGGAGCTGACCGAGCAGGTCGTCGCAGCCCTGCTGATCGCCGCAAGGCAGGCGCTGGCGCTGCGCCTGCCTTTGAGCAAACTGCCGCTGCCCGCGCCGCTGGCCGGCTTCCTCGAACGCCTGTCCAAGGAGATCGCGCTGGTCGAGGAAGACCGCGCGCTGGACGCCGACCTGCAGCGCCTGCTGGCCGGCATGCGCGCGGGGCAATGGAGTCTCTACCATGGCTGAAGCGCCTACACCCAGCCCCGACCTCAGCCACGAAATCGAACTGAGCCCGGCCTTCCATGACCTGGACCCGATGAACATCGTCTGGCACGGCAACTACGTCAAGTACCTGGAGCTGGCGCGCAACGCGCTGATGGCCAAGTTCAATTACGACTACCCGCAGATGCACGAGTCCGGCTACGCCTGGCCCATCGTCGACCTGCGCGTGAAGTACGTCGGCTCGGTGCATTACGGCCAGCGCATACGCATACGCGCGCGCATCGTCGAGTGGGAGAACCGGCTCAAGATCGAGTACCTGATCCTGTGCGCCGAAACCAACGCGCGGCTCAACAAGGCCAGCACCATCCAGGTCGCACTCGACATCAGCACGCGCGAAATGTGCTGGGTCTGCCCGCCGGTGTTGTGGGAACGCCTGGGCGTGAAGGGGCCTGGCGCATGATGCAGCGCCGCGCCTTCCTGACCTTGCTGCCGGCCGGCCTGGCCGCCGTTGGCGGCACCGCCTACGCGCAGAACGCGCCCGAGCTGCTGGCCGAGATAGGCCGGCGCCTGGAAAGCCCCGCCGTGCTGCGCGGCGAGTTCGAGCAGACCAAGACCATCAAGGGTTTCAAGCGCCCGCTGGTGTCCAAGGGCACATTTGTCATGGCCGCGGGCAAGGGCGTGTTGTGGGTCACGGCCCAGCCTTTCGCGTCCACCGTGGTGGTCACGCGCGAACGCCTGATGACGCTGGGCGAAAGCGGCGCCAGCCGCCAGATCGACACGCGCCAGGAACCCGGCCTGAAGGCCGTCAATGAGATGCTGATGGCGCTGCTGGCCGGCGATGTCAAGGCTTTGGCCGAACGCTTCCAGGCCGAGGGCGCGCTGCAGGGCGCGCAGGGCTGGCGCCTGGCGCTCAAGCCGCGCGACGCCAACCTGGCCGGCTTCATCACGCGCATAGAACTCGAAGGCAGCCGCCACGTCGACAGCGTGAACCTGTACGAGGCTTCGGGCGACGCCAGCCGCATCCGCTTTTTCAAGCACGCGGCGTCCAGCCTGAGCCCGTCCGAAGCCGGGCGTTTCGGCCCATGAAGTTTCCCGCTCGCCTGGGCACTCCGCAGTGGCTGGCACTCGCCTGGCTGCTGGTGGTGGCCGCCATAGGCTGGCACCAGTGGCAGTTCTGGCAAGCGCCGCGGCTGGACACCGACGTCTTCGCGCTGCTGCCCCAGGATGACAAAGCCCCGGTCGCGCAGCGCGCCATGCGCCAGCTCGGCGAGCAGGGCGAGCGCCGTGTGGTGGTGATGCTGGGCGCGCCCGACTGGCGCAGCGCCCAGGACGCGGCCGCACGCTTTGACGCGTCCGTGGCGGCCGCCCATGCCGGCCTGCGCCGCGCGGGCGACGGCAGCGCGGCCACGCAGTCGCTGGATTTTTACCGTCCCTGGCGCGATGCGCTGCTCACCGACGGCCAGCGCGAGGAGCTGCGCAAGCCGGACACCTCCATCCTGGCCGCGCAGGCGCTGGAGCGGCTGCACGGCCTGAACACCGGCCAGCCCACGGCCTGGCTAGCCGACCCGCTGGGCCTGTGGACCGCCTGGTGGTCGCAGCGCGCGGGCCTCACGGCGGCACGGCCGCGCGACGGCCTGCTGTGGGTGGCCGACCCGGACGGCAAACGCGACTGGGCGGTGCTGCTGTATGAAACCGAGGGCTCGGCCTTTCGCCTCGACGGCGAGCGCCGCTGGGGCGATGCGCTGGACGCGGCCGGCCGGGCGGCGGCCGCAGCCGGGCCGGTCACCATGCTGCGCGCGGGCGTGCCCCTGCATGCCGAAGCCGGCGCGGCCCAGGGCAACCGCGAAATGAACACCATAGGCTGGGGTTCGCTGGCGGCCGTCATCGCGCTGGTGTGGTGGGCCTTCCGGGCGCTGCGGCCCGTGGCGCTGATCGCGGTGTCGCTGCTGGTCGGCTGCGCCGCAGCGCTGTCCGTCACGGTGTGGGTGTTCGGCCAGGTGCATTTGCTGACGCTGGTGTTCGGCGCCAGCCTGGTCGGCGTGGCCGAGGATTTCGGCATCCACTATTTCACTTCGCGGCTGGCTTCGCCCGGCACCGCGCGCTGGCCGCTGATGAAACACCTGCTGCCCGGGCTGGCGCTGGCGCTGCTGACCAGTGTGCTCGGCTACCTGGTGCTGGCCGTCGTGCCCTTTCCGGGCCTGCGGCAGATGGCGGTGTTCTCGTCCGTGGGGCTGGTCGCCGCCTTCCTCACCGCCGTGTGCTGGTTTCCCGCGCTGGACCGAGGCACGCTGCGCGGCAGCCGCATGGCGGGCGCGGTGGCCGCCAACCTGGCGCGCTGGCCTGCACTCAAGGGACGCGGGCTGTGGGCCCTGCTGGTGCTCTTTACCCTGCTGTGCGCCTGGGGCGTCTCCCGCCTGCAGGCCAACGATGACCTGCGCCAGCTGCAGTCCTCGCCGCCGGAGCTGATCAAGGACCAGATCGAGGTCAGCCGCCTGCTGCAGATACCGAGCCCGGCGCAGTTTTTTGTGGTGCGCGGCGCCACGCCCGAGGCCGTGCTGCAGCGCGAAGAAGCGCTCAAGGAGAAGCTGCGGCTCGATGCGGCCAAGGTGGGCAAGCCTGCGCTCAGCGCCGTCTCCGACTGGGTGCCGTCCGCCGCGCGGCAGGCCGACAACCGCCGCCTGAGCACCGAGGCCGAGCAGCAGGTGCTGCGCAAGGTCAGCCAGGCCCTGGGCGAAGACCTGCAACGCCCGGCCTTCAACCCAGCGCCGCTGGAGCTGCAGGCCTGGCTGGCCAGCCCCGCATCCGCCGCGGCGCGTGCCCAATGGCTGGGACAGGTGGACGGCGGCTATGCCAGCGCCGTGCTGATACGCGGCCTGGCCAACCGGGCCCAGGCCGAAGCGCTGCATGCGCTCGGCGAACAGGTCGAAGGCGTGCACTGGGTGGACCGGGCCGGCGACATGTCGGGCTTGCTGGGGCGCTTTCGCGTCACCATGGGCTGGCTGCTGCTG
This sequence comes from Polaromonas sp. P1_F2, assembly GCF_056405735.1. Lineage (NCBI taxonomy): Bacteria > Pseudomonadati > Pseudomonadota > Betaproteobacteria > Burkholderiales > Comamonadaceae > Polaromonas > Polaromonas sp. P1_F2. The sequence continues at coordinate 305,170 of NZ_JBFUBN010000003.1, read as the reverse complement.
GTGGGGCATGTGGTGGTATGGTCGGCCATGGCCCTGCGCTTCGGGCGCTCGGCCTGGCGCGCCTGGCTGCCGACCGCGCTGGCTTCGCTGGGTTGCCTGGCCGCGCTGGGCTGGCTGGGCGAGCCTTTCCAGCTCTTCAATTTGCTGGCGCTGATGCTCTTGCTGGGCATGGGCGTCGACTACGGGATTTTCCTGCTCGAGCACCAGGGCGAGGACCAGGGCCACGCCTGGCTGGCCGTGCTGCTGGGCGCGCTCAGCACCGGCCTGTCCTTCGGCCTGCTGGCCCTGTCCGCGACGCCGGCCCTGCATGCCTTCGGGCTGACCTTGCTGATAGGGCTGGCGCTGGTATGCCTGCTTGCGCCGCTTTTTCGATTACACAAGCCCCACCCCAACGCTATCCCCAACCCAAGGCAGGCATGACACAAGTACAACAAGAACACACGGACATCCTGATCATCGGGGCCGGCCCGGCGGGCGCGGTGGCCGCGGGCCTGCTGCGCCAGCAGGGGCGGCAAGTGTTGATCCTTGAGCGTGAGCAGTTCCCGCGCTTTTCCATCGGCGAGAGCCTGCTGCCGCAAAGCATGGAATACATCGAGGCGGCGGGCATGCTGCGGGCCGTCGTCGAGGCCGGCTTCCAGTACAAGAACGGCGCGGCCTTCACCTGCGGCGACCGGCACACCGAATTCGACTTCCGCGACAAGTTTTCGCAAGGCTGGGGCACCACCTACCAGGTGCAGCGCGCCCGCTTCGACGAGGTGCTGGCGAACGAAGCGGCCCGCCTGGGCGCCGAAGTCCGCTACCGCCACGAGGTGCTGGCGGTGGACGTGGCCGGCGAGCGGCCCAGCGTGCAGGTGAGGGGCGCCGACGGACGCACCTATGGCGTGGCGGCCAACTTCCTGCTGGACGCCAGCGGCTTCGGCCGCGTGCTGCCCCGGCTGCTGGGCCTGGAATACCCCTCGGGCTTTCCCACGCGCGGCGCCATCTTCACGCACGTGCAGGACAACGTTCCGGCCGGCGTGGGTTTTGACCGGCAAAAAATCCTGGTCACCGTGCACCCCGAGCATTGCGACGTCTGGTACTGGACCATTCCGTTTTCCGACGGCCGCTGCTCCCAGGGCGTGGTCGCGCGCACCGAGTTCCTCGCGCAATACAAGGGCAGCGACACGGAGCGCCTGCAGGCCCTCGTGAGCGAGGCGCCAGGCCTGCGCACCCTGTTCGCGAATGCGGTCTGGGACACCCCGGCGCGCAGCATCACGGGCTACTCGGCCAACGTCAAGTCGCTGTGGGGCAAGAACTACGCCCTGCTTGGCAATGCCGGCGAGTTCCTGGACCCGGTGTTTTCCAGCGGTGTGACCATCGCCTTCAAGTCGGCCAGCCTCGCGGCCGCCTGCCTGAAGCGCCAGGCGGCGGGCGAAACCGTCGACTGGGAAAGCGACTACGCGCGCCCGCTCAAGGCCGGCGTGGACACCTTCCGGGTGTTCGTCGAGTCCTGGTACGCCGGCGGCTTCCAGAAAGTCATCTTCCATGAAAACGCCAGCCCCGAGATACGCCGCATGATCTCGTCCATCCTGGCCGGCTACGCCTGGGACACCGGCAACCCCTATGTCGCCGAGTCCAAGCGTCGGCTCGCCGTGCTGGAGGAACTGTGTTCGGCCTGAAGCACCTTGCCGCCGTGCTCGCCGCCGCCATGCTGGCGGGCTGCGCGTCTTCGCCGTCCTCGCCATCGGCCGCCACGCCGCTGCTGCGGCTGGCGCCGGCATCGCTGGGCCGCGAACTCGCGGTGGTGCAGCGGCTCGACATCCAGGCCGCGGGCCAACTACGTTCACTGGACGTGGCGCTCGAAGTCGACGCGCAGTCGGTGCGCATGGCCTTCCTGCAGCTGGGCCAGACCGTGGCGCGGCTTGAATGGGACGGCCGGCAGCTCGAGCAAAGCCTGGCGCCGGGCTGGCCCAGGGTGGTCAGCGCCGAGCGCGTGCTCAGCGACTTGCAGCTGGTCTGGTGGCCGGCCGAGGCCGTGCGCGCGGGACTGGCGCCGGGCTGGCAACTGGCCGAGTCGCCGCAAACGCGCGAGTTGAGCCATGACGGCCGTGTGCGGGTGTCGGTGCGCAAGCTTGCGCCTGAACACGTCGAACTGGTCCAGCATGCCGAAGGCTATACCGTGCAGATCCATACCCGCGGCGCATCGCCGGTTTTCTCCACGCCATGAACACCCCGATCTACCTTCACCCTCCCGGCCTGGTCTGCGCACTGGGCCACGGCATACCGCAGGTGCGCGAAGCGCTGTGGCACGCGGCCGGCCCCGGCGGGCTGGTGCAGACCGAGCGCTATTCGCCGGGACGCAGCCTGCCGCTGGGCGAAGTCCAGGCGGCCCTGCCCAGCCTGGACCATGCCGCGCCGCAGTTCCGCGTGCGCAACAACGCCATTGCCTTGCTGGCCCTGGCCGGCATACGCCCGGCCGTGGAGGCCGCGATCAACCGCTTCGGCCCCTCGCGTGTCGCCGTCGTTGTCGGCACCAGCACCTCGGGCCTGGTCGAGGGCGAGGCAGCGCGCGCGCTCCATGAGCGCAGCGGCACCTGGCCCGCGGGCTTCAGCTATGCCCAGCAGGAACTCGGCAACCTCGCCGATTTCCTGGCCGCCGAACTCGGCCTCACCGGCATCGCGCACGTCATCTCCACGGCCTGCTCGTCGGGCGCCAAGGCGCTGGCCAGCGGCGCGCGGCTGCTCAACGCCGGCATGGCCGACGCTGTGGTGGCCGGCGGCTGCGACGCGCTGGGCGCTTTCACGGTGGCCGGCTTTTCGGCGCTGGAGTCGGTCTCGGCCGTGCGCTGCAACCCGATGTCGCTGAACCGGCGCGGTATCAACCTGGGTGAAGGCGCGGCGCTGTTCCTGATGACGCGCGAAGAAGCGCCGGTGCGCCTGGCGGGCTGGGGCGAAAGCTCGGACGCCCACCACATGTCGGCGCCCGACCCGGCCGGCCGCGGCGCGATGCGCGCCATGCAGGCCGCCCTGCAGCGCGCCGGCGTGGCGGCTGGCGCGGTGGACTACCTGAACCTTCACGGCACCGCGACGCCGCACAACGACATCATGGAAAGCCTGGCCGTGGCCGAGGTGCTGGGCAGCGGCGTGCCGGTCAGCTCCACCAAACCGCTGACCGGCCATACTCTGGCCGCCGCGGGCGCCGTCGAGGCGGCCTTCAGCTGGCTGACGCTGGTGGACAACCCGCAAGGCCGGCTGCCGCCGCACTGGTGGGACGGCGAGGTGGACCCCGCGCTGGCGCCGCTGCGCCTGGTGGCGCCCGGCGAAAGCCTGGGCCGCGCGCCGCGCCACGTGCTGAGCAACTCCTTCGCTTTCGGCGGCAGCAATGCCAGCGTCCTTCTGGGGAGCAGCTGAATGAGCGCGATGGACACATCCCTTGTGGTGGCGGACCTGGTTCCGCACCGCGGCGCCATGAGCTGGCTGGACCGCATCCTCAGCGTCGACACCGAACGCGTGGTGGCCGAGGCCGACATAACCGAAGACAGCCTCTTCCTGCGCGATGGGCAGCTGGCCGCCTGGATAGGCATCGAGTACATGGCCCAGACCATCGCGGCCTGGGCGGGCCAGCGGGCGCGCCGCGAGGGACGCGCCGTCACGCTGGGCTTCCTGGTGGGGACCCGTCGCTATGATGTGTTTCGCCAGTCCTTCAAGGCGGGCGAGTGCCTGCGAATCGAGGCCGATTGCGAACTGATGGCCGACAACGGCCTGGGCATGTTCGCCTGCCGGCTACTGGTGGGCGGCGAACTTGCGGCTTCGGCCAACCTGTCGGTGTTTGAGCCCCCCGAAGGCGGGGCGTTTATGGATAGCAAAAAGGGAGAGACATCATGAACCGCTGCGTGCTGGTCACGGGATCGAGCAGGGGCATAGGGCGGGCCGTGGCGCTGCGCCTGGCCAAAGACGGCTATGACGTGGCCGTGCATTGCCGCCAGCAGCGCGAGCAGGCCGAAGAGGTGGCCAACGCCATCCTGGAAATGGGCCGCGAGGCGCGCGTGCTGTGCTTCGACGTGACCGACCGCGCCCAGGCCTCCAGCATGCTGCTGGCCGACATCGAGGCCAACGGCGCCTATTACGGCGTGGTCTGCAATGCCGGCATCGCGCGCGACAACGCCTTTCCCGCCATGAGCGGCGAGGACTGGGATACCGTCATCCACACCAACCTCGATGCTTTCTACAACGTGCTCAACCCCGTCGTCATGCCCATGGTGCGCAGGCGCGCGCCCGGGCGCATCGTGACGCTGTCCTCGGTGTCCGGCCTGATGGGCAACCGGGGCCAAACCAACTACAGTGCAGCCAAGGCCGGCATCATAGGCGCCACCAAGGCGCTGGCGGTGGAGCTGGCCAAGCGCGAAATTACCGTGAACTGCGTGGCCCCGGGCCTGATAGATACCGACATGATTGAACCCCACGTGCTTGAGGAAGCCCTCCACATGATTCCCGCCCGCCGCATGGGCCGCCCCGAGGAAGTGGCTGCCGCCGTGTCCTTCCTGCTCTCGGCGGACGCCGCCTACATCACGCGCCAGGTGATCTCCGTCAACGGGGGGATGGTCGGATGAAGCGCGTCGTCATCACCGGCGTCGGCGCGATCAGCCCGCTGGGCCACGACTGGCCCACCGTCCGCGCCCGCCTGCGCGAGGAGCGCAACGTGGTCCAGTACATCCGCGAATGGGACGAGTACGAGGGCCTGAACACGCGGCTGGGCACCCGCGCCGCGCCCTTCGAACTGCCCGCGCGCTACAACCGCAAGGTCACGCGCAGCATGGGCCGGGTCGCCATCATGGCCACCCTGTCCGCCGAAACGGCGCTGGCCGACGCGGGCCTGGCCGGCGACCCGCTGGTCACCAGCGGCAAGATGGGCATCTCCTATGGTTCCTCCATAGGCTCGCCCGCCGCCATGGGCGACTTCGGCAACATGATTTCGCGCAAGACCACCGAAGGCATCAACGCCAACACCTACATCCGCATGATGTCGCACTCGGCCGCGGTCAACATGGGCGTGTTCCTGGGCGTCACCGGCCGCATCATCCCGACCTCCAGCGCCTGCACGGCCGGCAGCCAGGGCCTGGGTTACGGCTTCGAGGCCATCCAGAGCGGCCGGCAGGTCGCCATGCTGGCCGGCGGCGCCGAGGAGCTTGACGCCACCGACGCCGCCGTGTTCGACACCCTGTTCGCCACCAGCACCAGCAACGACACGCCGCAGCTGAGCCCGCGTCCCTTCGACGCCGAACGCGACGGCCTGGTGCTGGGCGAAGGCGCCTGCACCCTGGTGCTCGAAGAGCTGGAACACGCGCAGGCGCGCGGTGCAAAAATCCTGGCCGAGATCATCGGCTTCGGCACCAACAGCGACGGCACGCACGTGACCCAGCCGAACCCGCGCACCATGGCGCAGGCCATGCGCCTGGCCCTGGCCGGCGCCGGGCTGCCGCCCGAGGCCATCGGCTATATCAATGCCCACGGCACCGCCACCGAGCACGGCGACGTCGCCGAAAGCCAGGGCACGCACGAGGTCTTCGGCGGCCGCGCCCCCATCAGCTCGCTCAAAAGTTATATGGGCCACACCCTGGGCGCCTGCGGCGCGCTGGAAGCCTGGATGAGCGTCGAGATGATGCGCGACGGCTGGTTCGCGCCCACCATCAACCTGCGCAACGTGGACCCGCGCTGCGGCGAGCTCGACTACGTGCGCGAAGGCGGACGCAGCCTGCAGACCGACATCGTCATGAGCAACAACTTCGCCTTCGGCGGGATCAACACCTCGCTGATCCTGCGGCGCTGGCCGGAGTGAGCATGCGCACCGGAATTTCACCGGCCGGACACGCCATGGGCCATGGCACCCGGCCGCCCACCATCACGAAGGCCCGGAGGAAGCGTCCTCGCGCCTGAATGAAAGCAGCCGGCCGGATAAGCCGGCACAGTCGTCAACCGAAGAGAGAGGGAACACACCATGAAATCGAAATTTTTTGCCGGCCTGGTTCTTGCCATGGCTTTTGCCGCCGGCCCCGCCAGCGCCCGCTGGCCCCTGCCGATCCTGAACCATCCCGACGTCCCGGTGGTCACCACCAGCGGCGCCGCACCGAGCGCTGCACGCGTCAAGGAAGCCATCCTGGCCGGCGCCGCCGCCAAGAACTGGACCATCGCCCAGCAGGCCGACGGCAACCTGCAGGCCACGCTGAAGACCGGCGGCGGCAAGCACACCGTCATGGTGCTGATCACCTACACACCCGTGAAATACACCCTGATGTACCAGGACAGCATCAACATGAACTACGGCCAGCGCAACGGCGAGCCCGTCATCCACCCCTTCTACAACACCTGGGTGAGCGAGCTCAAGGAATCCATCCGCGGCGAGATGCTCAAGCTCTGAACGGATCCCGGGCCAGGCCAGCGATGAGCACACACACGCCCGGCCTTGTGACCCCTCTCAGGCTTGAAAGCGTGGCGGCCGTCCACGCCGGCCTGTCCGGCCTGGGCCTGGACTGGCTCAGCCAGGAAGAAGAAGCCCGGCTGTCCACCATGAGCGCACCGCGCCGGCGCACCCAGTTCATCACCGGACGCTGGCTGGCCCGCCAGTGCCTGTCCGCCCAAGGCGGCGGCCGATGGCAAGACTACGCCCTCTCGGCGCCCGACGATGGCGCGCCGCAATTGCTGGCCGCGCCGGTGTCCGGTCCCTGGTATTTCTCGCTAAGCCACAGCGGGGACTGGCTGGCCTGTGCGGTCTCGCACCAGCCCGTCGGCGTGGATGTGGAATGCAGCGACCGCGCGCGTGATTTCCCGGCGCTCAATGAATGGATGCATGAGCCCGAGGCGCTGCAGGACATGCCCGCCGACCCGCGGGAACAGCAAGCCTGGTTTTATGCGCAGTGGACGCTCAAGGAGGCCTGGCTCAAGCAGGTGACTTCAGCGACGCCTATGCCGGCGTCACGGCCGTCCATGCGATCGGCTCGGTTCACGCTTTGCGGGGATGGCCCCGGCACGGCCATGGTGGGACAGGGTACGGCCTTTACCGTGGCGGTTTGCCCGGCGGCGCCCGGCACGTTGCAGTGGGAGGGGGGCGCTTTGGGGCAGGTTCGATGGGATAACTGGAAACTTGCTGATTGAGGCGCTGAGGTGTTTTGGGTTCGGCTGGCCGGGGGTAGCCCGGCGGCTACTCACTTTTCTTTTGCTTCGCCAAAAGAAAAGTAAGCAAAAGAAAAGGCGACCCTGGTTGCTGCGTCCCTTCGCTTCGCTACGGGCAACCTGCGGTGCTCGGTCCAGACGGGGTCTCGCTAAACTCGCTTCGCTCAGACAACGCGATCCCTGATCCGTCTGGACCTCCGCTCCTCGGCGCATCCACAAGGGGTGGAGAAGGAATACCAAATCCAAATACTGAATACCTGAAGAAACAAGGACTCGCCGTGGCGAGTCCTTGTTTGTATTTTTCTTTTTTGTCTTTTGGTATTTGTCTTCTGTCCCCGTTCCCGATTGCCCCGTCCTGGCTGGGCCGAGGAGCGCAGAGACAAGCGGATCAGGGCCGGCGTTGTCTGAGCGAAGCGAGTTTAGCCGGACCCCGCTTGGCTCGAGCACCGCAGGTTGCCCGTAGCGAAGCGTAGGGACCCAGACTGCGGGTCGCCTTTTCTTTGCTTACTTTCTTTTGGCGAAGCAAAAGAAAGTGAGTCGCATGCCGGGCGACCCCGGCTCCGGACCCCAAAACACCTCAGCGCCCGAAAGAAACCCCGAGACTTAACCCCAAGGCCTAACTCCCAATCAACCCACCAGCCCGGAGCATCCCCACCACCCCAACCAGTATCCAGAACAGATTCAGCAGCGAATAAGCCGCATCCCGCTTGAGCAACGAACACCACGACAGCATCACCGCATCGACGGTGTTGAAAGCCCAGACAAACAGAAAGGGACTGGCCGGCCCCATCCAGCTGACCAGCCCGAAGCTGAAGATTCGCATCAGCACACCGATCATTTCGATGGTGCGGATGTTGTCCCGGATAAAACCGTTGACCACGGCCGGCAGGCCCAGGCGGGCGACGGGCGCGGCGGCGGCGCCGCTCAAGGTTTCACCGCCACGGCATTGACCAGGGTTTCCTCGCGATCGGCCGGCAGCGGCCGGCCTATCCACTCCAGAAAGCCCAGGTCGGGCCGGCTCCACCACAGGTAGGGCAGCGAAACGCGCGCATCCGGCAGTTCAAAGCCGGCGCGCCTGACCATGGCGATGTATTCGGGCGCGGTGCGCTGCACGTCCATGGGATGGCGGAACAGCACGCGTATGGGCAGTGAATGGATGTACTTGCGCGTCGATTCGGCGAACAGCAGCACGCCGCCGGGCTTGAGCACCCTGAAGAACTCGGCCATGGCCTCTTCCTGGGCCACGATGTGGTGGAAGGTCTGGTGGCAAAAGACCATGTCGAAATGTTTGTCGGGCCACGGCATGCGCGAGGCGTTGCCGGCGTGCAGCTCCACCGGGCTGGCGCAGGCCCTGGCCTCGGCGCCGGCGCGCTGCTGCAGGTCCGGGTCCATGTCCATGCCGACGATCAGCTGCGGGGAAAAGCGCCTGGACAGCTCGGCAAACGAATGGCCGAAACCGCAGCCGACGTCGAGCACCCGGTCGAAGCGCGCGCCGGGCGGCAGCAGCGTCTGCAGGTCGTTCAAGGCGCGGTTCAGTACATGGACCTTCCAGGTCATGGTGCGCAGGAACCAGTTGCCGAAGCCGGTCTCCTCAACAAATGCGTCGACGGCCGACGTGGCGTTCATGGTCATTCAACTCCCCCTTGTGTCGATTCTTCTGGGCCAGGTCAGCGGGCTGCCTGACAGGCATAGTCTATGGCCATGCCGTGTGCCGGGCCGAACGGGTCGCCCGGCCCTGTTGATACACCGATTGTCCGGGAAGCCGGGCATGCCGCGCGGGTCCATGACGCGATTCAGCCAAAAAAGTGCTTGTGGGGCCGGCGAGCCCAAATCCCCTTCCTTTGGGGGGAAGGTAGGGATGGGCACTGCCCTCTTGCTCCTTCCCCCTTTGGGGGAAGGTCGGGATGGGGGCCTGCAGCGATGGATGGTAGGGCCGGCTTAGGATCACAGGCCGGAGGGCCCCCATCCCCGCCTTCCTCCAGCGGGGGAAGGAGCAAGAAACACGCAGGGGTGGCGCAGCTTGTCCATCACGACCGCTGTTGCTGCGGGCAGCCAGGGCCAAGATAGTCCATTGGCCGTATTTTTTACAAAATTGAGTTTTGTACGGCCAATGCATCCTCACCTAGCACCAAAGCCCCGGAATTTCTATGCGAGCGCCCTGGTGAACGAAGTCAGTCTGCCCACAGCTCTCGCATCGCGCGGGCAAAGGCCTGCGCGCGCCCAGGCGAAGGCGCGGCGACGCGCTCGCCCGCCACAAACACCCCGCCAAACGCCGCGCCAGGGCTGGAAAACACCAGCGCATCCAGCAGATGGCCGGCCGGCACGCCCAGCAGCGCAGGGGACTCCAGGTCCAGCGTCACAAAATCGGCGCGGTGGCCGGGCGCCAGGCCGGCCTGCATCTGGCCTGTGGCGGGAAAGCCACCGGCCAAGGCGGCTTCGAACAGGCCGGCCGCGCTGCTCTCCTGGCCCAGGACACGCGCGGCGATGTTGCGCTGGCGCAGCGTGAGGCGCTGCGAGTATTCAAGCAGGCGCAGCTCTTCGGGCCAGCTGCGCGTGACGTGGCTGTCGGACCCTATCGACCAGCGGCCGCCCGCTGCCGCGTAGGCCGGAAGGTCGAACACACCGTCGCCGAGGTTGGCCTCGGTCGCGGGGCAGATCACGATGGCCGCGCCCGTGCCCTGCACGCCCAGCAGTTCCGCAGGCGTGGCGTGGGTGGCGTGCACCAGGTTCCAGCGGGCATCGACGTCGGCGTTGTTCAGCAGCCATTCGATCGGGCGCTGGCCGGTGTGTTCCAGGCAGTCCTCGACCTCCTGCGTCTGTTCGGCGATGTGGATGTGCACCGGCAGGCCGGCCTCTTTGGCGGCGATGCCGAGTTCATGCAGGGTGGCCGGCCCGGCGGCGCGCAGCGAGTGCACGGCGACGCCGACGTTGATGCGCGCATCGCCCTGTGTTTGCCGCCGCACCTGCTCGACCACGCGCATCACGCTTTCTGGCGTCGAGGAAAACCGGCGCTGGTCTTCGCGCAGGCCCGTGGCCTTGAAGCCGGAGCGCATGTAGAGCGCTGGCAGCAGCGTGAGGCCGATGCCGGTGCGCTGTGCGGCGCGCACCAGGGCCAGCGACATCTCGGCCGGATCGGCATAGGCGGCGCCGCTGACATCGTTGTGCAGGTAATGGAAATCGCAGACCTGGGTGTAACCGCCGGCCAGCAGCTCGGCGTAGAGCTGGGTCGCAATCGCTTCGAGCTGCTCCGGCGTGATGCGATTGGCCGCGCTGTACATGCGGTCGCGCCAGCTCCAGAAATCGTCGGACGCATGCGCGCCGGCGCTGCGGCGCTCGGTGAGGCCCGCCATGGCGCGCTGGAAGGCATGGCTGTGCGCATTGACCAGGCCGGGCAGCACCGGGCCGGGCAAAAAAGTTGCGCCCTGCTGTTGCTGCGCCGTGGCGCCGGGCAACACGCTTTGCCAGCTGCCGTTGGAGGCGACCGTCAACAGCACGTCTTTGGCCCATGCGCCTTGCACCCAGGCCTGGGGCGCGAAAAATGTCTTGGTGCCGCTGCTCATGGTGCCTCAGGCGTAAAGATGGTTGGCGGCCTGCAGCGCGCCGGCCACCATATTCCTCAGCAGGGGTTGCACCTGCCAGGCCAGGGCCTCGTCATAGGCGTAGGGCGGCACTTCCTGCATGTACAGGCTTTGGCACATCTCGAGCTGCACGGCATGCACGTCTTGCGCGGACTGGCCGTAGTGGCGCGTGATATAGCCGCCCTTGAAGCGGCCGTTGACGGCGGTGCTGATGTGGGGAGCGGTATCGCAGGCCTGCACCACCGCGGCGGTGATGGATTCATGCGCGCTGGCGCCGCTGGCGGTGCCGATGTTGAGGTCGGGCAGCTTGCCTTCGAACAGCCAGGGAATTTGCGAACGTATGCTGTGCGCGTCCCACAGCAGGGCAAAACCGTGCTCCGCCTTCAGGCGCGCGAGTTCAGCGGCCAGGGCCGCGTGGTAGGGCTGCCAGTAGGCTTCTCGCCGCCGCATGCGCTCTTCGGTATCGGGCTCACGGCCGGCCTGGTACAGCGGCACGCCGCTGAAAAAACGCGTGGGGCACAGCTCGGTGTTGGACGCGCCCGGGTACATGGGCGCGTCGTCGGGCGGGCGGTTCAAATCGATCACATAGCGCGAATAGCGCGGCCGCAGCACGCTGGCGCCCAGCAGGGGCAGGAAGTTGTAGAGCCGATGCAAATGCCAGTCGGTGTCTTCGACCTTGAGCGCTTCGGCCGTGTAGCCGCTTTGCAGTTCGGTGGGGATTTCCGTGCCTATATGCGGCATGCTGACCAGCAAGGGCACGTGCCCCTGGTGCAAGCTAAAAACTCCGCTGTCGTCGCTGAAGTCATTCATGGGATGGATTCCTGAAAAAATGAGCGCCCGGAAGGCGGCCTCGATCAGTTCCGTGACAGCACGGCCTGGAGGAAATCCCGGGTTCGCGCCTGTGCCGGGTTGGTAAAGATGATATCGGGCGGCCCGGCCTCGATCAACACGCCGCCATCCATCACCACCACCACATCGGCGACTTCGCGCGCGAAGTCCATTTCATGGGTTACGACCATCATCGTCATGCCCTCGCCCGCCAGCAGCTTCATGACCTGCAGCACCTCACCCACCAGCTCGGGGTCCAGCGCCGAGGTGGGCTCGTCAAACAGCATCAGCTGGGGCTGCATGGCCAGCGCGCGGGCAATCGCGACCCGCTGCTTCTGGCCGCCCGACAGGCTGGCCGGCATGGCATGGGCTTTTTGCACCAGGCCCACCTTGTCGAGCAGCGCCAGGGCTTCGGCTTCGGTTTGCTGCCTGGACAAGCCGCGCACCTTGCGCGGGCCGACGGTGATGTTGTCGATCACCGACAGGTGCGGAAACAGGTTGAAGGACTGGAACACCATGCCGACGTCTTCACGCAGATGGTTCAGCGCCTGGTCGTCCAGCATGCGGCCGGCATCGGCCAGCACGCGGCCGCAGATTTCAACGCGGCCGCTGTCGGGCTTCTCCAGCCCGTTGCAGCAACGCAGGAACGTGCTCTTGCCGGAGCCGCTAGGCCCGATGACAACCACCACCTGCGAGGGCTGGACGTCAAAATCAATGCCGTGGAGCACGACGTGCTCGCCAAAAGATTTGCGCAATCCGCGGATGGTGACGATGGGTTTTCTATCGACAGGTTCTGGCGTGTTCATTGCACCATGCCTCCGGCGCGCAGCCGCTGCTCGATGCGGCGCAGCGCCAGCGTCGTCAGCCCGGTCAGCACAAAATACATGACGGCAATCACGAGATAGACCTCCAGTGAGCGGTAAGAAACGCTGATGATTTTTTGCCCCTCGTGCATCAGCTCATGGATGGTCAGCAGCGACACCAGCGCGGAGTTCTTGATCAGCGCGATGAATTCGTTGCCCAGCGGCGGAATCATGCGCACCAGTGCCTGCGGCAGGATGATGTTGCGCATGGCGGTTCCATAGGACATGCCGACCGAACGCGCGGCCTCCATCTGGCCCTTGTCAATCGACTGGATGGCGCCGCGCACGATCTCCGACACATAGGCGCCGGAGTAAATGCCCAGGCCGATCACGCCGCAGACAAACGCCGGCAGCATGATGCCGAACTGCGGCAAACCGAAAAACAGGATGAACAGCTGCACCAGCAGCGGCGTTCCGCGTATGGCCGCCACATAGCTGGTGCACAGCGCGTAGACCACGCGCCTGGCCGGATTGAGGCGTCCGATCCCCACCAGCAAGCCCATGATGCAGCCAAGCACCAGGGCCACCGCCGTGATTTCCACGGTGACCAGCGCACCCGACAGCAGGTTGCGCCACCCCGCGAAAGCGGGAGAGAAATCGAGTTCCATCCGATGGGCTCCCGGGTTTTCTTATTTGGCGGCGGCTGGAGCCGTGGTGTTGCTGAACCACTTCTTCACGATCTGCGCGTAAGTGCCGTCGGCCTTGAGCTTGGCCAGGGCGCCGTTGACGGCTTTGGTCAGCTCGGGCGTGTCCTTGCGCAGCGCCATGCCGTACTCTTCGGTGGTGAGCTGCTGCTCGAGCACGCGCTGGCCGCCGCGGGTGCGCACGTACTGGAAGGCCGCCGGCTTGCCGGTCACGGCCGCGTCGGCGCGGCCGATGTCGACCAGGTTGAACATTTCCTGGTTCTTCTCGACTTCCACCAGCTGCACCTGCGGGTAATTGGAAGCCAGGTAGCTCACCGACTTGGTGCCCACCTGCACGGTCACTTTTTTGCCGTTCAGGTCGGCCAGTGTCTTGATGGCGGTATTGCCTTCCTTCACCATGGCCACCAGGCCGCCCGCATAGTAAGAGTCGGTGAAGTCCACGACCTTCTTGCGCTCGTCGGTGATGTAGATGGCCGACACCGCCATGTCAAAACGCTTGGAGACCAGCCCGGGGACCAGGCCCTTGAAGTCGATGTCTATCCACTCGATGCGCTTGTTCAGGGTCTTGGCGACGGCTTCCACCAGCTCGATGTCAAAACCAGTGCGTTTGCCGGCTTCAACATATTCCATGGGCGGAAAGGTGGCGTCGGTGCCGACACGAAGCACGTCCTGCGCATGCGCGCCGAAGGCAGCAAGACCGAGGACGGCAAGGAAGGAGGCAAGGAATTGACGGCGAAAGTTCATGGGGGTCTCTCCAGGGGGTTAAATAAATTCAGCGGCTCAAACTTCGGGAAATACGGGCGGCGGTGACCACCGCCATCTGGATCAGGGGTGGGTGTTTTCCTTGAACACGCACGCTGGGCGCCATCAATGTCAGGGCGCCGACGGCTTGTTTTCCCATGGCGAACAGGGGCACGCTGACGCCCCAGACACCGGCATCCACCTCGCTGTCACTGACGGCGAAGCCGGCCTTGCGGATTTCGGCCAGTTCGGCCGGCAACTCGGGGCCTTGGCGATCAGGGGCCAGCGCGGCGCTCAATGCCGCGACCGGCATATGGGCCAGCAGGCATTTGGCCGAGGCACCCTTTTCAAGTGGCACGCTGCGGCCTTTTTCAAAAGAGCAGCGCAGGGATTGGCTGCTTTCGACCATGTCGATGCAAATGGCCTGGCCGTTGACCGCGACGATCAGGCCGACACTTTCCTGTGATTGTTGCGCCAGCATCTGCATTTCCTGGCGCGCCTGCTGCGCCAGATGGGAAGCCAGGTCGTAACCCAGGGCCAGCTGCAGGCTCAAGGGGCCGGGTGCGTAACGACCCTCGATTTCAAGCACAAAACCCCAGCGCTTGAGCGAGAGCAACTGGCGGTACAGCGTGCTCTGGCTCAGGCCCGTCTTGCCCAGCAGTTCCACGGCCGTGAGGGGGCGCCCATGCTGCGCCAGCGTGGCCAGCACCACCAGCGCGCGATCAACGGCGGAAGCGGTGGGAAGGGCGGGGGCATCGGGCAACATCGCGTCAGTATCCGGTGCTTGCCTGTACGCGCAAAGCACTATTTCTCATTGGCTGGGAATGGTTGTTTCTTTTTTGGCGTGCGGCGGCAAGCGGGCTTTGCGCCATCGGCGGCAACTCAGGCGCGACAGCTCACGCTCAGGCGCATGGCTGTCCACACGCCGGTGCAACGCACCAGCGTGGAGCAACATTCATACCAAGCGGCCTTTGAAGACGGTCTGCAGGCGCGGGTTGGCGCCCAGGGCATAACTCAGCTCGGCGGGCCGCTGCACGCCCCACAGCACAAAGTCGGCTCGTTTGCCCTCTGCCAGTACACCGCGGTCGCGCAGGCCCAGGGCGGCGGCGGCGTGGCGCGTGACGCCGGCCAGCGCTTCTTCGGGCGTCAGGCGAAACAGCGTGCAGGCCATGTTGAGCATCAGCAGCAGCGAGGTGCAGGGCGAACTTCCCGGGTTGCAATCGGTGGAGATCGCCATGGGCACGTGCTGCTCGCGCAGCAGGGCCACGGGCGGCAATCTGGTTTCGCGCAAAAAGTAGAAAGCGCCTGGCAGCAGCACCGCGACGGTACCGGCCGCCGCCATGGCCTGCGCGCCTTCGGCCGACAGCCATTCGAGGTGGTCGCAGCTGAGCGCGCCATACCGCGCCGCGAGCTGCGCGCCGCCGCTGTCGCTGAGCTGCTCGGCATGCAGCTTGACCGGAATGCCCAGGGCTTTGGCGGCGGCGAAGACACGCTCGGTCTGCGCGGTGCTGAAGGCGATGCGCTCGCAAAAGGCATCGACCGCGTCGACCAGGCCCTCGGCATGCAATACCGGCAGCATCTCGAGCACGGCATCGACGTAGGCATCTGTGCGGCCGGCGAATTCGGGTGGCACGGCGTGCGCACCCAGAAAGGTTGTGCGTATGTCCACCGCGTGGGCCTGCCCCAGCACGCGCGCGACCGACAGTGCCTTGCGCTCGTGCTCGAGCGCCAGGCCGTAGCCGGACTTGATCTCGAGCGTGGTCACGCCTTCGGCGATCAATTCTTTGAGCCTGGGCGCGCTCTGCACCTGCAGCTCTTGCGCACTGGCGGTGCGCGTGGCCTTGACGGTAGAAGCAATGCCGCCGCCCGCGCGAGCGATGTCTTCGTAGCTTGCACCGTTCAGGCGCAGTTCGAATTCGTGGGCGCGGTCGCCGCCGTAGACCAGGTGGGTGTGGCAGTCGATCAACCCGGGTGTGATGAGCGCACCGCCCGCGTCATGCTGTGTGCCGCAGCGCGCCAGCAATTCGGCCGGCAATTCCGCGCGCGGACCTACCCAGGCGATGGACTCGCCCTCCACCACCAGCGCGGCGTCTTCCATCAGTCCATAAGGCTGGGCGGCATCGGCCTGCAGCGTGGCGATGTTGCAGTGGGTCCAGAGTTGCAGGCTCATGCGGGAATCTCCATCCAGAGGGCTTGCTGCGCGGCGACACGCACCGCCGCACTGCCCGTGACCGTGCGCCAGGCCAGGCTGGCGGGGGCCAGTTGCAGCGCCTCCTCGTCAAACAGCACCGTTGCGGCCGAAGTGTGCGCGTACACGGCGATGGTAGTCCCGGCATGCAAGGTTTCGGCAAAGCGTCCTTCAACGCGCAGCATGCGTGAAGGCTTGGGCCCCCTGCGCACCATCAGGTTGAAGTCGCGCGTCTTGCCGGCAATCAGTTCGCAATCCGTGGGGGCCGCGCCGTCAAAGAACAAGGGCGCGTCGGCGGCCGTCACACGGTGCGGCACACCGGCCACCTCCAGCTGCACGCCTGCGCCTTCGAGCACGGCGAACCAGCGCTCTATGCCTTCGAATTTCGAGAAAGGGCCGCTTTTGTCAACGTCGGCCACCGACATGCGCCAGGCCCAGTCACCCGCATCAGGCCACATGGCCAGCTCGCGCGTGACGCCACCGCCATTGCGCCAGGGCGTCGCCGGGATATCGGCCAGGCGGACGATGTTCCAGACGGAGCGGTTTGCAGAATTCATGCGAGAGACCTCCGCGCTGCAGCGCTACGGTATGAGCCCTTGGGGCGGCCCGGCGGGCTCATGCCTGGAACTTCCCGGCAAAGCTGTAGCGCGAGCCCGGATACACCAGGCGCGCCACGCTGGCGATGTTGCTGCCGCTCACGGTGCGCCGCATCATGGCCAGGCAAGGCTCGCCCAGCTTGATCTCCAGGTGCTTGGCCTCGAGCGCCGAAGGCAGGCAGGCTTCGATCGAATAGCTGGCCTCGGTCAAGGGCGCCTCGGCCAGCAGGTGGTGCGTGGGCGTGGTCTCGCTGAAATCAGTTTCCAGGTAGCGCGGCGCCGCCGCCGGGTTGACATAGCGGTCTTCATACTGGATGGGCACGCCGTTCTCCAGATGGATCAGGATGGTATGGAACACCCGCCCGCCCGACCGCAGGCCCAGGGTGCGCGCCAGGTCGGCGCTGGCTTTTTCGGATTCGGCCAGCAGCACGCGCGAGGTGTGCACATGGCCGCGCTCCACCACTTCCTCGTGAATGTCACGAATGGTAAGCGTGGACGAAATGCGGTGCAGCTCCGCGACGAAGGTGCCGGAACCCTGGATGCGGGTGACCAGGCCCTCGCCCATCAGCTCGCGCAGCGCGCGGTTCACCGTCATGCGGCTCACCCCGAACTGCTCCATCAGCACGGATTCGCTGGGCACCGGGTCGCCCGGCTTCCAGGTGCCGGCGCTGATGCGTTTCTTGATGAATGCCTTGACTTGGCCGTAGGCGGGCAGTGGTGTGGTGGCCATGGTTCAGCGGGTGTGTAAGAAAAAAACATTGTCACCGCAAAAAAGGCCGGGGCGATCCCTTTGCAGCCCTTGCGCGCGCAAACCGTAGATTACGCCAGTTGACACAAGTTGTATAGACAACTACGATTTATACCAGTCACCGCGCATTCTTTCCTGGAATGTCCGAAAAGTTTTTGGTTCTTATTTCCGGAGCAGCTCCATGTCCGACCTTTCCCAAACCCCTTTCCTTGACAGCAAGGCCCGCCCGGTGCGTGCCCCCCGCGGCAGCACGCTGAGCTGCGCCAACTGGCAGATCGAGGCGGCCTACCGCATGATCCAGAACAACCTGGACCCGGAAGTTGCCGAAAACCCCGATGAGCTCGTGGTCTACGGCGGCATCGGCAAGGCGGCGCGCAGCTGGCCTGCCTTTGACGCCATCCTCGACTCCCTGCGCAAGCTCAAGGCCGACGAAACCCTGCTGGTGCAGTCGGGCAAACCGGTGGGCGTGTTCCGCACCCACCCGGGTGCGCCGCGCGTGCTGATCGCCAACTCCAACCTGGTGCCCAAGTGGGCGACCTGGGAACATTTCAACGAGCTGGACCGCGCCGGCCTGATGATGTACGGCCAGATGACGGCCGGCAGCTGGATTTACATCGGCACCCAGGGCATCGTGCAGGGCACCTACGAGACCTTTGTGGAAGCGGGCCGCCAGCATTTCAACGGCGACCTGGCCGGCCGCTGGGTGCTGACCGCCGGCCTGGGCGGCATGGGCGGCGCGCAGCCGCTGGCCGCCACCTTTGCCGGCGCCTGCTCGCTCAACATCGAGTGCCAGCAGTCCAGCATCGATTTCCGCCTGCGCACCCGTTACGTCGACAAGCAGGCGAAGGACCTTGACGAAGCACTGGCGATGATCAAGCACCACACTTCGCGCAAGGAGGCCGTCTCGATCGCCTTGTGCGGCAATGCGGCCGAGATCGTTCCGGAGCTGGCCAAACGCGCCAAGGCCGGCGGCCTGCGTCCCGACATCGTGACCGACCAGACCTCGGCCCACGACATCATCAACGGCTACCTGCCGATGGGCTGGACAGTCGCGCAATGGAAGGCCGCGCAGAAAGACCCGGCCCAGCACGCCGCACTGACAAAAGCCGCGGGCGAGTCCTGCGCGGTGCACGTCAAGGCCATGCTGGCCTTCCACGAAATGGGCATTCCCACGGTGGACTACGGCAACAACCTGCGCCAGGTTGCGAAAGACTTCGGCGTGGACAACGCTTTCGATTACCCCGGTTTTGTGCCGGCCTATATACGGCCGCTGTTCTGCCGCGGCGTCGGCCCCTTCCGCTGGGTGGCGCTCTCGGGCGACCCGGAAGACATCAAGAAGACCGACGCGAAGATGAAAGAGCTCTTCCCCGACAACAAGCACTTGCACCGCTGGCTGGACATGGCCGAGGAACGCATCGCCTTCCAGGGCCTGCCGGCGCGCATCTGCTGGATAGGCCTGGGCGAGCGCCACCGCGCGGGCCTGGCCTTCAACGAGATGGTGAAAAGCGGCGAGCTCAAGGGCCCCATCGTGATAGGCCGCGACCACCTGGACAGCGGCTCCGTCGCATCGCCCAACCGCGAGACCGAGGCCATGAAGGACGGCAGCGATGCCGTGAGCGACTGGCCGCTGCTCAATGCCCTGCTCAACACCGCCAGCGGCGCGACCTGGGTCAGCCTGCACCATGGCGGCGGCGTGGGCATGGGCTACTCGCAGCATTCGGGCGTGGTCATCGTCTGCGACGGCACGGCCGACGCATCTGAAAAACTCGCCCGCGTGCTGTTCAACGATCCGGCCACCGGCGTGATGCGCCATGCCGACGCGGGCTATGACATCGCGAAGCAAAGCGCCAGAGACAACGGGCTGAACCTGCCCATGATAGGAAGCTGAAACCCATGTCCGACAGCAACAGCACCGCCGAGATCCACCTCACCTACCTGAACCATCCCGACGTCCAGGCCCTGGCCCTGACCGACGCCGAGATCATCGCCGCCGTCGAGCAGGCCCTGCACGCGCAGGGCAACAAGCAGACGACCATAGAACCGCGCATGCACCTGGTGCCGGAGAAAGACTACCCCGGCCACTTCAACGTGCTGCGCGGCTACATACGCCCGCTGGGCCTGGCCGGCGTGAAGGTGGTCGGCGACTTCTACAAGAATTACGAGCAAGGGCTGCCTTCTGAGCTGGCAATCCTCAACCTGTTCGATCCCAAGAACGGCTCGCCGATCGCCATCATCGACGCCTCGGACATCACCGACATGCGCACCGGCGCCATCACGGCGCTGGGCGCCAAGCACCTGGCGCGCAAGAACTCGAAAATCCTGGGCCACATCGGCGCGCGCGGCACCTCCTACTGGAACGTGCGCCTGCTCGACTCGATCTACAACTTCGACGAAATCCGCGTGCACTCGCGCCGGCCCGAAAGCCGCAACGCCTTTGCCGCCAAGCTTGAGAAAGACCTGGGCAAGAAGATCACCGTGACCGAGGACTGGGAGTCCTGCGTGCGCGGCGCCGACATCGTGGTCGAAGCTTCGCGCCTGGAAAAACCCACGCCCATGCTGAAGACCGAGTGGATCAAAAAAGGCGCTTGCGTGATCCCCTACGGCACCATGAGCGCGGTCGAGCTCTCGCTGACCGACATCATGGACAAGATGGTGATGGACGACTGGGGCCAGGCCAAGGCCGGCCCGCTGGGCGCGCTGCGCGCCCATGTGGACGCCGGCAAGCTGTCGGAAGCCACGCTGCACGCCGAGCTCGGCCAGATCGTCGCGGGCCTCAAGCCCGGGCGTGAAAGCGATGACGAGACCAATCTGTTCTGGCACCGCGGCCTGTCGCTGTCGGACATCGCGCTGGGCGCCTTCATGCTCGAAAAGGCCAAGCGCATGGGCCTGGGGCAAAAGCTGCGTTTCCGCTGAACGGCCAGCAGGGTGCACGCCGTGAATTCACCACAAGCTGGAGAGGCGCTGGTCGCCAATGCCCGCATGTACTCGGCCACGCCGGCGGCCAAGGCCGACTGGAAGGCCTTGCTGGCCTGGGTGCTGGACCGAGCGGGCCTGCCCTGGGACTTGGTCGACTACGACGCGCCCGCGCCGCTGTCTGTGCTGTGGGCGCGCGATGACCTGGGCCTGGCGATGATGTGCGGCCTGCCGTTTGCGCAGCGCGGCGCACAGCCCACGCTGGTGGCTGCCCCCATCCCGTCGCCGGCGCGCTACGGCGGCAAGCCGGTGTATTTCACCGACATCGTGGTGCGCGCCGACGCGCCCTACCGCACGCTGGCGGACACTTTCGGCGGCGTGATCGGCTACACGCTGGCCGACTCCATGTCGGGCGGTGTGGCGTTGCGCCATCACCTGGCGCCTTATCGCCGGGCACAAGGCTCGCGCCTGTACCGCAAGGCGGTGGGCGAACTGATCAACGCGCGCGGCGTGATCACCGCCCTGGCCGAGGGACGCATAGACGCCGGCCCGCTGGACAGTTACTACCACGACCTGCTCAAGGCCTACGACCCGGCCTTTGCCGCGCAGGTGCGCACGCTCACCAGCACAGCGGCGCTGCCGATTCCGCCGCTGGTGGCCACCGCCGCCTTGCCGCCCGAGACCTTGTCACGCCTGCGCGAGCCGTTGCTGGCGACGGCCACGGCGGCTGAGATTGCACCGCTGATGCAGCGCCTGCTGCTCGCGGGTTTTGCTTTCCCCGACGCGAACGACTACCGGCCTCTGGCGGCCATGGACGGCGGGCCTGCGCCTGCACTGGATGACATTTGATGAAGCCCCTGAAACTGCTGATCACGCGATCCACTTTTCTGGTATTGCTGCTTGCCGCCTCCTTCGGCGCGGCGGCCCAGGCTTACCCTTCCAAAGCACTGCACGTCATCGCGCCCTTCCCGCCCGGCGGGCCTGTCGACGTGCTGGGCCGTGTGCTGGCGCAGGGCCTCTCAGAATCCATGGGCCAGCCAGCCGTGGTCGACAACAAGGTCGGCGCGGCCGGCAACATCGGCATTGACCAGGCCGCGAAAGCCGCACCCGACGGCTACACCCTGGCCATCGTCCCGCTGGGCAATATTGCGGTCAATCCGGCCCTCTACCCCAACCTGCCCTACAAGGCCGCCGACCTCGCGCCCGTCACCATGCTGGCCACGGTGGAAAACGTGCTGGTGGTCAATAGCACCGTGCCGGCACGCTCCGTCAAGGAACTGCTGGCGCTGGCCACGCAAAAGCCGGGCGGCATCAGCTTTGCCTCGCCGGGCGCCGGCAGCCAGGCGCACCTGGCCGGCGAGTTGCTGGCGCTCAACAGCGGCGTGCAACTGCTGCATGTGCCCTACAAAGGCATAGGCCCGGCACTCAATGATTTGCTGGGCGGCCAGGTCAGCATGATGTTCGCGCAGATGTCTTCGGTGCTGCCGCATATCAAGAGCGGCAAGCTGCGCGCACTCGGCGTGGCCAGCCTCAAGCGTTCGGCCGTGATGCCCGAAACACCGACCATTGCAGAGCAAGGCCTGCCGCGTTTCGAGGCGGTGTCCTGGTATGCGCTGATGGTGCCGGCCGGAACGCCGCGCGCCGTGATCGACAAACTCAATGCGGAAACTGGCAAGCTCTTCGCGCGCTCCGAGCTCAAGGAAAAGCTGGCCGCGCTGGGCATGGAGGCCGCGGCCGGAAAGCCCGCCGAGCTGGCCGCCGCCATCCAGGCTGACACCTTGCGCTGGACCGAGGTGATACGGCAGAAAAACATCAAGCCCGAGTAAGACCTGGCTGTCCCCTTTCCTTTCTTATCTTTGGCAACACCATGACCCTCACCCTTCAACCCGGCCGGCTGACGCTGGCGCAGCTGCGCGACATCCACACCAACCCGCAAACGCTGACGATGGACCCCGCTGCCACGGCCGGCATTCGCGCCAGCGCCGCGCTGGTGCAAAAAGCCGCGCAGGGCGGGGATGCCGTCTATGGCGTGAACACCGGCTTCGGCAAGCTGGCCAACCAGCGCATCGCGCAAGCCGACCTGGAAACCCTGCAGCTCAACCTGCTGCGCTCGCATGCCGTGGGTGTGGGCGAGCCCATGCCCGAGCGCGTGGTGCGCCTGGTGCTGCTGCTCAAGGCCGCGAGTCTTGCGCGCGGCTACTCGGGCGTGCGTGAAGTGGTCATAGACACGCTGATGGCGCTTTACAACAAGGGGCTCACGCCCGTGATCCCTTGCCAGGGCTCGGTGGGCGCTTCGGGCGACCTCGCGCCGCTGGCCCATCTGTGCCTGCCGCTGATTGGCGAAGGTGAGGTTTTCTACAAAGGCAAGCGAATCGCCGCCGCTGATGCGCTCAAGCAAGCCGCCATCACGCCGGTCAAGCTATCCGCCAAAGAGGGCCTGGCGCTGATCAACGGCACGCAGGTCTCGACCGCGCTGGCGCTGGACGCGCTGCTCGCCACCGACCGCCTGTTTGAAGCCGCCGTGATTTCGGGCGCCGTCACGCTGGACGCCGCGCGCGGCAGCGACGGCCCCTTCGACCCGCGCATCCACGCGGTGCGCGGCCAGCCGGGGCAGATCGCCTGCGCCGCCGCGTATCGCGCCATCATGGTGGGCAGCGAGATCCGCCGTTCCCACCTCGAAGGCGATGACCGCGTGCAGGACCCCTACTGCCTGCGCTGCCAGCCGCAGGTCATGGGCGCCTGCCTGGACCAGATGCGCTACGCCACGGAAGTGCTGATGCGCGAAGCCAATGCGGTGACCGACAACCCGCTGGTGTTTGCCGAGGACGAGACGCTGCTCTCCGGCGGCAACTTCCATGCGGAGCCTGTGGCTTTGGCCTGTGATGCACTGGCCGTCGCCATCGCCGAAATCGGCGCCATCACCGAGCGACGCATCGCCATGCTGGTGGATACCGTGGCCTCGCGCCTGCCGGCCTTCCTGACGCCTGAGCCGGGCCTGAATTCCGGCTTCATGATCGTGCATGTAACGGCTGCCGCGCTGGCCTCCGAAAACAAATCGCTGGCCCATCCCGCCAGCGTCGACAGCCTGCCCACCTCGGCCAACCAGGAGGACCATGTGAGCATGGCGACTTTCGCGGCGCGTCGCCTGCAGCCCATGCTCCGCAACACCGAGTACATCGTGGCCATCGAGCTGCTGGCCGCCGCGCAGGGCATCGAATTTTTGCGCCCGCTCAAGAGCTCCGCAGTGCTTGAAGGCGTGCTGCAACTGGTGCGCCAGGCCTCGCCGGCCATGATGCATGACCGCAGCCTGGCGCCCGACATGGAAAGGGTGCACCAATTGGTGGCGGGCGGGCGCATAGGCCTGGCCGGAGAGGCCCAAATCACCGAGTTAACCGCCTTGCGGCTGGCATGAAGCCTGCATACATTAGCGATATCTCAAACTGCTATCTAACAGGAGCCTCTTCATGAAGCAACAACTTGCCCTCTCTCTGCTGGCCGCCGCAGCCGCCCTGGCCATGGGCGCCGCCCACGCGCAGGAGACCAAGGTCGCCATCGGCATTTCGGGTTGGACGGGTTTTGCCCCGCTGACCCTGGCCAAGGAAGCCGGCATCTTCAAGAAAAACGGGCTCGACGTCTCGATCAAAAAGATTCCGCAAAAAGACCGCCACCTCGCGATCGCTTCGGGTGACGTGCAATGCGCCGCCACCACGGTGGAAACCTGGGTGGTGTGGAACGCCAACGGCGTGGCCACCACGCAGATCTTCCAGCTCGATAAAAGCTACGGCGCCGACGGCATGGTGGTGAAACCGGCCATCACCAAGATCAGCGACCTCAAGGGCAAGACCGTGGCCGCCAGCGCGCCCGGCACCTCGCCCTACTTCGCCCTGGCCTGGATGCTGAAGAAAAACGGCATGAGCACCAAGGACGTGAAGGTCGTCAACCTCGAGCCGCAGGCCGCGGCCAACGCCATGATCGCCGGCACCGACGGCGTCGATGCCGCAATGACTTACGAGCCCTACCTGGGTGCGGTGCGCGCCAAACCGGAGGCCGGCAAGATACTCGCCACCACGCTGGATTACCCCATGGTGATGGACACCTTCGGCTGCACGCCCAAGTTCCTGAGCGAAAACCCCAAGGCCGCCAAGGCCCTGGCCGACAGTTATTTCGATGCCGTCGAGATGATCCAGAAAGAGCCGAAGAAGAGCTTCGAAATCATGGGTGCCGACGTGAAGCAGAGCGGCGAAGCCTTTGAGGCCTCGTCCAAATACCTGCGCTGGCAGGACCGCGCGGCCAACCAGAAATTCTTTGCCGGTGAGCATGCTGCCTTCAGCAAGGAAGCCGCCGAACTGCTGATGGAAGCGGGCATCATCAAGTCGCTGCCTGACATGGGCAAGCTGGCTGATACGCGTTTTCTCAAGTAAGCCGGCGACTGCATGCGGCCCCTGCAACCCGTCTCACCCGGCGCGCGCATCGCGCTGGGCATCAGTTTCTTCGTTCTCTTCTTTGCCGTGTGGGCCGTCTTCACGCTGGGCGGCTACGTCTCCAAGACCTTTTTAGCCGATCCCATCACCATGGTGAGATCGGGCTACGACCTGCTGGCGAACCAGGGTTTCATCAAGGACATCGGCATGACGGTCTGGCGGGTGCTGGGCGGCTTTGCCGTGGCGGCGCTGTTGGCGGTGCCGCTGGGTGTGATGATGGGCGCCTACAAACCGGTTGAAGCCTTCTTCGAACCCTTTGTGAGCTTTGCGCGCTACCTGCCCGCATCGGCCTTCATTCCCCTGCTGATCCTGTGGGCCGGCATTGGCGAGACGCAAAAGCTCTCGGTGATTTTTATCGGCTCTTTCTTCCAGTTGGTGCTGATGATTGCCGTGAGCGTGGGCAACACGCGGCGCGACCTGGTGGAGGCGGCCTACACCCTGGGCGCGGCCGACCGCGGCATCGTGGTGCGTGTGCTGCTGCCCAGCGCCGCGCCCGAGATCGCCGAGACCCTGCGCATGGTGCTGGGCTGGGCCTGGACCTATGTGATCGTCGCGGAACTGATAGGCGCATCCAGCGGCATAGGCCACATGATCACCGACAGCCAGGCGCTGCTGGCGACCGACCAGATCATCTTCGGCATCATCGTGATCGGCGTGTTTGGCCTCGTCACCGACCTGGCCTTCAAGGCGCTCAATCGCAAACTCTTTCCCTGGGCGCGGCTGTGAGCTCGCACTTTGGCGCAGTCGCTCCTTCCCCCTCTGGGGGAAGGCTGGGATGGGGGCCGCCCCGGCTTGTCCGTTCCACGCCAGCCTGTCAATCGATTGCCGCGGGCCCCATCCCTACCTTCCCCCAGAGGGGGAAGGAGCAAGATTAAGAGCACCTTATTGATGACTGCCTCCAATCCCATCCTGACCGTCACGCAGCTGTCGAAAACCTTCACCACCAACAAGGGCCCAGGCACGGTGGCGCTGCAGGCCACCGACCTGAGCGTCGCCGAGAACGACTTCATCACCATCCTCGGCCCCTCGGGTTGCGGCAAGTCCACGCTGCTGCGCATGGTGGCCGGGCTGGACACACCGACCAGCGGCAGCATCGTGCTGGACGGCAAACCCATCGCCGGCCCGGGCGCCGACCGCGGCATGGTGTTCCAGAGCTACACGCTGTTCCCCTGGCTCAGCATCCTGCAAAACGTCTGCTTCGGCCTGCGTGAAAAAGGCCTGGCGCTGGATGCGCAACTCGACATCGCCCACCAGTTCATCAAGAAAGTCGGCCTGCAGGGTTTTGAAAACCACTTCCCCAAGCAGCTGTCGGGCGGCATGCAGCAGCGCACCGCGCTGGCACGGGCCCTGGCCAACAACCCGCGCATCCTGCTGATGGACGAGCCCTTCGGCGCGCTGGATCACCAGACGCGCGAGCTGATGCAAGAGCTGTTGCAAGGCATCTGGGAAGCCGAGCAGAAAACCGTGCTCTTCGTGACGCACGACATCGACGAGGCCATCTTCATGGGCAACCGCGTGGTGGTGATGAGCGCGCGGCCGGGCCGCATCAAGTGCGACATCGCCGTGCCGCTGGCGCACCCACGCCACTACTCGGTCAAGACGACGCCGGTGTTCACCGAACTCAAGGCGCGGCTGACGGAAGAGATCCGCGTGGAAGTGCACCGCGCGGCAGGGCTGCAAGCGCCTGCCGCTTAGCTTCTTTACAGCCCGAGCCGCAGCACAATCACCGCGCCCAGCACCAGCGCGGCGATCAAAATCGTCTCTCCGACCAGCATGGCCACGGGCTGCCAGCCCAGTTTCATGAGATCTTCAAAGCTGGTCTTGATGCCGGCCGCCGCGATGGCCGTGACCAGCAGCCAGCGCGAGGTGTCGCTGGCGGCCTGCGTCATGGCCGGCGTGAAAGCGCCTATGGTGGCCAGCAGCACGAGCACGATGAAGGCCAGCAGGAAGCCGGGCACCAGCGGGACTTCCTCGTCTACCGCCTTGGCGTCGGGGTGCTTGCGGTAGCTGATGGCGATGAGCAGCACGATGGGCATCAGCAGCATCACGCGAAACAGTTTGACCACGGTGGCGGTATCGCCGACCTCGGGGCCCAGCATCATGCCGGCCGCCACCACCTGCGCCACGTCGTGGATGGTGCCGCCCAGGAAGATGCCGCCCTGCGCGGGCGCTAGCCCTATCAGCTTCAGGGCGAAGGGGTAAAGAATCATGCTCAAGGTGGAGAGCACCGTGACGCCGACCACGGCCAGCAGGGTGAAGCGTTCGTTTTCTTTGGTCTGCGGCAGCACCGAGGAAATCGCCAGCGCGGCGGATGCGCCGCAGATGGCAACCGCGCCGCCCGAGAGCACGCCTTCCTCACGCGGGCGTTTCAGCCATTTCGCGAGCAGCAAGCCG
Source organism: Polaromonas sp. P1_F2 (assembly GCF_056405735.1). Taxonomy (NCBI): domain Bacteria; kingdom Pseudomonadati; phylum Pseudomonadota; class Betaproteobacteria; order Burkholderiales; family Comamonadaceae; genus Polaromonas; species Polaromonas sp. P1_F2. The sequence goes on along the minus strand of NZ_JBFUBN010000003.1, from coordinate 278,050 downwards.
AACCCGATGGTGAGCGCCACCGCGACGACGATGACCAGCGCGGTCTCGACGCCGAGCTTGGCGACCTGCGTCAGCGTGATGCGCGCGCCCAGCAGGGCGACACCGACACGCAGCAGGGTGCGGCCGCAAAAATCGACGCCGGTCTTGACCTTGGGGTTGCTGTTGAGGAAGTGAAAGGCCAGGCCTATCAGCAAGGCATACAGCAGCTGGGGCCCGCCGTAGTGTTCGGACAGAAAGGTCGCGGCCAGGGCGATGACCACACACACCATGGCGCCGGGCACGCTGGCCTTCAGGAGAGAGACGGAAGGAAGAAAGGACACGGGAGGCGGAACCGGCGGTGAGGCCGGGGTAAGGCGGAAAAGGCACCGGCGGCCAGGCTTCCGGTTGTTGTTTTGTTTATGCGGAAAACAGGGATCACCGGGTGATTTTCCGTCTTGCACACGCTATTTCCATATGCTACTATTATTAGGTTGTATATACAAGTTGAAGCGCCGGAAGCACCAGGATGGCGCGGTTTCCAGGCACGGGATGTGCATGCAACGGGCCGGAAGATTCCTTGTTTCAGTTCGCCGCAACCTATTCGGAGATCACCATGAAGATCAGCAAACTTTTGGCCCTGTCCGCTTTCGCGCTGGCCGCCTTCGCGCCGCTCGCCTCGCACGCCCAGCAGGCCGTGCGTGTCGGCTCCAAAAACTTCACCGAGCAGTTCGTGCTGGCCGAAATCTACGCGCAGGCGCTTGAGGCCGCCGGCATCAAGACCGAGAAGAAGCTCAACCTGGGCGGCACGCTGATCGCCCAGAAGGCGATGGAAGAAAAGCAGATCGATTTCTACCCTGAATACACCGGCACCATGCTGCTGGCCGTGCTCAAGCAGGAGCCCATGACGGACGCCAAGGCCGTGTACGACAAGGTCAAGGACGCCTATGCCAAGATGGGCTTTGTGGTGCTGAACCAGTCCAACCTGAACAACGGCTATGTGATGGTGGTGCGCGCCGACACCGCCCAGAAGCTCAAGCTCGAAACCCTGTCCGACCTGGCCAGGGCCGCCAAGGACCTGAAGGTCGGCGCCGGCCCCGAGTTCCGCGACCGCAAAGACGGCCTGCCGGGCCTCAAGGCCAAGTACGACATGGTCTTCGGTGAAGACCTGCAGATGGCCATCGGCCTGCGCTACCAGGCGCTGAAGAACGACCAGATCCAGGTCGTCAACGGCTACTCCACCGACGGCATGATCAGCGCGCTCAAGCTCAAGCGCCTGCGCGACGACAAGAGCCTGTGGCCGCCTTATTTCGTGGTGCCCGTGATCCGCAAGGAAGCGCTGGATGCCAACCCCAAGATCGGTGAAGTGCTGAACCGCGTGAGCGCCCTGCTCGACGAAACCTCCATGGCCCAGATGAACTTCCAGGTCGACGGCGAAAAGCTCGAACCCAAGGACGTGGCCCGCGATTTCCTGAAGTCCAAGGGACTGGTCAAGTAATACGCATCTCCCGGCGCTCGCCCGCACCCTCACCGTGAAAGCTTGCACGTCATGACACTCGCGGTCGGGGAACAATGGCTGGGCATCCATGACCTGGTGCGCGTGGCGCGCGGTGGTGAGCCGGTTTCACTGGCACCGCAGGCGCGTGAACACGTAGTCGCGGCGCGTGAGCTGGTCATGCGGCTGGCCACTTCGGGCCAGGCCATCTACGGCCTCAATTCGGCGCTGGGCGCCAACACCGGCGCGGTGCTGGCCGAAGGCGATCTTGAAGACTACCAGCGCCGCGCCGTGCGCGCCCGGGCCGTGGCCGTGGGCCCGGCCTATGACAAGGCCTCGGTGCGCGCCATGCAGTTCGCCCGCATCGCCGGCCTGTCGCGCGGCGGCTCGGGCGTCTCGCCCGCCGTGCTGGACGCCTGCATCGCAATGCTGAACTCCCAGGTGCATCCGGTGGTGCCGCGCTTCGGCTCCATCGGCGTGGCCGACCTGCCCCAGCTTTCGCACCTGGCCTTGCCGCTGTTCGGCGAAGGCCAGGCCGAGGTGCGCGGTGAAATACTGGACGGTGCCGCCGCGCTCGAACGCGCCGGCTTGCAGCCCGTGACCTTGGGCGCCAAGGACGGTCTCGCCTTGATCAGTTCCAACGCCGCCACCACGGCCCGTGCCGCGCTGGTGCTGCATGACGCCCATGTGGCGCTGGACGCCTGGCTGGCCGCCGTGGCGCTCGGTTATGAAGGTTTCAGGGCCAACCTGTCGCCGCTGCACCCTGGTGCGGTGGCAGCCAGGCCGGCAGCGGGCCAGGTCGAGGTGGCACGCCAATTGCGCGAACTCCTCAAGGGCAGCGCCCTGCTGGAGCCCGGCGCCGCACGACGTGTGCAGGACCCGGTGTCCATGCGCGTGGTGCCGCAGGTGCACGGCGCCGCGCGCGACATGGTGGACGCGGCCTGCGCGCAGGTCGAGATTGAACTCAACAGCGCGGCCGACAGCCCGCTGGTGCTGGCCGAGGAAGGGCTGATGCTCTCCAACGGCAACTTCCACGTGCCGGCCCTGGCATTGGCGCTGGACGCCTCGGCGATTGCGCTGGCCCAGGCGGCCAGCATGTCGGTGTCGCGCAGCCAGCGTTTCATGTCACCGGCTCTCACCGGCCTGCCGCTGCAGCTCACGCGCCACGGCCCGGCCCATTCGGGTTTTGCTACGGTGCAGAAAACCCTGACTGCGCTTTGGGCCGAGGTGCGGCTGCGCGCCAACCCCGGGTCGCTCGATTACCTGCCGGTGTCCGAAGCGCTGGAAGACCATGCCTGCATGGCGCTGGGCGTGGCGGAAAAACTGGGCGAACTGGTGGAGCGCGTGCACTACCTGATCGCCATCGAACTGCTGGTGGCCGCCCAGGCGGTGGATCTGCGCGAACTGGACCCTGCGCAGATGGGCGAAGGCGCGCGGCGCACCTTTGCGCAAGTGCGCAAGCTGGTTCCTGTGCTGGACGAAGACCGCCCGCTGGGCCCCGACATAGACCGCATCCAGGCCGCCGTCGCCGCGGGCGTGTTCGGCCTTGAAACCGCTCGCCAGGGCGCGGCATGAGCTGGTTTCTGCGCAACTGGCCCGACGTGCTGTATTCACTGTGGGAGCACGTCGCGATTTCGCTGACGGCGCTGGTGATTGCTTTCGCACTGTCGCTGGTCATCGGCGTCGTGGCCGCGCGGCGTGAAAAGCTCTACGGCGCGGTCATGACCATCTCGGGTTTTCTGTACACCATCCCGACGCTGGCTTTCCTGGCCTTCCTGATTCCCGTGGTGGGCCTGGGCCGCACCAACGCCATCATCACCATGGTGGCATTTTCGCTGATGATCTTGATCCGTAGCGTGGCCACCGGCATCCGTGAGGTGCCAGCCGACATCATCGACGCGGCGCGTGGCATGGGCATGAACAAGGCGCAAATCATGCGGCGCATCGAGCTTCCGCTGGCCCTGCCGCTGATTGTGGCGGGCTTGCGCGTCTCGGCCGTCACCGTGATCAGCGTGACGGTGGTGGCGGCTTACGTCAATGCGGGTGGCCTGGGCACGCTGATCTTCAATGGCATCGCAAGCGACCATCCGGCCAAGATCTGGACCGGCGCGCTGACGGTCTGCGCGCTGTCCGTCGTCGTCGACCTGGCGCTCGCCCTGCTCGAGCGGCGCCTGAAAAACCGGCGCGCAGCCTGAAACCCAAGAGGCCCTGATGCTTGCCGACGCCTGGAACTATGTCCTTGCCCATCCCGCGCAGTTTTACCGCGCGCTGGGCGTGCACGTCGCGCTGTCGGCATCGGCCCTGCTGATCGCCGCGCTGATCTGCATTCCGGCCGGCATTGCCGTGGCGCGCAGGAACGGCCTGTCGCTGGCCGTGGTCAACGCGGCCAACGTGGGCCGCACCCTGCCCTCGCTGGCCGTACTGGCGCTGGTGATGCCGATTTTGGGCACCGGTTTTACGCCCGCCCTCTTTGCTCTCACGCTGATCGCGCTGCCGCCCATCGTGACGCACACCATCGTCGGCATGCGCGGCGTGGATGCCGACGCGGTGGACGCCGCCATCGGCATGGGCATGACGCGCGCCGCCTTGCTGTGGCAGGTGGAGCTGCCCATGGCCATGCCGGTCATCTTCGCGGGCCTGCGCACGGCTGCGGTGCAGATCATTTCGGGCGCCGTGCTGGCCGCCTTCATCGGCGGCGGCGGGCTCGGCGACTTCATCACCGCGGGCATCGCGATGATGGCCGTTCCCCAGTTGCTGGTGGGCGCCATCCCCGTGGCGCTGCTGGCGCTGGGCACCGACTTTCTTTTTGGCGCGCTGCAGCGCCGCATGACTCCCCAAGGGCTTCGCGCATGATCACACTCGACCGCCTCACCAAGTCCTTCGGCGGCAGTGCCCAGTCGGCTGTAGACGGCTTGTCGCTGACCGTCAACACCGGCGAGATCTGCGTGCTGATTGGCCCCTCGGGTTGCGGCAAGACCACCACCATGCGCATGATCAACCGCATGGTCGAGCCTGATTCGGGGCGCATCGAAGTGGGTGGGCGCGACGTCACCAAGATGGATGCGGTAGAGCTACGCCGCTCCATCGGCTATGTGATCCAGCAGGTGGGCCTGTTTCCGCACATGACGCTGGCCGAGAACGTGGCCACCGTGCCCAAAATGCTGGGCTGGGATTCGGCGCGCATCGCCAAACGTGTGGATGAACTGCTGGCGCTGGTCCATATGGACCCGGCTATCTACCGCAACCGCTTTCCGCGCGAGCTCTCGGGCGGGCAGAAACAGCGTGTGGGCGTGGCGCGCGCGCTGGCGGCGGACCCGCCGGTGATGCTGATGGACGAACCCTTCGGCGCCATAGACCCGATCACGCGCGCGCGCCTGCAGGACGAGTTCCTGCGCATCCTGCGCGAGCTTGGCAAGACCATTGTGTTTGTCACACACGACATCGACGAAGCCATTCGCATGGGCTCGCGCATCGCGATCCTGCGCAACGGCAAGGTGGTGCAGTACGACACGCCCGAACGCATACTCGCGCACCCGGCGGATGCCTTCGTCGAAGCCTTTGTGGGCGGCGATCGCTCACTCAAGCGGCTGGCTTTGCTGACGGCCGGCCCCTATGTGGAAAGCGGCACGCCCGCCGCCAATGCGCCGCGCCTGCCGGCCGTGACGCCATTGCGTGATGCGCTGTCGGCCATGCTGGACGCCGGCGCGAATGAGGCCGCGATTGTGGATGCGGAGGGCAAGCCCCTGGGTCGCGTGACCTTGCAAAGCATTCAGCAAGCCGCAGCCGTAGCTCGCTTGTCTTAAACGCTTTCTTGGGTTTTAGAGCCGCTCATAAAACCCAGCGGAGCGGTCCTGGCTAGGCGCGACGCCGCAGACAGTACACCGGTACGGCAAGGCGGCGCAACAACGCCAGGAGGGTTTTTGAGCGGCTCTAGGGCTGGCGCATCCGCAAAACGCTGCATACACCTGCGACGGCCGCAAAGCCGGCCGCCAGCCACAGCGCCACAAAAGAACCATGCCCACCCTGCGGGTCGAACATCGCAAAGATCATCGCGAGCAGGACTGCGCCCAGCGTCTGGCCGGTCAGCCGCGCCGTGCCCAGCATGCCGCTGGCGCCGCCGCTGCGGTGGGGTGGCGCCGAGGTGATGATGGTGTGGTTGTTGGGTGACTGGAACAGGCCGTAGCCTATGCCGCACAGCGCCATGCGCCAGACGATGTCGAGCTGCGACGGGTGCGGCGGCAGCACCGCCAGCAAAACCAGGCCCAGACAGAGCAGCGCCATGCCGATACCGCCCAGCACACCACCGGAATAGCGCCCTATCAGCCGTCCCACCACGGGCGAAGTCACCACAATGGCCAGCGGCCAGGCCGTCAGCAGCAAACCGGCCTGCAGGTGGGTGAAGCCGTAGTTGCCCAGCAGCAGGAAGGGCAGGCTCACATAGGCCAGGGTCTGCGCGCAAAAAGCGCCTATGGACGTGCCCATGGACAGCGCGAAGACGGGTATGCGCAGCAAGTCCAGCGGGAACAGCGGCAGCGGCTGGGCCAGCTGGCGCCGCACATACACCACGCCGATAACGATGCCCGCCGCGAGTTCGGCCAGCGGCAGCCACAACGAGCCGGCAGGCGCGCCGCCGGGCGCGGTTTCAATGCGGACGCCCAGGCCGTCGACGCCCAGAAACACCAGTCCGAACATCAGCGCGTTGAGCGTCACGTCGATCGCTGACAGCCGGCCCGCGGCCTTGGCGTGGTTGTCAGGCAAGGCCTTGCGGCCCAGCCACACCGACAACAGGCCGAAAGGCACGTTGAGCGCGAACAGCCAGGGCCAGGAAGCCACGGAGAGGATGGCCGCCGCGATCGAGGGCCCGGCCACCGAGGCCGTGGCCACCACCAGCGAGTTGATGGCGATGCCGCGGCCCAGCAGGTGTTTGGGGTAGATGAGGCGCACCAGCGCCGTGTTCACGCTCATCAGGCCGGCCGCGCCCAGGCCCTGCAGCACGCGGGCCAGCGCCAGCGTGGTCAGCGAATCGGCCATCGCGCAGGCGGCAGAAGCCAGTGTGAAGACCGAAAGGCCGACCAGGTAGACGCGGCGGTAGCCGACGATATCGCCCAGCGAGGCCAGCGGCAACAACAGCGCCAGCGTGGCGACCTGGTAGGCGTTGATGACCCAGATGGACTGCGCGGCGGTGGCATTGAGTTCGCGCGTGATGTCGGGCAGCGCGAGGTTGACGATGGTGCCGTCGAGCACCGCCATGACGATGCCCAGAATGATGACCAGCAACGCACGCGTGCGCTCGCGCGCGGGCAAACCATCCTGAACAAGCATGCGGACCTTTGTTATTAAGCGGGCGGTCGGTACGGCTGCCGCGCAGCGCTTATTTTAGGAGCGCCTACGGAATAGCCGCCGGAGCGGCTACCTTGCCCCAGTGCTGTCCTTGGGAAAGGGTGACGAAAATGAGAAATCCCGGCATGCAGGTGCATGGCCGGGATTTCCAGGTGTCCGTGAGCTGGTGAGTGCCGCTGGCGCGGCCTCACACTATTTCATGCCGTACTTGGCCTTGGCATCGTTCTGGCAGCCGTCCTTGGCGGCGCCCGTTAGTGCATCGCAGCGTTCCTTGGCGGCCTTGTATTCGGCATCGCGTTTCTCGGAACCGGCCTCCTTGCGGGTGTCGGCCATTTTTTCGCTCTTGTCCTTGCTGGTGTCGGCCGCAGTCTTCACCACCTTGGCGTCTTCCTTGGCTTTGACGTGGGCTGCCTTAGCGTCCTTGATGCAGACGTCCTTGGCATTGCCCTTCTGGTCGTCGCACTTTTCCTTGGCGGTGTCATAGGCGGCGTCGGCTTTGGCGAAGGCTACTTTCTCGGTATTGCGGGGGCCGGGCTTGTACTGGGCTTCGAGTTCGGCCTTGGCGACCTTCTCAACACCCTTGGCTTCCGAGACGCAGATGTCCTTGGCGTTGTCCTTCAGGGTGCCGCATTTGTCGCGGCTGGCCTTGTAGTCGGCCGAGATGCGGTCTTCCTGGGCCTTGTACTCTTCCTTGGTCATTGCCATGGCGTTGCCGGCAAAAGCGCAGGACATCACGGCGGTCAGCATGAGCAGTCTGGTTTTGGTGGTTTTCATGGGTGGCTCCTTGGGATGGTGTGAATCGTTGTATTCGTTGCGGGCGCTTGCGGATGGAGGAAGGCGGCTCAATAGCGTTCGAAGAAGTCCGTCGGGTTGCGGTCCTTCCACACGGCAACCTGCTTTTCGGCTTCTTCCTTGCTAAGGCCGTGGCGTTCCTGGATCTTGCCAAGCAGCTGTTCACGCTTGCCGGCGATCACGTCAAGGTCGTCGTCGGTGAGCTTGCCCCACTGCTCCTTGACCTTGCCCTTGAACTGGCGCCAATTGCCTTCCATGCGGTCGTGGTTCATGGTGTTTTCCTCATAAAAATGGGTGATTCGCCCAGTGGCCACAAGCACGAGGCCTGCGGGCAACGGACTTGAATTCACCTTACGGCGGAAGCCATGCACCCGCCGTAGGCCCGCGTATTCGATGGGCGTAGGCTCATGCTTACAGCCCGATGGCGGCGCCTGCGGAAGGGCCCCCACGCCTCCTGCGGGGTGCGGCTTTTCGCAACTAGTTGCATAGCTAATTAATTTCCGCTACAGTGCATCCATGTTTGACCACTGCCTTTATTTCAATACCACCGCGCTGGCCCGCCTGGTCGACAAGGAGTGGACGCTGGCTTTCAAGCCCTTCGGCGTCACGCCCTCGCAGGGTTTCATGCTGCGGCTGGTGCTCAAGCAGCCCGGCATGCCGCAGCACGAGATTGCCGATGAGCTGACGATCTCGCGCCCCACCGCCACGCGCCTGCTCGACGGCCTGCAGGCACTGGGGCTGATTGAACGCAGGAGCCTGGAATCCGACGGCCGCCACTGGGCCGTGTTTCCCACCGCCGAGGCCGAGGCAATGCATGCCGGCATCAACAAAGCCAGCGGCGACGTGACACGCCGCATCCAGCAACAGATCGGAAAGGAGAACTTCGATGAAACCGTAGCCCGTGTCAGGAGCGTGTCTTCCGCGCTGAAATGAAGCGCACGAAACGCTTTTTTATTCCTTTTTTTGCCCATATAGTTGCATAGCTAACTATTAATTTTCAACCCACCGGAGAAATCACATGCCCATCCTCAATGTCAAAGTCAGCCAGCCCGCCAGCCCCCAACTGACGAACGCCATCGCCGAAACCCTGCTGGAGCTGACCACGCGCATCCTGCGCAAAAAACGCGAGCTCACCGCCATCGCCATCGACTTCGTTCCGCCCGAACACTGGATTGTGGGCGGCAGCACGCTGGCCAGCCAGGGCAAGAACAGTTTTTATTTCGACATCAAGGTGGTGGACGGCACCAACACCAAGGACGAGAAAGCGCAGTACGTGGCCGAGGCCTTTGCCGCCTTCAGCAAGCTGCTGGGCAATGTGCACGATGAAAGCTACATCTACGTGCACGACGTGCGCGCCGAGGCTTACGGCTTCGGCGGACTCACCCAGGAATACCGCTACATCAAGGCAAAGGCCTGAGGACTGCGCGTTACTTTGAGCGCAGGGTGCGGCTCAGCAGCGCCACCGGCAACAGGCCGACCAGCACCAGGGCCAGCGCCGGCAGGGCGGCCTCGCCGAGGCGCTCGTCGCGCGCCAGCTGGTAGGTCACGACCGCCAGGGTGTCACTGTTGAAGGGCCGCAGCACCAGCGTGGCGGGCAGCTCTTTCATGACGTCGACAAACACCAGCAGGCCGGCCGCCGCGACGGATCGCTTGAGCAGCGGCCAGTGCACGCGCGCGAGTATGCCCAGGCCGGGCGTGCCCAGCATGCGCGCACTGTCGTCAAAGCTGGCGGGGATACGCGAATAACCGCTTTGCAGGCTTTGCAGGGCCACGGCGCTGAAGCGCACCAGGTAGGCCCAGACAATGCCCAGCACCGTCGCCGTGACCCAGTAACCCGCGCCGGTTTGCGGCGCGGCCGCCTGCAGCCAGCCCACGGGCAGCAGCAGGCCGACCACGATGACAGCGCCCGGCACCGCATAACCCAGGCTTGCCAGCTGCACCGCCGCCCGGGTCAGCAGCCGGGGCTTGCGACGCACCGCGAAGGCCAGGCCCAGTGCCAGGCCGGTGGCCAGCAGCGCGCTCAGGCCCGCCAGCCAGACGCTGTTCAAGGCCCAGCCGAAGAATTTGTCCCAGAGCAAGTTGTCCCAGCCCAGCGCCAGCGGGCGCAGCATGAACAGCACCGGCAGCACAAAACCCAGCGCGATCGGCACGGCGCACACCGCCCAGGCCGACAGGGCGCGCAGGCCCCGCAACTGCACCGGCGCCGCATCCTGCGCGCCGGCGCGCGCACCGCGCCCGGTGGCGAAACGCATGCGCTTTTGTGCGCCGTGTTCTATCCACAGCAGCAGCGCGACAAAAAACAGCAGCACCGTGGCCAGCTGGGCGGCGGCGATGCGGTTGTCCATGGACAGCCAGGCTTTGTAAATACCGGCGGTGAAGGTCTGAATTCCGAAGTAGCTGGAAACGCCGAAATCGGCCAGCGTTTCCATCAGCGCCAGCGCGACGCCGGCGGCCACAGCCGGGCGCGCCAGCGGCAGCGCCACACCGCGTATGCGACGCGACAGCGGCGCGCCCAGCAACCGGGCCGCTTCCATCAGGTGAACGGCGCGCTCTGACAAGGCCGTGCGCGCGAGCAAATAGACATACGGGTAAAGCGCGACGGTGAACACCAGCACCGCGCCGCCCAGGCTGCGCACCTCGGGCAGCAGCCGCCCCTGCAGGCCGAAAGACGCACGCAGCCAGCTTTGCAGCGGGCCGGCGTACTGCAGGAAGTCGGTGTACGCATAGGCCAGTACATAGGCCGGCATGGCCAACGGCAACAGCAGCGCCCATTCAAACACCCGGCGGCCCGGAAACTCGAACAAGGTCACCGCGCTGGCCGTCGCCATGCCCACCACCGCCACGCCGAAGGCCACGCTGATGCACAGCAGCAGGGAGGTGGTGGTGTAGTCGGGCAGCACCGTCTGCAGCATCTGCAGCAGGATGGACTGCGCCTGGGCGTCGAACTGCAGCCAGGACAGTGCCACGGCCACGACCGGCAAGGTGAGCAGGCCCACCAACAAAAAGAGCACGGCGGAAGGAACTGTGGAAATCAGGCGGCGCAGCATGTAGACCCGGAAAAAGGCCTCTGCAGAAAGAGGCCCTCCCCTCGCTGCGCGCGCCGTGGTGTTGCAGCGGTCACTGCAAATGAGAATTGTAAGCATCCAGGGCCCTACAATCGAGCCCATGTTTCTGGATATCTCCCAGCTGGGCGTGCACTATGCCGGCCGTTCCAAGCCCGCGGTCGACGGCGTGTCCTTCAGCCTCCAGGCGGGGGAGATCGGGGTCCTGATCGGCCCTTCGGGCTGCGGCAAGACCACCCTGCTGCGGGCCGTCGCCGGCCTGGAGCGCGCCAATGCCGGCAGCATCACGCTGGCCCGGCAGCTCGTCAGCAGCGCCGACGTCCACATTCCGGCCGAATCCCGCCGCATCGGCATGGTGTTCCAGGATTACGCGCTGTTTCCCCATCTTGACGCCGCCCACAACGTCGCTTTCGGCCTGACTCACCTGCCCGCCGCCCAGCGGCAGCAGCGCGTGGGCGAGGTGCTGGAACTCGTCGGCCTGGGCAACGTGCACAAGCGTTTCCCGCATGAGCTCTCGGGCGGCCAGCAGCAGCGCGTGGCGCTGGCACGGGCGCTCGCGCCGCAGCCGCGCCTGCTGCTGCTGGACGAACCCTTTTCCAACCTCGACGTGGACCTGCGGGAACGCCTGGCGCACGAGGTGCGTGGCATCCTCAAGGCCGCCGGGGCGACGGCGCTGTTCGTCACGCACGACCAGCTCGAGGCCTTCGCCATCGGCGACCGCATCGGCGTGATGCACCAGGGCCGGCTGCACCAGTGGGACGAGGCTTACGCGCTATATCACCGCCCCGCCACGCGCTTTGTGGCCGACTTCATCGGCCATGGGGTGTTCGCGCAAGCCCATATCGAGCAGCTCGGCGACGAGGTGGTGGTGCACACCGCGCTCGGCGACCTCACGGACATGCTGGAATGCCCCCTGCCGGGCGCCTATGCCGGCGGCCTGTGCGACGTGCTGCTGCGGGCCGACGACATCGTGCACGACGACAACGCCCCGGTCAAAGCGCAGATCCAGCGCAAGGCCTTTCGCGGGTCGGAGTTTTTGTACACGCTCAAGCTGCAGACCGGCGAGACGGTGATGGCGCATGTGCCTTCACACCACAACCACGCGCTGGGCGAATGGATAGGCATACGCGCGGAAGTCGACCACGTCGTGACCTTCCCTCGCGAAGAAAGTGCGGCGCCTTAAGCCTGCTGCCGCAGCGCTTCGATGTCTTCGCGCAGCGTCTGCGCCCACACCCGCCGCGTCTGCCCCTGAGGCTGCTGCGGCTCGCCAAAAACCACCACCGCCTTGAGCGGCGGAGCGGTAAGGGTGCGCCAAATCGAACCGGCCAGGGTCTCGTCATCGACATAGCTGGGCGCGAAGCTGACGGCGCCGCTGGCCGCGTCGATGAATTTCAGCGCCACCGGCTGCACCGGCACCGAGGCCTCGATGGCCGCCTGGATCAGGTTGGCATGGAAGTGCTTGAGGGTGATGCCGTCGCCCGTCGTGCCTTCGGGAAACACCGCCAGGATGTCGCCGGCCTGCAGGCGCTCGGCCATCTGCGTAACCACCCGGTGCGCGTCGCGCCGCGATTCACGCTCGATGTACAGCGAGCCGGCGCCGTCGGACAGCGTGCGCACGAAAGGCCAGTCACGCACGTCCGCTTTCGAGACAAAACGGCAGTGGCGCGAGGCGTGCATCACCAGGATGTCCAGCCAGGAGATATGGTTGGCCACCAGCAGCATGGGGCCGCCGGCGGGCGGTGTGCCCTTGACGACCAGTTCGATGCCGACGATGCGCAGCATGGCCCCGGCCCATACCTGCACGCGCGCCTCCTGGTCGGCCTGGTCCAGCTTGGGAAACAGTGTTTTGATCGTCCAGAAGCCCTGCACCGCGTGCACGGCGGCGCGCAGCAGCGTCCAGCAGAAGCGAAGCCACCTCATGGATTTGCGCGCGCCTCAGTGCGAAGCTTCATAGGCGAGCTGCCCGCCCACCACGGTCCAGCGCACGCGCACCGGCATCTGGTGGCCGGAGAATGGCGTGTGCTTGCCCTGGCTGCGCAGCGCGGCCGGCTCGACCGTCCATTCACCCTTGGGGTCGAACACGCAAAGATCGGCCACGCCGCCCTTGACCAGCCGCCCCGAACTGCCCTGCAAGGTGCCCAGTGCATCACCCAGCACGCGTGCGGGCTCGCTGGTCAGCACCGCCAGCGCGCGGACCAGCCCGGCGCCGCTGTCGCTGCCCCACTTGCAGGCCAGGCCCAGCAGCAGTTCCAGGCCCGTGGCGCCCGGTTCGGCCTCGGCGAAGGGCAAAGTCTTGGCATCTTCGTCGACCGGCGTGTGGTCGGACACCAGCGCATCGATGGTGCCGTCGGCCAGGCCCTGGCGTATGGCGTCGCGGTCCCGTTGCTGGCGCAGCGGCGGGTCCAGCCGCATGCGGCTGTCGAAGTAGCCGATGTCCACGTCGGTCAGGTGCAGGCTGTTGATGCTCACGTCGCAACTCACGGCCAAGCCCTCGGCCTTGGCCCTGGCGACCAGTGCCACGCCCGCGGCGCTGCTGATGCGGCACAGGTGCACACGCGCGCCGGTGGCGCGCACCAGTTCAAAAATCGTGTGCAGTGCAATGGTCTCGGCAGCGACGGACACGCCGCTCAGGCCCAGGCGCGTGGCCAGCGCGCCGCTGGCGGCCACGCCCTGGCCCAGGTAGAGCTCCTGCGGCCGCAGCCACACGGTGTAGCCGAAGGTCGAGGCGTATTGCAGCGCGCGCATCATGACCTGGGTGTTGGCCAGCGGCACTTCGGCCTGGCTGAAACCGACACAGCCCGCCTCTGTCAACTCGGCCATCTCTGTCAGCGTTTCGCCCTTGAGCGCGCGGGTCAGCGCGCCCAGCGGGAATACGCGTGACTGGTGCAGTTTTTCGGCGCGGAACTTGAGCATCTCCACGAGACCCGGCTCGTCGAGCACCGGGTCGGTGTCGGGCGGGCAGACCAGGCTGGTCACGCCGCCGGCGACGGCTGCGGCCAGCTCGCTTTCAAGCATGCCTTCGTGTTCATGCCCGGGCTCGCGCAACCGGGCCGACAGGTCGATAAGGCCGGGCGCGACGATGCAGCCCGTGGCGTCTATGGTCTTGTTGGGCGCGAAATCGACGGGTGTGTTTTTGAGCGAGACGATGCGGCCGGCCGCGATGGCCACGTCGCAGGTTTCGTCGAAAGCGGAGCCGGGGTCGATGACGCGGCCGTTTTTTATGAGTATCTTCATTCTTTTTCTCCGCGCGTGTTCAGGCTTCGTTTCCGGCAACTATGCTCATGACCGCCATGCGGACCGCAATGCCGAAGGTGACCTGCGGCAGGATCACGCTCTGCGTGCCGTCGACCACCGCCGAGTCGATCTCGACGCCGCGGTTGATGGGGCCCGGGTGCATGACGATGGCGTCGGGTTTGGCCAGTTGCAGCTTCTCGGTGGTAAGGCCGAAGCTCTTGAAGAACTCCTGGCTGCTGGGCAGCAGCGCGCCCGACATGCGTTCGTTCTGCAGGCGCAGCATGATGATCACGTCGGCACCCTTGATGCCTTCTTCGAGCGTGTTGCAGACACGCACCCCCATCTGCGCCATGTCGGCCGGCACCAGGGTCTTGGGGCCGACCACCCGCACCTCGGGGCAGCCCAGCGTGGTCAGCGCGTGGATGTCGGAGCGCGCCACGCGGGAGTGCAGCACGTCGCCGACGATGGCAACCGTGAGATTGCTGAAGTCCTTTTTGTAGTGCCGTATGGTGTACATGTCCAGCAAGCCCTGCGTGGGATGCGCGTGGCGGCCGTCGCCGGCGTTGATCACGTGCACGTGCGGAGCCACGTGTTGGGCGATCAGGTAGGGCGCGCCCGATTCGCTGTGGCGCACCACAAACAGGTCGGCCGCCATGGCGCTCAGGTTGGCGATGGTGTCCAGCAGGGACTCGCCCTTGGAGGCCGAAGAGCGCGCGATGTCCAGGTTGATGACGTCGGCCGACAGGCGCGTGGCGGCGATCTCGAAGGTCGTGCGGGTGCGCGTGGAGTTTTCAAAGAACAGGTTGAAAACGCTCTTGCCGCGCAGCAGCGGGACTTTTTTGACTTCGCGGTTGTTGACGCTGACGAAGTTGGCGGCGGTGTCGAGGATTTGCGTCAGCGTGGCCTTTGGCAGGCCTTCGATGGACAGCAGGTGGATCAGCTCGCCGTTCTTGTTGAGTTGCGGGTTTCGTCGGTACAGCACGGTGTGGACTCCTCTTGTTCTCTTATGGGTCTCGTTGTGTTCTTGGGTCTGCTCTTGGGTCTTGGGTCTTGGGTCTCGGGCTCAGGCCAGGTGTTCCTGCACCTGGAAGCTGAACTTGCCGTCTTCGGCACGCGCCAGTTCCAGCGACTGCGAGGCCGGCAGGGCCACCCGCGCCACGGCGAGGTCGGGCTGCACGGGCAACTCGCGCCCGCCGCGGTCCACCAGCACCACCAGCTTGACGCTGGCGGGGCGCCCGTAGTCAAACAGTTCGTTGAGCACCGCGCGTATGGTGCGGCCGGTGTAGAGCACGTCGTCGACCACGATAAGGTGGGTGCCGTTCACGTCGAAGGGCAGCAGGGTCTGCCCGCTGGAGGCCAGGCCGCGCTGCGAAAAATCGTCGCGGTGCATGGAAGACGACAAAATTCCGGCCTCACCGGCCAGGCCAAGGTCTTTTTGCAGGCGCTGCGCCAGCCAGGCGCCGCCCGAGGCCACTCCGACCAGAAAAGGAGGCTGGGGATAGGACGCCAGCTGCTGGCGCATGCCGCGCAGCAGGTCGCTATACAGCGCCTCCGCGTCCAATGTCAGGCTGCTCATGGAAGACTCCTTAAAAACTGCTCGAGGATGATGCAGGCCGAAGCGGCGTCGGCGTCAAGCGCGCCGCCGGCCAAGGCCTCGGTGGTGCTGTAGCGCTCATCGACTTCGAAGACCTGCAGGCCGAAGCGACCGCGCAGCTGGCGGGCGAACTTCTGCGCGCGCAAGGTATTGTCGTGGCTGGCGCCGTCGGGATGAAAAGGGATACCGACCACCAGCGCATCGGGCTGCCATTCCTTGATGCGCGCTTCCACGGCCTTGAGGCGGGCATCACTGCCCTCGGCGGCGATGGTGGCTTGCGGCGAGGCGGTGCGCGTCAGCACATTGCCGGTGGCCACGCCGGTACGCTTGAGACCGAAGTCGAAAGCCAGAAAGGTTTGGAGGCCGGTGGCCTGTGAAAAAGGCATGGCCGCGAGGCTCATGCGTGGCCGGCCTCGGGAGAGAGCATCCAGCTCTGGAGGCCCAGCAGCATCAGTGCCTTGTCGTAGCGCTGCTCGACCGGCGTGTCGAAGATCACGCCGACGTCGGCGGCGACGGTGAGCCAGCTGTTGTCGGAGATTTCCGATTCGAGCTGGCCTTCGCCCCAGGCCGAGTAGCCGAGCGAGACAAACACCCGGCGCGGGCCGGCGCCCGTAGAGAGGGCTTCCAGCACGTCTTTGGAGGTGGTCATTTCGAGGCCGCCGGGAATCGTCATGGTCGAGGCATAGACCGATTCATTGCCGGGCATCATGGATTCGTGGAGCACAAAACCGCGCTCGGTCTGCACCGGGCCGCCCTGGAACACCGGGGCTTGCGTGAGGTCGTCGCGGCGCAATGGCAGCTCGACTTTGTCAAACAGGTTCTTGAGGTTGATGTCGCTGGGCTTGTTGATGACCAGCCCCAGCGCGCCGCGGTCGCTGTGTTCGCACATATAGACCACGCTTTTGGCGAAAGCTTCGTCGTCCATCCCCGGCATGGCGATGAGGAAGTGATGCGTGAGGTTGATCGATGCGGAATCCGTGGCCATGTCGGGATTTTACGCGCACTGGGGGCCTGGGTCACGGCATGCGGGCCTTTCGCTACCATCCCACCATGCAAAAGAAATACCGGGCCGGCCTGATGTGGTTCAGGCGCGACCTGCGGGCCCAGGACAACGCCGCGCTGCACCACGCGCTGAAGGCTTGTAAGCAGGTGTTTTGTGTCTTCGTGTTCGACCGGGACATCCTGGACACCCTGCCCCGGGCCGACCGCCGCGTGGAATTCATACACGAATCCGTGCTGAGCCTGGGCGGCCAGCTGCAGCGGCTGGGCGCCGCGAACGGCAAGCCGAATGCGGGCCTCATCATGGTGCGCGGCCATGCTGGCGAGGCCGTGCCGAGGCTGGCTGCGGAGCTGTCCGTTGACGCAGTGTTCGCCAACCATGACGATGAACCCCAATCCCTCTCGCGCGACGCCGCCGTGCAGGCCACGCTGGAAAGCCGGGGTGTGGCCTTTCACAGCTTCAAGGACCACGTGATCTTCGAGCGCCAGGAGGTATTGACGCTGGCGGGCTGGCCTTACACGGTGTTCACGCCCTATAAGAACGCCTGGCTCAAAAAGGTGGACGATTTTTACCTCAAGCCTTACCCGGTGGAGCGTTACGCGGCAGCACTGGCTCCCGTACCCGATGAAAAGCACGCCATTCCCTCGCTGGCCGAACTTGGGTTCGAGAAAACCAATCTGTCGGCGCTCAGGATACCCACCGGCAGCGAAGGTGCCGACCGGCTTTTTGAGGAATTCAAAGGCCGTATGGCGAACTACAAGTCGGCGCGCGACTTCCCCGCCATCAAGGGGCCCAGCTACCTGGGCGTGCACCTGCGCTTCGGCACGGTGTCGATCCGGCGCCTGGCCGCCGCGGCGCTGAGCCCGGAACACAAGGGCAGCGAAGGCGCCGCGACCTGGCTCAGTGAATTGATCTGGCGGGATTTTTACGCGCAGATTCTGGGCAACTTCCCGCACGCCGTGCGCAGCGCGTTCAAACTTGAATACGATGCGATCCTCTGGGAAAGCGGCGACAAGGTCGACAGGCTGTTCGAGGCGTGGTGCGGGGGCCGCACAGGCTACCCGCTGGTCGATGCCGCGATGGCACAGATCAACCAGACCGGCTATATGCACAACCGCCTGCGCATGGTGACGGCGAGCTTCCTGGTGAAAGACCTGGGCATCGACTGGCGCCGGGGCGAGCGCTACTTTGCCGAAAATCTCAATGACTTCGACCTGTCGGCCAACAACGGCGGCTGGCAATGGGCGGCAAGCACCGGCTGCGATGCGCAGCCCTACTTCCGGATCTTCAACCCGGTCAGCCAGAGCGAAAAGTTCGATGCGGACGGCAGCTTCATCCGCCGGTATGTGCCAGCGCTGGCAAAGCTGCCCGCCCCTGCCATCCACAGCCCCTGGCTGGCCGGGCCGCTGGAACTGGCCGCCGCGGGCGTGGTGCTCGGCCAGGACTACCCCTTGCCCATCGTGCAGCACGACGAAGCCCGTGCGCTGACGCTGCGGCGCTATGCGGTGGTGAAAAAAGCCTGAGGCAAGAACCTGAGACGGCCGCTCTCCTGACGAGAGCGGCCTGCGCAGATTCCCCCTGCGTTGCAGGCGGAAGCCTGCAAACTCAGGCGGAGATCGCGGCCTCGGCGGCGCAGTAGTGCCGCACCAGGCTCATCAGCTCTTCTTCGGAGAACGGCTTGCCCAGGTAGTGGTCAACGCCGAGTTCCTTGGCGTGTTCGCGATGCTTTTCAGCGATGCGCGAAGTGATCATGATGATGGGCAGGTTATTCAGGCGCACGTCGGCGCGGATATTGCGCGCCAGGTCGAAGCCGTCCATGCGCGGCATTTCGATGTCCGACAGCACCACCGCCGGCCGCTCTTCCTGCAGGCGCTCAAGGGCCTGCAGGCCGTCGGCCGCCATGGAGACACGGTAGCCTTCGCGTTGCAGCAGGCGCTGCGTGACACGGCGCACCGTGATGGAATCATCGACCACCAGAATCAGCGGAATCTGCGGCGCGGAAGGTATCAAGGCCGGGGCTTTCGCGGCGCCGCCCGCCGCCGTAGCGCCGGCTCCTTCGAGCACATGCGGCTCGGCGCGGTCGGTGCTCCAGGCGCGGGCTTGCTGCCCGTACACCGAAGCCAGCGCGACCGGGTTGTAGATCAGCACAACGGCGCCGGATGCCAGCACGGACATGCCGGCGAGGCCCGGCAGGCGCGACAGCTGCGGCCCGAGATTCTTCACCACAACTTCCTGGTTGCCCAGAACTTCATCGACGTGCAGGGCGATGCGCTGCGCGGCGCTTCGGAAAATCACGACAGGCGTGGTCTTGCCCTGGACTTCGCCGCTGTGGTGCGAAGCTTGCAGCAGGGCGCCCGACCAGAAGAAAGGCATGGATTCGCCGGCGATCTCCATCGTGCCGGTGTTGTAGGCCTGCTGCAGTTCCTTGGCGGACGCGCGGCGCACGGTTTCAACCACGTTGGCGGGCACGCCCACCGAGAGGTTGCCGGCGCGGATCATCACCACCTGCGTCACGGCCGTGGTCAGCGGCAGCACCAGCTTGAAGTGGGTGCCTTTGCCTGTCACGGTGGAAGTTTCAATCCGGCCGCCCAGCGAGTTGACCTCGGAGCGGACCACGTCCATGCCGATGCCGCGGCCGGCCAGTTCGGTCACCTGGGCGGCGGTGGAGAAGCCGGGCATGAAGATCAAGTTGGCGGCGTCGCTGTCTTCCAGGGTCTGGTCCGGCGAGATCATGCCGAGGCTGATTGCTTTTTCGCGGATGCGGCGCAGGTCCAGGCCGGCGCCGTCATCGCTGAAGTCGACTGAAACGTCGTTGCCTTCCTGGCGCAGATGGACGGTGATCAGGCCGACCGGGTCCTTGCCCGCGTTGGTCCGGGTCTCGGTGCTTTCAATGCCGTGGGCCACGCAGTTGCGCAGCAGGTGTTCGAAGGCGGGGGTCATGCGGTCCAGCATGCCGCGGTCCATCTCGATGGTGCCGCCCAGCAGGTCCAGCTTCACCTGTTTGCCGGTTTCCTTGGATGCCTGGCGCACCACGCGGTACAGACGCTCGGAAATGCCTTCAAACTCCACCATGCGCGTGCGCAGCAGGTCGCGCTGCAGCTCGCGGGTCTGGCGGGCCTGGGCGATCAAGTCGTCCTCAGTGGCTTCCACCGTGCGCTGCAAGGTGCGCTGCACGGTCGCCACGTCATTCACGGATTCGGCCATCATGCGCGTCAGTTCCTGCACGCGGGTGAAACGGTCGAACTCGAGCGGGTCGAAACCGGCCTGGGCTTCTTTGGCCTGCGCGAGGCGCGATTGCATCTGGGTTTCGGCCTGCAGTTCGATGTCGCGCAACTGCTGGCGCAAGCGGTTCAAGTTACCGCTCATGTCGTTCAGCGAACCGCGCAGTTGGCTGAGCTCGGCTTCCAGGCGCGAGCGCGTGATCATGACCTCACCGGCCTGGTTGACCATGCGGTCCAGCAGCTGGGAGCGCACGCGTATCGAGGCATTGGCTGCTTGCCGCAAGGGCTGCATGGCCATGGTCTGCGGCGCCGGTACGGAGAGTTTGCGCGAGCCGGAAGGCGCAGCCGCGGCAGCAACCGGCGCGGCGCTTTCCGCCGCCGTTTCAGTAGCGCCGGGCGTGGCGGCAGCTTCGACAGTCGCGGCGGCCGGTTCGGGCTCGGCAGCGGCAAGGGGCGCCAGCACCACGGGCGCGGCGGCAGCCGCCGCATCGGCGTTGCGCAGCGCTTCAAAAGCCGCTTCCATCGCGTCAAAACGGTTGATCAGGGGTTCGAACTCGGCCGAGGCCGCGGCGTCGGAGCCGAGGAACTCAATTTCGGATTCGATCCGGTGCGCCATTTCGCCGAGGCGCAGGGCGCCGGCGAGCCGGGCGCTGCCCTTGAGCGTATGAAGCGCACGCAGCACCTCCATGCGCGCGCCCTGGTTGTCGGGCCGCGCGGACCACTGCCGAAGCGCACCGCCCAGCTGGGGCATCAGTTCGGCGCCTTCTTCTTCAAAAATCGGGAACAGGTCGGGATCGATCGCGTCGACCGCATCGATTTCCTCGTCCTCTTCGTCGCCGAAATTCTGCGCAGCAGGCGCAGCAGGCGTGACCAGCCGCACCGGCGGGGCGACAGCCACCGGCGGCGCGACAAACGCGGCGGGCGGCGGCACAGGCGCGGCCTGCACAGGTACTGGGGCGGGTGCGGGTGCGGGCACTTCGATGACAGGGGCTTCCTCGACGGCCTGCATGAGCACCGGGTCAAATTCCGGTTCGGGCTCAGGCAAGGGAGCGGAGTCCAGGACCGGCTCTTCGGGCGCGAAATCGTAGTCGGAAAAATCGGTGCCGGGCGGCAGGACCGAGTCGGAGAAATCAAGTTGCCTCAAGCGGTCAAGCACGCCGGCATCCGGCTCCTTGAGGAAGCCCGCGGCGAACTGGTGCAGCAGGCGGCGTATATCTTCCGCCGCGTCCACAAAGATCTGGCCGTACTTGGCGGCGCCGTTGCGGTGATGCGCGCGGGATTGCTGCAGTGCCTGCTCCAGTGCGCGGGCCATTTCGGACAGCGCGTCGAAACCGACCGTGGCGGAGCTGCCGGCCAGGGAATGCGCCAGGGCCACGGTGGAGTCGCTAACCGGCTGGTTACGCTCCAGCGACCACTCGCTCACTTCCGTCACCAGCCTGCGCGACCATTCGTCGGCCTCGTTCAGGTAGACGTTGTAGAGCGGGATGCCGATGCGCAAAGTACCTATGACCTTGACCTGCTCATCGCCGCTGCCGTCTGCGGACATGGCGCTGTCGGTCGCTTCCACGCGATCCAGTGCATCCAGCTCCTGGACGGGAACGGGTTCGTCGAAAGCGGGGGCCTGTGCCGCTGCGAGCGGCTGTGCAGGTGCAGAAAGATCGAAATTCAGGTCGGTTGCTACCGGTTCGGCTGCTTCGGCATGGAAATGCTTGTCGAAGTCCGCGTCAGACAGCTCGATGGCTTCGGCCGCGTCCAGTTCCAGCGCCGGGCTGGCATCGGCGGCCACAGGAACACCGGCGTCCGCGGAAATCGCCGACAGGCTTTCGAAGTCGATGCCGGCGATCTCGGCCGCGGGCGCAATCACCGGCTCGGCGGGCTTGGCTGGCGCGGCGGCGTCCAGGTCGTCAAACACCAGGTCAAAGTCCAGGTCGGTCGCGGTCGCCTGCGCTTCGACAGGTGCCGCGCTCGCGGCTACGGGCGTGCCGGCGTCCAGCTCAAAGTCAGGCATGGAGAAAGCCTCGGCGGCGGGCGCAACTTCAACAACGGCTGCAACGGCAGGCACATCCGCAACGCCGGCTTTGGCGGCCGGGACCAGCGGGCTGTAGCGACCTTCGGTGCGCATCGCGTCGGCGCTGGCGCGGAAGGTGGAGGCCGCCCAGGCGCCGTCCTGGTTTGCGGCGATGTCCGCGATCCAGTCGGCGAAACCGCTCATGGCTTCCGAAGACAGGGCCCTGAATTCGTCGGTGGTGGGCTTCTGGTCGGCCAGCCAGGTGTTGAGCATCTGCTCCAGCGACCAAGCGGCTTCACCAAACTCGTTGAGCCCGACCATGCGCGAGCTGCCTTTGAGGGTGTGAAAAGCGCGCCGCAGGACGGTGAGCTGCGAAATGTCGCCTGGATCCGAGGCCAGCGCGGCCAGGGCTTCCTGGCCGTTGCCGATCACTTCGCGCGCTTCCTCCAGGAAAATGTCGCGCAGGTCGTCTTCTTCAAAGTCGTCGGACGCGGCCGGGCTTGCAGGCGCGGCCGGTGCCGGCGCCACGGTGAACGCCAGCGTCGTCATTGCGGTTGCGGCGGCGTCGGCATCGCTTGCGGACACGGCAACAGCGGCGTCACGCGCGGTTTGGGCCAAAGCCGGCTGTTCGGCCAGCGCCGCATGGGTCGCCAGGGCATCGAGCTTGATGGTGAGGTTGGCGTCGGTTTCGCCCTGGCCGGCATCCTGCACCACGGAAATGACTTCCTGGGACAGCATGTCGCTGTTGACGGTAACGGCCGAAGCGGCGCTCGCCGCATTCTGCGCGCGCCCCATCAGCGGCCGGAGCTCGCCTTTTTCGTCGTCGTAGACAAAGAGCTTCTTCGCCAGCGCGGGCTGGTAGTTCAGCATGTCGATCAGGAAGCTCAGGGCACCCAGGTTGTTGCCCAGGTGTTCGAACGTGCCCGCGGCGCGCGCCTGCTGCTCGTCGACTTCGGTGACCAGCATCTGCTCGACGCTGTCGCGCATGCGCAGCACCGCGTGGGAGGCCTGGTCCAGCCCCAGCACGGACAGCACGCCGCGCATCTGCGAGAGCTGCCCGGGAACGGCTTGCAGCGTCACCTTGTCCTGCGGATTGCGGAAGAACACGTCCAGTGATTTTTCAAGCTCGCCCAGCGAGATGCGCAATTCGCCCACCACGCTGCCCATGGTCTGCTTGTCGCTGACGCGCCGGTACAGCTCTTCCATCCAGCCTTCCAGCGGCTGGGGTTGCCCGCCGGCCCTGACGCCTTCCAGACGCTCGGCGAGGTTGGCCGTGCGCACCGCCAGTTGCGGATCGTTGGGGTCCAGGTCGTCAAACGCGGCTTCCAGGTACAGCACCGAAGTGGCCACTTCCATCGCCAGTTCAATGCCCGGGGCATGGCCCGAGCGCACCGTGGTTTCCACGGCCCGGCTCAGGGCCTGCGCCAGCGGCTCGCTGGGCGGATGGAGTTTGAGCAGGGAATCGGTCACCAGGCTGAACTGGTCGCTGACCGTCTTGAATTTATTGGCGTCCCCGGCGGACAGTGACGACCAGGTTTCCTTGGCCGAAGTGATGCGCTTGCGGGCCTGCGCCAGCAGGGCCGGGTCAAAACGCCCGAACTGGACGAGTTCGTAATCGACGGGCTTGAAGCGATTCAGGCCGTAGGCCGAGCGCACGGCCGACAGCACCGGCGTGTCGCTGGCGCGCGCGGAAACCGCCTGCGAGCAGAAAAACAGCAGGTCCTGCGCCAGGCGGTCCGACACACCCGTGTCGCCTTTGGCCAGCGACGCGTACTGCATCAGGATGCGGGAAGCGGCGCGCTTGACATACAGGTCCGAGCCGAGCAGTTCATTGGCGACCGCTTCAAAGTAGGCCGCGGCTATTTTCCAGAAGATACGGGGCTGGCGATCGGCCTGCCGTGCGGCAAATCCAAGGCTGAGTTCCTTGAGGTTTTTAGCGGCCTGCGGCGCTTTGCCCTTCATGACCTGCAGCACCGATTGGTCCAGCACGGCGCGCGCGCTGTCATCGTAGTTGCGCGGTTCGGCCGTGGCCGGGAGTTCGGGCTCCAGCCAGCGCCATTCGAAAGGCCACAGGTCGGCGGGATGGATACGGTCGGCGCGGACCAGTTCCTGCACATCGCGGTATTGGGGAAACAGGGATACGGCCGAAACGCGTTTGTCGGCCAGCACGCCTTCGAGGTATTCCGTCAGCGCGAAGCTGGCCCGTTCAATCTTGCCGGCGGCGTCCTGGTTGCATTGCTCGGGCTGCTGCACAAACTTCTGCACCGCGGCCTCCATCGCGCGCAGCACCAGTGCGGGCCCCGCAAGGCCGACCATCTCGAGCGCACCCACGGCCTGGTGCAGTTGCTGGCGGGCAATCCGCAGCTGGCTGGCATCGATGGCCGTGAGATCGGAACCGCGGGCGGCTTCCGCGTCCCGCACGAAACGCTTGAGCGCCTTGGCAGCGCCGTCCAGCGACTTGCGAAGCTCGTCAAGCACCCATGCGAGGGGGCCTAGATCGTTGACCGCAAGATCGAGCTCGGCAGCGGTTGAGTTCGGGACGTTGGATTGCATAAATGGCGGGCCGGTTCAGGAATCGGTGTCAGAGGCTAAGGCGGCGGTCAGCGCACGACGGGCAAACTGGCATCAGGCGATCTTGAATCGAGACACCGACTGGCGAAGCTCTTCAGCCATGCGGGAAAGATCGCGCACCTGCTGCGCCGTGGAACGGGTACCTTCTCCGGTTTGCTCCGTCACCGCGAAAATGTGCTGGATGTTGCCGGCCACCACGTTGGCCGAAGCGGCTTCGCGTGAGGCGGAGTTGGAAATCTGCTCAATCAGGTCGGCGAGGCGTCGTGACACCTGGTCAATCTCGGTCAGCGCGGTACCCGCGTTATCGGACAGTTTGGCCCCTTCCACCACACCCTGCGTGGAGCGTTCCATAGCGGCCACGGCATCCTGCGTGTCGGTCTGAATGGCTTTCACCAGGGCCGAAATCTGACGCGTCGCATCGGCGGAACGCTCAGCCAGTCGCTGCACTTCTTCCGCAACCACCGAGAAGCCTCGTCCGGCTTCACCGGCTGACGCCGCCTGGATGGCCGCGTTCAGCGCCAGCACGTTGGTCTGTTCGGTAATGTCCGAGATCAGCTCGGTAATTTCACCAATCTCCTGGGACGATTCGCCCAGCCGCTTGATCCGTTTCGAGGTTTCCTGGATCTGGTCGCGGATGGAGTTCATACCGCCGATGGCGTTCTGCACGGCCTGCAGGCCGGATTCCGCGGCGGTCAGCGATTGGCGCGCCACCTGGGATGATTCCTGCGCCTGCGTGGACACCTCATTGATTCGGGACGCCATGTCGAGCACCGACTGGCCGGTTTCACGAATCTCGCGCAGCTGTTCGGTGGACGCCGCCAGCAGCTCGGTGGAGGTGCTTTCCACCTGGGCCGTCGTTTGCGCAACCCGGGTAGCCGTGTTCTGTACGTTACCCACCAGCTGGCGCAACTCCTCCACCGTGTAGTTCACCGAGTCGGCGATAGCGCCGGTAATGTCCTCGGTCACGGTCGCTTCCTGCGTCAGATCGCCTTCAGCCACTGTCTGCAACTCATTCATCAAACGCAAAATGGCGGCCTGGTTGGCGTCGTTGACGCGCTTGGCGTCCTGTTCCTGGCCCTTTGCTTCCTGGCGCTGGGTTTCCGCAACCGCTTGGCGCTGCTGGCTGTCCAGCACCTGCAGACGGGCCAGGCCGCCCGCGCAGAGCAGCGCAAGCGCGGCGGCGCCCGCCAGAATACCCAGCGAAACCACGCTCAGGCCGGTTTGCGAAGACAGCTTGCCCTGCAGATCTTCCAGGCCGCGGCGAAGCGGCTCGCTGTCGGCAATGATGGAGGATTGCGCTTCGCGGGCGGACACCAGGCCCTGCAAGTTGCCCAGAATGGCGCCGGCCTGAACACGCGTCTGCTCATAGAGCGCCATCAGCGCCTCCAGGCGTTCACGGGTCTGCGGGTCCTTGGAGCCGGCCAGGCGCAGTTCGGGGCTGCCCTCCTGCAGGCCCTGGGCGATTTCCTTGAACGAGTTCAAGTCCTTGCCCAGCAGGAACACGGCCTCGGGGCTCACGCCTTCCATGGTCAGGAATTCGTTGGCGGATTTACCGATACGCTGGGTCAACATCACCAGCTGGCCGGAGGCGGAAATTTCCGCCGGAGCCGCATTTTGCTGGAGCTTGAGCGAGGACACGGTTTCGGCGATTTCCAGCAAGTCCGAAGACTGGCGATTGATGGTGCGCAGAGCGTTACCCACCTGGGTCAGGATGTTCTGCTGGCCCATCACGGTTTTGGCGTTCTTTTCGGCACGCTCCATGAAAGGAGTCACCTTTTCCACGTCGGGCTGCAGTTCCTCGCTCACCGGCGCCAGGCGCAGGCTGTCTTCGCCGGCCTTCAGGCCGCGCACGGTCTTGGCCAGCACGTCGGAGCTTTCGCGCACGTCGGGGAAAGCCTGGGCGCTGCCCACCAGCGCCTGCGACACCGATTTCGCCAGTCGCTGCGACTGCATCAGGGACTGGCCGGTCGCCGCCACCTGTTGAGCGATTTTGTCCGCCTGGTTCAGCGCAAGGAAGGTCACCGTACCCAGAACAATCACGAAAACAGCCAGGAAAAACACCAGAAACCGCTGGTGCTGACCCATGGTCTTGCGGCCCAGCATGGGCAGGTACAGGAGCTCGGGGTTGGCGACGGATGCCGATTCTTCGGCCGACGCGATACGGCTGGACCCGAAGGCATCGTCATTGCCGTCCGCACGCCGCGCTGCCGCGGTCTGGAGGGAGGCTTCATCCATGGCGCCGGTTGCCAGCGGGTCCGGCGTGCCGACGGAAGCCATGTCCATGCTGTCCTCGGGCTGGACGGACTTGGTTTTAAACAGCTTCTGGATATTTTCAATTACAGACATGGTGAGCCTTCCGGGGGGAAACAGTGTGCGCTATGCGCCTATCGTCAAAAAATGCGCTTGCTGGGCAAGCAACTGAAGGTTGATTTCCTGCCAGGTTGCACCGTTGAGGTCAACATACTGGTTGCCAAAGAAATCCGGCGCGTCGGGCGCTTTTTCGGAGAAATCGCTGAACGCGTCCTGGTTGCGCAGCCCGGAGAGCTTGTCGATCAGCAGCGCGCAGTTGACCTCCAGGGCGCTGTTGAGCGCCACGAGACGGGAGTCGGTCCGCGCGAGTTCATTTTTGGGAGGCGGCGCCTGGCCGCTCACGTAACTGGCGAGATCCACCACGCCAAACAGGCCGCCCCGCAGATTGGCAACGCCGGCGAACCAGTTTTGCGTGTACGGAACCGGCTGCGTGCTGACCCAGGGGAAAATTTCACCGGACTGGCTCAGCGGAAACAGGTACTTTTTCCCGCCCGCCTCCACGGCCAGCCAGGACGCGGCAACGCCTTGCGTACGCGCAATCTGCAACCTGTCGGCCAGCCGGGTTTGTAGTTCTCTAAGGGCTTGTCTATTCGCCATGCTTTGGTTTTACGCCGTAAATCAGCCGAGGGCCTTGATCTTGGCCATCAGCTCATCCGCATCCACCGGTTTGGTGATGTAGTCGCGGGCGCCCTGGCGCATGCCCCAGACCCGGTCAGTTTCCTGGTTCTTGCTGGTGCACATCATGATGGGAATATCGGAATACAGCGGGTCGCGCGTGATGGCACGCGTGAGCTGGAAGCCGTTCTGGCCCGGCATCACCACATCCATGAGGATCAGCTCGGGTTTGTCTTCTGCGAGGCGCCGGAACGCATCTTCAGCATTTTCAGCAGTTTTGACCGTGAAACCATTCTTGACCAGCAGATCGGTCAGAAACATCAATTCGGTTTTGGAGTCGTCAACTACCAGTATTTTCTTGATTGCCATCACACTACTCCTTGTTTGGCGCTGCCCAGTTCCTGAACGGTCTGCAGCAGCTGATCTTTGGTAAAAGGCTTGGTCAGGTAGTCTTGCGACCCCACCATGCGACCGCGCGCCTTGTCGAACACGCCGTCCTTGGAGGACAGCATCACAATGGGAACGTTAGAGAACTTCACATTGCGCTTGATAATCGCACAGGTTTGATAGCCGTCGAGGCGCGGCATCAAGATGTCGCAAAAAATCAGATGGGGCTCGTAGTCGTTGACCTTGGAAAGGGCGTCGAACCCATCCTCGGCCAGCAACACTTCATGCCCGCCCTGCTTCAGAAATATCTCGGCGCTACGCCGGATGGTATTGCTGTCATCGATGACCAAAACCTTCAGTCCGGAACTGGGAATGCTCACTGCCTATGCTCCTCATGTTGCAGGCGCCGGCGGTTGGCGCCGGTCTGCGATTGTCCAGGCTGGTAGCCGGGCACTTAGATCTGAACCATTTCAAAGTCTTCCTTGCGCGCCCCACATTCGGGGCAGGTCCAGTTCATGGGCACTTGGGCCCATGGCGTCCCGGGTGCAATGCCATGTTCGGGCGCGCCGGCAGCTTCGTCATAAATCCAGCCACAAATTAAACACATCCACGTCGTTGATTGAGTCACAGCTTAAGTTGCCTTCGAATAGAATGCAACAATTGTATCGAGGCGGCGTTGCTTATTCGCGTACAAGGCAAAATCGCAGCCTATGGCAAACCCCAAAACACCTCAACTGGACAGCCGACAGCTCCAAATCGAGGACACCGACGCATCACCGGCCTGCGTCATGACATTCAATGCCAACGACCCCAGCGGAGCCGGCGGGTTGACAGCGGATATCGCCTCCATCACCTCGGCCGGCGCCCACGCACTGGCGGTTGTAACAGGCGCCTATGTGCGCGACACGGCCGAGATCTTCGATCACTTCGCCTTCGATGAAGAGGCTGTAACAGACCAGGCCCGCTCCGCGCTCGAAGACATGCCGGTCTCGGCCATCAAGGTCGGCTTCGTCGGCAGTCCCGAAAACATTTCCACCATCGCCGAAATCGCCTCGGATTATGCCGATGTGCCGCTGATCGCCTACATGCCCAACCTTTCCTGGTGGGAAGAAAGCGAAATCGACAGCTACCTGGACGCCTTTCGCGAGCTCATGCTGCCGCAAACCACGGTGTTGGTCGGCAACCACAGCAGCCTGTGGCGCTGGCTGCTTCCCGACTGGCCCGGCGAGCGCAACCCCACCGCCCGCGACATTGCCAAAGCCGCCGCCGACCTGGGCGTGCCCTACACCCTTGTCACAGGCATCCCCATGCCCGAGCAGTTCATCGACAACGTGCTGGCCACGCCGCAAGCGGTGCTCTACAGCGAGCGCTTCGAGCGCTTCGAGGCGGTTTTTGCCGGCGCCGGCGACACCCTGTCCGCCGCCCTCTGCGCCCTGCTGGCCAACGGCCACGACCTGCAAGCGGCCACCGCCGAAGCCCTGACCTTCCTGGACCACAGCCTGGACGCCGGCTTTCATCCCGGCATGGGCAACATCGTGCCGGACCGCCTGTTCTGGGCGCAGGCCGACGTCGACCCGGAAGATGAATCCGGGGAAGAAGCGGGCGATGCCAACGACGACGTCGAGCTGACGTCCAAACCCTCTCTTGACCTGCCCCCCAATGGAACAACCAAACACTAAGCCGCCCGCCGCTTCCCAGACAGTCTCCCGCAACGACGCCCTCTTTGAACGCGCCAAAAAACTGATCCCCGGCGGGGTCAATTCCCCGGTCCGGGCCTTCAAGGCCGTGGGCGGCACACCGCGCTTCGTGCAGCGCGCGCAAGGCGCTTATTTCTGGGATGCCGACGGCAAGCGCTACATCGACTACATCGGCTCCTGGGGCCCCATGATCCTGGGCCACGGCCACCCGGCGGTGCTCGAGGCCGTGCAAAAGGCCGCGCTGGAGGGCTTTTCCTACGGCGCGCCCACAGAACGCGAGGTCGAGCTGGCCGAGGAAATCGTGCGGCTGGTGCCCTCGCTCGAAATGGTGCGGCTGGTGAGTTCAGGCACCGAAGCGGCCATGAGCGCCATCCGCCTGGCGCGCGGCGCCACCGGGCGCAGCAAGATCATCAAGTTCGAGGGCTGCTACCACGGCCATGCCGACGCCCTGCTGGTCAAGGCAGGTTCCGGCCTGGCCACCTTCGGTAACCCGACCAGCGCCGGCGTGCCGCCCGAAGTGGTGCAGCACACCCTGGTGCTCGAATACAACCACATCGCCCAGCTCGAAGAAGCTTTTGCCCTGCACGGCAAGGACATCGCCTGCCTGATGATCGAACCCATCGCCGGCAACATGAATTTCGTGCGCGCCAGCCTGCCCTTCATGAAGCGCTGCCGCGAACTGTGCACGCAGCATGGCGCGCTGCTGGTGTTCGACGAGGTCATGACCGGTTTTCGCGTGGCCCTGGGCGGCGCGCAAAGCGTTTATGCCCGCGGCATTCCCGGCTTCAAGCCCGACATGACGGTCATGGGCAAGGTCATTGGCGGCGGCATGCCGCTGGCGGCCTTTGGCGGCACCCGCGCCGTGATGGAACAACTAGCGCCCCTGGGCCCGGTCTACCAGGCCGGCACGCTCTCCGGCAACCCGGTTGCCACCGCCTGCGGCCTGGCAACCTTGCGTGAGATCTCCAAACCGGGTTTTTACGAAGCCCTGGGCGAGCGCACGCGCAGCCTGGTCGCCGGCCTCACGCAGGCGGCCGCCAAAGCCGGCGTGCCGTTTTGCGGCGACAGCGAAGGCGGCATGTTCGGCTTTTTCCTGCTGGGGCAATTGCCGCAGAACTACGCCACGGTGATGACCACCGACGGGCCGTCGTTCAATCGCTTCTTCCATGCGATGTTGGACAGCGGGGTTTATTACGCGCCTGCGTTATATGAAGCCGGGTTTGTCAGCTCGGCTCACACTGCTGGGGATATTGAGGCTACTGTTGAGGCGGCAGCCAGGTTTTTTGCTGCTTCCTAGCGGTTGGGTTCTCTGCTTGGTTCTGCTGGCCGGGGATTGCCCGGCAGCAAGTAACTTTCTTTTGCTTCGCCAAAAGAAAGTGAGTCGCATGCCGGGCGACCCCGGCCAGCAACCCTCAGCAACGAGCGCGCCGCCGGAGCAAGACCCCAGCCTAGTGCCTGAAGTGCCGAACTCCAGTCAGCACCATCACCACTTCCCGCTCATCGGCGGCAGCAATCACCTCATCATCCCGCATACTCCCGCCGGGCTGAATCACGCAAGTCGCACCAGCGTCCACCACCACATCGAGGCCGTCGCGGAACGGGAAGAAGGCGTCGCTCGCAACCGCTGAGCCCTGCAGGGTCAGGCCGCCATTGGCGGCCTTGATGGAGGCGATGCGGGCCGAATCGATGCGGCTCATCTGGCCGGCGCCCACACCCAAGGTCATGCCGTCGGCGCAGAACACGATGGCGTTGGATTTGACGTATTTCGCGACTTTCCAGGCAAACAGCATGTCGTGCAGCTGCTCCTGCGTGGGCTGCAGCTTGCTGACGACCTTGAGGTCGCCGATGGCCAGTTCGTGGTTGTCGGCGGTCTGCATCAAAAGGCCCGAGCCCACGCGTTTGACGTCCATCAGGTTGCGGCCCTGCGTCCAGGCGGTGTCGCCGCCGGGCGGCAGGTCGATCTGCAGGATGCGCACATTGACCTTGCTCTTGAAGACTTCCAGCGCCTCGGGCGTGAAGGCCGGCGCCATCAGCACCTCGACAAACTGTTTGGAGATTTGCTGCGCCGCGCGTTCGTCAAGCGGGCAGTTCAGGGCGATGATGCCGCCGAAGGCCGAGGTCGGGTCGGTCTTGAAGGCTTTGCCGTAGGCCTCCAGGCCGTCCTTGCCGACAGCCACGCCACAGGGATTGGCGTGCTTGACGATCACGCAGGCGGCGCCGTCCTTGATCAGGTCGAAGCTCTTGACGCATTCCCAGGCGGCGTCGGCGTCGGCGATGTTGTTGTACGAGAGTTCCTTGCCCTGCAGTTGCTTGGCCGTCACCAGCGAGCCGGGCGCGGGGTAAAGGTCGCGGTACAGCGCGGCCTGCTGGTGCGAGTTTTCGCCGTAGCGCAGGTCCTGCACCTTGACGAAGCGGCCGTTGGCCTGGCCGGGGAACATGCCGTGGCTGCCGTCGGCCTGGATGCCGGAGAGGTAGTCGCTGATGGCGCCGTCGTACTGGCTGATGCGGTTGAACGCGGCCACCGACAGGGCGAACTTGGTCTTGTCACTGAGCTTGCCGCCGGCTTTCAG
The DNA here is from genome assembly GCF_056405735.1 of Polaromonas sp. P1_F2. NCBI lineage: Bacteria > Pseudomonadati > Pseudomonadota > Betaproteobacteria > Burkholderiales > Comamonadaceae > Polaromonas > Polaromonas sp. P1_F2. The sequence continues at coordinate 246,178 of NZ_JBFUBN010000003.1, read as the reverse complement.
TTCATCGAGCACGCCCGCGTACTGCGAGGCGTCGGTCAGCACGCCGACGTCCTTCCAGTTCTTGGCGGCGGAGCGCACCATGGCCGGGCCGCCGATGTCGATGTTCTCGATCGCGTCTTCCAGCGTGCAGCCGGGCTTGGCGACGGTGGATTCAAACGGATAGAGGTTGACCACCAGCAGGTCTATGGTGTCTATGCCGTGGGTTTTGAGCGCCGTCATGTGTTCGGGCACATCGCGCCGGGCCAGCAGGCCGCCGTGGATCTTGGGGTGCAGCGTCTTGACGCGGCCATCCAGCATTTCAGGAAAGCCGGTGTGGTCGGCGACTTCGGTCACCGGCAGGCCGGCGTCGGCCAGCAGCTTGGCCGTGCCGCCGGTGGACAGCAGCTTGATGCCCAGGGCGTGCAGCGCCTGCGCGAATTCGAGGATGCCGGTTTTGTCGGAAACGGAAATCAGTGCGTTCATGGTGGTGTTCTCAAAAGCCCACAAGGGAGCCGGTTCAAAAGTCCGATGGATGCCGGAAGGCCGGACGGGAAATTGTTATTTGATGAGCTTGTGCTCGACCAGCTTCTTGCGCAGGGTGTTGCGGTTCAGGCCCAGCCATTCGGCGGCGCGCGACTGGTTCTGCTCGGCATGTTGCATGACGACCTCCAGCAGCGGCTTTTCGACCACCTTGACCATCATGTCATACATGCCGTCGGGCTCGGTGCCGCGCAGGTCCTTGAAATAGCCTTCCAGGCTGGTGCGTACGCACTCTTCGATGTGTTTCTTGCTCATGCAGCAGCTTCTTCCTGATTTTCCTGATTTTTATCTTTGTTCGCCCGTGCCTGCCCCGGCACGCCCTCTTCGTTCTCTTCGCCGTCTTCGGCGGCACTGGCCGGAATCCGGTCCATGTGCTCGCCCAGCCCCTCAAAAAAACCACTGACCGCGCGCAGTTGCGCTTCGCAGTCTTCCAGCAAGTTCATGCGCGCGCGAAAGGCCTCGCCGCCGGGCAAGGTCTTCACATACCAGCCGATGTGCTTGCGCGCCGTGCGCACGCCGGTGAACTCACCGTACAAGTCGTAATGGTCGCGCAAATGGTCGACCAGCAGACGCTCGACTTCGGCCACCAGAGGCGGCGCAAGATGCGTGCCTGTGGCCAGGAAATGCGCCACTTCGCGGAAAATCCAGGGCCGGCCCTGGGCCGCGCGGCCAATCATCACGGCGTCGGCGCCGGTGTAAGCCAACACGTCGCGGGCTTTCTCGGGGCTGCTGATGTCGCCGTTGGCCACCACCGGAATGCGCAGGGCGGCCTTGACGGCGGCGATAGTGTCGTATTCGGCCGCACCTTTGTAGCCCTGCTCGCGCGTGCGGCCGTGCACGGTGACCATCTGCACGCCGGCGCTTTCGGCGGCGCGCGCGATCGCCAGCGCGTTCTTTTCGGCTTGGCACCAGCCGGTGCGCATCTTGAGCGTGACGGGGACATTGCGCGGCGCGCATGCGGCGACCACGGCATCAACGATCTGCAGCGCCAGGGTTTCGTCCTGCATCAGCGCCGAGCCGGCCCATTTGTTGCAGACCTTCTTGGCCGGGCAGCCCATGTTGATGTCGATGATCTGTGCGCCGCGGTCTATGTTGTAGGCCGCGGCCTCGGCCATCATCTGCGCGTCGGTGCCGGCGATCTGCACGGCGATGGGCGCGGCCTCGCCTTCATGGTTGGCGCGGCGCGAAGTCTTCAGGCTGTCCCACAGGTCCTTGCGCGAGGTCACCATCTCGCTGACGGCGTATCCCGCACCCAGCTTTTTGCTGAGCTGGCGAAACGGCCGGTCGGTCACGCCGGCCATGGGCGCGACAAACAGGTTGTTTGCCAGAGCATAGGGGCCGATGTTCATGGGAAGGGTGGCTGGGGCTTGCTGAAAAAGGAGGCACGATTGTACCTGCCCAAAATTTCAGCAATTGAAATCCGCACATGGACTTGTAAGCATCTTGCTGACAAGGTCGGCCGCCCGTCCTGCCTATACTCGAATGCATATATGGAAGCCTGGATTCACCGCCTGATAGAACTTTTGGCCTTGCCCGAATACGGCCTGAGCACGGTGTTCCTGGTGTCTTTCATTTCGGCCACCTTGCTGCCGCTGGGCTCGGAACCCGTGGTCTTCGGCCTGGTCAAACTCAACCCTGCGATGTTCTGGCCGGCCGTGCTGGTCGCCACCGCGGGCAACACGCTGGGTGGCGCGCTCGACTGGTGGATGGGCTATGGCGCCCACAAGGTGGTGGATAAATACCAGCATTCATCACACCACGGCCGTGCCGTGCGCTGGCTGGAAAAGCTTGGCCCCAAAGCCTGCTTGCTGGCCTGGCTGCCGGTGGTGGGCGACCCGCTGTGCGCGGTGGCGGGCTGGCTCAAGTTCCCGTTCTGGCCCTGCCTGGCCTATATGGCGGTCGGAAAATTCGCGCGTTATTTTTTGATGACGGGCAGCCTGATCTGGGCATTTCCCGGCGTCGTGACCGGCTAGAAAACCAGAAGGATCAGAAGCGTTCGTGCGGCAGCAGGTAACGCCACTGGCCGGGCTGCAACTGGCTCATCGCGACGCGGCCTATGCGCAACCGCTTCATGCCCTCGACCTTCAGGCCCACGCTCTCGCACATGTAGGCGATCTGCCCCGGCACCTCGCCCTTGAGGGCAAAACGCAAACGCGTTTCGCTTTGCCAGCTGACCTTGGCCGGCGGCAGCAGTATGCCCTTGTGGGTGAAACCGTGGTCCACGCGGTTGAGCCGATCCAGGCCGCCGGGCTTGATGTCGCCGCTGACGTCGACGACGACCTCATGCTCCATCACACGCGCATCTTCGCGCAGCTTGCGCGTCACGCGCCAGTCCTGTGTCAGCACCACCAGCCCGCTGGCCGGCGTGGCCAGCGGCGTCACCAGCTCCACGGACGAAAAATGTTTTTTCAACGGGCGGATGCCTGAACTGTCACCGGATGAGCGCGTGGCGGCCGACAGCAAGGGGGCCAGGGAGGCCGCCCCGCCGTCTGGTCCGGCCTCATAGCCTGCGGGCTTGTGCAGCAGCAAAGTCACCGGCACCAGCGCCAGCAGGCTGGCGTCCTTGTCGACGGTGATGGCCTGGTCGAGCACACGGAACTGCGGCTCTTCAATCACCACGCCGTCGACGCTGACCCAGCCGCCCTCGATGTATTGCTCGGCCTCGCGGCGCGAGCAGGCCAGCATTTCGGCCAGGCGCTTGGCGAGGCGAACAGGTTCTGTCATCGCGGCGGGCCGGCGTTAAGGAGCGATCAGCTTTGCGCCGCCACCACGCCGATTTCCACGTGGTACTTGGCAGCCGCCAGGCGCGGGCTCATGACCGTGGCGCGCGCCGGCGTGGCGCCGGGCACCACCCAGGCTTCCCAGGCGCGGTTCATGTCGGCGAAGCTGTCCATGTCGGTCAGCCAGATGGTGGCGCTCAGCAGGCGCGACTTGTCGCTCCCGGCGGCGGCCAGCAAACGGTCGATGTTGGCCAGGATGCTGCGGGTCTCTTCGTACACGCCGGCGCCGGCGTCATCGCCGGCCACCTGGCCTGCGAGGTAAACGGTTTTGTTGTGGATGACGGCCTGGGACATGCGTGGGCCGGTTTCGATGCGCTGGATGGACATGGTGTTCTCTTTCAAAACGTGTGTGTTAACGGGGACGATATCTCAAACAGCCGCAGCCCATGATGCGCGGGCCTGGCCCGGGAGGCCCGGGACAAGCCGGGGTGCGCCGTAACTCAGCTGCTGAACAGGAAGTTCATCACGTCGCCATCCTTGACGACGTATTCCTTGCCTTCGCTGCGCATCTTGCCGGCATCCTTGGCGCCCTGCTCACCCTTGTAGCTGATGTAGTCGGCAAAGGCGATGGTCTGGGCGCGGATGTAGCCTTTTTCGAAATCGGTGTGGATCACGCCTGCGGCCTGCGGGCCGGTGTCGCCCACGTGGATGGTCCAGGCGCGCACTTCCTTGACGCCCGCGGTGAAATAGGTCTGCAAGCCCAGCAGCTTGTAGGCCGCCAGGATCAGGCGGTTCAGGCCCGGCTCGTCCTGGCCGATCTCGGCGAGGAACATCTTCTTGTCTTCCTCTTCCATGTCGGCCATTTCGGCCTCCATCTTGGCGCAGATCGCGACCACCGGCGCCTTCTGGGCGTCGGCGTAGGCTTTCAGGCGGTCCAGCAGCGGGTTGTTGTCGAAGCCGTCTTCGGCCACGTTGGCCACGAACATGGCGGGTTTGGCGGTGATCAGGAAAAACTGCGTCAGCAGCGGCAGCTCTTCCTTGCTGAACTCCAGGGTGCGCACCGGCTTGCCCTCGTTGAGGGCGGCCTGGCATTTCTCGAGGATGGTGACCAGCTTGGCGGACTCCTTGTCGCCGGAGCGCGCCGTCTTGGTCACGCGGTGCAGAGCTTTTTCGACGGCGGCCAGGTCGGCCAGGCAGAGTTCGGTCTGGATGACTTCGATGTCGGAGATCGGGTCCACCTTGCCGGCGACGTGGATCACGTTGTCGTCTTCAAAACAACGCACCACGTTGATCGTGGCGTCGGTTTCGCGGATGTGGGCGAGGAATTTGTTGCCCAGGCCTTCGCCCGTGCTGGCGCCCGCCACCAGGCCGGCGATGTCCACAAACTCGACGATGGCCGGAACAATGCGTTCGGGCTTGACGATCTCCGCCAATTGGGCCAACCTCGGATCAGGCACTTCCACGATGCCGACATTCGGCTCAATCGTGCAAAAGGGGTAGTTTTCAGCCGCGATCCCCGCTTTGGTCAGCGCATTAAAAAGGGTGGATTTTCCGACGTTAGGCAAGCCTACAATGCCGCACTTCAAACTCATGAGAAACCTTCAAAAACAGGCTGAGAAGTGTATTCGATGCGCGCCCGGCCGGGGTTGGGAGACTTTGCGGCAGGTATTCGCCACCCTTTTGCTGGGCGGGTCTTTGCTATTGCAGGCCGGGCCGGCGCAGGCCCAGCCGGTGCTGGCACTGGACGACGCGAATCCCGTCACGGACGCGCGCGCCGACGCCCAGAGCTGGATAGACGCGGAAGGCCAGGCCGGCATTGAGCAGGTGGCGGCCGCCAAGGGCGGCCCGGCCTTCGCACCCGCCGCGGCCGACACCATTTATTCGCTGGGCCCGCGCGCGGCGCTGTGGCTGCATTACCGGGTCGCCAAATCATCGGGCTCACGCCAGGACTGGCTGCTGGCCTTTCCCCTGCCCCTGCTGGACCTGGCGACGGTGTATCAGCGCACGGCCGCAGGCGCCTGGACTTCCCAGACTGCCGGGGACACTGTGGCGGTTTCCAGCTGGCCCGAGCCCGGCCGCTACGGGCAGTTCGAACTCAAGCTGCCGGACAACGGCGTGCACGACGTCTACGTGCGCATTCAGCACCAGACAGAAGTCAGCATTCCGGTGCGGATCAGCACCCGCAACTACCAGGCGCAGCGCCTGCAACTGGAATACCTGGCCATCGGCGTGGTGTTCGGCGCGCTGGTGCTGCTGATCATTGCCTGCGTCGTCCAGAGCTGGGTCTACCGCGACCGGGCCTACGGCTGGTATTCCGTGTACGCGGTCATCATGGCCCTCGTCGTGGCGGCGTGGACGGGCGTGGCAGGGCATTTTCTCTGGGGTAGTTTCAGCACCTGGAACAACATGGCCCAGGGCTTCCTGGCCATTCTGGGCGGCGGCTCGGCGCTGCTGGTTGTGCATCACCTCTGCGGTACCGGTTCACGCCACAAGTGGTTTGAGCGGCTCGCCTATCGGACCGGCATGGCCGGGGTGCCGCTGGCGATGGCTTACCTTTTTATGGAGCGCGGCCTGGGCGTGGCCCTTCTCGGCGCTTACCTGGTTGTCGTTGTCGCGCTGGGAACAAGCCGGGCCTACATGACGTGGCGACGCCAGGACGTCGTGGGCTTCTGGGTACTGGCGGCTTTCTCTCCGCTGGGGCTGGTCACGCTCCTCATCGTCACTAGCATCCTCGGCCTTTTTTCGATTTCGTGGCTGTATCACTACGGCCTGATGGCGGCGCTGACCATCGAGGTGCCGCTGCTGCTGGTCGCGCTGAACACGCGTTCACACGAGCGCCACGCGGTGGAAGCGCGCGAGCAGGCCATGTCCAGCCAAGACGCCCTCACCGGCCTTCTCGCCGCGCACCTTTTCCACGACCGCTTCAAGCAGGTTGTGGGACGGGCGCAGCGCCACAAGGAGCCCGCCGCCGTGGTGTACATCGAACTGGTCAACTACCGCTACATCAAGAAAACCTGGGGCACGGCAGTGGCCGAGCAAAGCCTGCTGCGAAGCGTCATCAAGCTGCGCCGGCTGCTGCGCGATGTCAACACCGTGGGGCGTATCGATGAAGCGCGTTTCGGCCTGATTCTTGAAGGTGTTTCGTCGCGCGCACCCGTCACAGACCTGTCGGCGCGCCTGATCGCGGCCGGGCTCATGCCGCTCAAGGGCCTCAAGCCGGAGGTGGTTTTGCAATTCCATGTCGCGGGCGTGGTGCTGAGCGAGCGCCTTGGCAGCCACGAAGAAATTTCCACGGCCCTGGCCGACCTGCTGCACAGCATGGCGGCGCGCACCCGCCGGCCCATCCGCTTTCTCGAGCCGGAGTCGACACACCCCATGCCGCTGGACACGGAATCAACGCTGGACAGCCTCTCCAGCGGCCCGCAGGCACCGCAGACACTCCATGCACCCGTGCAGGCGCACGCCCCGCCGCCGCTGCGGGCGGTCAAAAGTCATTCAAACCGGTAGTTGGCGCCCACGGCCTGGCCCACCTTGAGCTGGTGGTCCACGCCGGCCAGCACGATGGCGTTCATGCCGAAGGTCAGCGCGCCGTTGACGCGCGGATCCTGCCGGTAGGTCTGCAGCATGTCATTCACCTCAGGGCTGCTGGTCGCGGTGGCCGGGTCGATATTGGGAATCGGGCAGCGCGGGCAGGGTTTGACCGGTTTGAGCTGCGCGGGGCCCTGCTCCGTCGTGATCTGCAGCAGGTCGACGCGGTCCTCGTCATGCGGCGCCAGGCCGTCGGCTCCCGGCGCGTCGCCCAGCACGAGGTTGGGGCGAAAACGCTCCATGCCCACCGGCGCCACACCCGCGGCCGCCAGTTTTTCATTGAATTGCGCCAGCGAGGCTTCGCTGAGCACCAGCAGCGAATAACCGTCGCTGAACTGGTTGAGCGCTTCCAGGCCGCCGGTCCACTCGGTGTTGCAGACGCGCTTGTGCTCGGGGTCGAAGCGCACCAGGCGCGCCGTCTGCCCCAGGAAGTCGGTGAACCACTGGGCGGCGATGGGGCCCATGTCGTAGGCCTGGACTTCATCCTTCCAGACCCTCACGCGCACCGGCTCTTCCACCTGGTCCAGGGCAATGTGCAGGGCGAGCATGCCGGGGGCGCGCAGGATCATGTCGTGGTGCCTGAGCTGCGGCTTGATCAGCGCCATGCGCGGCAATTCGCGCTGCGTGAGAAAGCTGCCCTTGTCGTCCACCACCATCCAGGCACGGTCGAACTCCAGCCCGGTCTCGGTCAGCAGGACATCCTGCACCTGCACGCCGGCGCAGGATTTGACCGGATACACATACAGGCGCGAGATCACCGCGTTGAGGTCGAAAGCGGTGCCGGCCGTTTCGGCGGCTGCGGGGATGTCGTTCAATGCGTGGCTCACGTCGTCAAATCCTTGTGAATGCGGGGAAGCGCGGGAAAACATGGAAAAAGGGCCGGCCCGAAAGGCCGATTTTGCACTGCCTTCTAGAATGAGGCATGTCCAAGACCTTTGATGTCTGTATTCGCGGCGACGGCGTGGTGGGCCGCACGCTGGCCCTGCTGCTGGCGCGCGAACGTCTGCGCGTGGCGCTGGTCACCCGCCCCGAAAAAGCCGCGGGCGCGCAAGCTGCCGATGTACGTGCTTACGCGCTGAATAGCGCCTCGCGCGGCGTGCTGGAGGCCCTGCGCGCCTGGCCCGAGCCGGCCTTCGCCACACCCGTGCTCGAAATGCAGGTCTGGGGCGACGACGGCGGCAAGCTCGATTTCACCGCCCACAGCGTGGGCCAGGAGGCGCTGGCCTGGATCGTTGACGTCCCCGCGCTGGAGCAGCAGCTGGCCCAGGCGGTGCGCTACCAGCCGCAGATTGAAACCGTGACCGAGCCAGCCAAGGCCGCGCTCCAGGTGATCTGCGAAGGCCGGGCAAGCGCCAGCCGCGACGAGCTAGGGCAGCAGCGACCTGTCAATTGGACGGTCAAGCCCTATCCGCAGAAAGCCATTGCCGCCCGCCTGGAATTGGAAAATCCCCACGGCGGCGTGGCGCGCCAGTGGTTTGCGGGCGGCGATATCCTGGCGCTCCTGCCTTTATCCGGCGCCCAGGGGAACTTGGCGGCGCTGGTATGGTCAGTCTCTGTGGAACGCGCCGGCGCGCTGGAGAAACTGCCGCCTGAGGAGTTCTGCAAGGCCCTGCAGGCATTGTGCGGCCCCGAAACCGGCGGCCTGCGGCTGACCAGCGAGCGGGCGAGTTGGCCGCTGGCCCTGTCCAGCGCCGGCCATTGGGTGGGCCCGGGCTGGGCCCTGGCAGGCGATGCGGCGCACACGGTGCACCCGCTGGCGGGCCAGGGCCTGAACCTGGGCCTGGCCGATGCGGCCTGCCTGGCCGGCGTGCTGGCGCAGCGCGAGTACTGGCGCGGGCTGGGCGACGAAAAACTGCTGCGCCGCTACGAAAGAGCCCGCAGGGCCGACGTGGCGGCCATGGGCGCGGTGACCGACGGCTTGCACGGGCTGTTCGCGCAAACCGACGGGCGCTGGCAGGCTTTGCGCAATTGGGGTATGAAGGGCTTTGAACGCAGCGGTTTCCTGAAAAACTGGCTGACGCGGCAAGCCGCGGGTTTATGAATAATTGAGTTTGTGAAATGGGCCGGCCGAAAAATGCCGAAACACCGGGAATAACCATGAGATTTCTGAAAGCTGTCACCGTTCTGGGCCTGCTGGCCTGCAGCCTGGGTTCCGCGTTCGCGCAGGAAGCCGCGATTCGCAAAAACCTGGCGGAAAGAATGCCCGCTTTCGCCAAGATCGATGAGGTCAGCAAGACGCCCATCAACGGCCTCTACGAAATCCGGATCAACGAGAGCGATATTTTTTACACCGACGCCGAAGGCAACTTCCTGATCCAGGGCAACCTGATCGACGTGCGTGCCAAACGCAACCTCACCGAAGAGCGCGTGGAAAAACTCAGCGCCATCGACTTTTCCGCCCTGCCCATCAAGGATGCCTTCACCGTCGTGCGCGGCAACGGCAAGCGCAAGCTGGCGGTGTTTGAGGACCCCAATTGCGGTTATTGCAAACGCTTCGAGCGCGACCTGCAAAAAGTCAACGACGTCACGGTGTACATGTTTCTCTTCCCCATCCTGAGCGCGGATTCCACCGACAAGGCAAAAAACATCTGGTGTGCCAAGGACCAGGGCAAAGCCTGGCTTGACCTGATGGTGCGCGACCAGGCGGTCGCAAAGGGCAACTGCGACACCTCGGTGCTGGACCGCAACCTGGCCCTGGGCAGGAAACACAAGATCACCGGCACGCCCACCCTGTTTTTTGAAGACGGCTCCCGCATCCCCGGCGCGATCAACGCGCAGCAGGTCGAGCAGCAACTGGCTGCCGCCAAGCGCTAAAACGGCCGGGCCCGGACCTGGGGTATTCTGTGCGCAAGATGCCAGGCCCCACACGAAACACCCGCCCCCCAGTCCACTACCGCGTCGAAATCGGCGATCTTCACGCCCATCTCTTTCGCGTCACCCTCACCATCGCCCAGCCCGACGCGCTGCAGCGGGTTTCCTTGCCCGTCTGGATTCCCGGCAGCTATCTGGTGCGGGAATTCTCGAAAAACCTGCAAAAGCTCGAGGCCCGGCAGGCCGTGGGCATGCCGCTGTCCGTGGAGCAACTCGACAAATGCACCTGGCAGGTTCAATGCTCGCCGGCCAGGCCGCTGGTGCTGCGCTACGAGGTGTATGCCAACGACAACTCGGTGCGCACCGCCTGGCTTGATGCGCACCGGGGGTTTTTCAACGGCACCAGTCTGTGTTTGAAGGTGCAGGGCCGTGAAAAGGCTGAGCACGTGCTCGAGGTTCCCGCGCCCAAGGCCCTCAAAGGCTGGTCGCTGGCCACCGGCCTGGCGGCGCGCGAAACCAGCAGACAGGGCTTCGGCAGCTACGTGGCGGCCGACTACGACGAACTTGTCGATTGCCCGGTGGAAATGGGCACTTTCTGGAGCGGCAGCTTCACGGCGCGCGGCGTGCCGCATCGCGTGGTGGTGGCGGGCGCCGCGGCCGGCTTCGACGGCGACAGGCTGCTGGCCGATACGCACAAAATTTGCGAGGCCGAAATCCGCTTCTGGCACGGCGCCAGAAAACCGCCCTTCCAGAATTACCTGTTCATGCTCAATGCCGTCGACGATGGCTACGGCGGGCTGGAGCACCGCAACTCCACTGCGCTGATCTGCAAGCGCCAGGACCTGCCGCGCGTAGGCGAGCCCCGCAGCACCGAGGGCTACACCACCCTGCGCGGGTTGATCAGCCACGAATACTTCCACACCTGGAATGTCAAACGCCTGCGTCCCGCAGAATTTGAAAGTTACGACTACTCCAGCGAGAACTACACCCGCATGCTGTGGTTTTTCGAGGGTTTCACCAGCTACTACGACGATCTCCTGCTGCGCCGCGCCGGGCTGCTGGACAACGCCGGCTACCTCAAGCTGCTCAACAAGACCATCAACCAGGTCATGCAAACCCCGGGACGCCTGGTCCAGTCGGTGGCCGAGGCCAGCTTCGATGCCTGGGTGAAGTACTACCGCCAGGATGAAAACACGCCCAACGCCACCGTGAGCTACTACACCAAGGGTTCACTGGTGGCGCTGTGCTTTGACCTCACGCTGCGCACGGAAGCCAGGGAGCACCGCCGCGCCAAAGCCGGAACGCTGGACGACGTGATGCGCGCCCTTTGGTTGCGCTGCAAGGCCGGCCCCATGCGCGAGGCCGATTTCGCGGAAGAGCTCGCGGCGGCCGGACACAGGCCGTATGCGGCGGAACTCGCCCGCTGGGTCCATGGCCGGGACGAACTGCCGGTCAAGGCGCTGCTGCAGCACCACGGCGTGGCGGTGCTGGAAGAGCCCGCGCAACTGGCCCACCGGCTGGGCCTGCGCGTGGGCGAAAGCCAGGGCAGTGTGCAGGTCAAAACCGTCTTGCGCGGCGGTGTCGCCGAGCGCGCCGGCTTCGCGGCCGGTGACGAATGGCTGGGGCTGGAGCCCGCCACGAAAGCCGCGGCACGGGGTACGGGCGGCGGCTGGCGCATGAGCCGGCTCGACGACCTCACGCACTACGCCGGCGACGCAAAAAAAGTCATCGCCCTGGTGTCGCGCGACAAACGCCTGATGCGGCTGGAACTCGCCATGCCCCCACCGCTGACCACCTGGCGCCTGGCGGTGCAGGATGCCGCGCTGATGGACCACTGGCTCGGCCCCCAAGCCTGACGGCTTATTCCCCCGTGAAAACCGCCGGTCGTTTTTCCAGGAAGGCGGCCACCCCCTCAAAGTAGTCATGCGTGCGGCCCAGGGCCGACTGCATGTCGCGCTCGGCATCGAGCTGCTGGTGCAGCGTGCGGGTGACGCCCTCGCGCATCAGCTGCCGTGTCGCCACCAGGGCAAGCGTCGGCAGCGCGGCCAGCCGCTGCGCCAGGGCCATGGCGGCGGCCACCGGCTCGTCCGCCACGTCCCAGATCAGGCCCCATTCCCTGGCCTGCGCCGCGGGCAATTTGTCGCCCGTGAGCGCCAGGCCCATGGCACGGGCCAGGCCCAGCTTTTGCACCAGCAGCCAGCTGCTGCCCGCGTCGGGCACCAGGCCGATCTTGCTGAAGGCCTGGATAAAACTGGCGCCGGGCGCGGCCACCGCCATGTCGCAGCTCATGGCCAGCGAGGCACCGGCGCCCGCGGCCACGCCGTTGACGGCAGCCACCGTGGGCATGCGCAGCTGCAGCAAACGGCGCGCCGTGGGGTTGAAGGCCTGGTCGATCAGCGGGCCCGGGTCGGCGCGTTCGACGAGGCCGGGGCCGGGCGAAAAATCAAATTCCGAGAGGTCGGCGCCGGCGCAAAAGCCGCGGCCCGCGCCGGTGACCACCAGGGCGCGAACCTGCGCATCGGCCTCGGCCCGGTCCAGCGCGTCCCACAGCTCGCGGTGCATCCGCCGGGTGAAACTGTTGAGGGCCTGCGGCCGGTTCAGCGTGATGACAGCCACGCTGCCTTCCGTGGCGTACAAAACAGTGGCGTCGCCGGTGCCGGCGAGGGAAGCGGAATCGGTCATAGAGGGGAGTCTCCTGCCTCGAATCTAGCACCTGCGGCGCTGCCGGGCGCAGCCCGGCTCATGGCATCATTGCCCCAGGCATTTCTCCAGCTTCCCCCGCATTCCCGCCAAAGGACTTCTTCCATGAGCTACGAAACCATTGAAACCCGCACCGAGGGCCCGGACGGCCGCAAGGTGGGCATCGTCACGCTGAACCGGCCCAAGCAGCTCAACGCCCTGAACGACCAGTTGATGGACGAACTGGGCCTGGCGCTCAAGGGCTTCGACGCCGACGACGGCATAGGCTGCATCATCCTGACCGGCAGCGAAAAGGCCTTCGCCGCCGGCGCCGACATAGGCGCCATGGCAGGCTACACCTTTGCCGACGTCTACAACAAGGACTACATCAGCCGCAACTGGGAGCAGATCCGCAGCGTGCGCAAACCGGTGATCGCCGCTGTCAGCGGCTTCGCCCTGGGCGGCGGCTGCGAACTGGCCATGATGTGCGATTTCATCATCGCCGCCGACAACGCGCGTTTCGGCCAGCCCGAGATCAAGCTGGGCATCATCCCCGGCGCCGGCGGCACGCAACGCCTGCCGCGCGCGGTAGGCAAGTCCAAGGCCATGGACATGGCCCTGACCGGCCGCATGATGGATGCCGCGGAGGCCGAGCGTTCGGGCCTGGTCAGCCGCGTCGTGCCGCTGGACAAGCTGATGGACGAAGCCCTGGGCGCCGCCCTGTTGATCTGCGGTTTCGGCCAGCCCAGCGTCATGGCCGCCAAGGAGGCCGTGAACCGGGCGTTTGAAAGCGGACTCAGCGACGGCGTGATGTTCGAACGGCGCCTGTTCCATTCGCTGTTTTCCACCGAAGACCAAAAAGAAGGCATGGATGCCTTTGTGAACAAACGCAAACCGGTCTTTAAACACCGGTGAACCCCAACCAGTAGGGGCCGCGGGACTGGCTTTGCCAGACCGCAGGCGCCGCCCCCTCGAGGGGGGAACAGGCTACACGCAGTGAGCCTGGACGGGGGTGGTTTTATAGTTATAATCTTGGGTTTCGGTCGTATAGCTCAGTTGGTTAGAGCGCAGCATTCATAATGCTGATGTCGGTGGTTCAAGTCCACCTACGACCACCAAGAATGCTTTCAAAGCCCCAGAGGGTTCCCTCCCCTGGGGCTTTGTTCTTTGTGTTCTGGGCCTTGCGGGTTCTTTTTATGGCGCGCTCCGGCCATTCTTTGCTATCCTTTTGATATTCAACAGCCTCTGGACACATACCATGAACCGCTGCAACTTCCGTCTGACTCCCCTCCTCCTGGCACTGGCCGCCTCCGCCGGTTTGCTGGGCCTGCCCGCCCTGGCCCAGACCGACCAGAGCACCCAGACCGTCCAGGCCACTTCGTCCACCGAAGCGGCCAAGCCCAACGTCAGGCAGTTCCCGGCCAAGGCCGTCCGCGGCGAAATGGTGGTGCTGGCGCCGCCGGTGATTTCCATGGACGGCAAGCGGGAGCGGCTCTCGGTGGGCGCGCGCATACGCGACGCCAACAACCAGTTCACGCTGTCCGCGCCCCTGCTGAACAAGCCGGTGCTGGTGAACTACGTGCGCGACAACACCGGCCTGGTGCATGAGGTCTGGATCCTCAACGCGGAAGAGGCCAAGGAAAAGCGGCCCGGCGGCACCGCCACGCTGTTCAACTTCACCACCGACAGCGCCTCCAAGACGCCCGCGGACAACGGCAAGACGCCGTACCGCCAGCTGCCAGCCTACCAGCGCTGATTCGCGCCGCGCCGGGAATCCCCGGCGCGCAACCGCATTTCGTCCTCCCGGCAGAACTCCGGCAAGCATCCATTCAACAGCGAATCCAGCGGCCAACCGCCACGCCAGCAGATCATGAGTAAAAAAGTCTTTATCAAAACCTTTGGTTGCCAGATGAACGAGTACGACTCGGACAAGATGTCCGACGTGCTCCGCGCGGCCGAGGGCTACGAGCCCACGCAGGACATGGAACAGGCCGACCTGATCCTGTTCAACACCTGCTCTGTGCGCGAAAAAGCCCAGGAAAAAGTCTTCAGCGACCTGGGCCGCGTCAAGCACCTCAAGGAAAAAGGCGTGCTGATCGGCGTGGGCGGCTGCGTGGCCAGCCAGGAAGGCGCGGCCATCATCCAGCGCGCGCCTTACGTGGATGTGGTGTTCGGCCCGCAAACCTTGCACCGCCTACCGCAGTTGCTGGCCAGCCGGGCACGCCTGGGCAAGCCGCAAGTCGACATCAGCTTCCCTGAGATCGAAAAATTCGACCACCTGCCGCCGGCGCGCGTCGAAGGCGCCAGCGCTTTCGTGAGCATCATGGAAGGCTGCTCGAAGTACTGCAGCTACTGCGTGGTGCCCTACACCCGCGGCGAGGAGGTCTCGCGCCCCTTTGAGGACGTGCTGGTCGAGGTCGCCGGCCTGGCCGACCAGGGCGTCAAGGAAGTCACCCTGCTCGGACAGAACGTCAACGCCTACCGCGGGCCCATGGGCGGTACCGCCGAGATCGCCGATTTCGCGACGCTGCTCGAATACGTGTCCGACATTCCGGGCATTGAGCGCATCCGCTACATCACCAGCCACCCCAACGAGTTCACGCAGAGCCTGATCGACGCCTACGCGAAACTGCCCAAGCTTGTGAACCACCTGCACCTGCCGGTGCAGCACGGCTCCGACCGCATCCTGATGGCGATGAAGCGCGGCTACACCGCCATGGAATACAAGAGCACCGTGCGCAAGCTGCGCGCCATCCGCCCCGACCTGGCCATGAGCAGCGATTTCATCGTGGGTTTCCCCGGCGAAACCGAGGACGACTTCAACAAGCTGATGAAGCTGATCGACGAGATCGGCTACGACACCTCCTTCAGCTTCATCTACAGCCCGCGCCCCGGCACGCCGGCCGCCGCGCTGCACGACGACACGCCGCACGAGGTCAAGCTGCGGCGGCTACAGCACCTGCAGGCCACCATCGACGACAGCGTGCGCGCCATCAGCGCCAGCCGCCAGGGCACGGTGCAGCGCATCCTGGTCGAAGGCGCTTCGCGCAAGGACCCGACCGAACTCATGGGCCGCACGGAATGCAACCGCGTGGTCAACTTCAAGGGCCAGCCCCGGCTGATCGGCCAGATGCTGGACATCACCATCACCCAGGCCACGCAGCGCTCGCTGCGCGGCGAAGTCCTGACGCGGGACGTCGCCGTCGCGGCCTGAGGCCGCCGCCCTTGCTCAGGTACTCCACGCGCATGCTGCAACGATTTTCGTTCCGGCAACTGCTGGTGATCGCTTTCCTGCTGATCGCCGCCCTGCTGGGCGCCGCCTCGCTGCGCGCGCTGTTCACCCTGGAAGACCTTTCGCTGCAAAGCCGCGACAACGCTGCCCGGGCGCTGGAACTCAGCGGCGCGGCGCAATCGCTCAGCGAACGCAGCGTGTCCATGGAGCGCACCTCGCGGCAGTCGGTGGTGCTCGACGACCGGGTGCTCAGGGAGCGCTTTTCCGAAGAACTGCGGGAAGCCGGCGACATCCTGGCGACCCTGGCCCGCGAGGACATCCCCGTCGTCAGGGCCCGCCAGTGGCGCGCCCACCTGCAGACGATTGCCGGCCTGCTGACGGGTCCGCCCGACACCGCACTGGACCGCGAGCGCCAGCTGGCGCAGGAGTTCCGCGAGCTGGAAAGCATCAACGCCGCCATCGCGGTGCAGGTGCAGCAGGCCATCCAGCAGCGCAACAAGTCGCTCGAAGGCAAGCTGGAGGCCAGCCGCCAGCGACTGGCGCAGCAGGTGACCTGGGCCATTGTGCTGGCCGTCGCCATGGCGCTGGCCTTCGGCGTGTGGTTCACCCTGCCGCTTCGGCGCCTCGAAAACGCCATCGTGGGCCTGGGTGAAAACCGGCTCGACCAGGTGATCGCCATCCAGGGACCGGCCGATCTGGCACTGGTCGGACAGCGGCTGAACTGGCTGCGCCTGCGCCTGGTCGAACTGGACGCCGACAAGTCGCGTTTTCTGCGCCATATCTCGCACGAACTCAAGACGCCGCTGGCCTCGCTGCGCGAGGGCGTGTCCCTGCTGGAAGACGGCGTGGCCGGCGAGCTGAGCAACGACCAGCGCGAGATCGCGCAAATCCTCAGGCACAACACCGGCGTGCTGCAAAGCCAGATCGAGGACCTGCTGCGCTTCAACACCGCGGCCTTCGAGGCGCGCCAGTTGCACCGGCAAAGCGTGGACCTGCTGCAGCTCATGGAAGAGCAGGTCTACGCGCAGCGCCTGCAGTGGCGCGCGCGCGAACTGACGGTCACCGTCGCGGGCGAATCGCTGGTGATGGAAATAGACGCCGAGAAAATCGGCACCGCGATCGCCAACCTGCTGTCCAACGCCATCCGCTATTCACCGGCCAAAGGCCAGATCCGGCTCGAACTCAGCCCGCTGCGGGGGTTTGTGCGCATCGACATCCACGACCAGGGCGTGGGCGTGGCGCAAGCCGACCGCGAGCGGATTTTCGAGCCCTTTTACCGCGGCGAGCGCCAGCCGGCCGACGTGGTTCGCGGCAGCGGCATCGGCCTTTCCATCGTTCACGAATACATTGCCGCACACGGCGGAAGCATCACCCTGATGCCCGACCAACCTGGTGCACACTTCAGAATAGAGCTTCCCCATGCTTCCAAGTACTGATTTCCTTCCCCCACGGCCTGCGGCCCGCGTCCCCGGCCGCGGCCTGCTGCCGGCCCTGCTGGCGTCGGCCCTGCTGGCCGCGTGCAGCAGCGGCGGCCCGGCCCCTGAGCGCGGCGCCGACACTGCGGCCGCCCAGGCGGCTCGGGCCGCGGTCTCCGCCGCCCAGGCTGCACGGCCCAGCACCAGCCAGCCCGCCGCGCCGCTCCCCGAGGCGGTGGTGTTCGCCAGCGGCATGACGCTGCGCATGCTGGCCTACGCCGAGCGCGTGCGCGTCATGCCGCCGGCCGAACTCACGCAGGAAGCCGCGCGGCTGGGCGACGCCGCCAGTCCCGAGGCCCAGATCCAGCTGTCGCTGGTGCTGAGCCAGCTGCGCCAGTTGCCCGAGCTGATACGCGCCCAGGAGTTGCTGGCCCGCGTGCTGGGCAACGCCGACGCCCAGCCATTGCACCCGCTGGCCCGCTTGCTGGCGTCGCGCTATGCCGAGCAGCGCCGCCTTGAAGAGCAACTCGACAAGCAGAACCAGCAGTTGCGCGACGTGCAGCGCCGGCTGGACCAGACCAACGAACGCCTCGAAGCGCTCAAGGCGATTGAACGCAGCCTGACGAGCCGCCCGCCCGCGGCACCCGCCTCGGCCCCCGCCGCCAGCCGGCCCCGCGCCGCCCCATGATGAGCGACACCGCCAGCGCTATTTCGCCCCACCTGCTCGTCGTGGACGACGATGCGGACATGCTGCGCCTGCTCACCATGCGGCTCACAGCGGCCGGCTACCGGGTCACGGCCGTGGCCTCGGCCGAAGCGGCGCTGACCCAGCTTCACATCGAGCGGCCGCAGCTGGTGCTCAGCGACGTGCGCCTGCCCGGCCGGGACGGCCTGGCGCTGTTCGACGACATCAGGAAGCAACATCCCTCCCTGCCGGTGATCCTGCTGACCGCGCACGGCACCATTCCCGACGCCGTGGAAGCCACCGAGCGCGGCGTGTTCACCTACCTCACCAAGCCGTTTGACGGCAAGGGCCTGCTCGACAAGATCGCCCAGGCCCTGGCCTTGAGCGCGCCCGCCACCCCGGCCAGGCGCGGCAGCCCTGAAGCCTGGCAAAGCCAGATCATCAGCCGCTCCAGCCGCATGGCCGAGGCGCTGGCCGAGGCGCGCATGGTGGCGCAGTCCGACGCCAGCGTGCTGCTGCGCGGTGAAAGCGGCACCGGCAAGGAACTGCTGGCCCAGGCCATCCACCAGGCCAGCCCGCGCGCCGGCAAGCCCTTCGTCGCGGTGAACTGCGGCGCCATCCCCGAGGCCTTGCTTGAGTCCGAACTGTTCGGCCACGTCAAGGGCGCCTTCACCGACGCGGTGGCCAACCACAAGGGGCTGTTCCAGGCGGCCGACGGCGGCACGCTGCTGCTCGACGAAATCGGTGACATGCCGCCGGCGTTGCAGATCAAACTGCTGCGCGTGCTGCAGGAACGCGTGGTGCGGCCGCTGGGCTCCAGCCAGTCGATTCCCGTGGATGTCCGCATCATCTCGGCCACCCACCGCGATCTGGACGCCGCCATGGCCGAGGGCCAGTTCCGCGCCGACCTTTATTACCGGCTCAACGTCGTCACGCTGACCCTGCCGCCGCTGTCGGAGCGCCGCGAGGACATTCCCCTGCTGGCCAACCACTTCCTGTTGAAGCTGGCCGCCAAATACGACAAGCGCCTGAGCGGCTTCGCGCCCGAAGCCCTCAAGGCCCTGAGCACCGCCGCCTGGCCCGGCAACGTGCGGCAGCTCTTCAACGTGGTGGAACAGGTCTGCGCGCTGTCGACCACGCCGCTGGTGCCGCTGGCCCTGGTGCAGCGGGCGCTGCGCTCGCCCAGCGTGCAGGTGCTGACATTTGCCGAAGCCAAACAGCATTTCGAGCGCGACTACCTGGTGGGCTTGCTCAAATTGACCGACGGCAACGTGGCCGACGCGGCGCGCTTGGCGGACCGCAACCGCACCGAGTTTTACCGCCTGATGCAAAAACACGGGCTCACACCGGGCCACTTCAAGGCGTGAGCCCGAGAACTTGTCGCTCTGCCGTTGCGTGCCGTCGCCGACCAGCGACAGGCATAAACCCTTGATTTAAAACGATTTAATCAAAGCACCCGCAGATCCTGTCGCTGATTGGCGACAAAAATAGCGATTTCTGGTGCTTCTGGGCCGCATTACATTTTGTTAAGTCAAGTATCACGCCTAAGCTGTTGATTTAAAACAGTTTTTTCAAGCTGGCACAGGGTTTGCCCTAGTCATGGCATGCCAGCTTTTTTCCTGCCTTTTTTTGACGCCTCTGTGGGCCTCAAGCGCAGCGCCAACTTTGTGGTGCGGGCTCGAATTGCGGTCTGCGCAAGCCTGGCAGTATTGACGCTCGCAGCGGGCCAGGCGCAGGCCTTCGGGCTCGACGATGTGGCCGCCAAGGCGCGCCAGCGCTCGCAAACGCCCTGGCGCGAGGCTTCCCACGCCGTGCCTGCCGAACTCGCCAAGATGGGCTACGACGACTACCGGGACATCCGTTTCAATGCCGCCAGCACGCTCTGGCGCGCCGACAAACTGCCTTATGAGGCGAACTTTTTCCACGTCGGCCGGCACGGCGATTCGGTCCGCATTCACGAAATCACGACAGCGGGCGTGAAGCCCCTGCCTTACGACCCGGCCACATTCAATTTCGGTAAAAACAAATTGTCACCCCAGACCTGGGGCGACCTGGGCCATGGCGGCGTGCGCTTCTTCAGCAACCTCAATTCACCCACCTACAAGGACGAGTTGGTGGTTTTCACCGGCGCCACGTATTTCCGGGCCCTGGGCAGCGGCCAGCGCTACGGCCTGTCGGCGCGCGGCCTGGCGGTGGACACGGTGGGCGGCGGCAAGGAAGAATTTCCGCGTTTCACCGATTTCTGGCTTGAAAAACCCGCCGCCGACGCGAAACAGTTGACGGTCTACGCGCTGATGGATTCGGAGCGCATGACGGGCGCCTACCGCTTCGACATCACGCCCGGCGAGCAGAGCACCACCAGGGTTCAGGCGCGCATTTTCATGCGCCCGGCCGCCACCAGCGGCAACAGTGCGCCGGTGGCCACCCTGGGCATCGCCCCGCTGACCAGCATGTTTTTCGCCGGCGAGAACCAGCCCCGGTCCGGCGACTTCCGCCCCGAGGTGCACGACTCCGACGGCCTGATGATGGCTACCGGCGACGGTGAATGGCTGTGGCGGCCGCTGCAGAACCCGTCGGCCACGGTGACCACCTCCTTCAGCATGAAGTCGCTCAAGGGCTTCGGCCTGATGCAGCGCGACCGCAGCTTCGCCAGCTACGAAGACACCGAAGCCCGCTATGAACTGCGGCCCAGCGCCTGGGTCACGCCTGTCGGTGACTGGGGTCCGGGCCGCGTCGAGCTGCTGCAATTCAACACGCCCGACGAGACGCACGACAACGTGGCGGCCTACTGGGTGCCCGAAAAAATGCCGGCCCCCGGGCAGTCGCTGGACATCGCCTGGCAAGTCAGCTGGCAGGGCAAGAACCAGCAACTGCCGCCCAACGGTTGGGCCACGCAATCGCGCCGCGGGATCGGCTTTTCAAAACCGGGCACCGACCTTACAGGCCAGGTCCAGTTCGTCGTCGACTTTGCCGGCCCGGTACTGGACGCCCTGCCCGAGGACGCCAAGGTCGAAGCGATTTCCAGCGCCGACGCCAACGGCCGCGTGCTGGAAAGCCTGGCTTACAAAAACCCCGTCACCGGCGCATGGCGCATGACGCTACGCCTGCAGCGGCTGAACCCGGCCCAGCCGGTTGAGCTGCGCGCCTTTCTTAAACATGACAACCACACCGTGAGCGAAACATGGACCAACCTGATCACACCCTGATACCGTCCGGCGCACGCAGCCTGCTGCGCGAGGAACGTCATCCGAACTCGGTCACGGCGCCGCCGCTGAACCGCGGCTCCATGGCGCCGCGCCCCTGGCGCGGCTTCTGGAACAGCATGGCGACAGCGCTTTTGCTGCCGCTGGTGTCAATATTCAAGGCCGGCGACCCGGCGGCTTCGCGCCCGCTGCCCGCCGCCCGGCCCGAGCCCTGGCAGCGCGCGGCCAGGCGCCGCCGCGCGGTGTTCCTGCTGCTCACGCTGGTCAGCACGGTGCTGGCGACCAGCATCTTTGCCGACATGCAGCCCGACTACGACAACGCCTGGCTGCAGTACGGCCAGATCAGCCTGTTCGCGCTGCTGTCGGCCTGGGTGGTGACCGGTTTCATGACCGCCATGATGGGTTTTTACGTGACGATCTACGGCGACAAGCACGCGCTGTCGGCCAAAAAAGTCCAGCATGTTCCGCTGGATGCGTCCACGCGCACCGCGATCATCATGCCCATCTGTAATGAGGACGTACGCACCGTGTTCGCCGGCCTGCGCGCGACCTGCGAGTCGGTCGCGATGACCGGCCATGTGCAGAGCTTCGACGTGTTCGTGCTGTCGGACAGCAACAACCCGGCCATCATCAAGGCCGAGCGCGCCGCCTGGGAAGACCTGCGCACCCAGCTGGCCGGCCATCCGGACCAGCCGCAGATCGAGGTCTACTACCGCCTGCGCAAACGCCGCACCGACCGCAAGGCCGGCAACGTGGCCGACTTCTGCCGCCGCTGGGGCAAGGACTACCGCTACATGGTGGTGCTGGACGCCGACAGCGTGATGAGCGGCGACTGCCTGGTCTCCATGGTCAAGCTGATGGAAGCCAACCCCAGGGCCGGCATCATCCAGACCGCCACCCAGGCCATCGGCCACGTGACGCTGCATGCGCGCGCGCAGCAATTCGCCTCGCGCGTGACGGGCCGCCTGTTCACGCTGGGCATGCAGTTCTGGCAGATGGGCGAGTCCCACTACTGGGGCCACAATGCCATCATCCGGATCGAGCCCTTCATGAAGCATTGCGCGCTGGCCCACATCCCGGGCACAGGCGGCATGGCCGGCAGCATCATGTCGCACGACTTCGTCGAAGCCGCGCTGATGCGCCGCGCCGGCTACCACGTCTGGCTGGTGGGCGACCTGGTCGGCAGCTACGAGCAGCAGCCGCCCGACCTGCTGGCCGAACTGCAGCGCGACCGCCGCTGGTGCCAGGGCAACCTGCAGAACTCGCGCCTGATCGCCGAGCCGGGCATACACCCGGTGCACCGCTCGATGTTCGGCACCGGCGCCATGGCCTACCTGTCGGCGCCGCTGTGGCTGTGCTTCCTGACCCTGGGCACCGCGCTGTGGCTGTCCGGCTCGCCCATGATCGCCGACTGGACCCTGCTGCCCGGTGAGCTGATGTCGCTGTGGGCCTGGACGCTGTGCATGCTGTTCCTGCCGCGCATCCTGGGCATTGCCGCCGTGCTGATCAACCGCCAGCAGCAGTCCTACGGTGGCACCGCCAGCCTGCTGCGCAGCGCGCTGCTGGAAACCCTGATCGCCCTGCTGCAGGCGCCCATCCGCATGCTGGCGCACTCGCTGTTCGTGGTGGTGGCGCTGACCGGCCTGAAGCTCGAATGGAAGTCGCCCCCGCGGGAAGCGGCCGCCGTGCCCTGGCGCCACGCGCTGGCGCAGCTGGCGCCCATGTCCGGCGTGATCGCGCTGCTGGCCGTCGGAATCGCCGTGATCGACGCGCGCGCGCTGGTCTGGCTGATCCCGGTGGGCCTGCCATTGCTGCTGTCCATCCCGATGACGGTGCTCACCAGCAAGGTCGGCGTGGGCACGGCACTGCGCGCGCAAAACTACCTGCTGATTCCGGAAGAAACCCGCTCACCGGCGGTGCTGCGCCGCGCCTGGCTGCATGCCAGCCGGCTGGCCAAGCCGCTGCTGAACACGGCCTGAGTCCGGAACACCCATGAAAAAAGCCGCTTCAAGCGGCTTTTTTATTGGGCAACAGCAACAGCTCTTTTAGAACTTCGGCATTCCCTTCATGCCGCCCATGCGCTTCATCATCTTCATCATGCCGCTGCCCTTCATCTTTTTCATCATGCCCTGCATCTGCTCGAATTCGTTGAGGAGGCGGTTGACTTCCTGAACGTGCACGCCTGAACCGGCGGCGATGCGGCGCTTGCGCGTGGCCTTGATGAGCTCGGGCTTGCGGCGCTCCAGCGGCGTCATGCTCTGGATGATGCCTTCCTTGCGCTTGATGTCTCTCTCGGCCTTGTCCATGTCGACCTGGCCGGCCTTGGCGCTCATCTGCGCGGGCAGCTTGTCCAGCAGGCTGGACAGGCCACCCATGTTCTTCATCTGCTGCAGCTGGCCCAGGAAGTCGTTGAGGTCAAAGGCGTCGCCCGACTTGATCTTGGCCGCGAGCTTCTGGGCGGAAGCCATGTCCACGCCGGCTGCCACCTGCTCGACCAGCGCAACGATGTCGCCCATGCCCAGGATGCGGCCGGCATGGCGTTCGGCGTCGAACACCTCCAGGCCGTCGATCTTCTCGCTGGTGCCAGAGAACTTGATGGGCGCGCCGGTGATCTGGCGCACGCTGAGCGCCGCGCCGCCGCGCGAATCGCCGTCGGTCTTGGTCAGGATGATGCCGGTCAGCGGCAGCGCTTCCTTGAAGGCCTTGGCGGTGTTGACCGCGTCCTGGCCTTGCATGGCGTCGACGACGAACAGGGTTTCGACCGGGTTCAGGATGGCATGCAGCTCCTTGATTTCCGCCATCAGGGCTTCATCAATCGCCAGGCGGCCGGCCGTGTCGACCAGCAGCACGTCGAAGAAATGCCTGCGGGCGTAGTCGATCGCGGCCCGGGCGATGTCGGCCGGTTTCTGGTCGGGCGTGCTGGGAAACCATTCGGCGCCGGCCTGTTTGGTGACTGTCTTGAGCTGCTCGATGGCCGCGGGGCGGTAAACGTCGCCCGACACCGTCAGCACCTTCTTCTTGCGCTTTTCGATCAGGTGCTTGGCCAGCTTGGCCGTCGTGGTGGTTTTACCCGCGCCCTGCAGGCCGGCCATCAGGATGACCGCCGGCGGCTGGGCCGCCAGGTTGATGTCGCTCACGCCTTCGCCCATGGTGGCGGCGAGTTCGCGGTTGACGATGCCGACCAGCGCCTGGCCCGGCGAGAGCGAGCCCATCACCTCCTGGCCCAGCGCTTTTTCCTTGACCCGGGCGACGAAGTCGCGCACCACCGGCAAGGCCACGTCGGCCTCCAGCAGCGCCATGCGCACCTCGCGCAGCATGTCCTGCACATTGGATTCGGTGATGCGGGCCTGGCCTCGCATTTCCTTGACGAGGCGGGATAACTTGTCGGTAAGGGCTGAAGCCATGGGAAGGCGCCACGGGCGTGGGGCAGTTAGGTAAGGAAGGAAGGGCTGCGATGGGGCCGGCGGGGAAAGCCGCCGCGAAAGCAGTAAGGCTAAACTCTAGCCATGATTTTAGCTTTGAGCGACTGGTGGGGTCTTGCCGCGGCAGCCGGCGCCGCTGTCGCCTATGCCGTCCTGGCGCTGGCCACGCCGCGCCTGGGCGCCGGCACCATACGCGGCATGCTGCTCGCCGCCTGGCTGCTGCACGCGTTGGCGCTGGCCGACGGCCTGCTCGGCGAGCCGGCCCGCTTCGGTTTTGCGCCCGCGCTGTCCATGACCGTCTGGCTGGTGCTGACGGTTTACGCGGTCGAAAGCCGCCTCTTCCCGCAGATGCAGGCCCATTGGGCGCTGGCGGGGCTGGGCAGCGTGGCGGTCATCCTGGCGGCCATTTTCCCGGGCACCACTTACCACGCTATCGCCTCGCCCTGGCTGCCGCTGCACTGGGCCCTGGGCATTGCGTCGTATGGGCTGTTTGCCGCGGCGGTGGTGCACGGCTGGCTCATGACGCGCTCCGAACGCTCCATCCGGCTAGCCGCGCAAACCGACGCCGGCGTGCCCCTGCTGACGCTGGAGCGCCTGACCTTCCGCTTCGTGGAGGCCGGCTTCGTGCTGCTGTCGGCCACCTTGTTCGTGGGCTGGCTGTTCGCCGAAACCCTGTACGGGCCGGGCCTGGCCTGGAAATGGAATCACAAAACCGTGTTCTCGGTCCTGGCCTGGCTGACCTTTGCCGGCCTGCTGATCGGTCGTGCGCGCCTGGGCTGGCGCGGCCGCAAGGCGGTCCATGTGCTCTACCTGGGCTCAGGCCTGCTGCTATTGGGCTATGCCGGCTCGCGCTTTGTGCTCGAAGTCATCCTGAGGCGAGCATGAAATACCTGCTGGTCATGGCCCTGGTGCTGGTGGTGTTCTGGATCTGGCGGCACAACCGTGAAACGGAACGGCGTGATGCGGCGCCCGCCCGTCCGCCAGCCCCGCAAAAACCGGGAACGGCCATCACTGAAATCGTCGCCTGCGAAGTTTGCGGCTTGCATTTGCCGAAAACGGAAGCGCTGATCGGCAACAAAGGCATTTACTGCAGCGACGCGCACCGGCGCCAGGCAGGGGGTTAAATGAGCACGCCGTCCCACTGGTTTGAAACAGGCGGCGACAAGGGCTCAGGCGGCTGGGAAATCACGTCCGGGCCGGGCTCCTTCGGCCGCCTGTGGCATGTTTTCATGACCGCACGCGTCGCCATCGCCGCGGTGCTGGTCATCCTGCAGGCATTCATTTATGCGCTGGGCAACACCACCAACCGCTGGTCCATCGCGACCTGTATCGCTTACCTGTGCGCCACGTTGGCGGTGCGGCTCTGGTCACGGCCCCGACCACCCGGCAGCACCTTTGACGCGCAATGGGTGCTCACCATCGGCGTGGACGTCATCGCCTTCTCAGCGCTGAACTTCCTGCAATCCGGTGGCATCAATTACACCCCGTTGTTCGCGCTGCCGGTGCTGCTGGCCTCCATCCTGGGCCCGATATTGCTGGCCTTTGGCACAGCCGCCAGCGTGACGCTGCTGCTGCTGGCCGACGCCTGGTGGAACTCGCTGCAGGGCCTGGGCGACGCCAACGCGCGTTTCCTTCAATCAGGCCTGAGCGGCTCCGGCTTCTTTCTCGTCGCGCTGCTCGCCAACCACCTGGCCCTGCGCCTGGCCAGGGAAGAGCAGCTTGCCAAACGCAGCCAGTCCGCCGCCCGCATGCAAACGCAGGTGAATGAACTGGTGATCGAAGCCCTGGCTGACGGCGTGCTGGTGGTCGACGTCAACGGCATCGTGCGCTCGGCCAATCCGGCCTCACGGCGCCTTCTGGCGGCCGGCGATTCCGTGCGCAGCGCCCCCTTCATCCTGGCCACGGAAGCCGCCTGGCAGCCTCTTGCCGAGCTGACGCACCGCACCTTCGCGGCGCAATCGCCGCAGGAATCCGACGTCAGCCTGGACAACGCGGGCGGCCATACCCGGCGGCTGCACGTGCGCACGCGGCTGGCCGCTTCGCCGAACGGCTCGCATGAGAGCCTGTGCGTGATGTTCCTGGAAGACCTGCGTGAAATGGAAGCGCGCGTGCGGACCGAAAAAATGGCGGCCATGGGCCGCATGTCGGCAGCGGTGGCCCATGAAATCCGCAACCCGCTGGCCGCCATTTCGCAGGCCAACGCGCTGCTCGAAGAAGACCTGCAGGACCCGGGGCAGCGCCGGCTCACCGCCATGGTCAGGCAAAACGCCCAGCGCCTGGCCCGCATCGTGGACGAGGTGCTGAATATTTCGCGCGCACAGGCGCAGTTGCCTTCGCCGCAAACCACCACATTGCCGCTGGACGACACCGTCCGGAAGATCACATCCGACTGGGCGGAACAGACCGCGGCCTCCGGGCGCACGCGCATCACGGCGGACTCGGACAACGCCGTCGTGATTTTTGAGCCCGAGCATTTGCGGCGCCTGATGATCAACCTGCTGGACAACGCCTTGCGCTACGCCAGCGACTCCGCAGGCGCGATCGACGTCGCGACCCAGGCCGTGGCGCCGGGGCAGTCGCGCCTGTCCGTCTGGAGCGACGGCCAGCCCCTGGAGCAGACCGTGCAAAGCCACCTGTTCGAACCTTTCTTTTCGTCGGAAAGCCGGTCCAGCGGGCTGGGCCTGTATATCTGCCGTGAACTGTGCGAACGCTACGGCGCCATGATCGGCTACCAGCGCGTGCAGCGCGAAGGCACCGAGGGCAACGAATTTTTCGTGATGTTCGCGCCCTCCGCGCAATCCCCGAACATCTCCGCGCCGTCTTTTGCCACAATGCCCACCTGACACCATGAGCATGCAAAACCCCGTTCCCCAGCAAGCCCGCATCCTCGTCATCGACGACGAGCCGGACCTGCGAACCCTGTACGAACTGACCCTGCTCAGGGAGGGCTACCGGGTGGAGGCCGCCGGCGATTTGCTGCAGGCCCGCCAGCAGCTCAGTGAAAACCGCTTCGATGCGGTCATCACCGACATGCGCCTGCCGGACGGCCTGGGCCTGGAACTGCTGCGCGACATGGTGAGCCAGCAGCGCAGCGAACGCTGCGTCGTCATCACGGCCCACGGCTCCGCCGAAAACGCGGTCGAGGCCCTCAAAGCCGGCGCCTTCGACTACCTCACCAAGCCGGTCGACCTCAAGCAGTTCCGCAGCGTGGTGGCATCGGCCGTGCAGGGCGCCAGGCAAGCAGCGCCGGCCACCGGCAAAACCGAGCGCGTCGCACCGGATTCCGGCATCACGCCCTTGTCGCTGCCCCTGCCGGTGGCCGCCGAAGCCCCGCTGATTTTGCAGAAGCTGGTCGGTGAGTCAGCTGTCATGCGCGCGGTCAAGTCGCGCATCGTCAAGGTGGCCGGCAGCATGGCCCCGGTGCTGATCCAGGGCGAGTCGGGCACCGGCAAGGAACTGGTCGCGCGCGCCGTTCACGGCTGCAGCCACCGCGCGGCGGGCCCGTTCGTGGCGGTCAATTGCAGCGCCATCCCCGAGAACCTCCTGGAAGCCGAGTTCTTCGGCGCGCGCAAAGGCGCCTACACCGGTTCGGCGCAAGACCGGCAGGGCTACTTCCAGGCGGCCAAGGGCGGGACCCTCTTTCTCGACGAAATCGGCGACCTGCCCCTGGCCATGCAGTCCAAGCTCCTGCGGGCCATCCAGGAACGCACCGTGCGGCCGCTGGGCTCCGCGCAGGAGGACTCGGTGGACGTGCGCATCGTCAGCGCCACCCACAAGGACCTGGTTGCCGAAGTCCAGGCCGGGACTTTCCGCCAGGATCTTTATTACCGGCTCAATGTGATCGAGATTCACGTGCCCGCCCTGCGCGAGCGCCGGGAAGACCTGCCAGCCCTGTGCAAAGCCCTGCTGGCCAGAATTTGCCATGAGTCCGGCTTCCCGGTACCCGAGCTGACCGATTCCGTGATGGGACAGCTGCGCGCCCTGCCTTTCAACGGCAACGTCAGGGAGCTGGAAAACACCCTGCACCGCGCGGTGGCGCTCGGCGACGGCAGCGAACTGCATTTCGACGCGCCGGCCGAGGAGCAGGTCGCCGTTCCGGAAAACCTGCAGGAGTACCTGGACAGGCAGGAGCGCAGCATCCTCACGAAAGTGCTGCTGGAAAACGGCTTCAACCGAACCGCGGCCGCCGCCAGGCTGGGACTGAGCTTGCGCCAGATCCGCTACCGCATTGCGCGCCTGAACATCGTGACACCGGGCAGCGAAGACCCCGCCGATGAACTCGACGCCGCCGATGACCCCGCCTGAAAGCCGGGGCGCCGGCACCCCGCAGCCCCTGTGGCGGGACGGCTGGTACCGCTATGCGCGTGCGCTGGCCTCTCCCAATTTCGGGCCGCGGCCCGAGGGCGCGCTGATCGACCTCGTCGTCATCCACTCCATCAGCCTGCCGCCCGGCGAATTCGGCAACGGCAACGTGCAGCGCCTCTTCACCAACCAGCTCGATTGGGAAGCCCACGCTTACTTCCAGGGCATACGCGGCCTGCAGGTGTCGTCGCACTTCTTCATTGCCCGCTCCGGCGCCTTGTGGCAGTTCGTCGGCTGCGGCGACCGGGCCTGGCATGCCGGGGAGTCGAACTACCGCGGACGCGGCAACTGCAACGACGACTCCGTCGGCATCGAGCTTGAGGGCCTGGAAGGCGGCGCGTTCGAAACGCCCCAGTACGAGACCCTGGCCGGGCTCTGCGCCTCGCTGCTCCAGGCCTATCCCATTGCCCACATCGCGGGACACGAACACATCGCGCCCGGCCGCAAGCAAGACCCCGGTCCGGGTTTTGAGTGGTCCCTGCTGCAAGACTCGCTGGCGTTGCCGGCTAGGTATTTTCCCGAGACCGCCTGAGGCTCACGCGCGCAAAACCACACCGAGGTGGTGCGCTTTGCAGCTGGAAATTTCACGGTATTTTTACCGCGCTAACATGGGCTTGTGTTGGCGGGCCAAAGCCCGCGACAAAGCGCGCCGCAGCGTTGCCGGGGCTGCGCAAGCCTGATGGAATCAGGCTTTGCCGCGAGCTTGAAGGGGCTGAGGTGAGGGCCTGATAACGGCGCTCGCATGGGCCTGAAAAAGCCACAAAACGTAACGGTGCATTCATAGGGCGATACACTACCTGTAGTGGCTTGTATTCCCCCGATACCCTAGGTATAGTGTCTAAGCCCTAATTCAGTTTGATGTAATTCGGGCCCCGGCGGCGAGGAATTGGTTCATGCTTTTGAACGCCTTCCGCCAAAACGGTTGCCCGCAACAGCACATCAAGCCAGTCACAAAACAAAGCAAAGAGGAAGTCATGCAAACAGCACAGCACGCAGTGCCCGCAACGTCCAGCGTTGCCGCCGGCAATCCGGCAGCCAGCGATACCAACACCCAGCCCAGTCCCCTCGCCCACTACCAGATCATTCGCCGCAACGGCGGCGTCGTGCCTTTCGAGCCCAACAAGATCGCCGTGGCCATGATGAAGGCCTTCCTGGCCGTTCACGGCACGCAGGGCGCGGCCTCGGCCAGCGTGCGCGAAACGGTCGACGGCCTGACCCAGGCGGTCATCCGCGCCCTGATGCGCTCGCGCCCGGGCGGCGGCACCTTTCATATAGAAGACGTGCAGGACCAGGTCGAACTCGGCCTGATGCGCGGCGGCCACCACGAGATTGCCCGCGCCTACGTGCTGTACCGCGAAAAGCGCACGCAGGAGCGCGCCCGCCAGCCGCAAACCCAGGCGCCGGCAGCGCCCCTGATTCACGTCACCGACCGCGGCAACCGCATCGCCCTGGACATCCGCAACCTGCAGGCGCTGATCGAGGCCTCCTGCGCCGACCTGGGCGCCGATGTCAAGCCCGACCCCATCGTCGCGGAAACCATGCGCAACCTCTACGACGGCGTTCCCATCGACGAGGTCTACAAAGCGTCCATCCTGGCGGCGCGCACCCTGATTGAAAAAGACCCCGACTACACCTATGCCACCGCGCGCCTGCTGATGCACACCATCCGCCGCGAAGTGCTGGGCGAAGAAGTCAACCAGGAAGACATGGCCGTCCGCTATGCCGAATACTTCCCGCAATTCATCGCCAAGGGCGTGCAGAACGAGCTGCTCGACGAAAAGCTGCAGCAGTTCGACCTGGCCCGCCTGGGCGCCGCGCTCAAGCCCGAGCGCGACCTGAAGTTCGACTACCTCGGCCTGCAGACCCTGTTTGACCGCTACTTCCTGCACGTGCGCAAGCAGCGCATCGAACTGCCCCAGGCTTTCTTCATGCGCGTGGCCATGGGCCTGTCGCTCAACGAGATCAACCGCGAAGAGCGCGCCATCGAGTTCTACGAGATCCTGTCGTCCTTCGACTTCATGTCGAGCACGCCTACCCTGTTCAACGCCGGCACCCTGCGTTCGCAGCTGTCGTCCTGCTACCTGACCACGGTCGCCGACGACCTTGGCGGCATCTACGACGCCATCAAGGAAAACGCCCTGCTTTCCAAGTTTGCCGGCGGCCTGGGCAATGACTGGACGCCCGTGCGCGCCCTGGGCGCCCATATCAAGGGCACCAACGGCGAATCGCAAGGCGTGGTGCCTTTCCTGAAGGTCGTCAACGACACCGCCGTTGCCGTCAACCAGGGCGGCAAGCGCAAGGGCGCCGTCTGCGCCTACCTGGAGACCTGGCACCTGGACATCGAAGAGTTTCTGGAACTGCGCAAGAACACCGGCGACGACCGCCGCCGCACGCACGACATGAACACCGCCAACTGGATTCCCGACCTCTTCATGCGCCGCGTGATGGAAAAAGGCAGCTGGACCCTGTTCTCGCCGTCCGACACGCCCGACCTGCACGACAAGTTCGGCAAGGACTTCGAAAAGATCTACACCGCCTACGAAGCCAAGGCCGAGCGCGGCGAGATCAAGCCGTCCCGCAAGCTGCAGGCCACCGACATGTGGCGCAAGATGCTTTCGATGCTGTTTGAAACCGGCCACCCCTGGATCACCTTCAAGGACGCCTGCAACGTGCGCTCGCCGCAGCAGCACACCGGCGTCGTGCACTCGTCCAACCTGTGCACCGAGATCACGCTCAACACCAGCGACACCGAAACCGCCGTCTGCAACCTGGGCTCGGTCAACCTCGTCCAGCACCTGAAGGACGGCGCGGTCGACCACGAAAAGCTCAAGAAGACCATCACCACGGCCATGCGCATGCTGGACAACGTGATCGACATCAATTACTACGCCGTCAAGAAGGCCCGCGATTCCAACATGCGCCATCGCCCCGTGGGCCTGGGCATCATGGGCTTCCAGGACTGCCTGTACGAGCTGCGCGTGCCTTACGCCTCCCAGGAAGCTGTCGAATTCGCCGACAAGTCCATGGAAGCCGTCTGCTACCACGCCTACTGGGCTTCCACCGAACTGGCCAAGGAACGCGGCAAGTACGCCAGCTACAAGGGCTCGCTCTGGGACAAGGGCATCCTGCCGCTGGACACGCTGGACATGCTGGCCGAGCAGCGCGGCGGCTACATCGAAGTCGACCGTTCCGCCACGCTGGACTGGGACGCCCTGCGCAAAAAGATCGCCCAGGACGGCATGCGCAACTCCAATTGCGTCGCCATCGCCCCGACCGCCACCATCTCCAACATCATCGGCGTGGACGCCTGCATCGAGCCCTGCTTCGGCAACCTCTCGGTCAAATCCAACCTGTCCGGTGAATTCACGGTCATCAACCACTACCTGGTGCGCGACCTCAAGCGCCTGAACCTGTGGGACGACGTGATGGTGGTGGACCTCAAGCACTTTGACGGTTCGCTGCGCCCCATCGACCGCGTGCCGCAGGACGTCAAGTCGCTGTACGCCACGGCGTTTGAAATCGAGACCTCCTGGATCGTCGAAGCGGCGGCTCGCCGCCAGAAATGGATAGACCAGGCGCAATCGCTCAATATCTACATGGCGGGCGCTTCGGGCAAGAAGCTCGACGACACCTACAAGCTCGCCTGGCTGCGTGGCCTGAAGACCACCTATTACCTGCGCACGCAGAGCGCGACGCACGCCGAGAAATCGACCGTGACCGCGGGCAAGATGAACTCGGTGTCATCCGGCTCCGCACCCGCCGCCAGCGGCATGAGCGCGCTCGAAGCGGCCGCCGCAGCAGCACAGGCACAGATGAATGCAACGCCTGCCACCGACATCAAGTTCTGCGCGATCGATGATCCGGGATGCGAGGCCTGCCAATAAAAACACCGGATCGCGTGGCCACCCGGCCCCGCGATTCGATGTATATGAGCAACACAATTTTGTAGCGATGTGAATGAACACTTTTCATTTTGTATCGCTGCTTTCATAATCCCACAGTATTGGAAACCTCTATGTTGACCTGGGACGAAGAAGTCAAACCATCGTTGCAAACATCTCAAAACAGCGGCTCGCCCGAAGGCCGCTCGATGGAACTTCCGCCTCTTTCTTTTAACGCTGTTGAGCAACCCCAGGCGCAAGTGCGCATGCTCAACGACGGTGCCTTCACACCTGCGCAAGCCGCAGCCCCTTCGGCTCCTGTCTCTGCAGAACCCGCCAAGGCACAGCGCGTCAAAGCTTCCGACAAACGCATCATCAACGGCCAGACCGACGTCAACCAGCTGGTGCCGTTCAAGTACAAATGGGCCTGGGAAAAATACCTCGCCACCTGCGCCAACCACTGGATGCCGCAGGAAGTGAACATGACGCGCGACATCGCCCTCTGGAAAGACCCGAACGGCCTGACCGAAGACGAACGCCGCCTGGTCAAGCGCAACCTGGGTTTCTTCGTGACCGCCGATTCGCTGGCCGCCAACAACATCGTGCTGGGCACCTACCGCCACATCACGGCGCCCGAGTGCCGCCAGTTCCTGTTGCGCCAGGCTTTCGAGGAAGCCATCCACACCCACGCCTACCAGTACATCACCGAGTCGCTGGGCCTGGACGAAGCCGAGATTTTCAATGCCTATAACGAAGTCCAGTCCATCAAAGACAAGGACCAGTTCCTGATCCCTTTCATTGAAGTCATCTCCGACCCGCACTTCAAGACCGGCACCACCGAAGCCGACCAGACCCTGCTCAAGTCGCTGATCGTCTTCGCCTGCCTGATGGAAGGCCTGTTCTTCTACGTCGGCTTCACGCAGATCCTTGCCCTGGGCCGCCAGAACAAGATGACCGGCGCCGCAGAACAGTACCAGTACATCCTGCGCGACGAGTCCATGCACTGCAATTTCGGCATCGACCTGATCAACCAGCTCAAGCTCGAGAACCCCCATCTCTGGACGGCGGAGTTCAAGGCCGAGATCAAGGCCCTGTTCATGAAGGCCGTCGAACTGGAATACCGCTACGCCGAAGACACCATGCCGCGCGGCGTGCTCGGCCTCAACGCTTCCATGTTCAAGGGCTACCTCCGCTACATCGCCAATCGCCGCGCCACGCAGATCGGACTTGAAACTCTCTTCCCCAACGAGGAGAATCCATTCCCGTGGATGAGCGAAATGATCGACCTGAAAAAAGAACGCAATTTCTTTGAAACCCGCGTGATCGAGTACCAGTCCGGTGGTGCCCTTTCCTGGGATTGATTGAACAAGACGCGCAACACAAGCCGACAATGATTTCTAGAATTGCAATGACCAATGACAGCACCGCAGAGTGCGCGTTGGGCTTTGCTCCTGTGTTCGCGGCGCTGGGACCGGTTTATCCGGGGCCCAACGCCGTGAATCGCTTTACGTACTCCAACCGTGAAGTGCTCTTTGCAACGTGATCAAGGAGAAAACTATGGCAACTGCGAAAAAAACTGCGGCTAAAAAAGCTGCTCCGAAGAAAGCCCCTGCGAAAAAAGTAGCGGCTAAGAAGGCTCCTGCGAAAAAAGCAGCAGCGAAAAAAGCTCCGGCTAAAAAAGCTCCAGCGAAAAAAGTAGCGGCCAAAAAGCCAGCTGCGAAAAAATCGCCAGCGAAAAAGCCAGCAGCCAAGAAGGTAGCGGCCAAGAAGCCAGCGGCGAAGAAAGCCGCTGCGAAAAAGCCAGCAGCCAAGAAGGCCGCGAAGAAGGTAGCGAAGAAACCAGCGGCCAAGAAAGCCGCTGCGAAGAAGCCTGCCGCCAAGAAAGCAGCGAAAAAGCCCGCTGCGAAGAAAGCCGCGAAAAAACCTGCTGCCAAGGCGCCCGCTGCCGCGGCTGCGCCTGCGGCTCAGACGACTCTGAACCCGCAAGCGGCCTGGCCGTTTCCGACAGCCAGCAAGCCGTAAGCAGTAAGGTAATTCTGCTTAGAGCCCGATATCGAAAGATGTCGGGCTTTTTTCATGCCCGGCCCACTCCCTCCTCCACCCGATTGCCTGCCCCTGCTCATCCAAGACCGCCATGACCTCGCCCACGCCACCGCCTGACCTTGCTTTTCTGCGGACGGAAAAGAATGGCGACGTGCTGGTCGACGTGCACGTGATGCCAAATGCCGCCAGAACCCAGGCTGCGGGCCTGCACGGCGAAACCGGCCGGCAGGCACTGCGCCTGCGGCTGCAGGCGCCTCCCGTGGACGGCAAGGCCAACCAGGCGCTTGTGAAATGGCTGGCCGTCAGCCTGGGCATTCCACAGCAGGCGGTCACATTGGCGCGCGGAGAGACCTCCCGGCGCAAGCAGTTGCGCGTGAGCGCCGCGGCGGTCGGCCGGGCCGCGTGGGATGTCTTGGTGAAAGCGGCGGGCGAGGATGGCTCGCCTGGTTGATGAGAAGAGGCGAGGTTCAGCCCGCGATCTGGGCGGCCGTCAGCGTGTAGTTCTGGCCGCCGCGCGTCGCGATCTTCAGTGCACCGACCCGATTGCCCAGCGCGGCGCAACGCGCCAGCGGCCAGCCCTGCTCCAGGCCGAACAGCAGCGCCCCGCGAAAGGCGTCGCCGCAGCCGGTCGGGTCCACCACGGCCTCGGCCTTCACGGGCGGCACCAGGGTTTTCTCGCCGTCAATCCAGACTTCGCAGCCTTCGGCGCCCAGCGTCACCACCAGGCCCTGCACGCGCCGGGACAATTCAGCGCAGGACAGGCCGGTGCGGTCGCAGAGCATTTTGGCTTCGTAGTCGTTGACCGTGACCCAGGTGGCCAGCTCGACGAAATGCGAGAGTTCCTTGCCGTCGAACATGGGCAGGCCCTGGCCCGGGTCAAACACAAAGGGGATGCCGGCCGCCTTGAACTGCTCGGCATGCTGCAGCATGGCGTCGCGCCCGTCGGGCGAGATGATGCCCAGCTTGATGTCGCCGCGCGCCGCGATGCGCGTCACGTGGGCCTGCATCATCGCGCCGGGGTGAAACGCCGTGATCTGGTTGTTGTCGCGGTCGGTCATGATCATGGCCTGCGCGGTGTAGGTGTCGCCGACCTGGCGCACGAACTCAGTGCTGATGCCCAGGGTATTCATGCGCTCCACATACTCTGCGCCGTCGCTGCCGACCGTCGCCATCGGCAGGGCGGTGCCGCCCAGCTGCCGCAGGCTGTAGGCGATGTTGCCGGCGCAGCCGCCGAATTCGCGGCGCAGCGCCGGCACCAGGAAAGACACATTGAGGATGTGCAGCTGGTCGGGCAGGATCTGCTCGGAAAAGCGCCCCTCAAAGCTCATGATGGTGTCAAACGCCAGGGAACCACAGATAACAGCGGACATTGATTTTCTCGTTTCAATCAGGGATAAAAAACCAGGACACGGTAGCCCGCCACCCGCAGGGTTGCGGGCGCGGAAGGAGAGGACGAAGCGGAGGAAGGGGACGACGCGGGAGCATCACCCGTGACTTTCATGATGACCAGGCCCGCCAGTTCGGACTGCGCCGCCAGCGTCGCGGCCTTGGCGCCGAACTGCGCCGGCGCCAGGACGCGGCGCACTACGGCCTGGTCCTGGGTATCGGTCAGGGTCACTTCCAGCGAGGGCATTTCCAGCACCGTCACGCCGGTATTCTTGAGCGTGAAGCTCAGGCGGTAGGCGTCGGGGCCTATCCGGTTGAAGCTGGAGCTGTCGATGACCAGCGCCTCGACGTGGCGCGGCGGGCGGACCTCACAGTGCAGCGGGCCGCACAGCGCCTGCAGCGCCGGCAACAGCCCCGGCTCCAGCGCGGCCAGCGTATTCCTTTGCTGGACCGCCCATTGCGCCACCAGTGTGGCCAGCAGCAGCAAGGAGAGCAGGGCCAGCGACCAGCGCGTCAGCGGCTTTCGCCAGAAGGCCTTGCGCCGCGCTTCCCGCACAAAAGACACGTCGTGTTCCACGGGCCGTCCCGGCATGCCGGAATCCACGTCCGAATAGGCGAAGCTGGAATCGTCCTCGATGGCCTCCTCGCGCACCACGGCGGACTGGCGCGGCAGCGGCGCGTCGGGCAGTGATTCGGCGGGCAGCTCCAGCGGGTCGTGTTGGCGTTCCTGCTGAGCCTGCTTCCAGCGCACGGGATCAAAATCGGCGGCGCTGTCCTGGGCATCTTCCCAGCCGGGGCTGGAAGGCCTGAGCGGTGCCCTGTCGGCAAACGAGCGGGCCGGTGCCCATTCCTGCCGGGACGGCGCCACCGGTGGATCGGCCTCGGGCAGGCTTTGGGGCTGGGTCGGCGCGTCAAACACCGGAAGGGGCGCGGCGGTCGTATCGGCCACCGAGTCGAGCAGCGCGGCTGCGGGAGCGGTCAGCGAGGACATGTCGCGCGGCAACAGATGGGCCGACGCATCGAACACTTCAGCGCAATGCCCGCATCGCACCCAGCCTTGTGAGACTTTGAGTTGGTCGGTCACGACTTTGAACATCGTGCCGCAGGCGGGGCAGCGCGTAATCAGGCTCATTTAGCGCTGTATTGTAGGGGTGGCGCCTGCCGCCGACGGCCCGGAAACCGCCATACGCGACGGCCGGTGCCGGCTCAGAAGCGGGCGGTCATCAGGATCCAGCCCTCTTGCGTGTCATGCACGCTGAGCTGGCAATAAGGAGCGTAGGCTTCCTTGAGCTCGTCGGCCTGGCGCTCCAGGATGCCGGCGAGCACCAGGTGACCGCCTTTCTCGACGTGCGCGCACAGCAGCGGCGCCAGCACCTTGAGCGGCGTGGCCAGGATATTGGCCAGCACGGTGCGGTACTGGCCCAAGGCTCTTTCGGGCAAGCCGGCATTGAGCGCCACATGGTTGGCCTCGGCATTGGCGCGCGTCGATTCGACGGCGGCCGGATCAATGTCGACGGCGTCGATGTCGGTTGCGCCGAACTTCGCCGCGCCAATGGCCAGGATGCCCGAGCCGCAACCATAGTCGAGGACGCGCCCCAGGTCCTGGCCGGCCCTGCTTGCGATCCAGCGCAGGCACATGCGTGTGGTCGGGTGCGTTCCCGTTCCGAAAGCCAGGCCCGGGTCCAGGCGAATCACCTGTTTGGCCTCGGCGGGCGGTTCATGCCAGGTCGGCACGATCCAGAATTCGGGCGTGATGTCCACCGGCTCGAACTGCGACTGCGTCAGGCGCACCCAGTCTTGCTCGGGCACGGGCTGGATGGCGACCACGCGGCAGCCCGCGAAAAAATCCTGGGCTGCCAGCACGCCGGCCGCGTCACGCGCCAGGGCTTCGGTGGCAAATAATGAAACGATGCGAGAGCGTTCCCAGCCCGCCTTGGGCGGCGGCATGTCCGGTTCGCCGAACAGCGCCTGTTCGGCCGGTGTCTGGGCGTCGGCGTCTTCCACCGACACGCTGAGCGCATCGAGCGCGTCCAGCGCCTCGCTGAGGGTTTCCACCTCATCGACGGGGGCCAGAAGGACCAGTTCGAACAAACTCATCGCGCGCCCGGGAAGTGCTCAGCGCTCACGTTTCGACAACCACTCTTCTAGATAGTGGATGTTCGTGCCGCCGTCCATGAACTTGGCGTCCACCATCAGTTCGCGGTGCAGCGGGATGTTGGTGTTGATGCCTTCAACCACGGTTTCGGCCAGCGCCGTGCTCATGCGGGCCAGGGCCTGCTCGCGCGTGTCGCCGTGCACGATGATCTTGCCGATCATGGAGTCGTAGTTGGGGGGCACGAAATAGTTGGCGTAAATGTGCGAATCCACGCGCACGCCCGGCCCGCCGGGGGTGTGCCAGGTCGTGATGCGCCCCGGCGAGGGAACGAACTTGTAGGGGTCTTCCGCATTGATGCGGCATTCGATGGAATGGCCCTTGAGTTCGATGTCGCGCTGGGCGAACGGCAGTTTTTCGCCGGCCGCCACCATGATCTGGGTGCGCACGATGTCCACGCCGGTGATCCACTCGGTGACCGGATGCTCCACCTGCACGCGGGTGTTCATCTCGATAAAGTAGAACTCGCCGTTTTCGTAGAGGAACTCGAAGGTGCCCGCGCCGCGGTAGCCTATCTTCTTGACGGCCGCGACGCAGCGCTCGCCGATGCGCTCGATCAGCTTGCGCGGAATGCCGGGCGCCGGCGCTTCTTCAATGACTTTCTGGTGGCGGCGCTGCATGGAGCAGTCGCGCTCGCCCAGCCAGACCGCGTTCTTGTGCTGGTCGGCCAGGATCTGGATTTCGATGTGCCGCGGATTCTGCAGGAACTTCTCCATGTAGACCTCGGGATTGCCGAAGGCCGCGCCGGCCTCTGCTTTGGTGGTTTGCACCGCATGCAGCAGGGCCGCCTCGGTGTGCACCACGCGCATGCCGCGCCCACCGCCGCCGCCCGCCGCCTTGATGATGACGGGGTAGCCGACCTGCTTGGCGGTGCGCTTGATGACGACCGGGTCGTCAGGCAAGGCGCCCTCGGAGCCGGGCACGCAGGGTACGCCGGCCTTGATCATGGTCTGCTTGGCCGAAACCTTGTCGCCCATGATGCGGATGGATTCGGGCGAGGGGCCGATGAATTTGAAGCCGCTTTTCTCCACCCGTTCAGCGAAGTCAGCGTTTTCGCTCAGGAAGCCGTAGCCGGGGTGGATGGCTTCGGCATCCGTCACCTCGGCCGCCGAGATGATGGCGGGCATGTTGAGGTAGCTGTCTTTGGAGGGCGCCGGGCCTATGCAGACCGATTCGTCCGCCAGCTTGATGTATTTGGCTTCGCGGTCGGCCTCGGAATAGACCATCACGGCCTTCACGCCGAGCTCGCGGCAGGCGCGCTGGATGCGCAAAGCGATCTCCCCGCGGTTGGCGATCAGTATTTTCTTGAACATGCGTCGGTAAGCCTGGTTTGAAAAGGAGGCGCTCAGCCCCGCTTATTCAATGATGAAGAGGGGTTGGCCGTATTCGACAGCCTGGCCGTTTTCCGAAAGGATCTTGGTGACCGTGCCCGACTTGTCGGCTTCGATCTCGTTGAGGATCTTCATGGCCTCGATGATGCAGATGGTTTCGCCTTCCTTGACCACACTGCCGAGTTCGACAAAAGGCTTGGCGCCGGGGCTGGCCGAGCGGTAAAAGGTGCCCACCATGGGCGACTTGACGGCATGGCCGGCCGGGGCTGCGGGCGCCGCATCGGCGGCGGGAGCGGCCGGCGCACCGGCGGCCGGGGCCGCCGCGGGAGCTGCTACCATGGCAACGGGCTGCTGCATCACGACGGGGGCGCCGCTGGATTTGACGATACGAACCTTGCCTTCGGCTTCGGTGATCTCCAGTTCGGAGACGTTGGACTCCGAGACAAGGTCGATCAGGGTTTTGAGTTTTCTTAAATCCATGGGTTCTCTCCAACGACGGTAGATGCTGGCGCGGGATCTCGGCGCAGCTTTTGACTGAAAGGCCGGAAACAGGGCGCACTTGACGCGGCCACCGATCTTCCTTCTTTTTTCACTTACTTTCTGCTTTTACGCTTTAAAGCGCTTATCAGTTAATTACTGCGGGGAGCGGCCAAGTGGGCTTTCCCCGGGAAAGCGCAGAGTGTACATCAAGCCGGAGGCCATTCCAAACCGTCCGGCGGCTGGATTCACTTCCCTGGATGGGGCCCAGATATTGCTGTTAGAAGCTTGTTACCGCAGGTTAACAAGGGTTTCGCGGCGAAAGCCGTAACAGGCCGCTAGGTGAGCTTGGCCCACTGCGCCAGGTCTTCAGGCAGGACCTTGCCGATCTTGCGATGCAGCAGTTCGCCCGACGCGCTGAACACCGCCGTGAAGGGCAGGCTGCCGGCGATGTTGCCCAGCGATTTGCTGAGTTCCGTCCCGCCCAGGCCGGCCATGCCGACCGGAAAATGCAGGGGCTTGCTTTGCAGCCAGGTCCGCACCGCGCTCGGCTGGTCGACGGCCAAACCGACTATTTGCAGGTTTTTATCGCGATTTTCCTGGTAGAAATAATCCAATAGCGGCAATTCCTCGACACAGGGCGGGCACCAGGTGGCCCAGAAATTCACCAGCAAGAGCTTGCCGCGGAAGCTGCTCATGGACAGGTTCTTGCCGTCGGGCGTGTCGAAGTTCAGGCTCCAGAAGGCGTCGGATGCGCCGCCCGCCGTGCCGACGACACCCGCCCCAGCCGGGCTGGCGTCCACCTGGTGCGGCTGGAATTTCCACCAAGCCATGGTGGCGCCGGCAATCCCGGCGATGGCGGCGGCGCCGCCATAAAGCATGTTTCTGCGATTCACGTGTCTGAAGCTCCGGCTTGGGAAATCAATAATTTTTGCACGGCGGCGAGGTCGCCCCGTGGCGTGCGGCCCTTGGCGTCGGGTTTGAGGGCGCCGCGCAAGTCGTCATGGTC
Organism: Polaromonas sp. P1_F2; assembly: GCF_056405735.1. NCBI lineage: Bacteria > Pseudomonadati > Pseudomonadota > Betaproteobacteria > Burkholderiales > Comamonadaceae > Polaromonas > Polaromonas sp. P1_F2. Next base: position 205,263 of record NZ_JBFUBN010000003.1, on the reverse strand, counting down.
GTAGACCATCAGGTGCACACCCACCGTCTCATTCAAAGGTTTGCACACACTTCGCAAGCTGAGCGCCTCCACGCTGTCGCCGGTGAAGCCGGTCACGGTGCGCGGCTCGTAGTCCACATTGTGCTCAATCAGCGCGATTTCAGCCGATTTGGGGTCATCGCAGAAAAGCTGGATGTAGATGTCGGACAGCCGTGTCGCCGTGCCATGCCACACCGCGCCGCCCAGGTAAGGCCGGAATTGCGCCAGGCGCTCCATCCAGACCAGGGCCAGCTCGCGCAGGGCGGCCAGCTCAGTCGGCTGGGTGTCGGCGCAGAAAAGCGCGATGTATTCGCGCACCGCGTCTTCGAGTTCATCGTTGCCGGGCAGTTCGGTGCGCGCCGGCAGCGCCATCTGTTTGACGGCGCGGCGTTTGGCGGGGCCGTATTCGAGTCCTTCTTCGACCACCATTGCGGCGGCTGTAGCGGCGATTTCGGATTTGAGGGTGTGTGGGATCACGGTCGGCAGGCCCAGGAGGCCAGAAGAGATACGAAGACGGCGAAGCAATTGTGCCCCGGTTAGGGGCCCGCTTGGCCCTAAAGTTCACCGCCCGCCGCAGCCAACGGCCCGGCGGCACCGGGCCGGCAAAAAGCCCTGCCTAGAATACAGGCCCATGCACATACATATTCTGGGAATCTGCGGCACCTTCATGGGCGGCCTGGCCGCCCTGGCGCGGGAGGCGGGGCACAAAGTCACGGGTTGCGACACCGGCGTCTACCCGCCCATGAGCGACCAGCTGCGCGGCCTGGGGATTGAGCTGATCGAGGGCTACGGCGCCGACCAGATGGCCTTCGAGCCCGACGTGTTTGTGGTCGGCAACGTGATCTCGCGCGCCCGGCTGGCCGATGGAACGCCCAAATACCCGCTGATGGAAGCTATCTTGAACAGCGGCAAGCCGTATACCAGCGGCCCGCAATGGCTATCGGGCCATGTTCTGCACCACCCCACGCACCACGCAACCGGCCCGCGCCACGTGCTGGCCGTGGCCGGCACGCACGGCAAGACCACCACCACGGCCATGCTGGCCTGGATCCTCGAGCATGCCGGGCTGAAGCCGGGTTTCCTGGTCGGCGGCGTGCCGCTCAATTTCGGTGTCTCGGCCCGTCTCGGTGAGGGCAACACCTTTGTGATCGAGGCCGACGAGTACGACACTGCGTTTTTCGACAAACGCAGCAAGTTTGTGCACTACCGGCCACGCACCGCCGTGCTGAACAACCTTGAGTTCGACCACGCCGACATTTTTGATGACCTTGCGGCCATCGAACGGCAGTTCCACCACCTGGTGCGCACCGTGCCTTCGCAGGGCCGCGTGGTCGTCAACGCGGCCGAGGCCAGCCTGCAGCGCGTGCTGGCCCAGGGCTGCTGGAGTGAGCAGTTGCTCTTCGGCAACGGCCTGCTGAACAAAGCCGGCTTCACGGCCCATGGCGAGCCGCATGACTTCCACGTGCTCAAGGCCGGCGAGGCCGTGGCCCATGTGAAATGGGGCATCAGCGGCGTGCACAACCAGCTCAATGCCCTGGCCGCCATCGCCGCAGCCGAGCATGTGGGCGTGGCGCCCGAGGCTGCGGCACTGGCGCTGGCGGAATTCCAGAACGTGAAGCGCCGCATGGAAGTGCGCGGCGTGATCCCGCGCAAAGGTGGCGACATCACCGTCTATGACGACTTCGCCCACCACCCCACCGCCATCCACACGACGGTGGACGGCCTGCGCCGCCAGCTGCAAAGCGCCGGCCGGGGCGCCGAACGCATACTCGCCATCTTCGAGCCGCGCAGCAACACCATGAAGCTGGGCGCCATGACGGCCCAGCTGCCCTGGAGCCTGGAGCAGGCCGACCTGGCCTTCTGCCACGCCGGCGGGCTGGACTGGGACGCGCGCGCCGCGCTGGCGCCCATGGGCGAACGCGCCCAGGTCGCCGGCACCATTGACCAGCTCCTCGACCAGGTCAAGGCGGCGGCCCGGCCTGGCGACCATTTGCTGTGCATGAGCAACGGGGGCTTTGGCGGGATTCACGCCAAATTGCTGGAGGCGCTCAAGGCCTGAGCGCCGAGCTCTATCTAATTAGTAGCTGATGGTGAGAGCGGCCACGTCGATGTGCACGACCGGCTTGGCCAGCGCCGCGCTGGTCGCGCGGGCAAACTCCTGCGCCCATTTGGCCTCGGCGAACTTCGCCGGCCCGGCGGCCTGGGCCACCACCACGACCTTGTCGGCGGTCAGCAGCTTGCCGGTGGGCCGCAACGGCTCGCAGCCCATCTGCGTGAACTGGTCGTCCAGCCACCAGCGTGCCACGTCGTGCGGCATGGGCTGCACTTCGTTGAGGTCCAGCCGCACGGGCGGGCTGTCCTTGAAGCTCACACTGACTTCGCTGCGCATGATGATGATGTGCTCCTGATCAGGTGCCCATGGTCGGCGACTTGCGGGTGTGGCGGCTATTCGCACAAACCCGCAAGCAGCTTTACTTCGCCGTGCGGCGCTTGAGCACAGCGGCCGACAGGATTTCCAGCACGTCCAGTGAATCGTTCCAGCCCAGGCAGGCATCGGTGATGCTTTTGCCGTATTCCAGCGCTTTCGAGTCGTCCTTGCCTGGGGTGAACTTCTGCGCGCCGGCAGTGAGGTGGCTTTCCACCATCAGGCCGAACACGTGGCGCGAGCCGCCGGCCACCTGGCCCGCGATGTCGCGCGCCACCTCGACCTGCTTTTCGTGCTGCTTGGAGCTGTTGGCGTGGCTGCAGTCCACCATCAACGTGGCCGGCAGCTTCGAGGCTTCCAACTCCTTGCAGGCCGCCGCGACGCTGGCCGCGTCGTAATTGGGCGCCTTGCCGCCGCGCAGGATCACGTGGCAATCCTTGTTGCCGTTGGTCTGCACGATCGCGACCTGGCCGTTTTTGTGCACCGACAGGAAATGGTGGCCGCGCGCCGCCGCCTGGATGGCGTCGGTGGCGATGCGGATGTTGCCGTCCGTGCCATTCTTGAAGCCTATGGGCGCCGACAGGCCCGAGGCCAGTTCGCGGTGCACCTGGCTTTCGGTGGTGCGCGCGCCGATCGCGCCCCAGGAGATCAGGTCGCCGATGTACTGCGGCGAGATCACGTCCAGGAACTCGCTGCCGGCAGGCAGGCCCAGACGGTTGATGTCGATCAAAAGCTGGCGCGCGATGCGCAGGCCTTCGTCGATGCGGAAGGTCTCATCGAGGTAGGGGTCGTTGATCAGGCCCTTCCAGCCAACCGTGGTGCGCGGCTTTTCGAAGTAGACGCGCATCACGATTTCCAGCGTGCCTTCGTACTTCTTGCGCTGCTCGACCAGCTTGCGGGCATAGTCCAACGCCGCCATGGGATCGTGGATGGAACAGGGGCCGACGACGACCAGCAGGCGGTCGTCCTTGCCCTGGATGATGTTGTGGATGCTCTTGCGGGTCTTGCTGATCAGCGTCTCGACGGCGGTGCCGCGGATGGGGAAGAAGCGGATGAGATGCTCGGGAGGGGGTAGCACGGTGATGTCCTTGATGCGTTCGTCGTCGGTCTGGCTGGTTTTTTCGACGGTCGCATACCAGTTGTCGCTGGCGGAGGTGGCTTTGGCATTCATCGCAGTCTTCCTTTTCTAGGTGTCAGTCAGGCAATTCAGGTTTCAGTACAAACATTCAGCAAACAAAACGGGCAAAAAAAAACCGCCGGGGAGCCGGCGGTTTTTTGGAGAGTCGGTGCGTTTTATCGGGTCACGCCATGATCTCTCTACCGCCGGAAGCGCTCGAGAACCAAAAGTAACCAAAGTAAAACTTGGCGGAATTCATAAGGTGGAATGTAGCACAGGTCTCAAAAAGCCCGGGAAAAGCCCAGAACCGGCCCGTTTCAGGCCGTTCCGCCGACGGTCAGGCCGTCGATGCGCAGGGTCGGCTGGCCGACGCCCACCGGCACGCTCTGGCCTTCCTTGCCGCAGGTGCCCACGCCGCTATCGAGCGCCATGTCGTTGCCCATCATGGTGACGCGGGTCAGCGCGTCGGGGCCGTTGCCGACGATCGTCGCGCCCTTGACGGGGTAGAGGATCTTGCCGTTTTCGACCCAGAAGGCTTCGCTGGCCGAAAATACGAATTTGCCCGAAGTGATGTCGACCTGGCCGCCGCCGAAGTTGGTGGCGTACAGGCCCTTCTTGATGCTGGCCACGATTTCCTCGGGCTGCTTGTCGCCGCCCAGCATGTAGGTGTTGGTCATGCGCGGCATGGGCACGTGGGCGTAGCTTTCGCGCCGGCCGTTGCCGGTGGGCTTGACCTTCATCAGGCGGGCATTCAGCGAATCCTGGATGTAGCCCTTCAAGATGCCGTCTTCGATCAGCACGTTGCGCTGGCTGGCGTTGCCTTCATCGTCGACATTGAGCGAGCCGCGGCGGTCGGCGATGGTGCCGTCGTCCAGCACCGTGACGCCCTTGGCCGCCACACGCTGGCCGATCTTGCCGGAAAACGCGCTGGAACCCTTGCGGTTGAAGTCGCCTTCCAGGCCGTGGCCTATGGCTTCGTGCAGCAGGATGCCGGGCCAGCCCGAGCCCAGCACCACCGTCATCTCGCCGGCCGGCGCGGGACGCGCGTCGAGGTTGGTCAGGGCGGCTTTTACCGCGTCGTTCACGTATTCGGCGATCTGCGCGTCGTCAAAATAGGCCAGGCCGAAACGCCCGCCGCCGCCGCCCGAGCCGACTTCGCGCCGGCCTTTTTGCTCGGCGATCACGGTCACGCTCAGGCGCACCAGCGGGCGTACGTCGGCGGCCAGCGTGCCGTCGGCGCGCGCCACCATCACCACGTCGTATTCGCTGGCCAGCCCGGCCATGACCTGCACGATGCGCGGATCCTTGGCCTTGGCGAGCTTTTCCACTTTCTCGAGCAGCTGGACCTTGGCGGTGCTGTCCAGCGTGGCGATGGGGTCCAGTCCCTGGTAGAGCGAGCGGCTGCCGGCGATGCGGCCGGCCGGCGTCTTGGCGCGGGCGCTCTTGCCGCCGGCGGAAATGCTGCGCACAGTGCGTGCCGCGTCGAGCAGCGAGGCTTCGGAAATGTCGTCGGAATAGGCAAAAGCGGTTTTCTCGCCGCTCACGGCGCGCACGCCCACGCCCTGGTCGATGCTGAAGGAGCCGGTCTTCACGATGCCTTCTTCCAGGCTCCAGCCTTCGCTGCGGGTGTACTGGAAATAGAGGTCGGCGTCGTCGGCGCCGTGCGAGGTGATTTCACCGAGCGCGCGGCTCAAATGCGCCTGCGTGAGGCCGAAAGGCGCCAGCAGCAGTTTTTGCGCGATCTCCAGGCGCCCCGAGGTCGACTCCACCGTCGGCCGGGCGGACGATGAGGCCGTGGACTTGTTGGGGGCGGAGGCGGTGGTGGAGCGAAGTGAGGTCATACGGCCATTGTAGGCAGTCTGCCTTTGCGGCGGGGCAGCGGGGTTTTGCCCGCAACCGTGGTGAAACAGTCCCGAAAAGCCCGCTCAGCCGCCCTTGCTGTCCAGATGCTTGAACAGCGCGGCGTCGTCCTCCGCCGCCAGCCCGGCCTGGTGGGCCTCGGCGAAGACCCGGCTGGCGCGTTCGCCCAGCGGGCCGTCGAAACCGGCCGCGCGGGCCGCCGCCACGGCCAGCCGCGTGTCTTTTTCCAGCAGCGTCACATGGGCGCGCGGTGCATAGTCACCGGCAATCGCCCGGCGCATGCGGTCCGAGCCTATCCAGCTCTGCCCGCTGGACTGCTCGATCACGTCCAGGGTTTTCGCCAGGTCCAGCCCCAGGCGGCCGGCCAGCGCCAGCGCCTCGGCCGCGCCCACGAGGTTGATGCCCGCCAGCAGGTTGTTGACCAGCTTGGTGCGGGCGCCGTCGCCGGGCTTTTCGCTGATGTGGAACACCTTGGCCGACAAGTCCCGCAGCAAGCCGGCCTGCTGTTCCTGCACAGCCTGTTCGCAGGCCAGCATCAGGCTCATGGAGCCGTCGCGCGCCCGGGCCGGCCCGCCCGACATGGGCGCATCCAGCGTGTGCACGCCGCGCTCGGCCAGCCGGGCGGCGAAGGATTCGACGTCTTGCGGTGCGATCGTCGGGCACAGCATCACGGCATGGCCGGGCCGCAGCATGCCGGCCAGGCCGCGCTCGCCAAACAGCACGTCTTCGGTTTGCGCCGCATCGACCACGCAGACGATAAAAGCCTGGGATTCCGCCGCGGCATCGGCGGGATGGGCAATGGCCGTGGCGCCCAGTTGCGCCATGGCCGCGACCTTGGCCGCATCGACGTCGCAAACGCGGACGTCCCAGCCTTTGCCCAGCAGGTTGGCCGCCATGCCGCCGCCCATATTGCCCACCCCGATCACGGTCACGATGCGGGCGTTCAAAGCAGCCGGCCTCTCAGGTCTGCACCAGGCGCTTGGCCTTGGCGATCGACATCAGCATGCCTATGGCCAGGCCCAGCGTGACCATGGCCGTGCCGCCGTAGCTGATGAAGGGCAGCGGCACGCCCACCACCGGCAGGATGCCGCTGACCATGCCCATGTTGACGAAGGCGTAGGTGAAAAAAATCATGGTCAGCGCCCCCGCCAACAGGCGCGCGAACAGGGTCGAGGCCTCCAGCGCGATGGCCAGCCCGCGCAGGATCAGGAAGATGAAGCCGGCGATCAGCAGCAGGTTGCCCAGCAGTCCGAATTCTTCGGAATAGGCGGCGAAGATGAAGTCGGTGGTGCGCTCGGGAATGAATTCCAGGTGCGTCTGCGTGCCGGCCATGAAGCCTTTGCCAGTGATGCCGCCCGAACCGATGGCGATCATGCCCTGGATGATGTGAAAGCCTTTGCCCAGCGGGTCGCGCGACGGGTCCAGCAAAGTGCAGATGCGCTGCTGCTGGTAGTCGTGCAGGATTGGCCAGCGCACGCCGTCGGCACAGATCTGCGGCTCGAACCACACCACCAGGAACACGCCGACCAGGCCCAGCAGCACGGGCGGCAGGATCAGCTTCCAGCTCAGGCCCGCGAAAAAGATCACCGCCAGGCCTGCGGCCAACACCAGCAGCGAGGTGCCCAGGTCGGGCTGTTTCATGATCAGGCCCACCGGCATGGCCAGCAGCAGCACGGCGGCCACGAAGTCCAGCGGGCGCAGCTGGCCCTCGCGCTTCTGGAACCACCAGGCCAGCATCAGCGGCATGGCGATCTTGAGGATTTCGCTGGGCTGGATCACCACGCCCACATTGAGCCAGCGCCTGGCGCCTTTTTTGGTCAGGCCGAAAATCGCGACGGCCACCAGCAGGCTTACGCCCGCGATATACAGCGGCACGGCAAAGGCCATCAGGCGCTGCGGCGGCACCTGCGCCACCACGAACATGATGGCCCCGGCGATCAGCATGTTGCGGCCGTGGTCCACAAAGCGGCTGCCGTGGTCGTAGCCCGAGGAATACATGATCAGCAGGCCCGCGCAGGCCAGCAGGAAGACGGCAAACGCCAGCAGGCCGTCAAAACCCTGCAGCAGGGGCAAAGTTCGCTGGTAAAGAGAGGGTTTGTCGAAAACGGCTGACATGCCGGGGATTATCCGCCAGGGCCCGCGGCCCGGGCCCAAAGACCGTGGACTCCCGTCTACCATGGCGGCATGCGAACCACCCACCTGCTCTACCTGCACGGCTTTCGTTCCTCGCCGCAGTCCATGAAAGCCCAAAAAATGGCGGCCATCGTGACGCAACGCCACCCGGCGGTGCACTGGTGGTGCCCGCAATTGCCGCCGTCGCCCGAGGCCGCGCTGCGCGGGGTGATGGACGAAATCGCTCGCTGGCCGCTTGAAGCCGGTTACCAAAGCCTGGCCGTGGTCGGCTCCTCGCTGGGCGGTTTTTATGCCACCGCCGTGGCCGAGCGCACCGGCTGCAAAGCCGTGCTGCTCAACCCGGCGGTGGAGCCGGCGCGCGACCTGGCCCGCTACATCGGCGAGCAGACCGCCTGGCACAACCCGGACGAGCATTTTTTCTTTGAGCCGCGTTTTGTCGACGAACTCAAGGCGCAGCACGTGGGGCCGCTCCAGGCGCCTGAAAACTACCTGACCATCATCGCCAAGGGCGACGAGGTGCTGGACTGGCGCGAAATGGCGGGCCGCTATGCAGGCGCACACCTGCGAATCCTCGAAGGCGGCGACCATGCGCTGAGCGACTTTGACACGCATGTGCCGGAAATCCTCGATTTCCTGGCGCTGGCCTGAAAACATTCCCCCAACATGGCCTGATTACACTAGCCCCACGTCATCAAAGACACCAAAGGGATCCCGTTTTGTTTGTATTGTTTGAAGAAGCCGGCAAGTTTCTGGCCGGCCGCATTTTGTCCGAGAGCGATGCCTCGCTGCAGGTGGAGCTCGACTCGGGCAAGCGCGTCAAGGTCAAGGGCGTCAACGCCCTGCTGAAATTCGAGAAGCCCGCGCCCGCCGAGCTGATGGCCGCCGGGCAGAAACTGAGCAACGACATTGAGTTGGACCTGGCCTGGGAATTCGCCGGCGAAGGCGAATTCGGCTTTGCCGACCTGGCCCGCGACTATTTCAGCGCCGACGGCAAACCCGCCACGCTGGAGCAACAGGCCGCCGCGCTGTTCCGCCTCTACGACGCGCCGCATTACTTCCGCCGCGCCGGCAAGGGCCGCTTCAAGAAGGCGCCCGCGGAAATTTTGCAGCAGGCACTGGCCGCTATCGAGAAGAAAAAGCAGGTGGCGGCGCAGATCACCGCATGGGCCGAAGAATTGGGCCGCCGCGAATGCCCGGCGCCGGTGCGCGAGCAGCTCTACAAAATACTGTTCAAGCCCGACAAGAACAGCGCCGAATACAAGGCCGTGGTCGAGGCCTCGCGCGCCACGCACACCGCGCCGCTCGATTTGCTGCAAAAGGCCGGCGCCATCGCCTCGCCTTACCAGTTCCACTGGAAGCGCTTCCTGTTCGAGAACTTCCCCAAGGGCACGGGCTTTCCGGCGCTGCAGGCACCCGAGGTCAAGGACGAACTGCCGCTGGCCGACGTGAAGGCGTTTTCCATCGACGACTCGGCCACCACCGAAATCGACGACGCGCTGTCGGTGCAAGGCCTGGGTAGCGGCACCGTCACCCTGGGCATACACATCGCCGCGCCCGGCCTGGCCGTGCTGCCGGGCAGCCCGATTGACACCGTGGGCCGCGCCCGGCTGTCCACCGTCTACATGCCCGGCTACAAGCTGACCATGCTGCCCGACGAGATCGTCAAAAGCTACACGCTGCAGGAAGGCCGCAATTGCCCCTCACTGTCGCTGTACCTCACGCTCGACGAAGCAACGCTCGAGATCAAGGAAAGCGCCACCCGGCTCGAGCAGGTGCCCATCGTCAGCAACCTGCGCCACGACGTACTGGACAGCACCTTCACCGAGGCCTTTTTTGAAGCCGCGCAAAGCAGCCTGCCCACCGGCGTGCCTTGGGGTGTGGAACTGACATTCCTGCACCGGCTGGCCAGGCACCTCAAGGCGCAGCGCGAAATCGCGCGCGGCAAGCCTGAGAACTTCAACCGGCCCGATTACAACTTCCGCCTCGACAACCCCACGGGCGGCGAGCCCCAGGGCGACGAGGCCGTCAGCATCAGCACGCGCCAGCGCGGTGCGCCGCTGGACCTGATCGTGGCCGAAGCGATGATTTTGGCCAACAGCACCTGGGGCCAGTGGCTGGCCGAGCACGGCGTGCCCGGCATCTACCGCAGCCAGGCCAGCCTGGCGCCCGGCGTCAAGGTGCGCATGGGCACCAAGGCCTTGCCGCACGCGGGCCTGGGCGTCAAAAGTTATGCCTGGAGCACCTCGCCGCTGCGCCGTTACACCGACCTGGTCAACCAGTGGCAGATCATTGCCTGCGCGCGCCACGGCCGCACGGCCGCGCTGGCCGCGCCCTTCAAGCCCAAGGATGCCGAGCTGTTCTCCATCATCTCGGGTTTTGACGCCGCCTACAGCGCCTATAACGGCTTCCAGGCCGGCATAGAGCGCTACTGGACGCTCAAATACCTGCAGCAAAACGGCATCACCGAACTGACGGCCACCGCCTTCAAGGACAACCTGGTGCGTGCCGACGAGCTGCCGCTGGTGTTGCCGGCGGTGGGTGCGCAGGGCCTGCCGCGCGGCGCGAAAGTGCGCGTGCGGCTGGGCGAGATTGACGAAATCACGCTCGACGTGTCGGGCACGGTCACCGAGCGGCTGGACGTGGAACTCGACGAGTCGCCCGACCCGCTCGGCGAGGACGACGGCGAGACCGAGATGGCCGCCGGCCCGATCTCGATCGCGGTCGATGTCAATGAGCCACAAACCGATGCCGCCGCCGCGGCTCCGGTGGCCGGTTGACGCCGTATTTCGCGCATAAACACCGATAATCTCTTTCTGTGAAGAACCCCAGCACACTGCAAATCGCCCTCGGCGTCTCCATCGCCGTTCACGTGGTATTGCTGACGGTGCGTTTTGTCGACCCCGAGCGCTTCAACCGCGTGTTCCAGGACACCCCGCTCGAGGTGATCCTGGTCAACGCCAAGTCCAATGAGAAGCCCGACTTCGCCAAGGCCATCGCCCAGGCCTCGCTGGCCGGCGGCGGCGAGGCCGAAAAAGGCCGGGCGACCTCTCCCCTGCCGCCTTCGGCCCTGATGGAACTCGGCGACGCGACGGAAGACGCGCAGCGCAAGGTCGAATCGCTGCAGGAGCAGCAGACCCAATTGCTGGCGCAGATCAAAAAACAGCTGGCCTCCATGCCGCCGCCCGACCTGACCCAGCCCGCCAACAGCCCGGCCCAGGCCGAGCGCGAGGAAAAGCGCAAGGCGCTGGTCAAGATCCTGGCCGAGATCGAGCGCCGCATCAACGAAGAAAACGCCCGGCCCAAAAAACGCTACATCAGCCCGGCCACGCGCGAAGAGGTCTACGCCGTTTATTACGACGAGCTGCGCCGCAGGATTGAAGACCGGGGCACCGTGAACTTCCCCGAGCAGGCCGGCAAAAAGCTCTACGGCGAACTCACCATGATCGTCACCGTCAACTTCGACGGCACCGTGCTGGACACGGAAGTGGTGCAAACCTCGGGCAACCTGACGCTGGACCGGCGCGCGCAAAGCATCGTGCGCGGCACCGGGCCCTTCGGAAAATTCAGCGATGCCATGCGCCGCAAGGCCGACCAGATCGTCGTGGTGTCGCGCTTCAAGTTCACACGCGACGACACGCTAGAGACCAAGCTCACCAGCCGCTGAAGCCCGCACAAGCGTCATGGATCAGTATTACGTCCTGGGCAACCCGATCGCGCACAGCAAGTCGCCGCTGATCCACGCGCGCTTTGCCGAACTCACCGGGCAGGCGCTGCGCTACGAGCGCCTGCTGGTGCCGCTGGAATCCTTCGCCGCCACCCTGGCCCAGCTGCTGCGTGATGGCGTGAAGGGCTGCAACGTCACCGTTCCCTTCAAGCTCGACGCCTTCGGCGCCGCCGCCACGCGCAGCGACCGGGCCCAGCTGGCACAGGCCGCCAACACCCTGGTGCTGCAAGGCGGCGCCGTCCACGCCGACAACACCGATGGCGTGGGCCTGGTGAACGACATCCAGAACAACGCCGGCGTTTCACTGGCCGGTCGTGACGTGCTGCTGATAGGCGCGGGCGGCGCGGGCGCCGGTGCGCTGGCGCCGCTGCTGGCCGCCGGGCCGCGCCGGCTGGTGCTGGTCAACCGCACGCGAACCAAGGCCGACGCGCTGGTCGCGCGGCACAAGGCGCACGCCTCCCTGCAGGGCCTGCTCCAGAAAACCGAACTTCTGGCCGAAGACCTGCAAGGGCTGCAAGGCGCTTTCGACGTGGTCATCAACGCCAGCGCGAGCAGCCTGGCGGGCACCGGCGTGCCGGTCTCCGCCAGTGTGCTCAAACCCGGCGCGCTGGCCTGCGACATGATGTACGGCCCGGCCGCGGCCGGCTTCATGGCCTGGGCCCAGGAAAATGGCGCCACGCCGCGCGACGGCCTGGGCATGCTGGTGGAGCAAGCCGCCGAGGCCTTCGAGCTGTGGCGCAAGGTACGCCCCCCTTCCGCGCAGGTGCTGCGGGAAATGCGGGCGCTGCTGGCATGAAAGCGCTGTTCAGGCTGGTCGGCCTGGGCCTGCTGGCCGGCTTGGCCCTGCAACTCTTTTTTGTGGCGCGCATCGCCGTGATGGCCGTGGTCGACCCGGAGTCCACCGCCTTCCAGCGCTCGGAGGCCTACCTGGTCGCGCGTAACACCGGCAGCCTCAAATGGCGGCAGCAATGGGTGCCCTACGACGAACTGCCCGATACCCTCAAGCGCGCGGTCATCGCGTCCGAGGACGCCAGCTTTGCCGAGCACGACGGCGTGGACATGGAGGCGCTGGAAAGAGCCTGGGACAAAAATGCCAAGGCCGAGCAGCGCGCCGCGCAGTCGGCCAGCCGGCTGGCGCCCGCCAAAGCGGCGGCCAGGCCCGTGAAGATCGTGGGCGGTTCCACCATCACGCAGCAGCTGGCCAAAAACCTGTTCCTGTCGGGCGAGCGCACGCTGCTGCGCAAGGGCCAGGAACTGGTGCTGACACTGCTGCTGGAAGCGCTGCTGAACAAGGAGCGCATCCTGGAGATCTACCTCAACAACGTGGAATGGGGCGAAGGCGTGTTCGGCGCCGAGGCGGCGGCCCAGCATTACTACCGCAAGCCCGCGGCAAAGCTGGGTGCCTATGAGGCCGCACGCCTGGCCGTGATGCTGCCGCGGCCCAAGTATTTCGAAACCCGGCCCGGCTCAGGCTACCTAGCTTCGCGCGCCGGCACCATCGCGGCCCGCATGGGCGGCGTCGAACTGCCTTGAGGCAAAAAAGGCAAGCGGCCCATGAATGACAAGCTTTCTCCCGTGCTGGCCAAGCTCATGGGCTTGTTCCTGCTGGGCCTGATCCGCACGCTGACCGGCGCCCAGGCGCGCTGGCAGGGCTGCCCGCCCAAGGCCGAGCAGCGGATTTATTTCGCCAACCACCAGAGCCATGCCGACCTGGTGCTGATGTGGGCGGCCCTGCCCGAAGAGCTGCGCAGCATCACGCGGCCCATCGCGGCCAAAGATTACTGGACCAAGACGCCCTTCAAGCAATGGATCACCACGGCGGTGTTCAACGCGATTTACGTGGACCGCGCCAAGACCGGCGACCAGGACCCGCTGGAACCGCTGATCGAGGCACTGACCAACGGCGACTCCATCATCCTGTTCCCCGAAGGCACGCGCGGCAACCACGAGGAGCCGCAGAAATTCAAGGCCGGCCTCTACAACCTGGCGCTCAAATTCCCCGGCGTGGTGCTGGTGCCCGCCTGGATCAACAACGTGCAGCGCGTCATGCCCAAGGGCGAGGTCGTGCCGGTGCCCATCCTGTGCTCGGTCACCTTCGGCGCGCCCATCGCCCTGGGCGCCGGTGAAGATCGCGGCGAATTCCTGGCCCGCGCGCGCCAGGCCGTGATGGATCTGCGAGAGTCCTGATGAACACTTTCCTGCGCAATCTTTCGCCTTCGCACCAGGTCGGCCTGCTGTTCGTGCTGGTCTTCGGCATCCTGGCCGCCATCAGTGTCGCCGCCTTCGTGATGTCGCTCAGGGACACCCACGAGGACGACCTGCACACCGAGAAGCTCAAGGAATTCAACGGCGTCCTGCGCACCTCCTGGTTGATGTCCACCGTGTTCTGGATAGGCTGGACGCTGGGCGAAACCGTGGCCACCGTGCTGTTCGGGCTGGTCGCTTTTTTTGCGCTGCGCGAGTTCATCACGCTCTCGCCCACGCGCCAGGGCGACCACCGCAGCCTGGTGCTGGCTTTCTTTGTAGTGCTGCCGGTGCAGTTCGCGCTGGTGATCGCGCAGCGCTTCGACCTCATCACCGTGTTCATCCCGGTTTACGTGTTCCTGGCGATTCCGGTGGTCAGCGCACTGGCCGACGACCCGCAGCGCTTCCTGGAGCGCAATGCCAAGCTGCAATGGGGCATCATGGTCTGCGTCTACGGCATCAGCCATGTGCCCGCGCTGATGCTGTTGAAGTTTCCCAACTATGAAGGCAAGAACGCCTTCCTGGTGTTCTTCCTGGTGTTCGTGGTGCAAAGCTGCATGATCGTGGAGTACGTGGTCGGCCGCAGGCTGAAGCGCCCGCCCAGCGCGCCCAACGTGAGCAAGAGCTTCAACTGGACCAGCTGGCTGATCGCCGTCGTGGCGGCCAGCCTGCTGGGCGGCCTGCTGGCGGGCCTGACACCCTTCAAGCCGGCGCAGGCCGTGGCCATGGCCTTTATCGCCTGCGTCTCCGGCTCGCTGGGCCACCTGGTGATGAAAGCGCTCAAGCGCGACCGCGGCATTCCCAACTGGGGCAAGCGCGGCGTGGGCGTGACCGGCGCCAGCGGCCTGCTGGACCGCGTCGATGCGCTGTGCTTCGGCGCGCCCATCTTCTTCCATTCGGTCCGCTGGTATTTCGGCCTCTGAGGCCGGGCAGCATCGATGCGCATCCTCGGCATAGACCCCGGCCTGCAAACCTCCGGCTTCGGTGTGGTGGACGTGGACGGCTCGCACCTGCGCTATGTCGCCAGCGGCACCATCAAGACCACGCACCTGGAGCGCGCCGACCTTCCCGGCCGCCTAAAGGTGCTGTTCGAAGGCGTGTGCGAGGTGGTGGAGCGTTACCAGCCCGACACGGCCTCGGTCGAAATCATCTTCGTGAACGTCAACCCGCAGGCGACCCTGCTGCTGGGCCAGGCGCGCGGCGCCTGCATCACAGCACTGGTCTCGCGCGAACTGGCGGTGGCCGAGTACACGGCCCTGCAGCTCAAAAAAGCCGTGGCCGGCTACGGCAAGGCCGGCAAGGCCGAGGTGCAGGAAATGGTGATGCGACTGCTCAAGCTGCCTTCGCTGCCCGGCAAGGATGCGGCCGACGCGCTAGGCCTGGCAATCACCCACGCCCACGTGGGCAGTGCCATGGCACGGCTGGCGCAAGCAGCCGGCGGCACGGGTGCAGGCATGACGAAGAATTACCGCGGCGGACGCAGCCGCTGACGCGGCTGGGAATGTGAAAGGCCGTTAGGCCACGCGCTCGAGAATCAGCACCGCGAAGAAACCGAAGGCGGAGATCAGCGTCCACTTGAGGATGATCAGGCCAAAGCGCTTGTAACGCGCTTGGCCGGTGCCGGCGTAAAACATGAAGGCCACCACAGCGGCCAGCAAAAACAGCAGGATGAGCCAGCGAAACAGCAGCATGGAGATGCCCTGTTCTGCAGCTACCAGGCGCGTGCCAGCGTGGCAAAGCCCCGGGGCGCTTTTTTCTCGTCCGCGAAGGTGACGACTTCGTAGGCGTCCTTGTGCGCCAGCAGCTCGCGCAGCAGCTTGTTGTTCATCGCATGGCCGGAGCGAAATGCGCTGTAGGCGGCCAGCAGCGGCTTGCCCAGCAGATACAGGTCGCCCATGGCATCGAGGATCTTGTGCTTCACGAACTCGTCGTTGTAGCGCAGGCCGTCGCTGTTGAGCACCTTGTAGTCGTCCATCACGATGGCGTTGTCCAGCCCGCCGCCCAGGGCCAGGCCGTTGGCGCGCATCATTTCGACGTCCTTGGTGAAGCCGAAGGTGCGCGCCCGCGCGATGTCGCGCGAGTAAGCGCCCGAGCCCATGTCGAACTCCACGCGCTGGCCGGTGGAGTCCACCGCCGGGTGGTCGAAATCGATTTCAAAACTGAGCTTGTAACCCTCATAGGGGCTCAGGCGCGCCCACTTGGTGTTCGCACCCTCGCCGTCCCGCACTTCCACCGGCTTGATCACGCGGATAAAGCGCTTGGGCGCGGCTTGCAGCTCGATGCCGGCCGACTGCAGCAGGAACACAAACGACGAAGCCGAACCATCCAGGATGGGCACTTCCTCGGCCGTGATGTCGACGTAAAGGTTGTCGATGCCCAGGCCCGCACAGGCCGACATCAAATGCTCCACCGTGTGCACCTTGGCACTGCCGCTGGAAATCGTCGACGCCAGCCGCGTGTCCGTCACCGCCTGCGCCGAGATAGGAATGTCCACCGGTTGCGGCAAATCGACCCGGCGAAACACAATGCCCGTATCCGGCGCCGCGGGGCGCAAGGTCAGTTCCACCCGCTGTCCACTGTGCAGGCCCACGCCCACGGCTTTGGTCAGGGATTTAAGGGTTCTTTGGGCAAGCATGGGCTCTATTTTAGTTGGCGCAAGGCCATTTCAAGGGTAGGGGATAGCAATGCCGGGCATAGGCAGAGTGAATTAGGGCGCAAACCAGCAACCCAGCGACGCGCGCCCGCTCCACTACCCAACGGCGATTAATCGAATGCAAGCAAGGGAAGCGAAGCGTGCCCCTTAACGGAGATTAATGGGATGGAAAGCGTAGCGAGCAGCCCGAGGTTGAGGCGAGGAGCGGAACCGTACTCAGGTACGGTGAGCACCACAGCCTCAAGATCGGGTTGCGCAGTAGCTTTACACCCATTAAGCGATTAATCGGCTTGTTTGCGGAGAAAGGCCGGGATTTCGAAGTCGTCCATCCCGCCGGAAGCCAGCGCATCCACCTTGGCCGCAGCCTGCGTCCGATTGGTACGCCAAACACTAGGTACCGCCATATTGCCGTAGTCTGGCTGGGCCGAACCCGCGCCCATCTGCGTTGCACCGCCGGCGCCGGCCGTTGTATTCAGCGTAGGTACGTTGAAAGGCACGTTGTCGGTACCGGTGCGCAGCACCTGCAGCGGCGGCGCATGGCGGCGCACGCCCTGGCGCGACAAACCCGTCGCGACCACGGTCACGCGGATCTCATCGCCCAGCACATCGTCATAGGCCGTGCCGTAGATCACGTGCGCATCGGGCGAGGCATAAGCGCGGATGGTATTCATCGCCAGCTTGGATTCGCTCAGCTTGAGCGAGCCCTTGGCCGCCGAGATCAGCACCAGCACGCCCTTGGCGCCCGACAGGTCGATGCCTTCGAGCAGCGGGCAGGCCACGGCCTGCTCGGCGGCGATGCGCGCGCGGTCCGGCCCGTTGGCCTTGGCCGTGCCCATCATGGCTTTGCCGGGCTCGCCCATCACGGTGCGCACGTCCTCAAAGTCGACGTTCACATGGCCGGGCACGTTGATGATTTCGGCAATGCCGCCCACGGCGTTTTTCAGCACGTCGTTGGCATGCGCAAAAGCCTCGTCCTGCGTCACGTCGTCGCCCAGCACTTCGAGCAGCTTTTCGTTCAGCACCACGATCAGCGAGTCGACATTGGCTTCGAGCTCGGCCAGGCCGAGGTCGGCGTTGGTCATGCGGCGGCCGCCTTCGAATTCGAAGGGCTTGGTCACCACGCCGACCGTCAGGATGCCCATCTCCTTGGCGATGCGCGCGATCACGGGCGCAGCGCCGGTGCCGGTGCCGCCGCCCATGCCGGCGGTGATGAACAGCATGTGCGCGCCGTCAATCGCGCTGCGAATGTCGTCCGCCGCCAGCTCGGCCGCATCGCGGCCCTTGTCGGGCTTGCTGCCCGCGCCCAGGCCGCTGCTGCCCAGCTGGATGGTCTTGTGGGCGCTGCCGCGGCTGAGCGCCTGCGCGTCCGTGTTGGCGCAGATGAATTCGACGCCTTGCACGCCGCATTCGATCATGTGCCCGACGGCATTGCCGCCGCCGCCGCCGACACCGATCACCTTGATCTGTGTGCCCTGGTTGAATTCTTCGATTTCAATCATTTCGATGCTCATTGGGAGCCTCCTAATCAATAAACTGCAGTTGCCAATAATCGGAAATTTGTATTTATGGTTGACATGGCTTTCTCACGCAGGGGGGTCCGCCCCGCCGGAATGCATGCAACGCGAGGGCCTGCCGATAAAAGTGGAATAGGTTTTCATGGTCAGAAATTCCCCACAAACCAGTCTTTGACCTTGCCGAATGCGTTGTGCACGCTGCCCGCCTTCTGCGACACCTTGTAGCCGCGCATGCGGGCCAGGCGGGCCTCTTCGAGCAGGCCCATCACGGTGGCGGCACGGGCCTGGGCCACCATGTCGGACAGCGCGCTGGAGTAGCGCGGTATGCCGCGCCGCACCGGCTTGAGGAAAATGTCCTCGCCGAGTTCCACCATGCCGGGCATGACGGCGCTGCCGCCGGTGATGACGATGCCGGACGACAACACCTCTTCATAGCCCGACTCGCGTATCACCTGCTGTACCAGTGAAAAAATCTCTTCGATGCGCGGCTCGATCACGCCAGCCAGCGCCTGTTTGCTCAGCATGCGCGGGCCGCGGTCGCCAAGGCCGGGCACCTCCACCTGCTGGTCCGGGTCGGCCAGCAACTGCTTGGCATAGCCGCTTTCCACCTTGATGTCCTCGGCGTCCTTGGTGGGCGTGCGCAGCGCCATGGCGATGTCGCTGGTGATCAGGTCGCCGGCGATCGGGATCACCGCGGTATGCCGGATGGCGCCGCCGGTGAAGATGGCGACGTCGGTGGTGCCGGCGCCTATGTCGACCAGCGCCACGCCGAGCTCCTGCTCGTCCTGCGTGAGCACCGCCAGGCTGGAGGCCAGCGGGTTGAGCATCAGCTGGTCCACTTCCAGGCCGCAGCGCCGCACGCACTTGATGATGTTCTCGGCCGCGCTCTGCGCGCCGGTCACGATGTGCACCTTGGCTTCCAGGCGTATGCCGCTCATGCCTATGGGCTCGCGCACGTCCTGGCCGTCGATGACGAACTCCTGCGGCTCGACCAGCAGCAGGCGCTGGTCGGTCGAGATGTTGATGGCCTTGGCGGTTTCGATCACGCGCGCCACGTCGGCCTGCGTGACTTCCTTGTCCTTGACCGCCACCATGCCGCTGGAATTGATGCCGCGTATGTGGCTGCCGGTGATGCCGGTGTAGACGCGGGCGATCTTGCAGTCGGCCATCAATTCAGCCTCTTTCAAGGCCTGCTGGATGCTCTGCACCGTGGCGTCGATGTTGACCACCACGCCGCGCTTGAGGCCGTTGCTCGCCGCGATGCCCAGGCCCGCGAGCTTGAGCTCGCCGCCCGGCATGACCTCGGCCACCACGGCCATGACCTTGCTGGTGCCGATGTCCAGCCCAACCACCAGATCTTTGTATTCCTTGGCCATATGTTTACCTTTTTTTCTTTCCGTCGTCTTTGTCAGCGGGGTTTCCCGTGGTGACACCCCTGAGCCTGATTGCATAGCCGTTGCCGTAGCGCAGGTCGGCGGACTCCAGGTCCCGTCCGTAGCGCGACGACACCTGCGTCACCGTGGCGAGAAAAAGGCGCGTGCGCGCCTCGATCTCCTGCGGCGACCCGTGGCCGAGTTCGATCACGGCGCCGTTGTCGAGCTGGGCGCGCCAGCTGCCCTGGCCGCTCAGTTGCAGTTGCTCCAGCGAGGCATCCGTCTCATCAAACAGGGGCGAAAGCACCTGGTAGGCCTGCAGCACCAGCGGCGCCTGGCCTTGCGGGCCGTTCAGCACCGGCAGGACCTCCGCCTCGACCTCGCCCTGGTTGGCTTCGAACACCTCGCCAAAGTTGTTGACCAGGCGCGCGTCGCTTTCGGCGCCCCAGAAGGCCACCGGCTTGTGTTCCTGCAGCACCACCTTGAGGCGGTTCGGGAACTCGCGCTGCACCAGCGCCCGCCGCACCCAGGGCACGGACTCGAACACCGCGCGCGTGGCGGCCAGGTCCACCGTGAAAAAGTTGCCGGCCAGCCGGGGCGCCACGTTGGCGCGCAGCGTGACCGCGTTGTTGTGTATCAGGTCGCCCTGCACGCGGATCGCGCTCAGGCTGAACAGCGACTGGCGCAACACCCAGGCGACGCCCAACGCCACGACCATGGCGGCAAACGCCAGGCCCAGGACCACCGAGAAGGTGTTCATGAGCTTGACGTCCAGCGGCATGGCGATGGGTTTGGGCGTTCTGCGGTTCAAATTACGCCTCCCCCTGTTTCTGGTGGTCCAGCGTGGCGGTCTTGAGCACTTCGACGCACAGGTCTTCGTAGGAGATGCCGGCCGCGCGCGCGGACATGGGCACCAGCGAGTGGCCCGTCATGCCGGGCGAGGTGTTGATTTCCAGCAGGTAGGGTTTGCGCGTGGCCTTGTCGATCATCACGTCGGCGCGCGCCCAGCCGCGGCAGTTGAGGATGCGGAAGGCGTCCAGCACCAGCTGCTGGATGACGGCTTCTTCGCCTTCGGGAAGCCCGCAGGGCACCAGGTATTGCGTGGTGTCGGTGAAGTATTTGTTCTGGTAGTCGTAATTGCCGTCAGGCGCCACGATGCGGATCACCGGCAGCGCGTGCGCCCCGGCGCCGGTCCCCAGCACTGGGCAGGTCACCTCGTCGCCGCTGATGAACTGCTCGCAGAGCACGTCGGCATCGAGCTTTTCAGCCTGTGCCACCGCCTCGGCCATGCCCTCCCGGCTGGTGACCTTGGTGAGGCCAATGGAAGACCCCTCGCGCGCGGGCTTGACGATCAGCGGCAGGCCCAACGCGTCAGGCACGGCGGCGATGTCGGCCGCGCCATAAGCGCCGCGGCGCAGCAGCCGGTATTGCGGCGTCGGCAGCCCCTCGGAAATCATCACGCGTTTGGTCATGACCTTGTCGATGGCCATGCTGGAGGCCATGACGCCGGAGCCGGTATAGGGGATGCCCAGCAGCTCCAGCGCGCCCTGCACCGTGCCGTCTTCGCCGAAGCGGCCGTGCAAGGCGATAAAGCAGCGCGCAAAACCGTCTTTCTTGAGCTGGGAAAGGTCGCGCTCGGCCGGGTCGAAGGCATGGGCATCCACACCGCGCGAGCGCAGGGCCTTGAGCACGCCGCTGCCCGACATCAGCGAAACTTCGCGCTCTGCCGACATGCCGCCCATCAGGACGGCGACCTTGCCGAATTGGGAGGTGTTCTCGTTCTGTTTCATGCCGGGGCTCCTGTGGTCTTGGGGTGTCCTGCCTGTTCCAGCATCTCGACCACCCGGGCGGGCACCTGGCCTATGGAGCCGGCGCCCATGCACATCACGACGTCGCCGCCCAAGGCGTTGTCCACGATCGCCTGCGGCATGGCCTCGATCTCATCGACGAAGACGGGTTCGAGCTTGCCGGCCACGCGCAGCGCGCGCGCCAGCGAACGGCCGTCGGCCGCCACGATGGGCGGCTCGCCCGCGGCGTAGACTTCGGACAGCAGCACCGCGTCGGCCTGGCCTATGACCTTGACGAAATCCTCAAAGCAGTCGCGGGTGCGCGTGTAGCGGTGCGGCTGGAAGGCCAGCACCAGGCGCCGGCCCGGAAATGCGCCGCGCGCGGCGGCCAGCGTCGCGGCCATCTCGACCGGGTGGTGGCCGTAGTCCTCGATCACGGTGAAGTGCCCGCCACCCTTGGCAGGCATGTCGCCGTAGCTCTGGAAGCGCCGGCCCACGCCGCGGAAATCGGCCAGGGCTTTTTGCACCGCCGCGTCGGGCACGTTGAGCTCGACCGCGATGGCAATCGCCGACAGGGCATTGAGCACGTTGTGCTCGCCGGCCAGGTTGAGCACCACCTCCAGGTCGGGCAGCGTAACGCCGTTGCGCCGCTGCGCCGTGAAATGCATCTGCGCGCCCACCGGCCGCACGTTGACGGCGCGCACCTGCGCGTCCTCGCCGAAACCGTAGCTGGTGATGGGGCAGGAGACTTGCGGCACGATGTCGCGCACGGCCGGATCGTCGGTGCACAGGATCGCCGTGCCATAAAACGGCATGCGGTGCAGGAAGTCGACAAAGGCCTTCTTGAGGTTGCCGAAATCATGGCCGTAGGTTTCCATGTGGTCGGCGTCGATGTTGGTGACAACGGCCATCACGGGCAGCAGGTTCAGGAAGGAAGCGTCCGACTCATCGGCCTCGACCACGATGTAGTCGCCCGAGCCGAGCTTGGCGTTGGCGCCCGCGCTGTTCAGCCGACCGCCGATCACAAAGGTCGGGTCCAGGCCGCCTTCGGCCAGCACGCTGGCGACCAGGCTGGTGGTGGTGGTCTTGCCGTGCGTTCCCGCGATGGCGATGCCTTGCTTGAGGCGCATCAGTTCGGCCAGCATCAGCGCGCGCGGCACCACGGGAATGCGTTTCTCGCGAGCCGCCAGCACCTCGGGGTTGTCGGCCTGCACCGCGGTGGAGGTCACGACCGCGTCGACTTTGGCCAGGTTGCCCGCCGCATGCCCGACAAAGGTCTTGATGCCGAGCTTTGCCAGGCGCTGCAGCGTGGCGCTGTCCGACAGGTCGGAACCCGAGATGGCGTAACCGAGGTTGTGCAGCACCTCGGCAATGCCGGACATGCCGGCGCCGCCCAGGCCGATGAAATGGATGTTCTTGATGGCGTGTTTCATGTCGCCAGCTCCTCGCAGGCGGCCACCACGCGTGCGGTGGCATCGGTTTTTTGCATGGTCTTGGCCTGTAGGGCGCGCTCCAGCAGGGTGTAGCGCCCGGTTGTTGTCAGAATGTTGGCCAGCTTCTCCGCCGTGAGGTCGCGCTGCTGGATCAGCCAGCCGCCGCCCTGGTCCACCAGGAATTTCGCATTGCTGGTCTGGTGGTCATCAACGGCTGCCGGGAAAGGCACGAAGATCGCCGCGGCGCCGACCGCCGCGATCTCGGTCACGGTGCTGGCGCCGGCGCGGCAGATGATGAGGTCGGCATCGGCAAAAGCCTGCGCGGTGTCTTCAATAAAGGGCGTGAGTTCGGCCTGCACGCCGGCTGCCGCGTAGTTGGCGCGCAGCGCGTCGATCTGCTGGGCGCCGCTCTGGTGCCGGACCTGCGGGCGCTCGCCGGCGGGAATCAGCGCCAGCGCCTTGGGCACGATGTCGTTGAGCCCGCGCGCGCCCAGGCTGCCGCCCACCACCAGCAGCTTGAGCGGCCCGCCGCGGTCGGCAAAACGCTCGACCGGGCCGGGCTGGCGCGTGAAGGCCGGGCGCAGCGGGTTGCCTATCCATTCGCCCTTGCGGAACACGCCGGGAAAAGCGGTGAAGACACGGTCGGCCACACCGGCCAGCACCTTGTTGACCATGCCCGCGACCGAGTTCTGCTCATGCAGCACCAGCGGCTTGCCCAGCAGCACGCTCATCATGCCGGCCGGAAAGCTGATGTAGCCGCCCAGGCCGACCACCACATCGGGCTTGACGCGGCGCACCACCTGGATGCTTTGCCAGAAGGCCTTGAGCAGGCGCAGCGGCAGGAACACCAGCGTGGCCGGGCCCTTGCCGCGCACGCCGGAAAAATCGATGTGCTCGAAAGCAAAGCCGCGCGGCGGCACCAACTGGCTTTCCATGCTGGGACGGCTCGCGCTGCCCAGGCCGCCCAGCCAGTGCACACGCCAGCCGCGCTCGCGCAGGGCCTCAGCCACGGCCAGGCCGGGGAAGATGTGGCCGCCGGTTCCACCAGCCATGACCAGGGCGCAACGTTGCCCGCTCATGCGCGCCCTCCCCGCATCAGCAAGCGGTTCTCATAATCGATTCTCAAAACCACCGCCAGCGAAATCAGATTCATCAAAATCGCCGAGCCGCCATAGCTCATCAGCGGCAAGGTCAGCCCCTTGGTCGGCAAGGCGCCCAGGTTCACGCCGATGTTGATGAAGGTCTGGAAACCTATCCAGATACCCACGCCCTGAGCGACCAGGCCGGCGAAGAGGCGGTCCAGCGCGATCGACTGGCGGCCTATGTGCATGATGCGGCGCGTCATCCACATGAAGAGGCCGATCACGGCCAGCACGCCCAGCAGGCCGAACTCCTCGCCGATCACGGCCAT
Source organism: Polaromonas sp. P1_F2 (assembly GCF_056405735.1). Taxonomy (NCBI): domain Bacteria; kingdom Pseudomonadati; phylum Pseudomonadota; class Betaproteobacteria; order Burkholderiales; family Comamonadaceae; genus Polaromonas; species Polaromonas sp. P1_F2. The sequence continues at coordinate 181,571 of NZ_JBFUBN010000003.1, read as the reverse complement.
CAGGAAGTCGGTGTGCGCCTCTGGCAGCCAGTGCAGTTTTTCGATGCTGCCGCCCAGGCCGACGCCGAAGATCTCGCCGCGGCCGAAGGCGATCAGCGAATGCGAAAGCTGGTAGCCCTTGCCCATGGAATATTTGTCGCTCCAGGGATCCAGGTAAGCAAAGATCCGCTCGCGCCGCCATTCGCTGAGCATCACCATCAGGCTGAAGGCGACCACCACCACGGCCGCGATGACGAAGAACATGCGCGCATTGACGCCGCCCAGGAAAAGTATGCCCATGGCGATGACCGAGATCACCATGAAAGCGCCCATGTCGGGCTCGGCCAGCAACAGCAGGCCGACGATGGCGATGGCGATGGCCATGGGCATCACGGCGCGGAAGAAGCGCTCCTTGACTTCCATCTTGCGCACCATGTAGTCGGCCGCGTACAGCAACACCGCGAACTTCGCGAGTTCCGAGGGCTGGAAGTTCATGATGCCGATGGAAATCCAGCGGCGGGCGCCGTTGACGCCCTTGCCGATGAAGGGCACCAGCACCAGAATCAGCAGCAGCAGGGAAATGACGAACAACCAGGGTGCGAGCTTTTCCCAGGTCGCGAGCGGCACCTGGAAGGCCAGCACGGCGACGATGAAGGCGACCACCAGCGACAGCACATGGCGCGTCACAAAATGGGTGTGGGCATAACGCGCGAACTTGGGGTTGTCGGGCATGGCCACCGAGGCCGAATACACCATGACCAGGCCCCACATCAGCAAGGCCACGGTGACCCAGAGCAGTGCCTGGTCGAACCCGGCCATGCGCACGGGCGGCGCCGCCAGCGTGCGCGACAGGCTCTGCCCACCCAGCCGGACGGGCAACACATCGGCCGCGGCCTTGCCGAAGCCGGCGAACCAGCCTGAAAGACGCGCGGCTACCGTCACAGCACCTCCCCCTGGTCGCGGGCCAAGGCCTGCACCGCTTCGCAAAAGACGCGGGCGCGGTGCTCGTAGTTGTCGAACATGTCGAAGCTGGCGCAGGCCGGCGACATCAGCACGGCGTCGCCGGTCTGGGCCTGCTGCGCCGCCAGGGTGACGGCTTCTTCCATCGAAGCGGCGTCAAACATCGGGATGTTGCGCGGCAGGACCTCTTTGATGAGGGGCGCGTCGCGGCCTATCAGCACCACGGCCCGCACATGGCGCTGGACCGGGTCGGCCAGCGGCGAAAAATCCTGCCCTTTGCCTTCGCCGCCCAGGATCAGCACCAGCTTGCGCTCCAGTCCCAGGCCCGTGAGCGCCGCCACGGTGGCCCCTACGTTGGTGCCCTTGCTGTCGTCGAAGTACTCGACGTCTTTGACGACGGCCACCGACTCCACGCGGTGAGGCTCGCCGCGGTATTCGCGCAGGCCGTGCAGCATGGGCGCCAGGGTGCAGCCCGCGGCCACGGCCAGGCCCAGCGCCGCCAGGGCGTTGGTGGCGTTGTGGCGTCCGCGTATGCGCAAGGCCTCGATGGGCATCAGGCGCTGCACATGCAGCTCCACCTCTTCATCCTTGCGGCGCTTGATGGTTTCGTCGGCCTCGGCCGCGCGCACCAGCCAAGTCATGCCGTTGACGGTTTCAATGCCGTAGTCGCCGGGGCGCTGCGGCTCGCCGGCGCCGAAGGTGGCGTGCGGGCGCAGTTGCGGCGGCTTCAGGCGCACCTTGACGGGCGGCGGCAGCATGGCCATCACACGCGCGTCGTCGCGGTTGAGCAGCATGAAGGTGCCGGCGCCGAACACCCTGGCCTTGGCCGCGGTGTAGGCGTCCATGTCGCCGTGCCAGTCCAGGTGGTCTTGTGTAATGTTGAGCACCACGGCGGCCGTCGGCTCAAAGCCCTGCACGTCGGCCAGCTGGAAGCTGGACAGTTCCAGCACCCAGACCTGCGGCAGGGTTTGCGCATCCATGTGGGCCGACAGCGTGTCCAGCAGCGTCGGGCCTATGTTGCCGGCCACGGCAACGGTTTTGCCGGCGCGCTGCACCAACTGGCCCAGCAGCGAAGTCACCGTGGTCTTGCCGTTGGTGCCCGTGATGGCCAGCACTGCCGGCCGGTAGCCCGGCTCGGGTTCGGCCTGGGCCAGCGCCAGCAAGGCGGGCAGCGCCGATTCTTCGCCGGCTTCGTCGGGCACAGGCGCGGTGTCCGGGACGAGCGCTGCGACTGCTTCATGAATATCGCCAGAGGCATCGGCCGCCAGGGCGGCTTCGCCTTCCGGTGCATCAGACACACCAGAGGCATCAGATCCATCCAGGGCCGCATCGCTTTCGTCAAGCGCGTCGACCGCCTCAGGCATATCGGGCGCGTCGAGTGCGTCAGGCAAAGCTGCTTCGCCCAGCACCTCGGGCGATGCAGGTGCTTCGGCAGTTGCCTCGGCCGTTTCGGCAGCCGGCGGCTCGCGCAAATCCGCCAACGCCCGCGCAAACAGGTCGAGCTCACCGCCCACAGGCAGGCCCATGGCGCGCGCGGCATCGGCCACGTGGGCGATGGTCGCCGGCGCCAGGCCGGGCGAACGGTAGACGGCGCGCACGGCCGTGCCTTGCACCAGCTCCGGCGTGAACGCACCGCCGACAAAAGCGACGCCCGGCAGTTCCTCGCGCAGCGTGGCGAGCAGGGGCGGTGCTTCGCGCGTGTCGGCAACCGTCACATGCGCTCCGTGGCGGGCGCACCAGCGCGCCATGGCCAGGCCGGACGCGCCCAGGCCCAGGATCAACACGGTTTGGTCTTGTAAATGCCGCATGCCTGTTACCTGAGTTTCAAGGTGGAGAGGCCGATGAGGCACAGCAGCATGGTGATGATCCAGAAACGGACGACCACCTGCGTTTCTTTCCAGCCGCTTTTCTCGAAGTGATGGTGCAGCGGCGCCATCTTGAGGACGCGGCGGCCTTCGCCGTAGCGCTTCTTGGTGTATTTGAACCAGGTCACCTGCATCATCACGGAAAGCGCTTCGACCACGAAGATGCCGCCCATGATGGCCAGCACGATCTCCTGGCGCACGATGACGGCGATGGTGCCCAGCGCTGCGCCCAGCGCCAGCGCGCCCACGTCGCCCATGAAGACCTGGGCCGGGTGTGTGTTGAACCACAGGAAGGCCAGGCCCGCGCCGGCCATGGCCGAGCAGAAGATGAGCAGTTCGCCCGAGCCAGGGATGTGCGGGAAAAGCAGGTACTTGGAATAGACCGAGCTGCCGGTGACATAGGCAAAGACGCCCAGCGCGGAGCCCACCATGACCACCGGCATGATGGCCAGGCCGTCCAGGCCGTCGGTCAGGTTGACGGCGTTGCTGGAGCCGACGATCACGAGGTAGGTCAGGATCACAAACCCGAAAACACCCAGCGGGTAGCTGACTTCCTTGACGAAAGGCACCAACAGGCCGGCCTTGGGCGGCAGGTTCACGTCAAAGCCCGACTGCACCCAGCTGAAGAACAGCTCGAGCACGCGCAGGTTGGAGCTCTCGGAAATGCTGAATACCAGGTACAGCGCCGCAACCAAGCCGATGAGGGACTGCCAGAGGTATTTCTCGCGCGAGCGCATGCCTTCCGGGTCCTTGAGCACCACTTTGCGCCAGTCGTCGGCCCAGCCGATGGCGCCGAAGCCCAGCGTGACGATGAGGACGATCCAGACAAAGCGGTTGGACAGGTCGAACCACAGGAGCGTGGAGATGCCGATGGCCAGCAGGATCAGCACACCGCCCATGGTGGGCGTGCCGCTCTTGCTCAAGTGCGTCTGCATTGCGTACTGGCGGATGGGCTGGCCGATCTTCAGCGAGATGAGCCGCCGGATCACAAAGGGCCCGGCCAGCAGGCCGATGAGCAGCGCGGTGAGCGCGGCCATGACGGCGCGGAAGGTCAGGTACTGGAACACCCTGAAGAACCCGAACTCGGGGGAAAGCGACTGGAGCCACTGGGCCAGACTAAGCAGCATGAGGCTCTTCCTTATGGTTTTGCTTGTGTTGAGCTTGATCTTGATCTTGATCTTGTGCATGGGCCGTGATGGCCTGGACCACACGTTCCATCTTCATGAAGCGAGAACCCTTGACCAGCACGCTGCCGGTGTGGGGCAGCTCCGCCAGCACGGCGGCGGCGAGTTCGTCCATGCCGCCGAAAATTTGCGCGCCGCCGAAACCGGCCGCCGCCTGCCTGGACTGCTCGCCCAGCGTGAAGAGTTTTTCAATGCCCAGCGCGCGCGCGTGGCGCCCGGCCTCGTCGTGGAACTGCGGGCCCTGGTCGCCGACCTCGCCCATGTCACCCATCACCATCAGGCGCGGGCCGGGTAGTTCGGCGAGGACTTCCAGCGCGGCGCGCATGGAGTCGGGATTGGCGTTGTAGCTGTCGTCGACCAGCGTCAGCACCCGGCCCGGCAAGGCCACGGCGATGGCGCGGGAGCGGCCCTTGACTGGCACAAAGGCCGAGAGGCCCGCGGAGATAGCGGCCAGTGGCACACCCGCCGCCAGTGCGCAGGCGGCGGCGGCCAGCGCGTTCTTGACGTTGTGCCGGCCGGCGATGTGCAGTGAGAAATCGGTGCTGCCCGCCGGAGTGGATGCGGCCACCTTCCAGCAGCCGCCCTCCCATTGCGCGGTGCCGGTGACGTCGGCGGCGCCCGAGAGCGCGAAGGTCATCACCTTGCGCTTGCCGACCAGCTCGCGCCATAGCGGGGTGTAGTCGTCGTCGGCCGGAAAGACCGCCGTGCCGGCCGCATCCAGCGACTGGAACACCGAGCCGTTCTCACGCGCCACCGCTTCCACCGTGGCCATGAATTCGAGGTGCTCGCGCTGCGCGTTGTTGACCAGCGCGACGGCAGGCCTGGTGAGTTCGGCCAGGTAGGCGATCTCGCCGGGGTGGTTCATGCCGAGTTCGACCACACCCACTTCATGCGCGGCCAACAGGCGCAGCAGCGTGAGCGGCACGCCGATGTCGTTGTTGAGGTTGCCTTCGGTGGCGAAGGCCTTGTCGGCCTTCCAGGCGCGCAGTATCGAGGCGATCATCTGCGTGACGGTGGTTTTGCCGTTGCTGCCCGTGACCGCCACCAGCGGCAGGCGAAATTGCGAACGCCAGCCTGCCGCCAGCCGCCCCAGCGCCAGGCGCGTGTCGGCCACTTCCAGCCCCGGCAGGCCGGCTTGCGCCAGCCCGTGGTGGGCAATCGCCGCGACCGCGCCTTGCACCTTGGCCTGCGCGAGGAAATCATGGGCGTCGAAACGCTCGCCCTTGAGCGCCACGAACAGGTCGCCGGCCTGCAGGCTGCGCGTGTCGGTGTTGACGCGCAAGGCCTGCACACCGCCGTCACCCACGAGGCGGGCGCCGGGCAGCCAATCGAGGGCTTGCTGCAGGCGCATCATGATTGCGCTCCTTGCCGGGGCGCGGCCAAAGCATCAAGCGCCGCCTGCGCATGTTCGCGGTCGGAGAAGGGAAGCTTGGCGCCGCCCACTTCCTGAAAACTCTCGTGGCCTTTGCCCGCGAGCAGCACCACATCTTCGGGGCCGGCCAGACTCAGGGCGTGCGTGATGGCGGCGGCCCTGTCCGCCTGCACATGCACGGCATCGCGGTGGCTCAGGCCCAGCAGCACCTGGCAGATGATGGCCAGCGGGTTCTCGCTGCGCGGGTTGTCGCTGGTGACCACCACCTGGTCGGCGTTCTTTTCAGCGACTGCCGCCATCAATGGGCGCTTGGTCGCGTCGCGGTCACCGCCGCAGCCGAACACACACCACAGCTGGCCGCCGCGGTGCGCCGCCGCCGGCCGCAGGGCGAGCAGCACTTTCTCGAGCGCGTCGGGCGTGTGGGCGTAATCGATGACCACCAGCGGCCGCCCCGGAACGGCCAGGGTCTCGGTGCGGCCGGGCACGGGCAGCAGGCCGGCGCAGGCCTTCACCGCATCGGCCAACGGCACACCCATGGCACGCAAGGCCCCCAGCACGCCGAGGAGGTTGGACACGTTGTACTGACCCACCAGCCGGGCGGCCAGCGTGTGGCTTTCGGCGCCCTCGGCCACTTCAAAACTCAGCGCATCGGTGCCGTGCTCGATGTTGCGCGCCTGCAGGCGCGCCGGTTCCACGCAGGAGACGGTCCAGACATCCAGGCCGCTGCCGGCAAGGGTGTCCCTGAGTTCGGCGCCCTTGGCGTCGTCGATGTTGATGACCGCCGCCTTCAGCCCCGGCCAGCCGAACAGCGCGGCCTTGGCCTCCCAGTAGGCCTGCATCGACGCGTGGTAGTCGAGATGGTCCTGCGTGAAATTGGTGAAGATGGCGACCTCGATGGCGGTCGCGTCCAGGCGGTGCTCGACCACGCCGACGGAGGAGGCTTCCAGCGCGCAGGCGACAAAGCCCTCGTCGGCGAAGCGCCGCAGTTCTTGCTGCAGCAGCACCGGGTCGGGCGTGGTCAGGCCGTTGGAAACCATGGCGCCCGGCTCGCCAATGCCCAGCGTACCGATGAGGCCGCACTTGCGCCCCAGCCGGCCCAGGGCCTGCGCCAGCCACCAGGCGGTCGAGGTTTTTCCGTTGGTGCCGGTGACGGCGGAAATCCGCAGCTGCCGGCTCGGTTCCTTGAAATAGACGGCGGCGATGGGGCCGGTCGCGGCCTTGAGGCCGGCGTATTCGGCGACTTTTCCGTCTTCAAAAGCATAGGCGGCCGCGCCTTCCTGTTCGACCAGGCAGGCCGTGGCGCCCGCATCCAGCGCGCCGCCCACAAACTTGCGCCCGTCTGTCGCAGCACCGGGCCAGGCGATAAAGCCGTCACCCGGGGCCAGCCTGCGGCTGTCCGTACGCAGGCTGCCGCTCACGCGTTCGCGCAACCAGCCGGCCGCTTGTTCAGGGGTATGGAGTTGCGTGCTCAAAACGACTCCTCCACGGCCTGAGTGGTGATCTGCGGTTTCACGCTCATGTCGGGCTGCACGCCCATCATGCGCAGCGTCTGCTGCACGACCTCGCTGAAAACAGGCGCGGCGGCCACGCCGCCGAAGTAGTTGCCGTCGCCGGGCTCGTCGATCATCACGCCGACGATGATGCGCGGAGCCTCGATGGGCGCCATGCCGGTAAACCAGGCGCGGTATTTGTTGGTGGCGTAACCTTTTCCAACCTGCTTGTGCGCTGTGCCGGACTTGCCGCCTACCGAATAGCCGACGGTCTGCGCCAGCGGACCCGTGCCGCCGGGAGCGGCGGCCATCTGCAGCATGCGGCGGACGGCATGCGCGTTCTCGGCGGAAAAAACCTTGACGCCCACGGCCGGCTCGCTGCTCTTGAGCATGGTCACGGGAATGATCTGGCCGTCGTGCGCGAAGGCCGTGTAGGAGTGCGCCATCTGGAACAGCGAGGCCGACAGCCCGTAGCCATAGGCCATCGTCGCCTGCTCCACGGGGCGCCAGGTTTTCCAGGGCCGCACACGCCCCGTGACGGCACCGGGGAACTGTATCTGCGGTTTTTGCCCGTAGCCCAACGCCATGTAGGTGTCCCACATTTCCTGCGCGCTCATCTTTTGCGCGATCTTCAGCGCGCCGACGTTGCTGGACTTCTGGATCACGCCCTCCACCGTCAGCGTGCCGTAGTTGTGGGTGTCGCTGATGGTGAAGCCGCCGATGCTGTAGCGGCCGGGCCCGGTTTCGATGATGGTCTGCGGCTTGATGCGCCCGGCCTCGAGCGCCATGGCCACCGTGATCGGTTTCATCGTGGAGCCGGGCTCGAAGGTGTCCGTGAGCGCCCGGTTGCGCAACTGCTCGCCGGTCAGGTTTTTCCGCCGGTCGGGCACGTAGCTCGGGTAGTTCGCCAGCGCCAGCACCTCGCCGGTGGTGGAGTCCAGCACGACGACGCTGCCGGCCTTGGCCTTGCGCGCGATGACCGCGTCGCGCAGCTTCTGGTAGGCGAAGAACTGCACCTTGCTGTCTATGCTCAGCTGGATGTCCTTGCCTTCGACGGGCGGCATCTGCTCGCCGACATCCTCGACGACACGGCCCAGGCGGTCCTTGATCACGCGGCGCGAACCGGCCTTGCCCGCCAGGTCCTTGTTGAAGGCCAGCTCAATGCCCTCCTGGCCGCGGTCCTCGACGTTGGTAAAGCCGACCACGTGGGCCACGGTTTCGCCTTCGGGGTACTGGCGCTTGTATTCCTTGCGCTGGTAAATGCCCTTGATGCCCATGGCGTGGATTCTTTTCGCCACCGGCTCGTCGACCTGGCGCTTGAGCCAGACAAAAGTCTTGTCTTCGTCACCCAGTTTCTTGCTGAGCTCGGCCAGTGGCATTTCCAGCAGCAGGGCCAGTTCGGCCAGTTGCGGCTTGCTGGCTTCAACGTCTTCGGGAATGGCCCAGATGCTGGATGCCGGCACGCTGGACGCGAGGATCAGGCCGTTGCGGTCCAGGATGCGGCCTCGGTTGGCGGGCAGCTCCAGCGTGCGGGCAAAGCGCACTTCACCCTGGCGCTGGAAAAATTCATTGCCGAAAATCTGGATATAAGCCGCGCGGCCGGCCAGCCCGGCAAAGGCCAGCGCGATGCCGGCCACGATGAATTTGCTGCGCCAGACGGGTGTCTTGCTGGCCAGCAAGGGGCTGGACGAATAAAGAACGCTGCGGCTCATGGCCTGGCGCCCTCAGCCGCGGAAGCCGGTGCGGCCGGGGCGTCCTTGTGGGTCACGTACTGCGTGATGGCGGGCGTCACCGTGCGCATCTGCAGCTTTTCCTTGGCCAGTTTCTCGACCTTCAGGGGCGTGGCCTGCGCGCGCTTTTCCACCTGCAGGCGCTCGTTGTCCATTTCGATTTTGCGTGCCTCGGCCGTCGCCTTCTCAAGCTCGACATACAAGCGGCGCGACTCGTACTGGGTGCGCACGAGGTAAAGCGCGCTGGCCAGCACAGCAAGAAGCAGCACGAGGTTCAAGCGCGCCATGACTGTGCTCCGGCATTCATGCGGCCACCTCTGTGCGCTCGGCGACACGCATCACGGCGCTGCGCGAGCGCGGGTTGCCGTCGACTTCCTCTTCGCTGGGTTTGGTGCGGCCGAGGGCCTTGAGCTGCATGGCCTTGGGTTCGGCAAAAGGCGCGCGACGGTCGAACACCTCGCGCGAATGCGTGGCGATGAACTGCTTGACGATGCGGTCTTCGAGCGAATGAAAACTGATCACCACCAGACGGCCTCCCGGTTGGAGAACTTTCAGTGACGCGGCTAGCGCCTGTTGCAGCTCTTCAAGCTCGGCGTTGATGAAAATCCGAAGAGCCTGAAATGTGCGCGTTGCAGGGTCCTTGCCCGGCTCGCGGGTTTTGACCGCGCCAGCCACGACTTCGGCCAGCTCAGCGGTGGTTCGAAGAGGGCCCCGTTCCTGTCGGCGACGATCAATCGCCTTTGCAATCTGTTGAGCAAACCGTTCTTCGCCATATTCACGAATCACCTCCGCCATGGTTTCTATGGATGCATCCACCAGCCACTCGGCCACGCTCTGGCCACGCGTGGTGTCCATGCGCATGTCGAGCGGCCCCTCCTGCCGAAACGAAAAACCGCGCACCGGGTTGTCGATCTGCGGCGAGCTCACGCCCAGGTCCATCAGCACGCCGGCCGCGCTGGCGGCGGGCAGCTGGCCCAGGTGCATAAAACCCTCGTGGCGTATCGAAAAACGCGGGTCGGTGATGGTCTGCGCCTCGGCGATGGCGTCGAGGTCTTTGTCGAAGGCGGTGAGCCGCCCCTGGGGCGAGAGCCGCGACAGCAACAGCCGCGAGTGTCCGCCGCGCCCGAAGGTCGCGTCGACGTAGTGGCCGTCCGGGTTGACAAGAAGCGCCTCTATGGCTTCGTTCAACAGGACGGTGCGGTGTATCCATGTGCCGTTCACCGTCTTCTTTCAGAACGAAAAGTCTCTGAAGACATCGGGCATCTCGCCCTTCATCTGTTCGGCTTCCTGTGCCGCGTAAGTGGCGGCATCCCAGAGTTCGAAGTAGCTGCCCATGCCGAGCAGCACCGTGTCCTTGCTGATGCCCGCCGCCGCGCGCAGTTCGGGCGACACCAGCACGCGGCCGGTGGCGTCCATGTCGACGTCCATGGCGTTGCCGAGAAAGATGCGTTTCCACCACTGTGCCTGCATCGGCAGGGAGGCAATGCGGTCACGGAATTTTTCCCACTCGTTGCGAGGGAAAATCATGAGGCAGCCGTGTGGGTGTTTGGTGATGGTGAGTTGGCCGGAAGCAGTGGCGCTCAGCACGTCACGATGCCGGGTCGGCACGGAGAGCCGACCTTTGGTATCGAGAGCTAACGATGAGGCGCCTTGAAACACTGCTAAAAACCTTTAGAGAACACTTTTCACCACTAAATTGCACTTCCTCCCACTTTAGCAGGAAACCATTTGCAAACAAGGGATTTGAAACAAATTTTTTCAATGAAATCAAGGACTTAGAAGCGTCTGTGGATGCAAAAGGGAAAATCAAAAAGCGTTCTAAATTAAGCACTTAGACGATGCAATGAAAGTATTGCTTTAAGGCAACAGTGCCTGGCCGGTGAAGGCAAGGTGAAAAGCGGGACTATTTCCCTCTTCTCACATCGGCGCCACGCGCATGACGGCAGGGCTCGCTATAGAAACCATAGCGATCTGGCCAATTCGCACAGGGCACAACAGCACGCTCACGTCAGCTGGCGTGCGCAGGCGGTGGACCATGGGCAGTGATGCGCCCGTTGGCCGATGAAATGCGGGAGGTAAAAACCGATTGAAAACGGCCCCGCTGCACGGGGCCGAAGTGGGCGCGGACCGCGTCAGTCGACGCGGACCATGACCCTGGCGTGCTCGGTGATGCCGATCACATTGAAGAAGGCGGCCACGAGGCGGTTAACGTCGGAGAACTGCACCGCGCGGTTCTCGGCCTCGCGGGCCGACACCCAGTTGAGCAGCGTCCCCGCGGCGGAAAAATCCACGCGGATCAGCTTGGAGCAGGAGATCAGCATCATGTCGGCGCCCATCAGCTTGGCTTCGAGCTTGTCGAGCACCGCGATCGCATCGCCCTGCACCTGGCCGGACAGTTCCACCGACAACAGGTTGCTCATCTGAGAGCTCGGCGCATCCATCTGGGTGTCGCCTTCGATGGAACTGAGGCTGGAAGACATCGAGTCACGGTAGACGTCGCCGATGATGGCCTGGCCGCTCATAACGCCGCCCTGGGCGTCTATGGGCTTGTATTCACAGCGCGCGCTGTCCCAGGCCGGAGGGGAAACTTCATAGGTGACGCAGAAGTCGAGCGCCGCCAGCTCAAAGTCGTCGGGGCGGTGCGTGACGCGCAGCGCCTCCATGCGCAAAAGCCACCAGTTCTGGGCCGTGTCGCGGCTACCCGAGGGTGTGGCGTCCTGCAATACCTTCTGCAGCTGCGCATCGCCCATGAAGCGCAGCTGGACGGGCTGGGCGGCCCAGCCGCTGAAAACCTTGTACAGCGGCTCCACCGCAGCGGCCTCAATGGACTTGATGTTTTTCCAGTCCAGCCGCCACGGCATCGGGGCCTTGGCCATGGCCGCCTTGAGCGCGGCCACCGTCTGTATACCCAGCACCGAGGGGCATACCCAGTCGGCCGCGGGCCCATTGGCGGCTTTGCCGCTTGCAGGCTCACTGAGTTTTTTCACCATGTCGGGCATGGAGAACCACTGCGGCGCCGACCGGTCAAACCGCTCGACGAACTGGATCGCGGCGGTTTCAAACTTGTCCTGCTGGGCCGTGGCGCGGTACAGGTCGAACAGCGTCAGCCAGGTGTCCGCATGGCCGGTGCGCGAACCGTTCGGGGCGAGGATTTCCAGCAGGCCGGCTTCGGCACCGGCATCGTCGCCGTTGGCAAAGCGGATGGCCGCCTCTTCGAGTTCGGCGTCATGCTCGACCCCTTCGTCCACATCGACGGCGCTGAATTTGGAATGCGAAAAGCCGGAACTGCCGCCTTCGTCGCTGCGGTTGATGCCCGCCAGCCCGCCAGGCAAGCCCACCGGCGCCGGAGCGGGCGGCTTGACCGCCGGAGCGGGCGGCTTGGCCGCCGGCGCGCCGCCGGCGCGCGCCTCCGCGAGAGCGATGGACAGGGAGTCGGGCGCGGTAGGCGAGGCGTCCAGCGGAGAGGCCTCCGTGGTTGGTTCGGGTTTTTTATGGCTCAGGCCCGCCGGGGCCGTGGCCCTGTAGGCCGTCGGCAAGGCGTTGTCCAGCAGGGGCGCCTGGACCGAGGGATTCCTGGCGCCCGTAGGCGAGGCATGCGGCGGCGTGCTGTCGGGGATGCCGCCATTCTTGGTTTTCCACCACTGCATGGACATCTGCGCTTCGATCTCGTCGATCTTCTTGAGCGTGGTGGCCCTGTCGTCGGGCTTGGACGGCATGCTGCTCTGGAAGAACGAAGGCCGCCCGCCCGGATCCTGGCCGACGCCGACCATGGCTTCGCGCTTTCGCATCTTGCGCAGCATGTCAAATTCGCGCTTGCGCACGAAGTCGTTCTGCCGCTTGCGCTCTATCATTTCCTTGAGCAACTGCTTGCTCATGGCTTCGTCCCGGTCCGTGGGGGCCGCGTCCAGGTCGGCCCAGTTCGTGGCCGGATTCCGGACGAACTTCACCATCTTGGACAGCAGGCCTGAAGCGGTATCTTCTTTGGACATGGGAGGACGACTAAAAATACTTCATTCGGCAGCCTGGCGTCAATCGCCAAACATCTTTTGCTTGAGTTCGCGGCGCTGCTGGGCTTCCAGGGACAGGTTGGCCGTCGGGCGGGCGATCAGCCGGCCCACGCCGATGGGCTCGCCGGTTTCGTCGCAGTAGCCGTAGTCGCCGGAGTCGATGCGGGCGATCGATTGCTCGATTTTCTTGAGCAGCTTGCGCTCGCGGTCGCGGGTGCGCAATTCGAGGGCGTGCTCTTCCTCGATGGTGGCGCGGTCCGCCGGGTCGGGCACCACGACGGTGTCCTCGCGCAGGTGCTCGGTGGTTTCGCCGGCGCTGTTGTGGATGTCCTGCTTGAGCACCGACAGCTTGTGGCGGAAGAAGGCCAGCTGCTTTTCATTCATGTACTCGGAGTCGGGCATGGCCTTGACTTCGTCGTCTGTCAGCTGCTCGGCGGATTTGGTCTTCCAGTTGTTGGCGAGCTTGGGGTCTTTTTTGGCCGCCGCCTGGGGTGGCGGCGCGATCACGCGTTCGGTCATTGTGGAGTAACTGGCTTTGGCTGCGTCGGGCGCATGGGTTGGCACCATGGGTGCGGGAGGGGGTGACTGGGTGGCGACCCGGGCGGAACTGCGCCGGCCGGGTTTCAGGGGAGGCGGGGCGGCGAGCCCGGCCCTCACGGGAGCCGCGGCCGGAGCCGGCGCAACGGCGGCCACAGGCGGCACCGGCTTGGCTACGGGTTTTGCGGCGGCTTTGGCTGCGGGAGGTTTGACGGCGGGTTTTGGTGGAGATTTGAGCACTGGCTTGGCGGGTTTGGCGACGGCCTTGGCCTTGGAAGGCACAGGCTTGGCAGCGGTTTTCTTGACGGCTGCGGCAGGTTTTTTCGAGGGCGCCGCCTTGGGCACCGGCTTCGCAACCTTTTTCGCGGCGGGTTTGGGCGCCGGCTTGGCTTTGACCACGGGCTTGGCAACTTTTTTCACGGCTTTGGCGGCGGCCTTGGGCGCCGTCTTGGCCTTCACGGCTGTCTTGGCGGCCGGTTTGGCTGCAGCCTTGGCGGGCGTTTTGGTCTTCTTCGCTGGGGCTTTCACAATGTGTCTCCTCTGGAAAGCAGCCTTGGAACGGCCCGGGGGCCTCTGCGGCGGCTTCCTGGCCAGACTGCCGCAGTGCGGTAGTCCAACCCTAGCTGTTGCCAGATTTCCTGGTTTGTCCGCCGCCCGCCAGTCCTGAGAACCGCTAAAACGCGGTCCTCAACCCGCTTTTTAGCCGGTTTTGTGCCTGACTGGCCTCCCGATCCGGTTTTCCGGGTATTTTGGTCGGCGCGCGATTGTAGCGGCTCGCCAGCGCCCTGTGACACCCAAAAAACAAATCGTTGGAGAATCGAGACAAACATGAAGCCCTCCGCCTTTTATAGGCTACAGGCGGACAGCCTACCTCAAACCAGGCACTGCTCCAGGCCCTGCAGAAAAATATCTTTGGGCAGGTCGATGCCGATGAACACCATCTTGCTGTTTTTCTTCTCGCCCTCGGCCCAGGCGGGCCCCAGGTCGCTGCCCATGAGCTGGTGCACGCCCTGGAAAATCACCTTGCGGTCGGTGCCGTCCATGTTCAGCACGCCCTTGTAGCGCAGCATGCGCGGGCCGTAGATGTTGACCACCGCGCCCAGGAAATCCTCGAGTTTGGCCGGGCTGAAGGGCTTGTCGGAGCGGAAGACGAAGCTCTTGACGTCGTCGTCATGGTGGTGATGGTGGCCGTGGCCCTCGTGCCCATCCTTGGCGTCGTGGGCGTGGGACGGGTGGTCGCAATGTTCGCCGTGCTCATGGTCATGGTCATGGTCATGGCCGGCGTGGTCGTCTTCCTTGAGGAAGTCGGGGTCGATGTCCAGCTTGGCGTTGAGGTTGAAGCCGCGCAGGTCGAACACGTCCTTGATCGCCACCTCGCCGAAATGCACGGCGGTCTGCGGGGCGCGGGGGTTCATGTGCTTCAGGCGGTGCATCAGCGCGTCGACCTCATCCTTGGCCACCAGATCCGACTTGCTGATGAAGATCTGGTCGGCGAAACCGACCTGGCGGCGTGCCTCCTGGCGGTCGTTGAGCTGGGTGGCGGCGTGTTTGGCGTCGACCAGGGTCAGGATGGAGTCCAGCAGGTATTGCTCGGCGATTTCCTCGTCCATGAAAAAGGTCTGCGCCACCGGGCCGGGGTCGGCCAAGCCGGTGGTTTCGATCACCACGCGGTCGAAGTCGAGCAGGCCTTTGCGTTTCTTGGCCGCCAGCAGCTGCAGCGTTTCGCGCAGGTCTTCGCGGATCGAGCAGCAGATGCAGCCGTTGTTCATCTGGATGATGTTTTCCTGGGTGTCGTTGACCAGGATCTCGTTGTCGATGTTTTCCTCGCCGAACTCGTTCTCGATGACGGCAATCTTCTGGCCGTGCGCCTCGGTCAGCACGCGCTTGAGCAGCGTGGTTTTGCCGGAGCCCAGAAAGCCGGTGAGGATGGTGACGGGGATCAAGCTCATGGTGTCTACCTAAAAACGGGGGGTTGCGGGAATGCGGGCGGGCCGCGAGAACCCAAGCTGGGGAGTTTAGCGGCGGGTTCAAGCCCCAAGCGGGGCCCGGGCGAATACCACCTCGGCCAGCAGTTACTTTACAGAGGCTGTCAAGCCCCTGGACAGGGACCCTTACGCTCTCACCCTCCCACCCGCTTGACCAGCACCAACCCTTTGAGGTATTCGCCCTCCGGGAAGGCCACCGTCATCGGGTGGTCGGGCGCGCCGCCCATGCGTTCGGAGATGAAGGCGTCCACACCCGCGTCAGTGCCGGCCGAGGCCACGATCTTGTGGAACAGGTCGGCGCTGATGCCGCCCGAGCACGAATAGGTGAACAGCACGCCCCCGGCCGACAGGATGGACAGCGCCAGGCGGTTGATGTCCTTGTAAGCCCGGGCGGCGCGCTCGGCGTGCGTCACGGTGGGCGCGAATTTGGGCGGGTCCAGCACGATGGCGTCGAAGGTCCGTCCCTCCTTCTGGTACTGGCGCAGCGAAGCGTTCACGTCGGCGTCGAGCAAGGTGGTGCGGCCGGCGTCAAAGCCGTTGAGCGCCACGTTGGCGCGGGCCCGTTCAATCGCCGGGGCCGACGAGTCGATGGACGTGACGTGCCCGGCTCCGCCGGCCAGCGCGGCCACGGTGAAGCCGCCGGTGTAGCAATAGCAATTGAGCACACTCCCGAAGCCCAGGCGGCGCGTGTAGGCGGCAAACTTCTGCCGGCTGTCGCGCTGGTCCAGGTAAAAGCCGGTTTTGTGGCCCTCGGCGATGTCCAGGCTGAGCTTCCAGTCGTGCTCGGTGATGGTGATGCCGGTCTCGCCGGAGCCCTTGAGCCATCCGGTCACTTCAGGCAGACCTTCAAGCGCGCGCGAACTCGCGTCGGAGCGTTCATACAAACGGGTCAACCCGGTCTGAGCCAGCAAGGCCTCGACGATCACGCTTTTCCACTTTTCCGCGCCGCAACTGGAAAACTGCGCGACCAGGGTGTCGCCGTAGCGGTCCACCACCAGGCCGGGCAGTCCGTCGGATTCGCCATGGACCAGGCGCCGGCCGTCGCTCTGGATATCAAACAGCTCTCGGGCCTTCAGGGCCTGGGCGATGCGGCCCGCGAAAAAAGCCGCGTCGATGCGCTGGGCCTCGTCAAAACTCCAAACCCGCGCGCGAATCTTGGACGCCGGGCTGAAAGCCGCCCAGCCCAGGAACTGACCCGTGTGACTTTCCACCCGCACCGTTTCGCCGGCGTCGCCGCCACCCTTGGCGATGGCGCCGTCAAAAATCCAGGGGTGGCGCCGTAGCAAGGAGCGCTCCTTGCCATCCCGCAATCGAATAATTTTCATGGCGCTATTGTCGCGGCAGGGCGCACCAGCCCCAGCCCTTCCCCAGTGAACCGCAAAACAACGCCCGCCTTTGTCCCATAAACAGGGACTGTAATTTTCGCGAAAGTTTGCGACAATCGCAGGTTAATGATTTTTAAGTACTTTTCCGTGCAGTTGAAGAAACACACGCCAATTGCAGGCATTGTGATTCGCAGAGGCACGGCTGTACGGACCCTGTTGCTGGGCCTGGCGATGAGCCTGCTGATGGGCTCGCTGCTGGCGCTGACCAGCCTCGATGCCCGCTCGCGCACGGTGCTGGACCTCGACGCCCAGATACAACCGGTGGCGCTGCAGGACTGGGGCGACTACTGGATAGACACCACCGGCAAGTTCACCCCCGAGCAGGTCGCCGCCTCGCCCGACATTCCCTGGAAGCCGACGCACGCCGACGCGATCTATCCGGTCACCAGCGGTTATTCGATGTGGGTGCGCTTCAACGTGCCGCCCGCACCCGATAACGAACGCTGGTACCTCGAGGTCCCCTACCCGTCCATAGACCGGGCGTCGCTGTACACGCTGGACGGCGCCGGCCAGTGGACCGAGCAGCGGGCCGGCGACCTGGTGGCGGTCAACAAATGGCCGGTGCCGCACCGCCATCCGCTGCTGCCCATCGCGCTGTCTGCCGAGGTTCCCTCCAACTACCTGCTGCGCCTGGAAAACGGCCACCCCTTCAGCGCACCGCTGCAGTTCATCAGCGAGGGGCGGCTCAGCTACTCCGAACAGCGCGTCTCGCTGATCCTGGGCATTTTCTTCGGCCTGACCGGCCTGGCCGCGCTGATCTCGGCGCTGGGCGCCGTGTCGCTGCGCGACTCCGCTTATGGCTTTTACGCCCTGTGCGTGACCCTGCTGGGGCTGACCCAGGCCACCGTCACCGGCATCGCCGGCCTGCACCTGTGGCCCGCCTGGCCCGGCTGGAGCGACGTCGCGACCTCGGTGCTGCCCATGCTGACAGCCGCGGCCACGCTGCTGTTCATTTCCGCGGCCGTGGCCCTGCCCGAGCGCTCCATGCGCCTGCACTGGCTGATGGTCGGCCAGGCCGTGCTGGGCGCGCTGACGGCCGTGCTCCTGGCAGTGGTGCCCGCCGCCTCTCGCATGGATGTGTTCATCCCCATCATGCTGCTCCTGCAGTTCAGCGGCATGCTGGTCATGGGCTGGGCCTGGCGGCGCGGCGACCGTTTCGCGCCCTGGCTGATGCTGGCCTATGTGCCGGTGCTGGTCGCCGCCGGCTGGACCCTTGCGCGCAACGCCGAATTAGTGCCCATCGGCTTCCTGACTCAGCATGGCATGCAGCTGGGCGTGGCGCTGCACCTGCCCATCGTCATGCTGGTGCTGATGCTGCGCAGCCAGCAGCGCCGCGAAAACATACGCCGCATCCAGGGTCTGGACCGGGTGGACCCGGCGACCGGCCTGATCAACGGCCATGTGTTCGCAGAACGGCTGATCCGCATGATCGCGCGCTCCGAACGGCTGCGCCACCAGAGCGCCGTGATGATCATCGACCTGGTCAATACCGAGCAGATCCAGCGTGACTTCGGGCGCAAGGCGGCCGACGAGCTGCCGCTGCGCGTGGCCGAGCGCCTGTTGTCCACCGCGCGCGAAATCGACAGCGCTGCAAGGTTGTCGGAGCGGCGCTTCGGCATGCTGGTGGAAGGCCCGTTCAACGCGGAAGACGCCGGCACGCTGGGGCCGCGCATCGTGGCGCGTTGCCTCATGCCCTACAAGGGCCTGCATGTGGACTGCGTGGCGCAGGTGCATGTGGCCTATGCGCTGGTGCCCCACCAGGGCTCCAATGCGCAGGGCCTGCTGACGCAGCTCGAAGAACGCCTGGCCGCCGCCTCCACCGACAGCAAGCGCGCGGTGTTCATGCTCGGGGAAGCGCAGCCCCTGCGGCAACCCCGGCGCGACCGGCCCAAAGCCGCCTGAGACGGTCCCGGCGCCTGCCTGCTCAGGCCTTGCCGGTCTTGGGCGCTTTCGGCGTAGCGGCTTGGTCGGTCCCAAGCGGCGGCGCCACACCCATGCCGGCTTTTGACACCGCGCGCGGATGCGCCGCGTCATACACCTTGGCCAGGTGCTGGAAGTCCAGCCGCGTGTAAACCTGCGTGGTCGTGATGTTGGCGTGGCCCAGCAATTCCTGCACGGCGCGCAGGTCGCCGCTGGACTGCAGCACATGGCTGGCGAAGGAATGGCGCAGCATGTGCGGGTGCACCGGCGTGGCCAGCCCGGCCTTCAATGAGCGCTGCTTCAGGCGCACGCGTATGTGCTGCGGTGTCAGGCGCGTACCGCGCTGGTTGATGAACAGGGCCGGGTCCTCGCGCGCCCAGCCGCCGCGCGCCGCCAGCCACTGCCGCAGCGACTGCAGCGCCGCAACCCCCACCGGCACGCTGCGCCGCTTCGAGCCCTTGCCGAGCACATGGGCCTCGGCCGCGTCGATGTCTATCCAGCCGCGCGCCTGGGCGCTGGCTTGCACGTCCAGGCCCACCAGCTCGCCGATGCGCAGCCCGCAGCCATAAAGCAGTTCGGTGATGCACTGGTCGCGCAGCGCCAGCAAAGGGTCACCGTCGGTGACGTCGGCCTGGTAGGCAGCCAGCTGCACGGCCTCGTCCACGCTCAGGGCCTTGGGCAGGGGCTTGGCGGCCTTGGGCGCGCGCACGTCTTGCACCGGGTTGCCCTTGACCAGGCCCTCGCGGCCCAGCCAGGTGTAAAAACCGCGCCAACCCGAGAGGATGAGCGCGATGCCGCGGCCGCTGCGCCCCGCGCCGTGCATCTGCGCCACCCAGCGCCGCATGTGGATGTTTTGAACTTCGGTCAGTTGCACGCCGGCCTGCAGAGCGCTGGCCTCGAGTTTTTGCAGGTCCAGCGCATACAGCTCCACGGTGCGCGAGGCCAGGCGCTTTTCGACGCGCACGTGCTCGAGGTAGCGTTCGACCAGGGGGTGCGAGGGCAACACAGGCGCGGGCTCGGCGCCGCTGGTTTCAGGCGCGAGAGGGGATGCCTGCGCCATGGCCGTGATGCTTACGCGGCCGCCACCTGCTGGGGCCGCAGGCGCGTCAGCGCCGCACTGGCGAGTTCGCCCAGGCGCTCCAGGAAGTCGGTGCCCATGCCGCTGTGGAAGCGCTCCGGATCGGGCGAGGCCAGCACCAGCAGGCCGGAAGCCTCCGCGCCCGGAGCGGCACGCAGCGGGATCATCGCCATCGACAGCGCCACGGCGGGTTCGGGCAGCCAGCCGGCCGCCTCAAAGCCCGAGTTGACACCGCAATAGGGTGCGCCCAGCGAAGAGGCAAAGGCCTTGGCGTCTTCGCTCACACCGGTGGCGAAGCTTTCGTCGGAAAAAATGCCGTTCACATCCCAGATCTTGATGGCCGCCTGGGGGATCAGGAACTCGGTGGTGATGCCCTCGACCACCGCGCCGGGCAGGTCGCGCGCCTGCGCGGCCTGCAGCAGCTTGCGCGTCCAGCGCTGCATCTTGTCGGCGATGCCCACGTTCTCCTGGCCGTGGCGGATCATGTCGACCATGCGCGTCTCCAGGCCCTTGATTTTTTCCCGCAGCATCAGCGCCTGGCGTTCCTGGAGGCTGACGGCGCGGTTGCCGTGGCCGCTGGACAGCTGCACCGAAGCCAGCAACTCGGCGTGGCGCTCGAAGAAGTCGGGCGTGTTGGCCAGGAAATTGGCGATGTCGTCTTCGGTGATGGGATGTTCAGTTGGGTTCATGCTGGCATTGTCCTCAGTTTTGCGGCCCACGCAAAGGTCGCTGGTGGTTCGCGTTACATCCGCTTGCGCCGAAAGCGCTCAGATCGTGTCGGGAATCTCAATTTCAGACTCGAACACCGTGGTGGCCGGCCCGGTCATCATGACGGGCGCATCGAGCTGCCCCGACCATTCAATCGTGAGCTGGCCGCCGCGTGTCATCACGTCCACCCGCGTATCGAGCAGGCCCCAGCGTATGCCGGCCACCACCGCCGCGCAGGCGCCCGTGCCGCAGGCCAGCGTCTCGCCCACGCCGCGCTCGTAGACACGCAGGCGTATCTGCCCGCGCGAGACCACTTGCATGAAGCCGGCGTTCACACGGCGCGGAAAGCGCACATGGTTTTCGATCAGCGAGCCGGTCTGCAGCACCGGCGCGGTATCGACGTCGCCTACCAATTGCACCGCATGCGGGTTGCCCATGGACAAAGCGCCTATGAAAAGCGGCGCGGCTTGCGCCTGGCCCGGCAGTTCCAGCGGCCATGTCTCCCACGAACCTTCGGCAGTCGCCGTAAGCCCGGAAGCGTCGAAAGGAACGCGCATCGGCTCGAACACCGGCGCACCCATGTCCACCGTGACGCGTCCGTCAGCCTGCATGCGCGGCTCGATGATGCCGCCCAGGGTCTTGACCCTCACAACATCCTTGCTCGTCAGCCCCTGCTCGCGCACAAAACGCACAAAACAACGCGCACCGTTTCCGCACTGCTCCACCTCGCCGCCGTCGGCGTTGTGGATCACGTACTCGAAGTCAATGCCTTCCGCAGGCGACGGCCGCACCGTGAGTATCTGGTCGGCGCCCACGCCGAAGTGGCGGTCGGCGAGGAAACGGTATTGGGCGGTGGTCAGACCCAAGGGGCCTCGGGTTTCGTCGAGCATGACGAAATCGTTGCCGGCGCCTTGCATTTTGGTGAATCGGATTCGCATAGAGAGATTATCTGTGGTTCTTTCTCTTGGCCTGTTCTTGCTCCGGCTAAGTGCCCTTAGCGGAGTTCTGCTGGCCGGGGGTAGCCCGGCAGCTACTCACTTTTCTTTTGCTTCGCCAAAAGAAAAGTAAGCAAAAGAAAAGGCGACCCTGGTTGCTGCGTCCCTCCGCTGCGCTACGGGCAACCTGCGGTGCTCGGTTCAGGCGGGGTCTCGCTAAACTCGCCTTCGGCTCAAACAACGCGATCCCTGATCCGCCTGAACCTGCGCTCCTCGGCGCATCCACAAGGGGTGGGGAAGGAATACCAAATCCAAATACTGAAAACCACAAGGACTCGCCTTGGCGAGTCCTTGTTTGTCTTGGTTTGTTCTTTGGTATTTATCTTCTGTCCCCGTTTCCGTCCCCGTTCCCGATTGCCCCGTCCTGGCTGGGCCGAGGAGCGCAGAGACAAGCGGATCAGGGCCGGCGTTGTCTGAGCGAAGCGAGTTTAGCCGGACCCCGCTTGGCTCGAGCACCGCAGGTTGCCCGCAGCGCAGCGTAGGGACCCAGACTGCGGGTCGCCTTTTCTTTGGTGACTTTCTTTTGGCGAAGCAAAAGAAAGTTACTTGCTGCCGGGCAACCCCGGCCAGCCGCCCTCAGCAAAGAGCGCAAAGGCCGGAGCAAGACCCGGCCCCAAAAGCCATAATCCAAGCCATGCCCCGCCCCTCCCAACAACTCCACCCCCACCGCGACCCAGCCCCCCTGCGCCCAGCCGCGACGGTCCTCCTACTGCGCGACACCGCGCAAGGCATAGAAGTCCTGATGACACGCCGTTCGATGACGGCCAGCTTCGCACCAGGCGCCTACGTCTTCCCCGGCGGCGGCATCGACGCAACGGACGCACAGGCGCACGCCCAGTCCACCCGGCGCGCGACACAAAGCGACCTGCACCTGACGCAGGCCATCGCGGCGATCCGCGAGAGTTTTGAGGAGCTCGGCGTGCTGCTGGCGCGCCATGCCGACGGCAGCCACGTGACGACGGCCGACATCGCTTCGCTGGACCGCAAGGCGCCCTTCGCGGCGCAATGCCGCGAGCGCGGCCTCACGCTGGCGGGCGACGAGGTGTTTGTGCTGGCGCACTGGATCACCGACCGCGACCTGCCGCGGCGTTTTGACGTGCCCTTTCTGGTGGCGCGCATGCCCGAGGGCCAAAGCCCGGTGGCCGACGAGGCCGAGCAGTTCGAGCCGGTCTGGGTGCGGCCCGCCGAGGCTCTGGCGCGGCACGCGGCGGGCGGTTTCTTCATCATCTTCCCCACCATACGCACGCTGGAAAAACTGCAGCACTATCCCGACGTCGATGCGGTGCTCGCCGCCTGCACGTCCGAAATCCCGCTGTGGACCTCTTGCCCGCGCGCCGGGCTGCTGGGCGGCAAGGAAGCGCGCTATATGGAGCATGAAGCCCCGTACGGCGAGCTCGCGTTGACCTGCCCCGACGGGCAGATCGTGCATACGCTGGACTGGCAAAGCGCGCAGCCGGTGGCGCTGCTGCGCAACGTGCAGCGCCTGACCGCCCCCAACCCGGGCGTGATGACCGGGCCGGGCACCAACAGCTACCTCGTCGGCGACCCGGGCAGCGGCTATATCGCGATCGACCCGGGCCCGGCAGACCAGGAACACCTGCAACGCCTCTGGCAGGCGGCCGGCGGTGATATCCGCATGATTGTCTGCACGCACTCACACCCCGACCATTCCCCCGGCGCGAAGCCGCTGCAGGCGCTGTGCCGCACAGCCCCGCCCATCCTGGGGCTGCCTTCCGCACCCACGGCGCGCAGCGCCAGCGCCTTCACGCCGGACCGGGCGCTGCAAAACCGGGAACGCCTCACGCTTGAAAGCAAAGGCCCGGACGGCGAAGCGGCCACCCACACGCTGAAGGTGATTCACACCCCCGGCCACGCGGCCAACCATGTCTGCCTGGTGCTGGAGGAAGACGGCCTGCTGTTCAGCGGCGACCACATCCTCAACGGCAGCACCACCGTCATCGACCCGCCGGACGGCGACATGAACGCCTACCTCGAATCGCTGGATGCACTCAGCGCGGCTTGCGGCGAGCACCACATTGAATTCATCGCCCCGGCGCACGGCTATGTGATCGGCGAGGCCAAAACTGCGATTGCCCAGCTCAAGGCGCACCGCCTCAAGCGCGAGGCCAAAATCCTTGGCGTGATGCAGGCCCGGCCGGATGGCACCATGGACGACTGGGTGGCGGCCGCGTACGACGATGTGGACCCGCGGATCTGGCCGGTGGCCAAACGCTCGCTGCTCGCGCACGTGGAACGCATCGAGTCTCTGGGATTTTCCAATTTGTAGGGCTACCGGGGCGCCTCGCTCGTCATGCCGCCCCCAGAGAGGGAATTTCAGGCTGACGGACGGCCCCTTGCTAAGGTATCCTGCATTCCGCGCCATCAGGCACATCAATTGCTTGGTCTGTGGCGGCCACGGTTTATACTTTTTTTCTCATACCTGCCGGGAACCGGGCCACCAGCCCGCCTTTCCGCGGGATTCTGAACTCACGTATTCAACATTCAGCGAGGTTTTTTTCATGCCTTCCATCACGACCCGACATTTCCTTCAAAGCGCCGGCATTTTGCTGGCCGGCCTGGTTCTGGCAGCCTGCGGCAAGCAGGAGCCGCCGGCACCGGCAGCCGGCGCCTCCGCGCCCGCCGCAGCAGCACCGGCCGCCAAGGTCTATGTGGTGGGCACAGACGCCGCCTACGTGCCCTTTGAATCGCAGAACGACAAGGGCGAAATCGTCGGCTTCGACATCGAGGTCGTGCAGGCCGTAGCGAAAAAAGCCGGCATCGAGGTGAAATTCATCAACACGCCGTGGGAAGGCATCTTCAACTCGCTCAACCAGGGTGACCGCGACCTGCTGGTATCCGCCATCACCATCACGGCCGAGCGCAAGCAGACCATGGATTTTTCGACCCCCTACTTCGACGCGCAACAGCTGATCGCCGTGAAGAAGGACTCGAAGATCGCCAAGTTCAACGACCTGAAAAAACTCAAGGTCGGCGTGCAGAACGGCACCACCGGCGATGAAGTCGTCACCAAGCTGCAGGGCAAGGAGAGCCCCAACATCAAGCGCTTTGAAGCAACGCCGCTGGCGCTGAAAGAACTGGAAGCCGGGGGCGTGGACGCCGTGGTGGCCGACAACGGCGTGGTCGAACACTACGTCAACAACAACAGCGGCGCCCAGTTCAAGACCATCACCGACGCCAGCTTTTCCCCCGAGCAGTACGGCCTGGCCGTAAAGAAGGGCAACACCGAATTGCTGGAAAAACTCAACAAGGGCCTGGCCGACATCAAGACCGACGGCACCTACGACAAGATCTACGCGAAGTACTTCGGCGGCGCGGCCGCCAAGGCACCCGCGGCAGCCGCGTCGAAGTAAGGCTGGCCCCCGCCTTGGACGTCGCCGGCTTTAATCCTGCGGCGTCCTTATGACTCCTGACAAAACCTCCCCTGCCGGCGCTAAACCTACCGGCAGGCGGCGCGCCTTGCGCGCCATTGCCATTTTTGAAGCCGCCAAGGGACTGGCCGCAATGGCGGCCGGCTTAGGCCTGCTAGAGCTGCTGCACCACGATCTCCACCGGCTGGCCCTTGCGCTCTTGTGGCGCTTTCACCTTGACCCGGCGCTGCCCTATCCCACGCTCCTGCTGCACTATGCCGACCTGCTGGGCGCCATAGACCTGCGCACGCTTGCGCCTGTGGCGCTGGCGTATATCGCCGTGCGCTTCCTGGAAGCCTGGGGGCTGTGGAAGGAAAAAACCTGGGCCGAATGGCTGGGTGCGCTGTCGGGGGCCTTGTACATCCCGCTGGAATTGGCCCACCTGGCGCATCGGCCCGGCGCCCTCAATGCCGGCGTGCTGCTCATCAATGTGGGAGTGGTCGGTTTCCTGGCGTTCCAGCTTTGGATGCGCCGAAGCCATGGCAGGCATGTTGCCCCCAAGGCCCTAAATAAAGTGTGAAGCCCGCCGATAAGCCGGATTCTGTGCACCGGGCCCCCTTGGAGAAAGCCCGGCGTGACCGCCATTAATCTGGGCCGGGGGTCGCCCCCGCGGCTCAATGCTACCTACCCGCCAGCTCTGCGGAACCACATCAACGCTGGCCTACTTGGTATTGCTGCGCGTAGAGATTGCCCGTTTCACCCGGTCCGGGGTTACCCCAAGGCCGACTCGTCTCTGTTGCTCTGATCCTCACCTCACGGTGGAGAGGTATTACCTCCTACGCTGTCCTGTGCAGTCCGGACGTTCCTCCAGTGCCTGGTTTCCCAGATTGCACCAGCGGCGGTCTGGCAGGCTTCACGGGGCCTATTATCCGCCAGCAAACCCCAAAGGCGTGTCGCCCTTTAAAATGCGGGCTGCTTGATCAACACGAGCCCCCTTCCCATGATTCGCCTGACCGAACTCAAACTTCCGCTGGACCACGCGGAAGACGCCCTGCCCGCCCTGGCGGCCCAGACCCTGGGCATCGCCGCAGCCGATTTGCAGGATCTCCACATCCACAAACGCAGCTTTGACGCGCGCAAGGCCGACCTTCTCAAGGTCTACATCGTCGACGTCACGCTGGCCGATGCAGGCCAGGAAAGCGTGCTGCTGACGAAATTTTGCGGCAACCCGCACATCCTGCCCACGCCCGACATGGCTTACCGCAGCGTGGGCCAGGCGCCGGCCGGCCTGCCGCTGCGTCCTGTCGTCGTCGGCTTCGGCCCCTGCGGCATGTTCGCGGCCCTGCTGCTGGCGCAAATGGGCTTCAAGCCCATCGTGCTGGAGCGCGGCAAGACGGTGCGCCAGCGCACCCGTGACACCTGGGGCCTGTGGCGCAAGAACGTGCTGAATCCCGAGTCCAACGTGCAGTTCGGCGAAGGCGGCGCCGGCACTTTTTCCGACGGCAAGCTCTACAGCCAGATCAAGGACCCACGCCACCTGGGTCGCAAGGTGATGAACGAATTCGTCAAAGCCGGCGCGCCCGCCGACATCCTGTTCGAGGCGCATCCACACATCGGCACTTTCAAGCTGGTGAAGGTGGTCGAGAACATGCGCGCGCAGATCGTCGCGCTGGGCGGCGAGATCCGTTTCGAGCAGCGCGTAACCGACGTGCTGATCGAGGATGGCCCCGAGGGCAAGCAACTGCGCGGCCTCACGGTGCTGGACCAGGCCACCGGCCAGAGCCAGGAGATGCGCGCCGACCAGGTGGTGATGGCGCTGGGCCACAGCTCGCGCGACACCTTCGCCATGCTGTATGCGCGCGGCGTGTATATCGAGGCCAAGCCTTTTTCCATCGGCTTTCGGGTCGAGCACCCGCAGGGCATCATCGACCGCGCGCGCTGGGGCCGCCATGCCGGCCACCCCTCGCTGGGTGCGGCCGAATACAAGCTGGTGCACCACGCGAGCAACGGCCGATCGGTCTACAGCTTCTGCATGTGCCCGGGCGGCACGGTGGTCGCCGCCACCTCGGAGCCCGGACGCGTGGTGACCAATGGCATGAGCCAGTACTCGCGCAACGAGCGCAATGCCAACGCCGGCATCGTGGTGGGCATAGACCCGCGCGACTACCCTGGCTTTGAAGCCGGCGACGCGCTGGCCGGCATCGCGCTGCAGCGCCAGCTCGAGTCGCACGCCTTTGTGCTGGGCGGCGGCAACTACAACGCCCCGGGCCAGCTGGTCGGCGATTTCATGGCGGGCCGCCCCTCGACCACGCTGGGCAGCATCACCCCGTCTTACAAACCGGGGGTGACCCTGGGCGACCTGTCGCCGGCACTGCCCGCCTATGCGATCGCGGCCATGCGCGAGGCCTTTCCGGTGTTCGGCAAGAAGATCAAGGGCTTCGACACGCATGATGCGGTGCTGACCGGCGTGGAAACACGCACCTCCTCGCCCATCCGTATCAGCCGCGGCGAGGACCTGCAAAGCATCAATGTGCGCGGCCTCTACCCGGCCGGCGAAGGCGCGAGCTACGCGGGCGGCATCCTGTCGGCCGGCGTGGACGGCATCAAGGTCGCCGAGGCGCTGGCGCACAGCGTGCTGCAGGATGCCGAACGGCAACGGGTGGCCGCATGATGGCCGCCGACGATTTTCATTACTACGAGCCCTCTCAGGGCCATGGCCAGCCGCACGACCCCTTCAACGCCATGGTGGGGCCGCGGCCCATCGGCTGGATTTCCTCGCGGGACGCGAAAGGGCAACTCAACCTGGCGCCCTACAGTTTTTTCAACGCCTTCAATTACACGCCGCCCATCATCGGCTTCGCCAGCATTGGCGCGAAGGACAGCCTGCGCAATATCCGCGAAACCGGCGAGTTCGGCTGGAACCTGGCGACCCGGCCGCTGGCCGAGGCCATGAACCGCTCCTGCGCGATGGTGGCGCCCGAGGTCAACGAGTTCGAATTGGCCGGCCTCACGCCGGTGGCTTCGCAGCGCATCGCCGCGCCGCGCGTGCTGGAAAGCCCGGTGTCCTTCGAGTGCCGGTTGACGCAGATCCTGCAGTTGCAGGGCGCCGACGGCGTGCCGGTGCCGACCTGGCTGGTGCTGGGCGAAGTCGTCGGCGTGTACATTGCAAGGCATCTGCTCAAGGACGGCATTTACGACACGGCGGCCGCCGAACCGATTCTTCGTGGCGGCGGCCCGGCTGACTATTTCGCGGTTACCCCCGACAACCTCTTTCGCATGTTCAGGCCGCGCTAGGCGGCCGGCATTCCCTCTTTTTCACCCCATCACATGACCGACACCACCACACCAACCCAACGGGCCAAGCGCCCCCGCCCGGCACAACGCTCCCGGCCCGCCGGCCCGCCACAGCAGCAACAGCGCACCCGCGAAGTCCATCCGGTGCTGGAAAAGCTGTTCGAGCTCTACCCCAAGATGTTCGGCGCGCAGTTCTTGCCGCTCAAGCTGGGCGCCTTCCAGGACCTGCTGGCCGAGAACCCGGACGTCTTCAAGCGCGACGAACTCAAGGTCGCGCTCGGTCTGCACGCGCGATCCACCCGCTACCTCGAATGCGTGGCGGCCGGCCATCCGCGCCACAACCTGCAGGGCGAACCCGTGGAGCCCGTGGCGCCCGAGCACGTGCACCACGCCATCATGGAAGTCTTCCGGCGCCGCCAGGCGCGCTCCAAGGAGGATTTGCGCCCCAAGGTCATTGCCCGCCTGGTCGCGGCCATCGAGGCCTCGGGCCTGAGCCGCGAAGACTACGCCGAGCGCACCCGCACGCAGGACGAGGCCGCCAACGCACTGCTTGATGAGGCATTTGCCGAAATCGCGGTGCAGACCGCCAAACGTGAAGCGCTGATACGGGCTTTTGAGGCTAGCGGCAAGACGGTGGAGCAGTTTGCCGAGATGTACGGCATGGCCCCGGCGGACGTCGCCCAGGCGGTGGAACGCACGCGGCAGGCCGGCGCGGCTCAGCCGCAATAAGGCAGCGTCAGTAGAGCGAGCGGCCGAAGCGCTCGAAGCGGGGCTGCCACTTCTCGAGGATGTCGGCCGACACCAGAATGCGTTCGGCCCGGCCTATCAGCAGCTGGCGCGGCACCAGGCCGATGTAGCGCGAATCGGCGCTGTTGTCACGGTTGTCGCCCAGCATCATGAACTGGTCGGGGGGAATCGTGATCGGGCCCCAGTTGTCCCTGGCCGTCACGCCGGCCAGCCACTGGATTTCATGCTGCCCCTGGGCCGTGCTCTCTTTCACGTGGGTGGCCACCAGCACGCCCACCGGGCCGGCCGGCTCCAGCGCCGTGTCCAGCGCTTCATAGCGCGCCGCCTGCCCGTTGATGATGAGCACCTTGGCGCGCATTTCCACAACGTCGCCCGGCAGCGCCACCAGCCGCTTGATCAGGCGTACGCCGTCCACCGGCGAGGAAAAGGTGACGACGTCACCGCGCTGCGGGTCGGCCGTGCGCGCCAGCACCACGTCAGTCAGCGGGACCTTCACGTTGTAGGCCAGCCGGTTGACGAAGACCACGTCGCCTTCGAGCAGATTGGGCCGCATGGAACCCGAGGGAATCGGGTTCCAGTCCGCGATGGCGGTACGGAACAATCCGAACAACAACAGAAATACCAGAAAACCGCGGTTCTGTTTCATCCAGCTTTTCATGCTCGTGCTCCCGTGAAATCCGTGCAAAAAAGGGCGCCCTGTGCGGGGCGCCCTGGATACTTAAGCCTGGCTGTTTTGCAACGCCGCAATCCGCTCTTCAATCGGCGGATGCGTGGCAAACAACTTGCCTATGCTGCCGGTGATGCCCATGGCCTCCACCGCCTTGGGCAGCTCGCCCGGTTGCATGCCGCCCAGGCGGGCCAGGGCGTTCATCATGGGCTGGCGCCGGCCCATCAGCTGCGCGGCGCCGGCGTCGGCGCGAAACTCACGCTGGCGCGAGAACCAGGCCACGACGATGGCGGCGGCAAAACCCAGCACGATATCCAGCACGATGGTACTGACGTAGTAACCGATGCCGGGGCCGGAATTGTTGTCGCTGCCGCGGCGCAGAAAGCTGTCGACGGCGTAGCCGATCACGCGCGAGAGGAAGACCACAAAGGTGTTCATCACGCCCTGGATCAGGGTCATGGTGACCATGTCGCCATTGGCGATGTGGGCGATCTCATGGCCCAGCACGGCCTCGATTTCTTCCTTGGTCATACCTTGCAGCAAACCGGTGGACACGGCCACCAGCGAGGAGTTCTTGAACGCGCCGGTGGCGAAGGCGTTGGGGGCGCCCTCAAAGATGCCGACCTCGGGCATGCCGATCTGGGCCTTTTCGGCCAGCTTGCGCACGGTCTCGACGATCCAGGCCTCGTCGGCGTTCTGGGCTTCATTGATGACGCGCACGCCGGCGCTCCATTTGGCGACCGGCTTGCTGATCAGCAGCGAGATGATGGCGCCGCCAAAACCGATCACGAGCGCAAACCCGAGCAGCATGCCGAGGTTCAGCCCGTTCGGCGTGAGGTAGCGGTTGACGCCCAGCAGGCTGGCGACGATGCCCAGCACCGCCACGACGGCGATATTGGTCAGGACAAACAGGAAAATACGTTTCATGGGTTCTCCGTGGGGTCGGTGAAAAAGCCCGCCTTGCGCAGGATATGAGGGCCCGCAGGCCCGGTTCAAGCGGTGCCCGCGCCTAAGTGGCTGATTTTTATCTGTTATTTATGGCCGGCCGGAATACGAGGGAGTCATCATAAAAGGAAAAGTTCTCGTTCCCGGTCCACCAGCCGGGCACGCCCAGCACCGGCAAGGGCGCAAAAGGCTTGGCGGCGAGCCTGGCTGCGCTGAGGTCGGCCGCCACCCAGGCGTCCAGTTCCGCGATGGAGCCCATGGGCGGCTGCGCCAGGTAGACGTGGGCCGTGATGGCTTTGCGCGGGCTCAGCAGTTTTTCGAGCAGGGCGTGGCCGAACAGCACGAGCCGGGCCTCCCGCCACAGCGGCCTGTGGGTGATGAAGAGGCTGTTCCAGTCGCGGGCGAGCAGCGCGTCCCACAGCGCTTGCGGCGCCGACAGGAAAGCCGCATTCTCATCAAACACCGTGAGGGCATCGCGCACCGGGCCGCGCACCGGGGCCACGCCCGCTGCGGCGATCTCCGCGGCCTGCAGCTGGTTGAGCTTTCGTTTGGTCTCCGGAAAACGCATCCAGCACAGGCCGTTGAAAAAATCGTGCGCGCCTTCGCGGGTCGGGCACAGGCGGGTCCTGGCGATAAAGCTCTCATAGGCCTCGCCCGGGGGCAGCGTGCATTGCGGCGCGAAACAGACCGGCGCGGGCTGCACCGCGTTGAGCGCCTGGTGCAGCGCGACGCCCGCCGTGACCGCGCAGGCCGCGCGCTGGCCGGGTTCACGCCAGGCTTGCAGCCAGGGCCGTTCCCAGTCGATGGGAGGCAGGGGAGCCGGGTTTCCCATGGCGGTCAGGCCTTGGCCGGTTTGGGCTGCTTTCTGTCGCGCACCATGACCGTGGACTTGCCTTCGTCGGTGATCTCAAAAAGCTGGGTGGCCACCAGCAGCTTGGTCAGCGTGGCATAGCCGTAGTTGCGGTGGTCGAAGGAGGCCTGGTTGGCGATCTGCGTGCCGACCGCGCCCACGCGCGCCCAGCCCTCGTCGTCAGCCGCGGCCTGCACCGCGTTGCGCAGCAGCATGACGAGCTTGGCGTCCTGGCGCAGTTGCGCGGGCGTGGCCCGCAGCGGCGTGGCGGACACGGCTTCGCCGTCGTCCTTGCTGTCGCCGTGGGGAGTCCCGGCAGCGTCGGCGACCGCGATGGGGCGCAGCTTGTCGAGGAACAGGAAGCGCGAGCAGGCGTTGACGAAGGGCTCGGGCGTTTTCTGCGCGCCGAAGCCGTAGACCGCCGCGCCCTTGGCGCGCAGGTGCATGACCAGCGGCGTGAAATCGGCGTCCGACGAGACGATGCCAAAGGCGTCGGGCCGGTCGGTATAGAGCAGCTCCAACGCGTCTATCACCATGGCCATGTCGCTGGCGTTCTTACCCTTGGTGTAATCGAACTGCTGCATGGGGCGTATGGCGTGTTCGTGCAACACCTCTTCCCAGCCTTTGAGTTCGTTCTTCTTCCAGTTGCCGTAGGCGCGCCGGATATTCGTCTCGCCGAAGGTCGACAACTCGTTAAGGATCAGGTCGATCTTGGACGCCGGCGAGTTGTCGGCGTCTATGAGCAAGGCAACGCGCGGCTTGTGGTCCATCAGGTGCTTTCTGGGGTTTCGAGCTTCCAGGGCAGGCTCTCGCCCGAGCGCAAGGGCTTGAGCTCGGCCTCGCCGAAGGCATAACTCTCAGGCGGGTGCCAGTTTTCCTTCTTGAGGGTGATGCTGCCGGTATTGCGCGGCAGGCCGTAGAAGTCAGCTCCGTTGAAGCTGGCAAAGGCCTCGAGCTTGTCCAGCGCGCCGGCCGCGTCAAAGGCCTCGGCATAAAGCTCCATCGCGGCATGGGCGGTGTAGCAGCCCGCGCAGCCGGTGGCGTGCTCTTTCAGGTGGGCCGGGTGCGGCGCGCTGTCGGTGCCGAGGAAGAAGCGCGCGTTGCCGCTGGTGGCGGCCTCGACCAGCGCCAGGCGGTGGGTTTCGCGCTTGAGCACCGGCAGGCAGTAATAGTGGGGACGGATGCCGCCCGTGAAGATCGCGTTGCGGTTGTAGAGCAGGTGGTGAGCGGTGACCGTGGCGCCGGTGAAGCGGCCGGCATCGCGCACATAGTGCGCCGCTTCCCGCGTGGTGATGTGCTCGAAGACGATCTTGAGTTCGGGGAAATCGCGGCGCAGCGGAATCAGCTGGGTGTCGATGAACACGGCCTCGCGGTCGAACAGATCGATGTCGGACGAGGTCACCTCGCCGTGCACCAGCAGCAGCAGGCCGGCTTTCTGCATGGCTTCCAGCGTCTTGTAGGTCTTGCGCAGGTCGGTCACGCCGGCGTCGCTGTTGGTGGTGGCGCCGGCCGGGTAGAGCTTGGCCGCGACCACACCGGCGTCCTTGGCGCGAGCGATTTCGTCGGGCGGCAGGTTGTCGGTCAGGTAGAGCGTCATCAGCGGCTCAAAGCGCACGCCGGCCGGCACGGCGGCCTGGATGCGTTCACGATAGGCCACGGCCTGGACGGCGGTGGTCACCGGCGGGCGCAGGTTGGGCATGATGATGGCGCGGCCGAACTGAGCCGCAGTGTGCGGCACCACGGTCAGCAAAGCCTCGCCGTCGCGCACGTGCAGGTGCCAGTCGTCGGGGCGGGTGAGGGTCAGGGTGGTAGCGGGGGTGCGGGTGGCGGAGGTCATGGCCTGAATTGTCGCACCGCCGGGACGCAAAGACGCTTACCTCGGCCTGTCCGGCAAAGCCGGCCTGGGCGACCCCCACCACCACACGGCAGCCTGGAAACGGCCGGCCGCCGCCATGAAAAAAGCCCCGCATTGCGGGGCTTTTTTGTTTCTTCTTCTTTTTTGCAGTTGCGGTGATCTTCAGTGCGTTCAGTGCGACAGGATCTTGTTGAGGAAGTCCTTGGTGCGCGCCTGGCGGTTCTCGGGATGGTTGAAGAACTCGTCTTTTGAGCAATCTTCCAGGATTTTGCCGCCCACGTCCATAAAAATCACGCGGCTGCCGACCTTGCGGGCAAAGCCCATTTCATGGGTCACCACCATCATGGTCATGCCTTCGACGGCCAGGCCCATCATGCAGTCCAGCACCTCGCCGACCATTTCGGGGTCGAGCGCGGAGGTGGGTTCGTCGAACAGCATGGCGATAGGGTCCATGCTGAGCGCACGGGCGATCGCCACGCGCTGCTGCTGGCCGCCCGACAGCTGGCCGGGGAATTTGTCCTTGTGCGCCATCAGGCCCACGCGGTCCAGGTACTTGAGGCCGTGTTTTTTGGCTTCGTCGGGCTTGCGGCCCAGCACCTTGACCTGCGCCAGCGTCAGGTTTTCGGTCACGCTCAGGTGCGGGAACAGTTCGAAGTTCTGGAACACCATGCCGACGCGGCTGCGCAGCTTGGGCAGGTCGGTCTTGGGATCGTGCACGGCCTTGCCGTCGACGAAGATCTGGCCCTTCTGGAAGGGCTCCAGTGCGTTGATGGTCTTGATCAGGGTGGACTTGCCCGATCCCGAAGGACCGCAGACCACGACCACTTCACCCTTTTTGATGCGGGTGGTGCAGCTGTTGAGAACCTGCACGTCGCCGTACCATTTGGAAACTTCTTTCAACTCAATCATCTTCTTCTCCAGTGTGCTCTTTGAGGTTTGCCTGCTGTGATGCGCGGCGCTCTTAGCGAATGATGGCGATTCTGCTGTTCAGGCGCTTGACCATGAAGGACAGCCCGAAGCAGATCACGAAATAAACCACGGCAGCCAGCAGGTAAGCCTCTTCAGGGCGGCCGTAAATCTTGCCGGCGGTGCTGAAACCCTTGAGCAGGTCATAAGCGCCGATGGCATAGACCAGCGAGGTGTCCTGGAACAGGATGATGGTCTGCGTCAGCAGGATGGGCACCATGTTGCGGAAAGCCTGCGGCAGGATGATCAGCTTCATGTTCTGCGCGTAGCTCATGCCCAGGGCGCGCCCGGCATTGACCTGGCCGCGGGAGATGGACTGTATGCCGGCGCGCATGATTTCGCTGAAGTAAGCGGCCTCGAAGGCGACGAAAGTGATGATGGCCGAGATTTCAGCGCGGTAGTTGGAACCCCAGCTGCCGAAGGTCGTGTAGAACGAGGCCGGCACCAGCAGGAAGAACCACAGGATCACCATGACCAGCGGAATGGAACGCATGCCGTTGACATAGAAGGTCGCGGGAATCGTCAGGAAGGATTTGCCGGAAAGGCGCATCAGGGCCAGCACGGTGCCGAAGATGATGCCGCCTATCGTGGCGATGACGGTCAGCTCTATGCTGAAGATAAAACCCTTGACCACGAACTGGGAGATCATGTCCCAGTTCAGGAAGCTCATGTCGAGTCCAAGCATGTCAGTGTCCTCCGCCTGTTGAGCCGGCGACGACGAAGCCGGGGATTTGCACCCGCTTCTCGACGAAAGCCATGACGCGGTTGACCGCGAAAGCCGAGACGGCGTACAGCGCCGTCACCGCCAGGTAGATTTCAATGCCGCGCGAGGTTTCTTCCTGCGCCTGCATGGCGAACATGGTGAGTTCGGCGATGGACACCGCGAAAGCCACGGAGGAATTCTTCAAAAGGTTCATCGACTCGCTGGTAAGCGGCGGAATGATGATGCGAAAGGCCATCGGCAGGATCACGTAGCGGTAGGTCTGCAGGGTGGTGAAACCCATGGCCATGCCGGCATAACGCTGGCCGCGGGGCAATGCCTGGACACCGGCCCTGACCTGCTCGGCGATACGCGCTGAGGTGAAAAAGCCCAGGGCGAACACCACCAGGATGAAGCTGGGCAGCTCCTTCATGGCGGGGAAAATCTTGGGAACCACAAAGTACCAGATGAAAATCTGGACCAACAGGGGAACGTTGCGGAACAGTTCGACCCAGGCATTGGCGAAACGCACAAGCCAGGGGCTGTTCGGCAATGTGCGCAGCGTGCCGATGATCGCGCCACACAGCATCGCAATCACCCAGGATGCGCCGGCGACGGACAGCGTCCAGCCCCAGGCATCAAACATCCACTGCAGGTAGGTTCGACCACTACCGTCATCATTCAAAAATACCTGCCAATCCCAAGTCATCACGGCTCCAGCAAATGGTTGTTATGTTGTCTTCCCTGCGACGCTAACGGTAAACGGGAAACCCCGCCAGTGCAAGGCGACCGGCGGGGTTGTTCAATTTACCTGCCCGAAATTACTTCTGGACGTACTCTTCCATGGGCTTGTCGTTCGGGTTGTCCCAGGCCGCCTTGGTGCTGGCGCTCAGGGCCAGGCCGACCTTGGTGTTCTTCGGAGGAATCGGTGACAGGAACCATTTGGTCCACAGCTTGTTCATCTCGCCCGACTTGATCATGCCCTTGACTGTGTCGTCGGCCAGGCGCTTGAGCAGGGGGTCGTCCTTGCGGATCATGATGGCGATGGGCTCAACGCTCAGCACTTCACCGACGATCTTGAAGTCGGAAGGCTTCTTGGCGGTGGCGATGTTGCCGGCCAGGATGGAGCCGTCCATCACGAACGCATCGGCGCGGCCGGACTCGAGCAGCAGGAAGCTGTCGGAGTGGTCCTTGCCGAAGATTTCCTTGAACTCGACGCCGGTGGCGCGCTTGTTCTTGCGCAGGGTCTGCACGGAGGTGGTGCCGGTGGTGGTGGCCACCGTCTTGCCGCTCAGTTGGGCCACCGAGGTGATGCCGGAGGTGGCCTTCACGGCGATGCGGACTTCTTCCACGAAAGTGGTGACGACGAAAGCCACGTCTTTCTGGCGGGTCGCGTTGTTGGTGGTGGAGCCGCACTCGATGTCGACGGTGCCGTTCTGCACGAGGGGGATGCGGTTCTGCGACGTCACGGGCTGGTATTTGATTTCCAGCTTGCGTTCAGCGGCTTTCTCGAGGCCGGCCAGAATGCGCTGGCAGATTTCGACGTGGTAGCCGGTGTACTTGCCGTCACCCAGGGTATAGGAGAGCGCGCCGGAGGAATCGCGAACGCCCATGGTGACAACGCCGGAAGCCTTGACTTTGGAAAGGGTGTCGGCGAATGCGGCGCCGGTGGCGAGCAGGGCGACGGACAGAGCGACAAGCTTGAGTTTCATGGAATCTCCTGTAATGAATGAAACGGTTAGCGAACTATTTTAGAGAGATGGTACCCGGGGCTGGCCTAGGTTTACCCGGCCTCTAAAACGGGGAAAACGAAGTGTTTGCGAAGTGTTTGGAGCGGTAGTTGCCGATGAACCCGCGGAAGCCGTGGCAATTCCTGGGGTTTTCCAAAGTGGTGCACGCATGAAGAAGTCCGGAACTATACGGCAGATGTAAGCAGTCTTTGTGCCAGCGGCCGTCAGGCAAGCAGCGGCAGGGGCTGCGTGAGCTTGTCGGGCACCAGCAGGGCCTCGACTTCGGCCTGCGTCATGATGCCCAGCGATTCCGCAATCTCGGCAATCGGTGCGCCGGTGGCGATCGCCGTCTTGGCAATCAGCGCGGCCTTTTCGTAGCCGATGATGGGGTTGAGCGCAGTGACCAGGGTGACCGATTCGCGCACGCGTTTGGCCAGCAGCTCGCGGTTGGCCTCGATGCCGGCCACACAATTGGTTTGAAGCGTGAGGCAGGCCTGGCTCAGGTGTTCAATGCTCTTGAAAAGACTCCAGCCCATGATGGGCTCGAAGGCATTGAGCTGCAGCTGGCCGGCCTCGGAGGCCATGGTCACGGTCATGTCGTTGCCTATCACCTCGAAGGCGACCTGGTTCATGACCTCGGGGATCACCGGGTTGACCTTGCCGGGCATGATGGACGAGCCCGCCTGGCGCGGAGGCAGCCGGATGTCGCCGAAGCCGGCCTGCGGACCGCTGGAGAGCAGGCGCAGGTCGTTGCAGATCTTGCTGAGCTTGGTGGCCACGCGCTTGAGCACGCCGGACAGCTGGACGAACGCGCCGGTGTCCTGCGTGGCTTCGATCAGGTTGGCGGCTTTTTCGACCGGCACGCCGCATTCCTCGGCGAGGTGGCGGCAGACGATGTCGGCATAGCCGGCCGGCGCATTGATGCCGGTGCCTATGGCCGTGGCGCCCAGGTTGATTTCCTGGATCAGCGCGCGCGCTTCGCGCAAGCGGGCCTCGTCCTCACCGATCATGACCGCGTAGGTCAGGAATTCCTGGCCCAATGTCATGGGCACGGCGTCCTGCAGCTGGGTGCGGCCGATCTTCAGCACGTCCCGGAACTCATGGGCCTTGGCCTCGAAGCCGGCGCGCAGGATGGCCATGGAAGCCAGCAGGCGCTCGATGGCGAACCATAGGGCGATGCGCACGGCCGTGGGATAGACGTCATTGGTGCTTTGTGAAGCGTTGACGTGATCGTTGGGATGCAGCACGTCGTAGCGGCCTTTTTCCAGGCCCAGCTTTTCCAGCGCGAGGTTGGCGATGACCTCGTTGGCATTCATGTTGGTGGAAGTGCCGGCGCCGCCCTGGATCACGTCGACCACGAACTGCTCGTGGTATTGGCCGGCAATGAGTTTTTCGCAGGCGCTCATGATGGCGGCGGCCCGCCGGGCATCCAGCGCACCGAGTTGCTGGTTGGTGCGTGCCGCGGCCTTTTTGACGAAACCCAGCGCGCGTATCAGGTCGGGCATGGCCGAGATGCGGGTGCCCGAAATCGGGAAATTTTCGACCGCGCGCGCCGTGTGCACACCCCAATACGCGGCGAAGGGAATCTGCTTTTCACCGAGAAAGTCGTGCTCGGTGCGGGTGGCCCCCACCGGGGTGGGAACGGGCTCGGCAAGCGGGGTGAAAGAAGAATCAGGGGGCACGGGCAACGATCAGAATTTGGACGTCACGAACTGTAAGTTTGCGGGTTTGAAAACACCAATGCTGTTTCAACGATCTTCTATGCATTTTTCTTATAACCACTCAGGGTTACTACTAGTACGCCTGTCTAGCCCAGTCGCGCGGCGGGATTAGCGCTTCCCCGCAAGGCTGCCTTTTCCCTGCCGCTGGTTTGCGCCTGCAGATAGCTCCACAAGGCCTGGGCGTGGCTTTTGGCGGAGTCCTTGGAGGTCGGCCGCTCGCGGTAGACGCGCACGTCCATGGTCATCTCCAGGTTGCCGCCGGCGCTCACGAGTTTTTTGGCCCGCAACTCCTTTCTGACGGCGCTGAGCGGCAAAAACGCAATCCCGTGACCTTCCAGGGCCATGGCCTTGAGCCCTTCGGCCATGTCGGTTTCGTAGACACGGTCCAGGTGGATGGCGGTGCTGGACTGCTTGAGGATCATGTCCACCATGCGGCCCAGGTAGGCGCCGGGCGCGTAGCCCAGGTAAGGCAGGGGCTGGCCGGGGCGCCCCGGCAGGCTGTACTCGGGATCGCCGGCGGCCGTGGCCCGCACAAATGGCGCCAGCACCTCCTGGCCCAGCGACACCATTTCATAACGGTCCGGGTCCAGCTGGAAAGGCTGGGAGTCGTGGTGGTAGGCGATCAGCAGGTCGCAGCTGCCCTCCACCAGGCGCAGCACCGCGTCGTGCACATTGAGCGCGATCAGCCGGCTTTTGATGGGGCCGAATTTCTCGCGCAGGCTGCTGACCCAGGCCGGGAAAAAAGTGAAGGCCAGCGTGTGCGGCACGGCGAATTCGATGACGTCCTGCCCGGCCGAGGTGTGGCCGCGCAGCATGGCACGGGTGGACTGCAGGCCCTGCAGCATTTCCAGCGACTGGCTGTACAGGGTTTCACCCGCCGGCGTCAGGCGCGTGGGATAGGAACTGCGATCCACCAGGTCGGTGCCGGCCCAGGCTTCCAGTGCCTGGATACGGCGCGAAAACGCCGGCTGGGTGACGTGACGCAGTTGGGCAGAGCGGCTGAAACTGCGGGTTTCAGCCAGACTGACGAAATCTTCCAGCCATTTGGTTTCCATGGACCTAGCGACCGCGGTTGGACGCGCCCGAGTGGGCCGTCATGGCGTGCGCCGGCAAGGCGCGACGAGGCAGCAGGCACATGCCTGCAAGGAGGAGCAACGCCGCTGGCGTGCGCCAGGGCGGCTCAATCGGGTGCGTAGCGCTCTCAACTTCACGTCGGGGGCGTTCAAAGTGACTGGCGTGAGTGCTCATGCAGGCTCCAAAAGGCAATCAAGCGGTCAACCGTGGCCGCTGGGTCCTCTGATTATGCGAGGCAGTGAGGCATTTCGGCCTACGGGGAATCCCATGGCAGGACGAAGGAGCGGCATTCGCCGTAAATACCGTCCTCGAAATGTCTCTAGAAATACAAACCGCTTGCGGCTCGCCTGCTCAGGCCTCGGGCGAACTCTGCTGCAGCGCCCACATGCGCGCATACGCGCCTTCGGTTTCGAGCAGTTGGGCATGCGTGCCGCGCTCGACGATGCGCCCGCCGTCCATCACCAGGATCTCGTGCGCGTCGACCACGGTGGACAGGCGGTGCGCGATCACCAGCGTGGTCTTGTTCTGCGCGGCGGCGCGCAGCTCGGTCTGGATGGCGCGCTCGTTGGCCGAGTCCAGCGCCGAGGTGGCCTCGTCAAAAATCACCACCGGCGGGTTCTTCAGCAGGGTTCGGGCGATTGCCACGCGCTGTTTTTCGCCGCCCGAGAGTTTGAGTCCGCGCTCACCCACCATGGTCTGGTAGCCCAGCGGCGTGGAGGCGATAAAGCCGTGGATGCGGGCCGAACGCGCGGCTTCTTCCACCTCTTCGTGGGTGGCGCCCGGCTTGCCGTAGGCGATGTTGTATTCCACCGTGTCGTTGAATAGCACCGTGTCCTGCGGGACTATGCCTATGGCCTGCCGCACGCTGGATTGCGTGACCTGCTTGATGTCCTGGTCGGCGATGGTGATGCGGCCCTGCTGCACGTCGTAGAAGCGGTAAAGCAGCCGCGCCAGCGTGGATTTTCCGGCGCCCGAGGAGCCCACCACCGCGACAGTCTTGCCCGGCGGGATCTCGAAGCTCACGTTGTGCAGTATGGGACGCGCAGGGTCGTAGGCGAAGTTCACGTTTTCGAAACGCACCGCCGGCGATTCACTGATGACGAGGGCTTTGGCGCCCGGCAGGTCGGCGATTTCGCGCTCTTTTTCCATCAGTGCGAACATCTTGTCGAGGTCGGTCAGGCTTTGTTTGATCTCTCGGTAGATCACGCCCAGGAAGCCCAGCGGGATGTAGAGCTGGATCATGAAGGCATTGACCATCACCAGGTCGCCCAGCGTCATGTGGCCGTCGACCACGCCCTGCGTGGCGCGCCACAGCATGGCCACCAACCCGATGGCGATGATCAGCTGCTGCCCGGCGTTGAGCAGGCTCAGGGTGTTCTGGCTCTTGATGGCGGCGCGCCGGTAGCGCAGCAGGTTCTCGTCGTAGCGGGCGGCCTCGAACTCTTCGTTGTTGAAGTACTTGACGGTTTCGTAGTTGAG
This sequence comes from Polaromonas sp. P1_F2, assembly GCF_056405735.1. NCBI lineage: Bacteria > Pseudomonadati > Pseudomonadota > Betaproteobacteria > Burkholderiales > Comamonadaceae > Polaromonas > Polaromonas sp. P1_F2. The sequence goes on along the minus strand of NZ_JBFUBN010000003.1, from coordinate 140,980 downwards.
CAGCGAGTCGATGGCACGGCTGTGGGCCGACGAGTCCAGCTCGTTCATGGTCTTGCGGAACTGCGTGCGCCACTCGGTCACCGTGACGGTGAAGAAGATATAAAACACCAGCGCGATGCCGGTGATGCCGGCGAACCAGACATCGAACTTGACGGCCAGCAGGCTCAGCACCAGCGTCACCTCGATCAGCGTCGGGATGATGCTGTAGAGCGAATAGGAGATCAGCGAATGCACGCCGCGCGTGCCGCGTTCGATGTCGCGTGTCATGCCGCCGGTCTGCCGCTCCAGGTGAAAGCGCAGGCTGAGCGCGTGCAGGTGGCGGAACACCTCCAGTGAAATCCGCCGCGCCGCGCCCTCGGTGGCCTTGGCGAACACAAGCTCGCGCAGTTCGGTGAACAGCGTGGTCGACAGGCGCAGCAGGCCGTAGGCCAGCAGCAGCGCCACCGGCACCACCAGCACGGCCTGCGCGTCGCCGGGCTTGAAGTTCATGGCGTCGACCAGGTTTTTCAGCAGCAGCGGCACTCCCACGTTGGCCAGCTTGGCGCCCACCATGAAGCTCAGCGCCGCCAGCACGCGCCATTTGTAGTCCCACAGGTAGGGGAACAGGCGTTTGAGGGTGTCCAGGTCGGAGCGCTGGGGCGCTGGCGCCTTGCCGGTGCCCGGCACGGGCGTGGCGGGCACGGCAAGGGAAGAATCGGCGGCGGAAGCTCGGGAGCGCATGAGGGACAATCGTGAGGGTTGTTGTAATAACTTTTTCAGATTGTGCCTATGTCTACCGAATCAAGCGCCCCTACGGACATTCACACCGAAGACGCCCTGAACGTCCAGTTGCCCACCGACAAGGAGCTGGTGCTCAAGGTCATCCCCATGCCGGCCGACTGCAACGCCAACGGCGACATCTTCGGCGGCTGGGTCATGGCCCAGGTCGACCTGGCCGGCTCCGTGGTGCCGGCCCGCCACGTCGACGGCCGGCTGGCCACGGTGGCGGTCAACCAGTTCATCTTCAAGCAGCCGGTGCGCGTGGGCGACATCCTGTCGTTTTTTTCCAGCCTCACCCGCATAGGCACCACGTCCATCACCGTCCAGGTCGAGGTCTACGCCGAACGTTTCCGGGCGCAAGGGCGCTACATCAAGGTCACCGAGGCCAGCCTGACCTATGTGGCGATTGACGATTTCGGCAAGCCGCGAAAGATCGCCAAGGCCTGAGGCCTACTCAAACTCCCCATGGCGCCCCTGCCCGCCCGCAAAACGCGCGGCGCCGGCAAAGGCATCGGGCAGGCGCCGCTTGCCGCGCTCCCATTCCTGGTGCAGCGCCTCCTCCCATCCCAGGTCCCATTGCCGGTAGGCGCTGAGCCGGTCGGCCCGCATAGTGGCTTGCGGAAAGCGGCTGAGCTGCTGCGCCAGTGCGACAGCGGCCTCGCGCGCCCCGCCTTTGGGTACGACGCGGTTGGCCAGTCCCATCTGCAAGGCTTCGGCCGCCTCCACCTTGCGCCCGGTGAGAATCAAATCCATCGCATGGCCCATGCCGACCAGCCGCGGCAGGCGCACCGTGCCACCGTCGATCAGCGGCACACCGAAACGCCGGCAGTACACGCCGAAATAGGCGTCTTCCTCCATCACGCGCATGTCGCACCACAGCGCCAACTCCATGCCGCCGGCCACCGCCGCGCCGCTGACGGCGGCAATCACCGGCTTGGACAGCAGCAGCCGGGACGGCCCCATGGGCGCCGGCGGATTTTTATCGCCGGGTGAGAAGTCGAGCGAGCCCAAGACCTGCTCACCGCCGGCTTGCGCGGCCAGCCGTGCGCCCGCCTGCAAATCCCAGCCCGCGCAGAAGCGGCCGTGCGCGCCGTGGAACACCGCCACATGCGCATCCTCATCTTCATCAAAGGCAACGAAGGCTTCATGCAGCGCACGCGCCGTTTCGGCATCGACCGCATTGCGCACCTCGGGCCGGTCCAGCGTGATCACGGTGACCTGCCCTTGCTTCGAAATATGAATGCTCATGATGCCTCCGGCCACCAGCCGACGCGCGGCGCAGCGCAGGCCTCGGCGAATTCAGCGGCGCTGACTTCGATCTCCATGCGCAGCAGGGCCGCCGCCATGGCCTTGCCGAGGTTGTCCATGCGCAGGTTGCGCGCCCCGCCGCCCTGCAGCGCCCCTTGCAGCACCAGCTTGAGCGCCAGGATGTTGGGCAGGGCCCAGCACCGCACCGTGCCGGGCAGCCAGGGCGCGAAGTGCGCCCGCACGCGTTCGGCCGTGACTTCGCGGGCGATCAGGCGGTAGCCCGCCTCGTTCCAGGCGAACAGGCCGAAGTCCACCCAGTCGGCCTTGTCGCCGCTGCGCGCATGCGCGAGCTTCACGAGCTGCACTTTCATGAGGACACGACCTCCACCTGCACAGCGGCCTCGACCGCCTGCCGGTCCAGCAGCGCGGGCCAGATGCCCAGCAGTTCGCTGCTGTTGTTCAGGCCGTGAAAGCCGCAGCTGTAGGCCGGCCCGCTCAGCGCCATCCACGGAAACAGCCGGCCGAAACCGTCGGCGACCGCCTTCTCTTGCGTGCGCACCGCCATGCGTACCCAGACCTCGTTGAGTTCGGCCAGCGCTTCGGGCGCGGGCAGGGGCGCCAGCGGGCCGTGCGCCGAGTTGACACCCGGAAACTCGACAAAGAGTTCGTCATGCGGCATGCGCCTGTCGGCCAGCTGGGCTTTCACCATGGCAACCGCCGCCTGCGCCTTGTCCCAGGCATCGGGCCAGCTGAAACCCCAGGTGACCTCGGCCTTGTAGCCGTCGCGAAAACCGCCCACCAGCTTGAGCTGCGCCGGCCGCGGATGGCCGCGAGCGCCCGTCATGCGCACCTGGTCGTGGCCCAGGTCTTCGAGGTTCACCTCCGACAAATCCAGCACCACGTCGGGCGAGACATAGCGCCTAGGGTCGTGCACTTCGTAGAGCAGCTGCTGGCGCACGGTGTCGAAGTTGATGCGGCCGCCGGTCCCCGACGCCTTGGTGATCAGCGCAGCGCCGTCTTCGCCGACTTCGGCAATCGGATAGCCGATGTGGGCCAGATCCGGAATGGCCTTCCAGGCTCCCTGGCTGCCGAAGTTGCCACCGCTGCCCTGGCCTGAGCATTCGAGCAAATGCCCGACCGCCAGGCCCTGGGCCAGCCGGTCCAGCTCGGGCTGTGTGGCAGCGTCCTCGAGCTTCCAGCCGAATTCGTGCACCAGCGGCGCGAGGAACAGCGCCGCGTCGGCCACGCGCCCGGTGATGACGATGTCGGCGCCCTGCTGCAGCGCCGACACGATGGGCCGCGCGCCCAGGTAGGCATTGGCGAACACCACGCACTCACGCACGGTTTCAAAAGGCCGGGCGTTGAACAGGTGCGGCGGCGCCAGCGCCGCCAGCCGCGGCAGCACGTCATCACCGCTGACCACCGCAATGCGCGCCTTCCAGCCCTTGGCCGCAAACGCCGCGCGCAAGGCAGCCGCCGCCCCCGCGGGGTTGAGCCCTCCGGCATTGCAGATGAATTTGACGCCGCGCGCCTGCATCAGCGGCCAGAGCTTCATCAGCATGGGCACCACGTCACGCGCATAGCCCAGCGATGCATCGCGCTGCCGGTCTTTTTGCAGGATGGCCAGCGTCAGCTCCGCGAGATGGTCGCTCGCGATGTAGTGCACGCCGCCGCGCTCAATGCTGGCCGCCACGGGTTCCCAGGCATCACCATAAAAACCCAGGCCCGCGCCTATCCGAACTTTTCCATCCATGTAAGGGATTACGCTTGATCGCGAAGGCGACACGTATTCGGAACAACCCCTAGCGACAGACCTGTAGGCGACAGCTATAACCAAGTCTCATCACTGGGGAGACCGCTACGTGCAATTCCTGCAGCTGCTCATCAGCGGTATCGCCCAAGGCTGCATCTACGGCTTGATCGCGCTGGGTTTCGTACTGATCTACAAGGCCACCGAGACGGTCAGTTTTGCGCAGGGCGAGCTGATGATGCTGGGCGCCTTCGCCGGCCTGGCCTGCATGACGCTGCTGGGTTTCCCCTTCTGGCTGGCCGTGCTCAGCGCGATTGCCGGCATGGCGCTGTTCGGCATGCTGCTCGAGCGCCTCGTGATACGCCCCATCCTCGGCCAGCCCGCGTTCTCCATCGTCATGCTGACCATAGGCGTGGGCTACACGGCGCGCGGCCTCATCACCATGATTCCCGGCATAGGCACCGAGACCTACGTGCTGCCCGTGCCCTACAAAGACCAGATCTGGACCGCCGGCACGCTGGTCATCAACGTCGAGCAGGTCGCCATCATCGCCAGTACGGCGGTGCTGTGCCTGGCGCTGTTCGCGCTCTTCAGGTATAGCAAGCTGGGCATCGCCATGCAGGCCTCCTCGCAAAACCAGCTGGCCGCCTACTACATGGGCATTCCGGTCAAGCGGCTCAACGGCCTGGTCTGGGGCCTGGCCTCCGCCGTGGCCGCCATTGCCGGCCTGCTGCTGGCGCCCATCACCTTTGTGCACGCCAACATGGGCTTCATCGGGCTCAAGGCCTTTCCGGCCGCGGTGGTGGGCGGCTTCGGCAGCCTGCCGGGCGCCATCGTCGGCGGCCTGGTCATAGGCCTGGTCGAATCGCTGTCGGGCTTTTACCTGCCCGACGGCTTCAAAGACATCGCAGCTTATGTGGTGGTGCTCATCATGCTGATGGTCAAGCCCAGCGGCCTGTTCGGCGAGAAGTTAAGAAAAAAAGTATGAAGCACGAACAGGTTCAGGCGCTCTATCCCGTCCAGCCAGGCCAGCGCGGAACCGGCTTTGCCGGGCCGCAGGTGGCGCCCCCTGAGGGGGAGGCGCCGAAGGCGCTTCGGGGGGGAACTTTCTGATGCGCTTTATCTTCAAGACTGATTACGGCCAGGACCTCAAACTCGCCAAACACCCAGGCCATGTGTTCTGGTACGGCACGCTGATGCTCCTGCTGCTGGCCGCGCCCTGGCTGGTCGCCGAATACTGGCTTGCGCAGCTGACCTTTGTGATGATTTACGCGATTGCCGGCCTGGGCCTGATGCTGCTCGCGGGTTTCACCGGCCTGTTCTCGCTGGGCCATGCGGCCTTCCTCGGCGTGGGCGCCTACACCCAGGCCGTGCTGACCAATGCGGGCCTGCCCTTCCCCATCGCGCTGGCCTGCGCCGCCGGGCTCTCGGCCGCGGTGGGCCTGGTCGTGGGCCTGCCGGCGCTGCGCGTCAAGGGCATCTACCTGGGCATGGCCACGCTGTCCTTCGGTTTCATTGTTGAAGAGGTGTTCGCGCGCTGGGAAAGCGTGACCGGCGGCAATGCCGGCATCCACATCAAGGTGCCCGACATGTTCGGCTGGAAGCTCGCCAGCGGCGAGTCCTTCTATTTCCTCTGCCTCGTCATCACCGTGGTTTCCACGCTGGCCATCCTCAACCTGCTGCGCTCGCCCACGGGCCGGGCCTTTGTGGCGATACGCGATTCCGAAATTTCCGCGCAGAGCATGGGCATACACCTGGCGCGCTACAAGACCCTGTCCTTCGCGCTGTCGGCGGCGCTGGCCGGCGTTGCCGGTGCGCTGTATGCGCACAAGCTGCAGTTCATCTCGCCCGACCAGTTCAACATCCTGCAGTCCATAGACCTGCTGCTGATGATCGTCATCGGCGGCGTGGGCTCGGTGCACGGCGCCTTCCTGGGCGCCATCTTCCTGATATCGATGCCGCAGGTGATCGCCCTCACCAAGGACCACCTGCCCGCCGCCATAGGCCAGGCGCCCGGCCTGCAGGCGGCCGTGTACGGCATCGTGCTGATTGCCTTTGTGCTGTTCGAGCCGATGGGACTCTACGGCCGCTGGCTCAAGGTCCGCACCTACTTTCAGCTCTTCCCGTTCTATCGAAAAGGGCTGTTCAAGCGGCAGAAATCCTTCCAGAAGTCAGATCGCCTGAAATGAGCACGACACTTCTCTCCGCCCAGGACCTCAGCGTGCGCTTCGGCGGCGTGCTGGCCGTCAACAAGGTGAGCTTTGACGTGAAAGAAGGCGAGGTCTTCACGCTGATAGGCCCCAACGGCGCGGGCAAGACCACGGTGTTCAACCTGATCAGCCGCATCTACACGCCGACCAGCGGCGAGATCGAGTACCGCGGCGAAAAGCTCACGGCCCAGCCGCCGCACAGGATCGCCGCGCTGGGCATTGCGCGTACCTTCCAGAACATCGAACTGTTCGAGCACGCCACCGTGCTGCACAACCTGCTGATAGGCCGGCACACGCACCGGCAGACCGGTTTGCTGCACGACCTCTTTTTCACCGCCAAGGCGCGCGACGCCGAACTCCAGGCGCGCGAGAAGGCCGAGCAGGTGATCGACTTCCTCGACCTGCAGCACCACCGCGACTCCATGGTGGCGGGCCTGCCTTACGGCGTGCGCAAGGTGGTGGAACTGGCGCGCGCGCTGTGCACCGAGCCGCGGCTGCTGCTGCTAGACGAGCCGTCCTCCGGCCTCAATGTGGAGGAAACCGGCGACATGGCCTTCTGGATACAGGACATCCAGCACGAGCTGGGCATCACCGTGCTGATGGTCGAGCACGACATGACGCTGGTCTCGCGCGTCTCCGACCGCGTGCTGGCGATGAACCAGGGCGAGGTGCTGGCCGTGGGCACGCCGCGCGAGGTGCAGAACGACCCGGGCGTGATCGAGGCTTACCTGGGTTCGGTGGATGAAGTTTCATCTTTGCGGAGGACGGCATGAGCGCAGTACCGCCGCCTGTCAGCGACCAGCCGGTCCTCAAGCTGCTCAACGTCGAGAGCGCCTACGGCCCGATCAAGGCCATACGCGGCGTGAGCCTGCAGGTGCGGCGCAGCGAGATCGCCACCGTGCTGGGCTCCAACGGCGCGGGAAAATCCACCATCCTCAAGACCATCTCGGGCATCCTGGACCCGCGCAAGGGCTCCATCGATTTCAAGGGCCAGGACATCACGGCGCAGGACCCGGCCTTTATCGTGCAGCAGGGCCTGAGCCATGTGCCCGAGGGGCGCGAGGTGTTCCCGCTGCTCAGCGTGCGCGACAACCTGCTGATGGGCGCCTACACCCGCAAGGACCGCGACGGCGTGGCGCTGGACATGGAAGCGGTCTACGGCTACTTCCCCATCCTGAAGGAGCGCGCGCTGCAGGATGCCGGCCTGCTGTCGGGCGGCCAGCAGCAGATGCTGGCGATCTCGCGCGCGCTGATGGCTTCGCCCGACCTGATCCTGCTCGACGAACCCAGCCTGGGCCTGTCGCCCAAGCTCACCAAGGAAATCTTCGAGATCGTGGTGCGCATCAACCGCGAGCGCGGCACCACGATTTTGCTGGTCGAGCAGAACGCCAACATGGCGCTCAACGCCTCCGACTACGGCTATGTGCTCGAAAACGGCCGCATCGTGATGGAAGACACCTGCGCCCGCCTGCGCGAGAAGGACGACATCAAGGAGTTCTACCTCGGCATGAAGGAAGACGGCGTGCGCGGTGAACGGCGCTGGAAAAAGAAAAAAACATGGCGGTGATTAGGACGCCCCCCCAAGCGGCCTTCGGCCTCCTCCCCCCACTGGGGGGCGATGCTGGCGGCCCGGCAAAGCCGGTTCCGCGGCATCCTTGCACTGAGCCTGTTGTATTTCGGCATTGGAGTTTCGAATGAGCAATCTTTGGGATCTAAGCCATATCCAGCCCGAACATGCCATCGTCATGCCGGGCGACACGATCCCCGCCGTGTTCTGGAACGCGGTGGCGCAGCGCGGCAACAAGACCTGGATGCGCCAGAAGAAGCTGGGCATCTGGCGCAGCTGGAGCTGGACCCAGACCGGCGACGCGGTGCGCGAGATCGCGGCCGGGCTGCTGAGCCTGGGTTTTGCGCGCGGCGAATGCGCCTCCATCCTCTCCAACACCGTCGTCGACTGGGTGCTGGCCGACATCGCCGTGCTGAGCTGCGGTGGCGTCTGCAGTGGCATCTACCCGACCGACGCCGCCTCGCAGGTGCACTACCTGTGCGAAGACTCGCGCACCACGCTGCTCTTCGTCGAGGACGATGAACAGCTCGACAAGGCGCTGGAAGTCCGGCCGCAACTGCCGCTGCTGCGCCAGGTGATCGTGTTCGACATGGAAGGCCTGCGCGAACTGGACGATCCTGGCGTGATGAGCCTGGACGCGCTGCGCGCACTGGGCCGCGTTTACCTGGCAGACCATCCCGAGGCGGTGAAAGAACGCGCCGCCGCATGCCGGCCCGAAGACCTCGCCATCCTGGTCTACACCTCGGGCACCACCGGCAAACCCAAGGGCGCCATGCACAGCCAGCATGGCCTGGTGTTCACCGCGCGCGGCTACAACACGCTGGTGGCGCAGGATGAAAACGACGAGCGCATGTGTTTTCTGCCGCTGTGCCACATCGCCGAGCGCATGGGCGGCGAGTATTTTTCGCTGTACACGGGCGCCAAACTCAACTTCGTCGAAAACCCCGAAACCATTCCCGAAAACGTGCGCGAGATCGCACCCACGGTTTTCACCGCCGTGCCGCGCGTGTGGGAAAAGTTCTATTCCGGCGTGATGATCGCGCTCAAGGAAGCCAGCTGGCTGCAGCAGGCGGCCTATGCCTGGAGCATAGGCGTGGGCATGCGCATCGCCGATACCGTGCTGGCGGGGCGGCCGGTCGGCGCCGCGCTCAAGCTCCAGTTCACACTGGCGCGCTGGCTGGCGCTCAACAATACACGCAAGCTCATCGGCATACACCGCGCGCGCTTTTGCGTCACGGGCGCGGCACCGATTTCGCCCGACCTGGTCAAGTGGTACATGGCGCTGGGCGTTCCCATGCTGGAGGTCTGGGGCATGACGGAGACTTGCGGCGCCGCCAGCGGCGTACCGGCAAGCCGCATGAAGCCCGGCTCCATAGGCCCGGCGGCCGGCTACAACGAAATGCGCCTGGACCCGGCCACCGGCGAAATCCTGGTGCGGGGTCCCAACGTCTTCATGGGCTACCTGAACCAGCCCGAAAAGACCGCCGAAACCATAGATACGGAGGGCTGGCTGCACACCGGCGACGTGGGGGTGGTGGACGAGGAAGGCTATTTCAGGATCACCGACCGCATGAAGGACATCATCATCACGGCCGGCGGCAAGAACGTCACGCCCAGCGAGCTCGAGAACGAGCTCAAGTTCTCGCCCTACGTCACCGACGCGGTGGTCATAGGCGACAAGCGGCCCTACCTCACCTGCATCATCATGATCGACCAGGAAAACGTCGAGAAATTCGCCCAGGATGCGGACATACCCTTCAGTAATTACGCCAGCTTGACGCGGGCGACCGAAGTGCAAGAATTGATCCAGTCGGAAATCGACCGGGTCAACAAGAAGTTTGCGCGGGTCGAGCAGATCAAGAAATTTTTCCTGCTCGACACACAGCTCACGGCGGAGGACGAAGAACTCACGCCGACCATGAAGCTCAAGCGCAAGCTCGTAGAACAAAAATACGCCCCGCACATCGAGGCCATGTACTGATCACCGCGAACGAGTGAACAAGAACGATGAACCTTTAAGGAGACAAACCATGAAACTGACATCAACCGCCGCCCTTTCCGCGCTGGCTTGTGCCGCCGCCCTGTCGGCCGCGCCGGCACAGGCGCAAAGCCAGGGCGTCAGCAAAACCGAAATCACGCTGGGGTCCATCCAGGACCTGTCGGGGCCGCTGGCGGGCTTCGGCAAGCAGATACGCAACGGCATGACCCTGCGCGTGGACGAGCTCAACGAGCAGGGCGGCATCAACGGCCGCAAGATCAAGCTCATCGTCGAGGACTCGGGCTACGACCCCAAGAAGGCGGTGCTGGCGGCGCAGAAGCTGGTCAACCAGGACAAGATCTTCGCGATGGTGGGCCACCTGGGCACGGCGCAGAACCTGGCGGCCATGCCGGTGCAGTTCGAGAAAAACGTCATCAACTTCTTCCCGGTGACGGCCGCCCGCGAGATGTACGAGCCCTTCCACAAGCTCAAGTATTCGTTCGCCGCCACCTACTACGACCAGATGAAAGCCGCCGTGCCCAAGCTGGTCAAGGAAAAGAACGCCAAGAAGGTCTGCTCCATGTACCAGGACGACGAGTTCGGCCTGGAAGTGCAGCGCGGCGCCGACGACGGCCTCAAGGCCATCGGCATGACCATGGTCGAGAAAACCTCCTTCAAACGCGGCGCCACCGATTTTTCGTCGCAGGTCGCCAAGCTCAAGGCCTCCGAGTGCGACCTGGTGGTGCTGGGCACCATCATCCGTGAAACCATAGGCGGCATAGGCACGGCGCGCAAGCTGGGCTACAACCCGGTCTTCCTGGGCTCCAGCGCGGCCTACACCGACCTGATCCACAAGCTGGGCGGCAAGGCCATGGACGGCCTCTACGCGACCATGACGGTGCAAAACCCCTACCTGGACGAGGCCTCGCAACCCATCCGCTTCTGGGCCAACAAGTACAAGACCGCCTTCAACGAAGACCCGACGGTATTCTCGGTCTACGGCTACACGGTGGTCGACGCCTTTATCCGCGCCTCGCAGAAGGCCGGCGCCAATCTGTCGACCGACAGCTTTATCAAGGCCATGGACACCATGGTGATCCCAGCCGACATCTTCGGCAGCTCCGAAGCGAAGTTCGGTCCGCAAAAACGCCTGGGCAACAACCAGTCGCGCCTTTCGCTGCTGCAGGATGCGCGCTGGAAAGTGGTGTCGGACTACATCACGCACTGAGCGCCGCGCTGCAGCCTTCGAAAAACCGCCTTCGGGCGGTTTTTTCGTGGCCCTGCCGCTGGAGGCACGCGCCCGGCACAATGCCGCATGCCCGCCTCACCCGACACCCTCGCCACGCTTCACTGTAAAACCACGAAGAGCTGGGCCACCTGGCTCAAAAAACACCATGCCGGCAGCCCCGGCATCTGGCTGCAAATCGCCAAAAAGGATTCCGGCATCGCCTCCACCACCCATGCCGAGGCGCTGGAAGAGGCCCTCTGCCAGGGCTGGATAGACGGCCAGCGCAACGCACTGGACACGCAGTTCTTCCTGCAGAAGTTCACGCCGCGCCGCGCGCGCAGCACCTGGTCCAAGATCAACTGCGACAAGGCCATGGCGCTGATCGCCTCGGGCCGGATGCAGCCCGCGGGCCTGGCCGAGGTCGAGCGCGCCAAGGCCGACGGCCGCTGGGACGCGGCCTACGATGGGCAAAGCAAGATCACTGTGCCCGACGACCTGGCCACCCTGCTGGCCAAAAAACCCAAGGCCAGGGCCTTTTTTGAATCCCTCGATTCGCGCAACCGTTTCGCCATCCTGTTCAGGCTGCAGACCGCCAAGAAAGCCGAGACACGCGAACGCCGGCTCGCGCTGTTTTTCGGCATGCTGCAGCGCGGGGAAAAAATCCATCCCTGAAGGCGGGCGGGGCTTCTGGTGACGCGGCGAGGCGTAAACGGTACATTGGACAGGACACCCATCCACAAACCAACTACGTGAAAAGGAGTCCGCATGGCGTCCAGCTGGTGGCAGCAGATCGGCGAAACCATCGCCTCTGAGTTCTCGGATTTGCCCGATGTCGAACAGGCCACCCGCGTCATGCTGCGCCTGGTGCTGGCGGCCTTGCTGGGCGGCCTGCTGGGCATAGAACGTGAACAGAAGGGCAAGGCCGCCGGTGTGCGCACCCACATGCTGGTGGCCATGGGCGCCGCGATGTTTGTGCTGGTGTCGGCGCAAACCGGTATGCTGAGCACCGACCTGAGCCGTGTGATTCAAGGCATCGTCGCCGGTGTTGGCTTCCTGGGCGCGGGGGCCATCCTCAAAGGCCACATCAAGGGCCACAGCGACGACGAAGAACAGGTCAAAGGCCTGACGACCGCTGCCGGCATCTGGCTGACCGCGGCCATAGGCGTGGCGGCCGGCATGGGGCGCGAAGCGACGGCGGTCCTCAGCACCTTGCTGGCGCTGGGAATCCTGGCGGTGGTGCCGAGGCTGGTGCGGCTGATGGAAAAACCCGAACCGCTGCTCAAGCCCGATGAAGGCACCCACACGGACAAGCCATAAGCCGGGCCTGCTCAGTCCTTGGTGCGCTGAGAAACGAATTCACCCTCGTAGCCCTTGGCCAGCGAGAGCTTTTCAGCCTCGCTGAGGACCTTGCCCGCGAGCTGGAAAATTCCCTGCTCTTCGTCCTCGAGGTGGTGATGGATCTTGTGGTGCAGCTCTTTCGCCGTGGCCAGCCAGGCCGGCGAGCTGAAGTCGGTGCCCGCCAGCGTTTCCACCAGCTTGTCCATCTGGTGGTGCTCCGCGATGCCGTGCCGTGAAGGCTCCTGCGTCATGTCGTGCGCGATCAGCGGGACATAAAAAAATCGCTCCTCAGCCGCCGCGTGCGCCGCCAGTTCACGCCGGAGTTCCTTGAAAAGGGAATCGCGGTCCGGGCTGTCCCCTTGTGTCTTGATCAGGTGGTCGGCCAGGGCGCGCTGGGTGTCGTGGCTGGTTCGCAATGCTTCAAAGATATTCATCCGGAAAGTATGCGGACACCGCCTGCTGGCGCATGTAGGCCAAGACCGGATTCCGCGGAGGGCCTCCAACGATATCAAATTGATAGCAGCCAATCCGCATTCCGCCTGAACTTTTCCTCCAGAACGGCTGGCACGGCATCTCATCGGCGGCAAGGCACGGCAAAAGCGCTAAATTAGGGCCTATGAACAAAATCCTGCTCCTGGGCGGCACCGGCTTTGTCGGGCGCCATGTTTGTGAAAAACTGGCGCAGCGCCAGTGCCGCGTCACCGTCGTCACGCGGCGGCAAAGCAACGCACGCCACCTGCAGATGCTGCCGCTGGTCGATGTGGTGGAAGCCGACGCCCACGACAGCAGTTCGCTGGCGCCGCTGCTGGCCGGCCACGACGCCGTCGTCAACCTGGTCGCCATCCTGCATGGCTCGCAGGCCGCCTTCGACAAGGCGCATGTGCAGCTGCCGCTGGAGCTGGCCCGCGCCTGCGAGGCCAGCGGCCTGCGGCGTATCGTCCACATCAGCGCGCTGGGCGCTTCGCCCGGCTCGCCGTCCATGTACCAGCGCAGCAAGGCGCGCGGCGAGGCCGTGATGCTGAGCACCGGGCTGGACGTGACCGTGCTGCGGCCCAGCGTGATCTTCGGCACCGAGGACAAATTCCTCAACACTTTCGCGCGGCTACAGCGCGTGTTCCCGGTGATTCCACTGGCCGCCGCCGAAGCGCGCTTGCAGCCCGTGTGGGTGGAAGACGTGGCGCAGGCCATCGTGCACTGCCTGCAGGATGCCGACACCGTGGGACAGATTTACGAAGCCTGCGGCCCCGACGTGTTCACGCTGCGGCAGCTCATGGGACTGGCGGGCCGCTACGCCGGCGTGAACGGCGGCAAGGGCCGGCCGGTGGTCGCACTGCCCGCCGCGCTGGGCCGCCTGCAGGCACGCCTCATGGAACTGGCTCCCGGTGAGCCCATGCTCAGCCGCGACAACCTCGACGCCATGGCCAGCGACAACGTCGCCACCGGCAAGCTGCCCGGCCTGCAGGCGCTGGGCATACGTCCGGCATCGCTGGAGGCCATAGGGCCTTCCTACCTGGGCGAGCAGGGTCTGCGCAGCGGGCTGACGGCCAAGCGCAAGACGGCCGGGAGGTTTTAGCGGCGTACGCGTCCGCGAAGGCCAGGAGACTCCTAGCGCTTGATGACCAGTCCCTGGCCCGTGGGCAGCGGCATCACGCGGTACTGCCGCGCATCGAACCAGGCATCCTCGGCGATCTTCTGCCCGCGGTAGGCGCCGGCCCATTCATAGTCGTCGAGGATCAGGATACCGCCCGGAACCATGCGGTCGAACAAATGCTCCAGCGCCGCGATCTCGGCGGGTGCCTGATTCAGGTCAATGTGCAGGTAGGCAATGCGCTCCGGGCAGCCGCTTGCAAACACTTCGGGGATTTCCCCCCTCATGATCTCGACCTGGGGGTAACGCATGAATTTCTTGCAGACGCGCTCATACAGGCCTTCGCCGTGCTCCGGCATGGCGTGGTTGAGCATGCTGCTATCGTGCTCAAAGAGGTCGTAGCACCAGAAGGTCTTCGGGAAAGCGGGGCCTCCGAGGTAGTCGATCACCGTTTTGACGCCTACGCCGGTGTAGGCGCCACACTCAACGAAATCTCCATCCAGGTGCACGCAATGGTAGGCCGCGCACGCCAGCACATAGCGCCGCCACACGATGGCTTTGTCGGAGTCGCTCTCGACGTTGTCCCGCCATGCTTCCAGGAACGGGCCATCATCGAACATGGACAGGTTGCGCCCCCAGGTCAGCAGGTTGTCGGCGAAGTAATAGCCACCCACCAGTTTTTGGGTCACCGACTTCATGCTTTCGGTCACCGCACGGTCGTCGGTCGTGCCCCAGAACACGGGGAGAAAAAAGGTGGGCACCTTGCTTTTTTCGGGTGTCGAATATTTCGGAAGAAAGGGAAGCGAGCCGGAAACAGCCTGTTTTGAGGATGCGCCCCGGCGGCGGCCCCGGAACATCTCACCCCAAAGCGCGCGCAACAAATCGCCCAGAATCATGCTTAAACCTTTTTTACCGGCAGCGGCTACCGACGGGTTGACAGTGCGCTCACTGTAGCGTGATTTGCACGTCAAAAGCCTTTTACCGGCAGCCAACGCAGGGGGGCCTGGCGGGCTGTCGCCTTGCGCCGCCAGGAGCAGCATCAATTTTTCGGTTTTTTTGCATCAATGGCGCGCCGGCGCGGTTGTAGCATCACAAGTCGCTTCATTTCGACTTTCATCATCAGCAGACGGGAATTCCATGCTCAAGCTCTACATCGGCAATAAAAACTACTCTTCCTGGTCCATGCGCCCCTGGGTGCTGCTCAAGCAGGCCGGAATTCCCTTTGAAGAGATCAAGCTGCGCTTCGACTCCTTCGACGCCAACTCGAGCTTCAAGGAAAAAATCGGCGGCGTGAACCCGACCGGCCGGGTGCCGGCGCTGGACGACGGTGGTTTTGTCGTGTGGGACACGCTGGCCATCGCCGAATACCTGGCCGAACGCTTCCCCGAGAAAAAACTCTGGCCGCAGGATGTGAAGGCGCGTGCCCGGGCGCGTAGCATCTGCGCTGAAATGCACAGCGGTTTCGGCGCGCTGCGCTCGGCCTGCCCCATGAACATCGAGGCCGACCTGTCCGACATGGGCCAGCTGATCTGGCGCGACAAGTCGGCCGTGCGCGCCGACGTGCAGCGCATCGTCGAAATGTGGACGGAACTGCTGGAGCAGTACCAGGGGCCGATGTTGTTTGGCGAGTTCAGCATCGCCGACGCATTTTTTGCACCCGTCTGCATGCGCTTGAGCCGCTATGCCCTGCCCGTGCCGCCCGCCATCAGCGCCTACATGCAGCGTGTGGCCGCCTTGCCCGGCGTGAAGGCCTGGATAGACGACGCGCTCGCCGAAAACGATTTCCGCGAGTTCGAAGAACCCTACCGCGTCAAGCGCTGAACAGGAGGCCGCATGGTCACGATTTATCTGCGCTACGTGCTCAACACCGCAAAACTCAAGGAGTTCGAGCACTATGGCAAGCTGTGGATCCCGCTGGTCGAAAAATTCGGCGGCAAGCACCACGGCTACTTCATGCCCAGCGAAGGGGCCAACAACATCGCACTGGCCTTGTTCACCTTCGACAGCCTGGCAGCCTACGAGAGCTATCGCCAGCGTTCGTTTTCGGACCAGGATTGCCTGGCGGCGTTCAAGTACGCCGAAACCACGGGCTGCATCATCAGCTACGAGCGCAGCTTCTTCCGGCCGGTTTTCTCCTGACTACCGGGTTCCGGCGAGGGAGCTGGATGCTTTCATAAACTCGATTACCGGGATGCAGGGCAAGGCGTACGGCGCGCAGGACACCGGAATGCACTTCGGGGCATGAGGATTCCGAGCACCGTACAACGCCGCCATGCGCCCGGCAATCGGGTTTAGGGAAGTATCCTAAACTGGGCTCATGGAAATATTCATGGTCGGTGGCGCGGTGCGCGATACCTTGCTCGGCTTGCCGGTGCAGGACCACGACTGGGTGGTCGTGGGCGCCACGCCCGAAGAACTGGCGGCCCAGGGCTACCTGCCCGTGGGCAAGGACTTCCCGGTATTCCTGCATCCCGCGACCCGCGAAGAGTACGCGCTGGCCCGCACAGAGCGCAAGACCGCACGCGGCTACCGCGGCTTCGCGGTGCATGCCGAACCCGACGTGACGCTGGAGCAGGACCTGGCGCGGCGCGACCTGACCATTAATGCCATCGCGGCGCCCGCCCGCGACGGCGGCGGAGAACCCGGCAAGTTCGAGCCCGACTTCTCCGCGCTGATAGACCCCTTCGACGGCCAGAAAGACCTGCGGGACAAGGTTCTTCGCCACGTGACCGACGCTTTTCGCGAAGACCCGGTGCGAGTCTTGCGGCTGGCCCGCTTCGCCGCCCGCTTTCCCGATTTTTCAGTGGCGCCCGAGACCCTGGCGCTGATGCAAGGCATGGTGGCCGCCGGCGAAGCCGACGCGCTGGTGCCCGAACGCGTGTGGCAGGAACTGGCGCGCGGGCTCATGGAAGACAAACCCTCCCGCATGTTCGAAGTGCTGCGGGACAGCGGCGCGCTGGCCAAATTGCTGCCCGAGGTGGCGCGCCTCTGGGGCGTGCCCCAGCCCGCCAGCCACCACCCCGAGGTCGACACCGGCATTCACCTGATGATGGTGCTGGACATGTCGGCGCAGCTCAAGGCGCCCCTGGCCGCGCGCTTTGCCTGCCTGTGCCACGACCTCGGCAAGGGCACCACGCCGGCCGACGTCCTGCCGCGCCACATCGGCCATGAAGAACGCAGCGCCCGGCTGCTGAAAGACGTGTGCGAACGCCTGCGAGTGCCGGTGGACTGCCGCGAAACCGCCGACGTGGTGGCGCGCGAGCACGGCAACGTCCACCGCAGCGAAGGCCTGAACGCCGCGTCCATCGTGCGGCTGCTGGAGCGCTGCGATGCCTTTCGCAAGCCCCGGCGCTTCGCCGACATACTGCTGGCCTGCGAGTGCGATGCCCGCGGCCGCCTGGGCCTGCACGATTCGCCCTACCCGCAGCGCACGCACCTGCTTGGAGCCCTGGCCGCGGCCCAGGCAGTGGAAACGCAGCCGCTGGCGCTGGCGGCACAGGCGGAGGGCCGTGACGGCAAGCAGGTGGGCGATGCCATTCGGAAAGCACGCATCAAAGCGGTGCAAGACAGCCTTCCCGTCACCGCGACAGAGCAGCCGCCACCCGCCGCCACCTGAAAAAAGCGAAACCGGCCTACAGCGACGCCGTTGGGGTCCTGCTAAGGTGAAGGGCGATGCAGTTATCACCTTCCCCATCGCCGGCTTCGCCTTCTTCGCGCTTGCCGCTTCCCGGGCCGTTACCGGCCATAGGCGCGCAGACCGCCCTCTTCCTGGACTTTGACGGAACCCTGGCCGACCTGGCGCCCGAGCCCGATGCGGTCCGGCTGGTGTCGGGCGTGATTCCGGCCCTGCTCAGGCTCTCGGGCCAGCTCGGCGGCGCGCTGGCGATCGTCTCGGGCCGCAGGCTGGCCGACCTTGACGGCTTTCTTTCGCCCTTGCAACTTCCCCTGGCCACCGAGCACGGCGCGCAGCGCCGCGACGCGCACGGCCGCATCGTCAGCCTGGCCGAGCCGGACCTGGCCGAGCTCGCGCGCAGCGCCACCGAGTTCGCGGCCCACCATGACGGGCTGCGCGTTGAGATCAAGCAGGCGGCCGTGGCGCTGCACTACCGGCATGCGCCTGAACTCGAATCGCTGTGCCTGCAGCTCATGCAGGAGGCTGCGGACCGCACGCCCGGGGTCGAGTTGCTGCGCGGCAAATGTGTTTTTGAAGTCAAACCGGCAAACGTCAGCAAGGGCCTGGCGATCAGGGCCTTTATGGGCGAAGCGCCGTTTGCCGGCCGCCTGCCGCTGTTTGCCGGCGACGACACCACCGACGAAGCCGGCTTTGCCGCCGTGCAGGCCATGGGCGGCGAAGGCATCAAGGTTGGTGAAGGCGCGACCGTGGCGCACCATCGCTGCGCATCGCCCGACGTGCTGCGCGAATGGCTGCATGCGGCCTTCGACGGCAGGTCGCGAGAGGCCGAAGATGCGCCGGCCGCCGCACCAGAAAGCCGTCCATGAGCGTCGCCGCCGATTCCCTGCACTTTGAGCCGCCCGCCAAGCCCTCCCTGGCGATGGGCGTGATCGGCAACTGCGGCTTCAGCGCCCTGGTTGACGCGCGCGGCCGCATCGTCTGGTGCTGCCTGCCGCGCTTTGACGGCGACCCGGTCTTCAACGCCCTGCTCGAGCCGCAGCCCGCGCAGGACGATGCGACCAGCCCCGGCGCCCAGGACTCGCAGTCCAGCGCCTTCGCCATCGAGATCGAGGACTTCGCCGAAGCCAGGCAGTGGTATGAACCCAATACCGCCGTGCTGCGCACACAGCTGTTCGACAAGCACGGCCAGGGCATAGAGATCACCGACTTCGCACCGCGTTTTTTCAGCCGGTCGCGCTTTTTCCGGCCTATGACCCTGGTGCGCCGCGTAAAGCCCATCAACGGCGCGCCGCGCATACGCGTGGTGCTGGACATCCGTTTCGACTGGGGCCGGCGCAAGCCCCTGATCACCCAGGGCAGCAACCACCTGCGCTATGTGGGTGACGAACTCACGCTGCGCCTGAACACCGACGTGTCGATTTCGCACCTGCTGTCAAAGCAGCCTTTTGTACTGACGCGCGAGCACAATTTCCTGCTCGGCGCCGACGAATCGCTGCCCGAAGGCATCGCCGACACGGCGCGCCTGTTTGAGCAGGAAACCATTTCCTACTGGAAGAAGTGGAGCCAGCGCTTGCACATTCCGCTGGAGTGGCAGGATGCCGTGATACGCGCGGCCATCACGCTCAAGCTCTCGCTGTTTGAAGACACCGGCGCCATCGTCGCGGCCATGACCACCAGCATCCCGGAAGCGCCCGGCAGCCAGCGCAACTGGGACTACCGCTACTGCTGGCTGCGCGACGCCTTTTTTGTGGTGCGCGCGCTCAACAGCCTTTCGGAAGTCGGCACCATGGAGGACTACCTGCGCTGGCTCAGCAATGTGGTGGTGCAATCCAAGGGCGGGCACATCCAGCCGCTTTACGGCATAGGCCTGGAACGCGAGCTCCCCGAATCGATCATGGTGCACCTGGGCGGTTACCGCGGCATGGGCCCGGTGCGCGTCGGCAATCAGGCCCAGGAGCACTTTCAGCACGACGTCTACGGCAACGTGATCCTGGGCGCGGCCCAGTCCTTTCACGACCACCGGCTGCTGCACCGCGCGGGCATTGCCGAATTCAAGCGGCTCGAAGACGTCGGCGAGCAGGCCGTGCGCAACTACGACAAGCCCGACGCCGGCATGTGGGAGCTGCGCACGCGCGCGCGCATCCACACCTCCTCGGCCCTGATGTGCTGGGCCGCCTGCGACCGGCTGGCCAAGATCGCGCTGGTGCTCAAGCTGCCGGAGCGCGCCGATTACTGGCGAAACCACGCGGCGGTGATGCAGGAACGCATACTGCGCGAAGCCTGGAGCGAGGAACGCCAGTCCTTTGCCGAAAGCTTCGGAGGCTGCGACCTCGACGCCAGCGTGCTGCTGATGATTGAAGTAGGCTTTATCGATCCCAAGGACCCGCGCTTCATCGCGACGGTGGACGCGCTCGAAACCCATTTATGCGACGGCCCCTATATGCGCCGCTACGAGGCACCCGACGATTTCGGCAAGCCCGAAACCGCCTTCAACATCTGCACCTTCTGGCGCATAGACGCGCTGGCCCGCATAGGCCGCAAGGAGCAGGCCCGCGAGATCTTCAACACCATGCTGGCCGCCCGCAACCATGTGGGGCTGCTGTCGGAAGACACGCATCCCGTGACCGGCGAAATGTGGGGAAATTTTCCGCAGACGTATTCCATGGTGGGGATCATTAACGCGGCAGTCCGCCTTTCCACGCCCTGGGAATCCCAGGTATGAGCCGGCTGGTGGTCGTCTCGAATCGCGTGGCCGACCCGCGCAAGGCCGCCGCCGGAGGGTTGGCCGTGGCGCTGGGCGATTCGCTGAACGCCACGGGCGGCCTGTGGTTCGGCTGGAGCGGAAACGTCATCGAAGGCGGCGCGGCTGGCGAAGGCGAGCTGCATGTGCAGCAGGCCGGCAACGTCAAGCTGGCGACGGTGGACCTGTCGGCCGAAGACCATGCGGGCTACTACCTGGGCTACAGCAACGGCGTGCTCTGGCCGGTGTTCCATTACCGGCTGGACCTGGCGCGTTTCGACACCGGTTTCATCGAAGCCTACCGCCGCGTGAACCGGCTGTTCGCGCACAAGCTGATGTCCCTGCTCCGGCCCGACGACATCATCTGGATCCACGACTACCACCTGATCCCCATGGCCGCCGAGCTGCGCGCCATGGGCTGCAACAATCGTATCGGTTTTTTCCTGCACATCCCGCTGCCGCCGCAGCAGATACTGGCAGCCATTCCGCAGCATGAGTGGCTGATGCGCGCGTTGTTCGCCTACGACCTGGTGGGTTTCCAGAGCGAAAACGACCTGCTGCACTTCTCGCGCTACGTGCAGGCCGAGGCCGGCGCCGTGGCGCTGGGCGGCAACCGCTTCAGGGCCTTTCACCGCACCGTGCGCGCGGGTGCTTTTCCCATAGGCATAGACGTGGACGAATTCGCGGCGCTCACGCACGCGCAGGACGCGCGCGACATGTACGAGCGCATGAAGGAAGAATATTCGCGCCGCAAGTTGTTGCTGGGCGTGGAGCGGCTCGACTATTCCAAGGGCCTTCCGCAGCGCCTGAAGACATTTGAAACCCTGCTGAAAAAATACCCCGAAAACATCCGCAGCGCCACCCTGATCCAGATCGCCTCGCCCAGCCGCGAAGACATGGGCACCTACACCGACCTGCTGCAGGAGCTTGAAAGCCTGTGCGGCGCCATCAACGGCAATTTCGGCGAGCTTGATTGGATGCCGATACGCTACATCCACCGCAACGTGGCGCGCAAGCGCCTGCCCGGCCTGTACCGCGTGGCGCGCGTGGCGCTGGTCACGCCGTTGCGCGACGGCATGAACCTGGTGGCCAAGGAATTCATCGCCGCCCAGGACCCCGCCGATCCCGGGGTGCTGGTGCTGTCGCGCTTTGCGGGCGCGGCCGAGCAGCTCGAAGACGCGCTGCTGGTCAACCCCTATGACACCGACGGTACGGCCGACACGATACAGCGCGCCCTACAGATGCCGCTGGAGGAGCGCCAGGCGCGGCACCAGAAATTGCTCAAGAATATTCGTGAGCATGATGTGCATTGGTGGAGGAGGGAGTTTCTTAATGCGCTTGGGTATGAGGGGCCTGCTTAGCTGCCGGTTCTTGCTCCGGCGACGCGCGCTCTTCTGAGTTCTGCTGGCCGGGGGTAGCCCGGCAGCTACTCACTTTTCTTTTGCTTCGCCAAAAGAAAAGTAAGCAAAAGAAAAGGCGACCCTGGTTGCTGCGTCCCTCCGCTTCGCTGCGGGCAACCTGCGGTGCTCGGTCCAGACGGGGTCTCGCTAAACTCGCTTCGCTCAAACAACGCGATCCCTGATCCGTCTGGACCTGCGCTCCTCGGCGCATCCACAAGGGGTGGGGAAGGAATACCAATACCTAAGAAACAAGGACTCGCCACGGCGAGTCCTTGTTTGTATTTGTCTTCTTTGTGTTTCTGTCTTCTGTCCCTGCTCCCGCTTGTCCCGTCCTGGCTGGGCCGAGGAGCGCAGACGTAGGCGGATCAGGGATCGCGCTTGTTTGAGCGAAGCGAGTTTGCGCGAGACCCCGCCGTAGTCGAGCACCGCAGGTTGCCCGTAGCGAAGCATAGGGACCCAGACTGCGGGTCGCCTTTTTTTGCTTACTTTTTTTGGCGAAGCAAAAAAAGTGAGTCGCATGCCGGGCGACCCCGGCCAGCAACCCTCAGCAGCGAGCGCACCGCCGGAGCAAGACGGCTAAGAAACGATATAAGCCCCAGCCCCAGTCGAAAACAGCTTCCCGTCCGAACCCAGAAACTCCATCCGCGTACTCGCCACCCGCGAACCGAGCCTCATCACCTCAGCCCGAAGCTCAAAATAATCACTAATCCCCGGCCGCAGATAGTCGATCCGCAAATCTATAGTCCCCAGCTTGGCGAAACGCTGCAGTCGCTGCAACGGCGTCTCATCCATATGGCGCGCGCCTATCGCCGCCATCACCGCCAGCCCACCTATGGCGTCCAGCCCGGCGCTGATCACGCCGCCGTGGATGCGGTTGTGCGCGTAATGGCCTATCAGTTCGTTGCGCATGTCGATGCGCGCCGTGACCCTTTCAGCCGTCACCGAGGTGATCTTCAGCCCCAGCAACTTGTTGAAGACGATTTTTTCCTCGAACAAGTTCTTGAGTGAAGCGATGAAATCCGGCTCGAATTCAATCGCACCGGTGGGTATGGGCTGTGCTTTGGTCATAGTCCCAATTGTCGTGCAGCGAGGTCCTTCATGATTTCTTCGGCGCCGCCGCCTATCATCATGACCTTGACCTCGCGGTAAATGCGTTCGCTTTTTGTACCGCGCATATAGCCCATGCCGCCCAGGATCTGCACCGCCTGGTCGGCGCAGAACTGCATGGTTTGTGTGGCATGGTTCTTCAGCAAACAGACCTGGGCCACCCAGTCGGCATTGCCCGAAGCCTCCTCGCCGGCGTCGGCGCGCGCGGCTAGCGCGTCCGCCCAGGCGCGTGTGGAGGCGATGCGCATCTGCATATCGACCAGCTTGTGGCGCACCACCTGGCGCTCGACCAGCGCGGCCCCGAAGGTCTTGCGCTGGCGCGCCCAGTTCAGCGCTTCGTCATAACAGGCCTCGGCAAAACCGAGCGCGGCTACCGCCAGCGCCATGCGCTCACCGTTGAAATTGCCCATGACCATGCGAAAGCCCGCGCCCTCCTCGCCGATCCGGTAACGGGCCGGCACGCGCACCTTGTCAAAGCGCAGATGCGCCGTGTCCGAACACCACCAGCCCATCTTCTGCAAAGGGCTGCGCGACAAGCCCGCCGTATCGCCCGGCACCACCAACAGGGAAATGCCGGCCGGCCCTTTGGCCTCGCCCGTTCGCACGGCCACTGTCAGGAAATCGGCGCGCAGGCCCGAGGTGATGAATACTTTTTCACCGTCAATCACATAATCGCCGCCGTCGCGCCGCGCGGTGCTGCGCAGCGCGGCCACGTCCGAACCGCCGCCGGGTTCGGTGACAGCCAGCGCTGCGATTTTTTCGCCGCGCAGCACGGGTGTGATGACTTCTTGCTGCAGGTCAGGGCTGCCATGGCGCAGCACGGGCGGCAGCGCGATGTTGTGGGAAAACAGGCTGGCCATCACGCCGCCGCTGCCGCCGTAACGGCACAAGGCCAGAGTGACCGCGTTGCGCAGCCGCCAGGAAGTCGGCGTGCCGCCCAACGCCTCGGGATAGCCCAGGCCCAGCAAACCCAGTTCGGCCGCTCGTGTGTAAAGCGCACGCGGAAACTCTCCGGCTTCGTCCCATGCCGTGGCATGGGGCGCGATCTCGCGTTCGGCAAAACGCTGAACGGTTTCGGCCATCGCGGCGATGGCCTCTTCGTCCTCGCCATGGGCCGGGTGCGGCGAGTTCATGCCTCAAACCTCAGCAGGATCTGGCCGGGCACTGCCTGCTGGCCGGGCTCCACCATCACGGCAGCCAGCATCGCATCGTGCGGGGCATTGACCGCATGTTCGAGTTTCATGGATTCGATCACCAGCAGGGTGTCGCCGCGCCGCACGGCCTGGCCGGCGACGGCATGCACGGCGATGACCTTGCCGTTAAACGCTGCGCGCAACTCGCGCGATGCGGCCGCTGCGCCCGAAGCCGCGGCTTCAAAGCTCGCGTCTTCGAGAAAAAGGTCGACGCCGTCCGCCTGCACATGCCAGCGCAAGGTGGCCTGCCCAACGGCGTCCTGCAGGCGCACGGCCACCGCGCGCCGTTGCGTGCCACCGATTTGCACCATGGTCGCACCCTCGGGCCCTGTCGCCGTTTCCGCCGACAAGGTCCGACCGCCGGCCTCGACCTCCAGACGTCCCCGGCCCGCTTCGCGCATGCGAAGGTCCAGCACCTGGCCGCGGTGCCGCAACCTGAGCGGTTTGGGAAACGGGCACGGCAGGTCGGAGCTAGCCCCGGGAAAAATCGCCGCGAGCCCCAGCAGCACAAGCGCCTCCTCCTGCGCTTTTCGCAGTCCGGTTCTCAAAGCAGCGCCGTGCTCCGCCAGGAAAGGTATCAGCGCATCACCGGCACGAAACACCGCATGGTCCAGGCAGGCGGCCAGAAAGGCGCGGTTGGTCGGCAGGCCCAGCACCTCGGTGCGGCCTAGCGCCGCGATAAGGCCGTCCACGGCCTCCTCGCGCGTAGCCGCATGCGCCACGAGCTTGCCCAGCATGGAGTCATAGTGCGGCGGCACCACCAGGCCTTCGAACAGCGCGTGGTCGAAGCGAACGCCGCGCGGCTCGCGAAAGCGCCGGACCGTGCCGGCGTGCGGCCTGAAGTCTTCGTCTTCCGCACACAGTCGCACTTCGATGGCATGGCCCGTAAACACCACGTCCTCCTGGGCCAGCGGCAAGGCCTCACCCTGGGCGATGCGCAGCTGCCATTCGACCAGGTCCAGACCGGTCACCGCCTCGGTCACGGGATGTTCAACCTGCAGGCGCGTGTTCATCTCCATCAAAAAGAAGTCCGAACCCTCAACCAGAAACTCCACCGTGCCCGCGCCCACATAGCCCGCCGCCCGCGCGAGCGCCACGGCGGCGGCACAGATGCGCGCGCGCAGGGCCGCATCGACGGCGGGACTCGGCGTTTCTTCAATGAGCTTCTGGTGGCGCCGCTGCACCGAGCAGTCGCGCTCACCCAGATGGATGCAAGAGCCGTGGGCATCGGCAAACACCTGCACCTCGACATGACGAGGGTTCAACAAGGCTTTTTCGATCAACAGCTCCTCGCTGCCGAAGGCCGACGCAGCCTCCGAGCGCGCGCTGCGCAGAGCCGCAGCCAGGGCTTCAGCCGACAACACCAGCCGCATGCCGCGCCCGCCGCCGCCCGCCACGGCTTTGACCATCAGCGGGTAGCCGATGCGGCCGGCCTCGGTTTCAAAGCGTGCGTCCGACTGGTCATCTCCCTGGTAACCCGGCAGGCAGGGCACGCCTTGCGCCCGCGCCAGCTGTTTGGCGGCGGCCTTGCTGCCCAGCTGCCGCATCGCGGCCGGCGGCGGCCCCACCCACACCAGCCCCGCAGCGATCACCGCCTCGGCAAAGGCCGCGTTCTCGCTGAGGAAGCCGTAGCCGGGATGCACCGCGTCGGCGCCGCTGTCCTGCGCCGCGGCGATCAGCTTGTCGATCCGCAAATAAGAGTCGACCGAGACGTCGCCGCCCAGGGCACACGCCATGCCGGCCTCGCGCACGTGCAGCGCACCGGCATCGGCGTCCGAATACACCGCCACCGTTTGCATGCCCATGGCGTGGGCGGTGCGCAGAATGCGGCGGGCGATCTCGCCGCGATTCGCCACCAGCAGGCGACGGATTTTGGTCATGCAGCCCATTCCGGCTGGGCCTTGCGCGAAAAGGCCTGCAAGCCTTCGGCCGCCTCGGCTCCGCGCAGGCTGCCGGCAAACAGGGCGGCCGCCTGGTCCAGCACGTCCGGCTGGCCCTGCGATGCCGCCAGCAATTCCTTGGTGGCGGCCAGCGCGCGCGGCCCGGCCTGGCCCAGCCGAGCCAGCAGGGCCTGCAAAGCCGCCGGCAATTCGTCACCTGCATGTACTTCGTCCACCAGGCCCAGCTGCAGGGCTTCCCACGCCGTCCACCTGCGGCCCGTCAGCAGGCATTGCCGTGCCGCGCGGTCGCCAAGTCGCTTGAGCACAAAGGGCGCGATCTGCGCCGGGGCGATGCCCAGCGTCACCTCGGGCGCGGCCAGCACCGCGCGATAGCCGGCCAGCACAAAGTCGGCGCAGCACACCAGGCCCAGGCCGCCGCCCATGGCCGGGCCGTTGACCACGGCCACCAGCACTTGCGGCAGCCTGCTCAAGGATTGCAGCAGCGTGCCGAAGCGGCGGTTCATCGCGACCAGCGGGTCCGCCGCGCCCAATGGCAGGGCTTGGCCTATGGCCTCGGAAAAACCACCCAGGCTGCCGCCCGTGCAAAAAGCGCCGCCGGCTCCGGCCAGCACGACAAAGCGCAGCGAAAGGTCTTTCGCCGCGCGCTCGCAGGCGGCCTGCAGGGCTTCCACCATCGCGTCGCTCAAGGCGTTGCGCGTGGCCGGGTCCTTGAGTATCCAGGTCTCGGTTGCGCCTTCGCGCACCACATCCAGCAGCTTGTTCATGGCGGTCACGCTGGCTTCTTGACGGACTTGGCCACGCCCATCATCTTGGCGATGATGCCCATCATGACTTCGTCGGCGCCGCCGCCTATGGAAGCCAGCCGGCCGTCGCGAAACATGCGCGCGACCTTGTTCTCCCAGGTGTAGCCCATGCCGCCCCAGAACTGCAGGCAGGTGTCGGGCACCAGGCGGTTGAGCCGCCCGGCCTTGAGCTTGGCCATGGAAGCGAGTTCGGTCACATCCTGGCCCTGCACATAAAGCTCGCAGGCGCGGTAAGTCATGGCGCGCAGGCTTTCGACTTCGGTCTTCATCTCGGCCAGCTTGAACTGCACCCATTGCTGGTCGGCCAGCACGGCGCCGAAGAGCTTGCGTTCATGTGCCCATTCGACCGTCCATTCGATGCAGTTGGAGAGCGACTGTATGCAGCTGGCCGCGCACCAGAGGCGCTCCTCCTGGAACTGCATCATCTGGTAGGTAAAACCCGAGCCCTCGCTGCCGATGAGGTAGCGCTGCGGCACACGCACTTCGTCAAAATAAATCAGGCCGGTGTCCGACGAGTGCATGCCGATTTTTTTGATCTTTTTCGCCGCCTCAATGCCTTTGCGCAGTTTTCCGCCTTCGCGCATAGGCACCATGACCAGGCTTTTGTTTTTGTGCGCGGGCCCTTCGCCGGTATTGACCAGCATGCACATCCAGTCGGCCTGCAGGCTGTTGGTGATCCACATCTTCTGGCCGCTGATCACATAGTCACCACCGTCCTTGCGCGCGTGGCTTTTGATGGAGGCCACGTCGCTGCCCGCGCCGGGCTCGCTTACGCCTATGCAGCCCACGGTGTCGCCGGCAATCGCGGGCGCCAGGAACTCGCGCTTGAGTTCGTCGCTGCCGAAGCGTGCCAGCGCCGGTGTGCACATGTCGGTCTGCACGCCGATGGCCATGGGCACGCCGCCGCAGTCGATGTGGCCCAGCGCTTCGGCCATGGCTACGCCATAGGAATAATCAAGGCCGGCGCCGCCGTACGCTTCGGGCTTGGTCAGGCCCAGCAGGCCCAGGTTGCCGAGTTTTTTGAAAACCTCATGCGCAGGAAATATCTCGGCCGCCTCCCATTCATCGACATGCGGGTTGATCTCGGCGTCTATGAAGCGCTTGAGGGTTTTCTGGATTTCCAGGTGTTCGTGGCTGTATTGCATTTTTGTCTCCGCTTCTTTCTTCGTTTCTTTCTTCGTTTCTTTGTTTTCCTGCCGTGGGGACCGGCCTACATGCGCGCCACGCCGTATTGCAGCGGCCTGAGCCGCCTCGCCTCAGCCTGCGCACAGATGTCCAGGCATTGCGCCAGCACGGCGCGTGTGTCGCGCGGGTCTATCACGCCGTCGTCCAGCACCAGGCCGGAGGTGTAGAACACGTCTGCCTGGGCTTCGAACACCGCGACGATCTTGTCGTACTGGGCCTGCGACTGGGCCGGGTCAGGCGCGATGCCTTTGCGCGCCAGCGCCGCCTCGCTGACGATTTGCATGGTGCGCGCGGCCTGCTCGCCGCCCATGACGGCCGTTCTGGCGCTGGGCCAGCTGAAAAGAAAACGCGGCGCATAAGCACGGCCGCACATGCCGTAGTTGCCAGCGCCGAAGGACGCGCCGCACTGGATCGTGATCTGCGGCACCGTGGCGTTGGTGACGGCCTGGATCATCTTGGAGCCGTGCTTGATCATGCCGGCCTGCTCGCTCTCCTTGCCCACCATATAACCGGTGGTGTTTTGCAGGTAGATGATGGGATGGCCCAGCTGGCACATCAGCTGGATGAAATGGGTGGCCTTGTTGGCGCCGGCCACGTCGATGGGACCGTTGTTGCTGAGGATGCCGACCGCATGGCCGCCCAGGGACGCCTGCACGCAGACCGTGGCCGCGCCATACAAAGCCTTGAAGGGCAAGAAGTCGGAACCATCCACCAGCCGCGCGATCAGCTCCTGCATGTCCAGCGGCTGGCGCAGGTCGTCCGGCACCAGGCCCAACAGCTCCTGCGCCGGGTACAGCGGTTCACGCGCCGTGCCTGGGGAGGCTGCCTGCGCCCACGCGGTGCGTGCCACGACCTCACGCGCCAGGCCCAGCGCCTCGCGGTCGTCCCCGGCCAGCTGTTCACCCAGGCCGGATACGGTGCTGTGCATGAGCGCGCCGCCCAGCTCCTCTTCGGTCGCCATTTCGCCGGTGGCGGCCATCAGCAACGGCGGGCCGGCCAGGAAGGCGCGCGAACGGTCACGCACCATGATGACGACGTCGCTGAGGCCGGGCATGTAAGCACCGCCTGCCGTGCCCGAACCGTGCTGCACGGTGATCACGGGAATGCCGGCCGCCGACAGGCGCGCCAGGTTGCGGAACAAGGCGCCGCCGTTCACAAAACCTTCGACCCGGTAGCGCATGAGGTTGGCGCCCGCGCTTTCCACCAGGTGGATAAAGGGCAATTTGTTTTGCAAGGCGATTTCCTGCACGCGCAGGATTTTTTCCAGACCCATGGCTTGCACGGCCCCGGCTTCTATGCCGGAGTCGCTGGCCACCACCATGCAGCGCACGCCGCTGACAAAACCGATGCCGGCCACCACGCCGCCGCCCGGCACCGACTGGGCGGCCTCCTTGCTGTCCTGGAGGTAGCCGGCCAGAGAACACAGCGGCAGCCAGAGCGCGCCGGCGTCGAGCAGCAGCGCCACACGTTCGCGCGGCAGCAGCTGGCCGCGCTTGTCAAAGGCGGGCCGCGACTTCGCCGAAGCGGCGGCGCTGCGTTCCTCTAGCGCGCGCAGCGCCGCGATGCGCGCCAGCATGGCGTCCCGCCGCTGCAAGGCCTGCGGCGACTGCGCATTCCACGCGGACTGGAACACCGTCATGACTGCAAGACTTTCGGTGTTTCGGCGAGGTGGAAACCGTCGAAGGGCTTGACGGCCTCACGCTGCAGCGCTTCGGCATCGGGCCGCTGCTGGGGCCAGCCCATGCGCACCTGGGGCCTGGCGCCGTCCACGCGCAGCGTGCTGCCGCTGATGAAGTTGGCGGCCTTGCTGAGCAGGAACACTACGGCGGCCGAGGTTTCGCTTTCGGTGCCGAAGCGGCCCAGCGGCACGGTGTGGCGCATCTCGCGCAGCATGGGGCCGGCCTCGGGCGGGTAGTGGTCCATGCCGCTGGAGGCGATGTAGCCGGGCGCCACCGCGTTCACGCGCACGCCGCTTCTGGCCCATTCGGCCGCTGCGGTTTCAGTGAAGCTCACCATGCCGGCGCGCGCCGCGCCACTGTGGCCCATGCTGGGCATGGAGCCCCACATGTCGGCCACGATGTTGACGACGCTGCCGCCCTTGTCCTGCATGGCCTGCAGATAGCATTCGCGCGCCATCAGGAAGCCGCCTGTCAGGTTGGTGTTGATGACGGCCTCCCAGCCCTTGGCGCTGATGGCCTCCAGCGGCGTGATGTACTGGCCGCCGGCGTTGTTGACCAGGCCGTCAATGCGGCCCTGCGCCACCACGATGGCGGTGATGGTGGTCCTGACGGCTTCCTCCTGGCGTATGTCGCAGGGGTGGAAGCTGACACGGCCGCCCTGCGCCGCGATCTCGCCGGCCACGTCGTGAAGCTTGACGACCTGCCGGCCTATCAGCACCACGTGGGCGCCGAGCGCGGCGAGCTCGTGCGCGATGCAACGGCCTATGCCGGAACCGCCGCCGGTGACGACAATGACCTGGCCGGCGAACAGGCCGGGCTGGAAAACCGATTGGTAGCTCATGGCAAAGCCTTTGATGAGGCGGTTTTGCCCGGCGCCGGGGCGTGAATGAAAAGCGCCATGGCCGCGTCGGTCAGGTCGTCCAGCGTGGCGGCCTGTCTGGCGTCAAACCACTGCACCGACCAGTTGAGCGCGCCGAACATCAGCAGGCGCGCCAGCTTCACCGGCCCCTTGAGCTGCCCTGCCCCGGCCAGGGCCTGCAGCACGGGCTCCCAGACGGCTTCATAGTCGCTTTGCAGCTTGGTCAGCAGCGCGCGCTGCCGGGTGGTGATGGAGCGCGACTCGTAGAGCATGACCGGGATGAAATCGCTGCCGGAGCCCAGCAGCACACCGAAGTGGCTGCGTATCAACAGCCGCAGCAAAGCCGGCGCGTCATCGGTGGGCAAGCCGGCCGCCTGCAGGGCCGCGGCCTGGCGCAGCAGGGCCGAGCGCATGCCCTCCTCCATCACCGCGTAGAGCAGCGCGCCCTTGCTTTTGAAGTGGTAGAAGGGCGAGCCGCTGTGCATGCCGACGGCCGCCGCGATGTCGCGCGTGCTGGTGGCGTTGAAGCCTTTTTTCCGGAACAGCCGGGCGGCAGCGTTGATGAGTTCGATGCGGCGGTTGCCGTCGTCGCGCTCGTCCAGGGTTTTGCGCGGGCGGCCACGCGGGCGTTTTTCAGCGCTGGCGGCCGCGGTTTTCGGGGGTGAAGGGGCGCGTTTGGCGAGGCGCGAACGCGCGGCGGGTTTTTCCATAAGGACGGACCATAGCAAAACCCGGTATTTTTAGCAAGCAAGCGCTTTGTAAAAATACCGCAGCGCGAGCCGGCTCACTTGCGCGCGCGGCCCGCCTTGCCGGCGGCGGGCCCGGCGCCGCCTTCTTTGCCGGGCGCACCCACCTGCGGGTGCGCGCCGTGGATGTGGTGGGCCGCATGGCCGCGCTCCACAACAGGTGTACGGTTCTGGCTTTGCCGCAGGGCGGCTTTTTCCAGGCCGCTGAGGATGCCGCAGTCATCGGCGCCCTGGTCGCTGGCGCACTGCTCACGCAGCAGCTTGAGGTCTTTTTCCAGCGCCTTGAGCTCGCGTATGCGCGTGGCGACATGGCTGATGTGTTCGTCCAGCAAGGTGTTGACGTCGGCGCAGCTGCCGGCGGGCGCGTCCTTGAAGTTCAGCAGGGTGCGGATCTCGGCCAGCGTCATGTCCAGCGAGCGGCAGTGGCGTATGAAGGCCAGGCGCTGCACATGGCTTTCGTCGTAGATGCGGTAATTGGCCTCGGTGCGCGCCGCTTCGGGCAGCAAACCCTCGCGCTCGTAGTAACGTATGGTTTCCGTCTGGGTCTGGGCGGTTTTGGCCAGCTCTCCGATTTTCATGGCGACCTCCTTGAACATCGTCCCGACATCGCGGCAGGGTCACTCGCCAATCGCGCTTGACTCTAAGGCCGCTACAGGGTTTCCAATTAAGCCATGAAACCCGAAAAAACCCCAGTTTCCGGCCTCAAAGGCCCTACCGGCGACTGCTGCGGCAGCGCCCATGCCGCCCACGCCAGCCGGCCCGCGGCAGCCGTCATGGCCGGCGCCGCGGGGCGCCTGTTCCGCATCGCGACCATGGACTGCAGCGCCGAGGAATCGGACATACGCCGCGCCCTGGAACCCGTCATCGGCATACGCTCGTTGGGCTTCCAGCTGGGCGCGCGCACGCTCAGGATAGACGCCAGCGAAGAAGCCTATGCGCCGGCGCTGGAGGCGATACGCCGGGCCGGGTTTGACCCGCAGCCGGCCCAGGCCACCAGCCCGAAAGCCGAAAGCCATGAAGGGCACGGACATGATCGCAGCCATGACAGCGGCTTTGGCGGCGGCGTAGCACGCCTCGTCGCCGCGCTGGCGCTGGCGGTTGGTGCGGAAACTGTTTCATTTTTTGCACCCGAACTGATGGCCTGGAAAATCGCCGGCATGGCGATCGCGGCCGCGGCGATTGCCCTGGCCGGCCTCGATACCTATAAAAAAGGCCTGGCCGCCCTGCTGCGCGGCAAGCTCAACATCAACGCGCTGATGTCGGTGGCCGTCACCGGCGCCTTCCTGATCGGCCAATGGCCGGAAGCAGCCATGGTGATGGCGCTGTATGCAATTGCCGAGTTGATCGAAGCCCGCGCTGTGGACCGCGCCCGCGATGCGATCAAGGGCCTGCTGGACATGGCACCCGAACAGGCGCTGATGCAAGGTGAAGACGGCGCCTGGACCATCACGCCGGTGACCGCCGTGCCGCTGCAAGCTCTGGTGCGCATACGCCCCGGCGAGCGCGTGCCGCTGGACGGCCTCGTCACCCGGGGCAGCAGCGCCGTCAACCAGGCACCCATCACCGGCGAAAGCATTCCCGTCGACAAAGAGGCCGGCGACGCCGTCTTCGCCGGCACCATCAATGAAACCGGCGAGATCGAAATGCGCGTCACCGCGGCGGCCGGCAACACCACGCTGGCCCGCATCATCCATGCGGTGGAGCAGGCCCAGGGCAGCCGCGCACCCACGCAGCGTTTTGTCGACCGCTTTGCCGCGGTCTATACACCGGCCGTGTTCGTGATCGCCGTCGCAGTGGCGCTGCTGATGCCGCTGCTCGCCGGAATCACCTGGCAGGATTCGCTCTACAAAGCACTGGTACTGCTGGTGATCGCCTGCCCCTGCGCGCTGGTGATTTCCACGCCGGTCACCGTCGTCAGCGGCCTGTCGGCCGCCGCGCGGCGCGGCATCCTCATCAAGGGCGGCACTTATCTTGAGCAGGCGCGCCTGCTCAAGGCCGTCGCGCTCGACAAGACCGGCACCATCACCGAAGGCAAACCGCAGCTCGTGGACTGGCGCGCCTGGGGCGACGCCCGCGAGGCATCCCTCACGCAGCTGGCTGCCGGCATGGCCGCGCGCTCCGACCATCCGGTGTCCAAAGCCATCGCCGCGGGCTTGAACACCGAGCCTGCCGAAGTACAGGACTTCAAGGCCCTGCCAGGGCGCGGCACGGAGGGTGCCATCGCGGGCCGGCGCCTGGTGCTGGGCAACCACCGCCTCGTGCATGAACTCGGCCTCTGTGGCACGGAGCTTGAGGCCGAATTGTCACGGCATGAACAACAGGGCCGCACCGTGACCCTGCTCGCCGATGACACCCGCGTACTGGCCCTGTTCGCGGTGGCCGACACCATCAAGGAAAGCTCGCGCCAGGCCGTCACCAACCTCAAAGCGCTGGGTGTCACGCCCGTGATGCTGACCGGCGACAACAACGCCACGGCGCGCGCCATCGCGGCCCAGGCCGGCATAAACGACGCGCGCGGCGACCTGCTGCCCGAGGCCAAACTCGATGCGATACGCGAGATGCAGCAACGCTACGGCGCCACCGGCATGGCGGGCGACGGCATCAACGACGCGCCCGCGCTGGCCCAGGCCGACATCGGCTTCGCCATGGGCGGGGCGGGTTCCGACACCGCCATGGAAGCGGCCGACGTGGTCATCATGAACGACAACCTCGAACGCGTCGCCGAGACCGTGCGCCTGTCACAACGCACGCACGCCATCCTGTGGCAGAACATCAGCCTGGCCCTGGGCATCAAAAGCGCCTTCCTGCTCCTTGCCGTGTTCGGCACGGCCACGATGTGGATGGCGGTGTTCGCCGACATGGGCGCCAGCCTGCTGGTGGTGGGCAACGGCTTGCGCCTGCTGCGCCAGCGGCCTTAAAAGCTGCTCCAAAGAAAAACCCGAAGCGGGCAAGCCAGCTTCGGGTTGTGGGGCCTACGCGCAGATGCGCAGATTGGAAAAAAGAAATCAGCGCTCGACCGTCTTGTTCCAGCGCGCATTCCAGGCCGGGCGGTTTTCGTTGATCACGTCCCAGTCCACGGCGATGGCGGTTTTCATGTACTCGTTCATCTGGGTCACCAGCGCCGCGGCCTTGCCGCTGGCCTTGGTCTTGGGGTTGGACGGGATCTGGTCGCCGAACTCCAGCGCCGCTGCTTGAGCTTCGGGCGACAGCAGGTACTGGGCCAGCTTGTGGGCCAGCGCGGGTTCGCTGTTCTTGGCGATCACGCATTCACCGACGGTCAGCACGGCCGAGCCTTCCTTGGGCTGCACGTATTCCACGGGCAGGCCCTTGTCTTTGAGCACGCCGACGGCGGTGGGCGTGAGCGGGAACATCGCGGCCTCGCCGGTCTGCACCATTTCAGCGAGCTTGGCGGAGCTCGGGATGTACTCGAGCACATTGGGGCCTATGGTCGTGGGCCAGGCCTTGAAACCGGGCTCCACGTTCTTGTCGTTGCCGCCCTGGATGCGGTTGAACAGCAGGAAGCCGTGCAGGCCGAAGGTCGACGAAGACAGCGACTGGAACACCACCTTGCCCTTGTACTTGGGGTTGGCCATGTCCATCCAGGATGTCGGCGGCGCCCAGCCTTTTTCGGTGAACATCTTCTTGTTGTAGGCGATGCCGGTCATGCCGATGTTGACGCCGGCGGCCATGTCGCCCTTGAAGCGCGCGGTCGGGAACAAATCGTTCAGCGCCGGGCCGGCCTGCATTTTTTCGCACAAACCCATGCCGATGGCGCGGTACATGATGCCGTCGTCCAGGAACATCACGTGCATCTGCGGGTTGTCCTTGTTGGCCTGCGCCTTGGCCAGGATGTCCGAGGAGGTACCGGGCACGACCACGACCTTGACGTTGTTGGCTTTCTCGAAGGCACCGAAGACGTGTTCGGTGTAGGTTTTTTCCATGGTGCCGCCGTTCATGCCGATGTACAGCGTCTTGGCCTGGGCCATGGCGTTGCCGCCGGCGAAACTCGCCGCGAGAACGGCAAGCGATACCGCAGTGGCGCGGGCGTTCAGGAATCGTGGGGAGGTGTTCATGGAAAGCTCCTGGTGGCGTGGGTGAAAGAAATGACAGTGAAAGGAAGATGGCTAGACAACGGCGGAAGAGGCAAGCCCAGTGGTTGCCGCACTCGGGCTTGAAGGAAAACGTTCAATCGAAAAAGCCTCAATCGGCGTGGCGCTGCGGCCCTCGCAGACCAGGTCGGCCAGCACCGCGCCAACCCCCGGCCCCAGCTGGAAGCCGCCGCCGGCAAAACCGAATGCATGAATCAGGCCCGGTGTGGTGGCGCTGGGGCCCAGCACCGGCAGTCGGTCCGGGAGGTAGCCCTCGGTGCCGCTCCAGGTGCGGATGATGTGGGCGTTTTTCAGCGCCGGCAGCAGCTCGACGGTCTGCTGCATCAGGCCGGCCAGGCCGCTGCGCTGCGCGCGGGCGCGCTGCTCGTCCAGTGCATAACCCCGGCCGCCGCCTATGACGCAGTTGCCGCGCGCCACCTGGCGGGCGTAGATGCCGCCGCCCTCCACGCCCAGGCTCAGGTCCATGAACACGGGCAGCGGCTCGGTCACCGCCATCTCGGGGTGGCCGGCCTCCATGGGCACGGTCTCGCCAAATTGCGCGGCAATGCGGTCGGCCCAGGCGCCGGCGCAGTTGAGCAAATGTTTGGCGCGCACTTCCAGCACCTCGCCCGAGCGCAGCACAAACAGCTCGCCGTCGTGCGCGACCTCGTCCACACGGGTCTGCTCGCGGATGTGGGCGCCCAGGTTGCGCGCGGCCAGCGCGAAGGCCGGCGACACCAGGCGCGGGTTGGCTTGGCCGTCGCCGGGGCACAGCGAGGCGCCGACGGCGGCCCGGCCCAGCCAGGGGCAGCGCTCGCGCAGGGCGCGCGTGGACAGCATCTGCAAATCCATGCCCCAGCCCTGCGTGCGCTCGCGGTAGCTTTCAAGCGAAGCCAGGTCGGCCTCGCTGCGCGCGATCTTGAGATGGCCGGACTGGACGTATTCGCCGTCTATGCCTATGAGTTCGGGCAAGCGCGCCCACAGGCCCTGCGCGCGCTGCGACAGCGGCAGCTGGCTCAGCGGCCGGCCCTGGCGGCGCACGCCGCCGTAGTTCACGCCGCTGGAGCGCGAACCGCAAAGGTCGCGCTCCAGCAGCACGACTGAAAAGCCCATGCGGCGCAAAAACAGCGCAGCCGACGCGCCCATGATGCCGCCGCCCACAATCGCCACGTCGGCGGTGATGCGCTCCATCATGCGGCCTCCTGCTGCAGCGCCGGTGCGGCCGTGGCCGAAAACGGCAGCGGCTTGATGGGCGACTGCCCGCGCAGCCGGCCCACGGCATCGGGCTGCACGCTGCAGGCCTGCGCGAGGATCTCGGCCGCCGCCACGCCGCAGCTGCGGCCCTGGCATCTGCCCATGCCGACCCGCGTCAATGCCTTGAGGCGGTTCATCTCGCGCGCGCCGGTGTCGGCCACGCAACGGCGCAGTTCACCCGCCGTGATTTCCTCGCAGCGGCAGACCACAAGCTCGTCGGGTGCGCTGGCGGCCCAATGCACCGGAAACGGAAAGGCGCGCTCCAGCCCCTGGCGGAAGGCCGCGGTGCGCGCCAGCTGCCGCTCCAGCCAGGCCGCGCGTGTGAGGTCAATGCGGTGCCCGGTATCCGCGAGCAGCGCCAGGGCGGTGCGTTCGCCGGCCCACTCGGCGGCGTCCGCGCCCATGATGCCTGCGCCGTCGCCGGCCAGGTAGACGCCCGCCACACTGGAGCGTCCCACGGCGTCGCGCTCGGGCAGCGCGCCGCGCTGCAGGCCGTCATAACGAAAGCGGCAGCCCAGCAGGTCGGCCAGCTGCGTCTCGGAACGCAGCGCGTAGCCAAAGCCGACACTATCGCAAGCAATCTGGTGTTCACGGCCGGCCTTGCGCCAATGCATGGCCTGCACACGCTCGCCGCCTTCGGCGCGAACCAGTTCCACGCCCTGGTGCACCGCGACCCCATGCGCGCGCAGCCAGCCCAGGTAGTACATGCCTTTGGCCAGCAGCGCCGGCTGGCGCAGCATCGCGGGCACGGCGGCGAGCTTGCCCGCGAAACCTGCCGTATCGAGCACTGCAACAACGTTGGCGCCCGCCTTCGCATACTGGTAGGCGATCAAATACAGCAGCGGCCCGGTGCCGGCAAAGACCACACGCGAGCCGATCGCGCAGCCCTGGAATTTGAGCGCCACCTGCGCGGCGCCCAGTGTGTAGACGCCGGGCAAAGTCCAGCCCGGGAAAGGCAGGACGCGGTCCGTCGCACCTGTGGCGACGATCAGGTGGCTGTAGGGCAAGGTGCTCATGGCACCGTGGTGGAGCAGGTCGAGCGTGCCGCCTTCGGCGCTCCAGACCAGGGTGTCGGGCCGGTAATCGACCTTGCCCAGGATGCCGGCCATGGCGCCGTGCAACGCATCGGCGCGCCCGGTTTCAAAACCATAGAGCGCTTCTTTGGGCCGCGTAAAACCCGCGGGCGGCTGGCGGTAGATCTGCCCGCCCCAGCGCGGCGCCTCGTCCACCACCACCGGACGCAGGCCATGCGCCACCAGCGCCTGGGCCGCACGCACGCCGGCCGGGCCGGCGCCCACAATCACGGGCTGCACGCTCATGCCAGGCCCTCCGCGCCGGTCACCAGCCGCATACCATCTTCGATAAAAGTACCGCAGGCGCGCAGGCGCTTGCCCGATTCGGTGGCAACCCAGCAGTCCTGGCAGGCGCCCATCAGGCAAAAGCCGGCGCGCGGCTCGCCGCTGAATTCGCTGAAGCGCAGGCGCGCACTGTGCGTGAGCACCGCCGTCAACACGGTGTCGCCGGCCAGCGCCGTCAGCGGCTGCCCGTTGAGCACAAAACCCACGGGCTTGCGGCCGCCTTCGGCCAGTCTCTGGAGCAATGGCCCGCGTGGTTCGGCAAGGCCGGGAGTTTCGGCGGATGGCTTCATTTGTGTCCCACGAGAATCTTGTCAAGGCCGTAGATGCGGTCCAGCACCAGCATGGCCACCGCCGTCAGCGCCACCATGAGTGCCGAGACCGCCGCCATCAAAGGGTCTATGGACTCGGTCGCATACATATACATGCGCACCGGCAGGGTCACGGTCGAGGGCGCGGTGACGAAGATGGACATGGTCACTTCGTCAAAGCTGTTGATGAAGGCCAGCAGCCAGCCGCCGGTGACGCCGGGCAAAATCATCGGCAGCGTGACACGGGTGAACACGGTTGCCTGGCTCGCGCCCAGCGACAGGGCCGCCTGCTCGGCGCTGCGGTCGCTGCCCTCCACCGAGGCCAGCACCAGGCGCAGCACGTATGGCGTGATGATGACCACGTGCGCCAGCGCCAGCCAGAAGAAGCTGCCGGTCGCGCCTATCAGGGAGAAGGTGCGCAGCAGCGCCACACCCAGCACCAGGTGCGGAATGATCAGCGGCGAGAGGAACAGGCCATTGAGGAAATCGCGGCCCGGAAAGCTGTGGCGCGCGATCGCCAGTCCGGCCGGGACGGCCAGCACGGTTGCCAGCGTGGCCGAAATCGCGGCCAGCCAGAGGCTGTTCTTGAAGGACTGCACAAAATCAGAGTGCGCGAACACCGCACGGAACCAACGCAGCGAAAACTCCGTGGTCGGAATGGCCAGCGTGTTGCCGGGCGTGAAAGCCACCACACACACGATGACCAGCGGCGCCAGCATGAAGGTGATGACCAGCGCATTGAAGAGCAGCGCGAGGGGACCGTTTTTGGACATGGTTGACTTTCTATTCCATGTCTAATTCAGTTCGAGACTAGGCGCACCGCCGCAGACAGTGCTACAGCACGGCAAGGCGGGGCAACGACGTATCGGACTGAATTAGGCATGGAATTACCCCAGAGATTTTTTGTAGGAGCGCTCCAGCACGCGGTTGTAGCTCAGCATGATGGCCAGGTTGGCCAGCAGCAAAGTCAGCGCGATGGCCGCGCCCAGCGGCCAGTTGAGCTCGTGCAGGTATTCGTCATAGACCACGGTGGCCACCATCTTCAGGCGGCGCCCGCCCAGCAGGCCGGGAATCGCGAAGGCGCTGGCGCTCAGGCCGAAGACGATCAGGCTGCCCGACAAAATGCCCGGCAGCACCTGCGGAAAAATGATGCGGCGCAAGGTGGTGAAGTGCGAGGCCTGCAGCGACAGCGCCGCGTCTTCCACGCCCGGGTCCAGCTTTTGCAGCGAGGTCCACACCGGGATCACCATGAAAGGCAGCATCACGTGCACCAGCGCGATGACCACGGCCGCCTCGGTGTAGAGGATGCGCATGGACGGCAGGCCCGCGGCGCGCATGACTTGGTTGACCACGCCCTCGGGGCCCAGCAGCATGCTCCAGCCGAAAGCGCGCACCACCACCGACACCAGCAGCGGCGCCAGCACCACCAGCAGCAAAATCGAGCGCCAGGGGCTGCGCATGCGGCTCAGCACATAGGCTTCGGGCGCGCCCACCAGGACGCAGATCAGCGTGGTCAGCGCCGAAATCCACAGTGTGCGCCAGAAGATGCCGTGGTAGTAATCGTCCGTCAGCACGGCAGCGTAGTGCGCGAGCGTGAAGCTGTTCTTGACGCCGGTGGCATGGTCGAAGACCTGGAAGGACAGCACGGCGGTGAGCGCCAGCGGCACCAGCAGCAGGCAGGCGAACAGCGTGAAGGCCGGCGCCGACAGCAGCCACGGCGCGCGCGAAGCGCCGGCCCGGGCCGGTGCAAGTGCAGGTGCCTGCACCAAGGCGGCGCTGCTCATGCCGGCACCCCTTGCGCGCCGGGCAGCAGGCGCACCTGCTGCGCGGTCCAGTCCAGGCCCACGTTGGCGCCCTCTTCCGCCGGCGCCGTGCCATCGTTGGGGCAGACCACCGCAAGCAGGCCGGCGGCGGTGGACACCTGGTACAGCCACTGGCTTCCCAGGAAAAAGCGCTCGTTGACCGTGCCGCCCAGGCGGCCCTGGGCCTCGGGCACCAGGCGGATTTTTTCGGGACGCAGGCTCAGCACCACGGCGTCGCCTTCAGACACGCCGGGGGCCTCGACCTCCAGCGGCACATTGCCGCCCACCTTGACAGTGGCCCAGGGGCCGGCGGCCGTCACACGGCCTTCCAGCAAATTGGCCTTGCCGACAAAACTCGAGATGAAGCGGGTCTGCGGGTGTTCATAGAGCCGGTGCGGCTGGTCGATCTGCGTCACGCGGCCGGCTTCCATGACGACGACGCGGTCGCTGATGGACATGGCCTCGGTCTGGTCGTGCGTGACCATCACCGTGGTGGTGCCGACCTTGCGCTGAATCTGCCGCAGCTCGAACTGCATTTCCTCGCGCAGCTTGGCGTCCAGGTTGGACAGCGGCTCGTCCAGCAGCAGCACGGGCGGCTCGATGACAAGGGCACGAGCCAAGGCCACGCGCTGGCGCTGCCCGCCCGAAAGTTCACGCGGGTAACGGCCGGCGTGCGCCTCCAGGTGCACCAGCGCCAGCGCGGCTTTCACGCGTTCAGCGCGCTCCTGCTTGTCGACACGCCGCATCTCCAGGCCGAAGCTCACGTTGTCATAAACGCTCATGTGCGGGAACAGCGCATAACTCTGGAACACGATGCCCAGGCCGCGCGAATTGGGTTTGGCATGCGTGATGTCGCGGCCGTCCAGCGTGACCTGCCCGGAAGTCACCTCACAAAAGCCCGCGATCATCTGCAGGGTGGTGGTCTTGCCGCAGCCCGAGGGGCCCAGCAGCGAGACGAATTCGCCCTTGTCCACCGACAGGTTCATGTCGGCCACGGCTCGGGTCGCGCCATAGGACTTGTTCACGTTCGCCAGGGTCAAAAAGGACATGGGGAGCACCTCTGCAACAAGGGGGTGGCCAGCGCCGCACATACCAAACGATGTACAAAACGGTGACACCTTGATGACTTCATGCTATGGCATGTAGGAAAAAATCGTCAATAGGTTATTCCGTATAGAGATATCTTTATTTGATTTATTCCGTTGAACGGAATTTATATACACTTATCATCAAATCGATTCCGCCAAAGGAGAGGCTGTGAAAGACGAAGACAATAGCTCCAGCAGCGTGCAGCGCGCCTTTTCCATCATCCGGGCACTGGCCGCGACCCAGGCCAAGGGCGGGCGCATCACCCACGTCGCCAAGGCCACGGGCCTGACCCAGGCGACCACCCACCGCATCCTGCAAAGCCTGGTGGCCGAGCGCGTGGTGGAGCAGGACGCGGCCTCCAAGCTGTACCGGCTGAGCATCGAATTTTTCGCGCTGGCGGCCCAGGCCGGGAACTCCATGGACCTGCGCGGCCTGTGCCGGCCGTCCATGCTGCGCCTGTGCGCCAGCCTGGGCGACACCATCTTTTTGCTGGTGCGCAGCGGCTTTGACGCGGTCTGCCTGGACCGCAGCGAGGGCCCCTTCCCGATACGCTCCTTCACCGGCGACATAGGCGGGCGTGTGGCGCTGGGCATGGGCCAGGGCAGCCTGGCCATCCTGGCCTTCCTGCCCGAGACCGAGCGCGAGGAAGTGATCCGCTACAACCTGCCGCGCGTGCGCGAGTTCGGTGTGTTTGACGAGGTCTACCTGCGCACCGAAATCGAGCGTGTGCGCGAATTCGGCTACGCCGGGCGTAACACCGGCCTGCTCGATGGCATGGCCGGTGTCGGCGTGCCGGTGCTGGACCGCGAAGGCCGCGCCGTCGCCGCACTCAGTGTGGGCACGATTTCCTCACGCCTGAGCCCGGACCGCCTGCCCACGGTGGTCGAATTGCTCAAACGCGAGGCCGCGGCCATAGGCGCGCAGATCAACCCTTTTGACAGCACCTTGCGGCGGCCGGCGCAGAGTTTGGCCCCGGCCGACAAGGCCTGAGACACTCTTGAAGTTGCAATCCTTCTTCACGCCACCAAGAATGGAAAGACCTCATGGATAACGACAACGAACTCGCCAAGAAGCGCCGTGCGATTCTTTCAGTCAAAGAACGGGCAGTCTTCAAGCTGGGGCTTGCGGCGATCTCGTTTTGCCTGGCCTGGGCGGAATGGCTCACACCTTCCGTTCCGCCCTTTATGGGTAAATGGGCCTGGACACAAACCTTGGCTTTCGAGGTGATGGGGCCGCGTGGACTTGTCGGGATCTGGATGGCGCTGGGAATGCTGCTGTTGATGCTCGGCCTTGTGCAGCTATGGACATCAGGAACGAAAGCTGATTAAAGGCGGGGGTTCAGGCACACGGCGACCTGCTCGCCGCTCGTTCACTTCAACGAAGCCGATTGCTCACGCAACCACCCACGCAGCTGTATCAGCGGTCGCCAGTTCGTCTTTTGCGAAGGCCAGACCAGGTAATACGCAAAGTCCGAGCTCAGCGCGAGATCAAAGGGCACGGCCAGCGTGCCGTCGGCGATGTCGTCGGCCACCAGGAAGCGCGGAAGCACGGCCAGGCCCAGGCCGGCCTTGACGGCCTGGGCGATCATGGAAAAGAGTTCGTATTTGGGGCCGGTGGCCGCGCTTTGCGTGTCGGCGATGCCGGCCAGCTGGAACCAGTCGCGCCAGGCGTTCGGGCGCGTGCTCTGGTGGATCAAGGTGAACTTCAGCACGTCGGCCGGCTTGCGCAGCTGGCGTTTCTTGATGAGCGCCGGGCTGCACACCACTACGCTGTCTTCGCCCATCAGATATTCGGACTCCGTGCCCGGCCAGTCGGGCCGGCCGTAGTGGATGGCGGCATCCAGCCCCGTCAGCGAGAAATCAAAAGGCTGCAGGCGCGTCGCCAGGTTCAAGGTTACATGGGGGTGCGCTTTCAGGAAAGACGGCATGCGCGGGATCAGCCACTTGGTCGCAAACGTCGGCACCACGCCGAGCTCCAGCGTGCCGCCCTCGCCTTTGGACGAGACCAGGTCCAGCATCGCTGCCTCCAGCGAATCCAGCGCCGGGCTGACACGCGCGAGCAGCGAGCGGCCCGCATCGGTCAGCTCCAGTTGGCGCGGCAGGCGGCGAAACAAGCTCACGTCCAGCTCCTGCTCCAGCCCCAGGATCTGGTGGCTGACGGCGCTCTGGCTCACCGACAGGTCTTGCGCCGCCAGGGTGAAGCTGCCGCGGTGGGCTGCCGCTTCAAAAGCCAGCAAGGCCTGGGTGGAGGGGATTTTCCGGCGCATCACATGAATATATCTCATGCATCTATCGAAATTGATCCTTTGTACATGGTGTCGAAATTACCGAAAATCCGGCATTCTTTAGCATAAATACCCCCGAAATGACCCATCTCCAGAAGCTGCTCTCCGCTGTCCTGCCATCCGAAGCCGTCAAAGAAATCCATGAACAGATGTACGTTCATCCCGGACTGCAGCAAGCCGCTTCCGGCACCGTGACACGCGCGGAACTGGCCCAGGCGCTCAATATGGCCTTGTTCCACGGCCTGGTGCAGCGCGTGCCGGCTGGGCAGGACTACATCGCGAGCGACGTGGTGGGCCAGCAGCGCAAGGTGGTGTT
Source organism: Polaromonas sp. P1_F2 (assembly GCF_056405735.1). Classification (NCBI taxonomy): domain Bacteria; kingdom Pseudomonadati; phylum Pseudomonadota; class Betaproteobacteria; order Burkholderiales; family Comamonadaceae; genus Polaromonas; species Polaromonas sp. P1_F2. Next base: position 97,568 of record NZ_JBFUBN010000003.1, on the reverse strand, counting down.
CGACCACGGCGCGCTGCGCACCGTGCGTTGGCCCAGCGGCGCCTTGCCCGCCGGCGAGGCGGCCTTCACGCGTGTGCTGCGCCCGCTGGGTTTTGAATTGCAGGGCACCTACCCGCTGCCGCGCCTCAAGATGACGGGACGGGCCTACAGCCACTGCGATTTCCCTGAAGAGATCGCGCAGTTTTTTGTCTCCGAACTGCACCCCGAGCAGTTTTCCGCGACCTTCCAGTCCGCCGTCACGCGCGTGCTGGCCAGCTCGCGCGACCCGCTGAGCCCGCAGGACATCGCCGACCTGGAGCAGCTCACGCGCGACGGCGTTTTGCCGCTGTTGCAGGCGCTGCGCCTGCTGCCGCAGCTGCTGCAGTGCTTTGACCGCCAGCACGGCGTGTTCGCGATGGACGACTACGAACTGCTGCTGGCCGAATCGGCCGAGATGGCCTGGATTTCCACCGAAGGCAATGCCTTCAACCATGCAACCGACCGCGTGGACGACGTGGATGCGGTGGCTGAACGCCAGCGCGCGCTGGGCCGGCCCATCAAGGACAAGGTCGAGGTCTCGGCGAGCGGCCGCGTGCGGCAAACGGCCTTTCGTGCCGCCGGCGTGCAGCGCGACTTCATCACCGACCAGGGTCGCGTCTCGCGTGAAGTGCCCGGCTCGTTCTACGAATTCATCACACGCGACGAACTGCGCACCGCCGGCGCGGCCAACGACCCGGTGCAGCCGCGCCTGGACCTGGCCTTTGACGCCGGCAACGCCACCGGCATTTTCGGCATGACGGCCGCCCGCGCATGACGGCTGCGCGCGGGGCGCTGCGCCCGCTGTACGCGCAGGCCAGCGGTTCGCCGATACGCGCCATGCTGGCGCTGGCCGGCCGCGAGGGCATGATTTCACTGGCCGGCGGCCATCCCGACCCGGCGCTGCTGCCGGCCGACTGGCTGCGCGAGTCGCTGCTGGAAGTGGCCGGCCGGCTGCAAGGCCGCAGCCTGCAGTACGGCGCCACCGAAGGCCTGGCCGCGCTGCGCGAAGCCAGCGCGGCGCTGCTGCAACAGCGCGGCCTGGCGGCGCAGGCTGACGGCGTGCTGATCACCACCGGCTCGCAGCAGGCCATAGACCTGCTCGCGCGCGTGCTGGTTGAACCCGGCGAAGGCGTGGCGGTGGAATCCTTCAACTACCCGGCGGCGCTGCAGGCCTTCCGTTTCGCGGGCGCGCGCCTGGTCGAAGTGCCGACCAACGCGCAAGACATGGACATCGACAAACTCGAACCCATCCTGCAGGCCGACCGCCCGCGCGTGCTGTACGTCGTGCCCAACTTCGCCAACCCGACCGGTGCCGTGATGCCGCTGGCACGCCGGCTGCGCCTGCTGGAACTGGCCGCAGAGTACGGCGTCACGCTGATCGAAGACGATCCTTATGGCGAACTCTGGTTTGAGGAAGCGCCGCCGCCTTCGCTCGCGCAATTGAACCAGCAAGCCGGCTCGCCCGCGCAGGTCGCGTATATGACCAGCTACTCCAAGGTGGTCGCGCCGGCCTTGCGCCTGGGTGTGCTGCTGGCGCCGGCCGAGATCGCGCGCGGCGTGGTGCTGGCCAAGCAGGCGGCCGACGTGCACAGCGGTTCGCTGGAGCAATTGACGCTGGCGACCATGCTGGCTTCCGGTCGCCTGGCATCGCACCTGGCTGATCTGCGTCCGGCCTATGCCGCCAAAGGCAGGGCGCTGGACCAGGCCTTGCGCGCGCACTGCGGTGGCCTGCTGGAGTTTGACAAGCCGAAGGGCGGCATGTTCATATGGGCAAAACTCAACGCTGCCCTGCCCTTGCTGCCCACGCAGGCCTGGGTGGACTTCGGCCTTCAACACCAGGTGCTGGTGGTGCCGGGCGCCGCCTTCAGCATCGGCAACAACGCACAGCCCTGGCTGCGCCTGAGTTTTGCCAACCCCACGCCGGACGCGCTGCGGCAAGGCGCGAAACGCCTGGGCCGCGGATTGCGCGAGCTCGCCACCCAACACTGATTTCAAGACACCCACGAAAGGACTTCATCATGAGTCACGCCAACGACGTTTCCTCCCTCTTCAAGGCCCTGGGCCTCAACGCCGAGCTGGCCAGCAAGGCAGCCTCGGCCATCACAGTGGCCACGCCCATCGACGGCAGCCAGCTGGCCCGTGTGGCCGCACACAGCGCTGCCGAGGTCGACAGTGCGCTCAACGCCGCGCAGCAGCGTTTTCTCGAATGGCGCAACGTTCCCGCGCCCAAGCGCGGTGAACTGGTGCGCGCCTTCGGTGAAACCGTGCGCCGCCACAAGGCCGGGCTGGGCCAGCTGATCTCGCTGGAGACCGGCAAGATTCTGCAGGAAGGCCTGGGCGAGGTGCAGGAGGTCATCGACATCTGCGAATTCGCGGTCGGCCTGTCGCGCCAGCTCTACGGCCTGACGATTGCCAGCGAACGCCCCGACCACAAGCTGCTGGAAACCTGGCACCCCGTGGGCGTGGTCGGCATCATCTCGGCCTTCAACTTCCCGATGGCGGTGTTCGCCTGGAACGCCGCGCTGGCGCTGGTCTGCGGCAACACCCTGGCCTGGAAGCCTTCGGAGAAAACCCCGCTGTCGGCCATCGCGCTCAACGGCCTGCTGCTGCAGACGGCGAAAGAGCTGGGACTGGCCACGCAAGGCCTGAGCGAACTGCTGATCGGCGAGCGCGCCACCGGCGAGGCGCTGGTGAAACATCCGCACGTGAAGCTGGTCAGCGCCACCGGTTCCACCGCCATGGGCAAGAACGTGGCCATCGCCTGCGCCGGCCTGTTCAAGCGCTCGCTGCTGGAGCTCGGCGGCAACAACGCGGCCATCGTCTGCCCTTCGGCGAACCTGGAACTCGTGGTGCGCGGCGCGGCATTCGCGGCGGCCGGCACCGCCGGCCAGCGCTGCACCAGCCTGCGCCGCCTCGTCGTGCACCGCTCCATTTACCCGGAGCTGGTCAAACGCCTGGTCGCCGTCTTTGAACGCCTGCCCATCGGCAACCCGCTCAAAGACGGCACGCTGGTCGGCCCGCTGATCGACGGCCGCGCATTCGAAGCCATGCAGTCGGCGCTGGGTGAAGCGAAGAAGCTGGGCGCCACGGTGCATTTCGGCGACAAGCAGCCCGGCGAAGGCTCGGCCCACTATGTGCGCCCCGCCATCGTGGAATTGAAGGAACAAGCCGGCCCCATGCTGCACGAAACCTTCGCGCCCATCCTCTACGTCGTGCCCTATGACAACTTCGAGGACGCCATCGCGATGAACAACGCCGTGGTGCACGGCCTGTCGTCGGCCGTCTTCACGCAGGACCTGCGCGAGGCCGAGATTTTCACCTCGGCGCGCGGCTCCGATTGCGGCATTGCCAACGTCAACATCGGCACCAGCGGCGCGGAAATCGGCGGCGCCTTCGGTGGCGAGAAGGAAACCGGCGGCGGACGCGAGTCGGGCTCCGATTCGTGGAAGGCCTATATGCGCCGGGCCACCAACACCGTCAACTACGGCTCCAGCCTGCCGCTGGCGCAGGGTATCCGCTTCGAGATCTAGGGCCCGAGAAGGCCGGCGTCAGTAGGCCGCGCCGGGTGCTGCCGGCTGCGCGGCGCCGGAGGGCACAAGGTCTGCCGCCAGGCGCCTGGCGGCGTTGGCATAGACCAGGACGTCAACGCCGACGGCCACAAAAGTGCAGCCCAGCTCGAGGTAGCGCCTGGCCAGTGCCGGGTCCGAGGTCAGCGTGCCGGCCGCCTTCCCCGAAGCGATGATGGTTTTCATGGCCTGCTCGATCGCGGCCTGCACCTCGGGGTGGCCGGGTTTTCCGCGGTGGCCCATGGAGGCGGCCAGGTCGGCGGGGCCGATGAAAACACCGTCCACGCCCTCTACCGCACAAATGGCTTCCAGGTTGCCCAGCGCGGCCACGGTTTCCGCCTGCACCAGCAGGCAGACCTCGCCGTCGGCCGTGTCGAGGTAGTCGGTGCGCGCGCTCCACCGCGAAGCACGCCCCACGGCGCTGCCGACCCCGCGAATACCCAGCGGCGGATAACGTGTGGCGCTGACCATGGCCTGCGCCTGTTCGGCCGTGTCGACCATGGGGATCAGCAGGTTTTGCGCGCCTATGTCCAGCAACTGCTTGATCAGCGGCACTTCGCCCGCCACCGCGCGCACCACGGGCTGCGCGCGGTAGGGCGCCACAGCCTGCAGCGAAGCCAGCGTGCTGCGCAAATCGTTGGGCGCATGCTCGCCGTCGATCAGCAGCCAATCGAAGCCGGCGGTGGCGCTGACCTCGGCCAGATAGGGATCTGCCATGGAAAGCCACAGGCCGACTTGGGGCCGGCGGGCGGCGAGAGCGGTTTTGAAGGAATTATTGGCGGGCATGGCGCAAGTGTTGGGTCCAGGAGAGTCCATGAAAGAGGAAGTCGCCGGGCCGGCTCAGCCCGCCACCAGATGGTGGGCGGGCAAAGTGCCGGTGGCCAGGTAGTCCACGATGTTACGCGCGGTGATGTTGGCCACTTGCGCCGCCGCGTTGCGGGTGACGCCCGCGACATGCGGCGTGAGCAGCACATTGGGCAGCGCCAGCAGCGGGTGGCCGGCCGGCAGGGGCTCGGTATCGAAGGTGTCCAGCCCGGCACCCTCCAGGTGGCCGGATTGCAAGGCCTCCAGCAGCGCCGCTTCGTCCACGACGGGGCCGCGCGCCGTGTTGATGAGCAGGCTGCCGCGCCGCATGAGCGACAGCTCGCGCCGGCCTATCAGGCCGCGTGTGCGTTCGGTCAGCGGGCAGTGCAGGCTCAGGATGTCGAGCTGCGCCAGAAAGCGGTCCAGGTCGGGCTCGGTCGCATGGCTGTCGGCCTGCCCAGGGGGACGCAATACCAGCACCCGGGCGCCCAGCGCGGCAGCCAGCCGCGCCGTGCTGCGGCCTATGCTGCCGTAGCCCACGATGCCGACCACTGCGCCGCGGAAATCACGCCCTTGCCAGCTGCTGTCGGCCCAGCGGCCGCCGCGCACCATGCCGTCGAGCAAAGGCAACTGCCGCGTGAGCGCAAGCATGAGCGCCAGCGCATGTTCGGCCACGGCATCGGCATTGGCGGCGGGCGCCACGGCGACGGCCACCCCGCGCTGGCGGGCAGCGACCAGGTCCACGCTGTCCACGCCCGCCCCGTTCTTGGCGACGATCTTCAACGCCGGGGCGGCAGCCAGAACGCGTGCCGAAATGGGCTTGGAGCCCCGCAACACCACGGCCTGCGCGCCTGTGTCCGCCAGTTGCGCGGCCAGCAGGTCTTCGGTAACAGGGTCGGGTAAAAAGGTGATCTGCCCGCCCGCGCCGCGCACGATGTCCTGCGCGGACGGGGCCCAGTGGGCAGCGGTTACGAGAACCTGAAAAGTGGAGTCCATGCGTTCAGTCTATGCGGATGCCGTTGGCGGCAATGACCTTGCCATAGCGGCTCCATTCGTCCTGGGTAAAGCGGGCCAGGTCTTGCGGCGAGCCGGGCTGGGTCCGCACGCCCAGGTTGCCGAACTTCTCAAGGACGTCGGGCTGTTTGAGCACGGCCACCAGCGACGCATTGAGGCGGCCGACGACTTCTTTGCTGGTCTTGGCGGGCGCGTACAGCGCATACCAGGCATTGACCTCAAAACCGGGATAGCCCGCCTCCGAAAAGGTGGGGACGCCCGGTAACTCGGGCAACCGGGCGGATGCCGCGACCGCCAAGGCCCGGACCTTGCCGCCCTTGATCAGCGGCGTGGCGCTGGTCAAGGTATCCAGGATCATGTCGAGCCGGCCGCCCATCAGGTCCATCGTGTGGGCATTGCCCCCTTTGTAGGGCACATGGTTGATCTGGATATTCGCGCTTTGCTTGAACAGCTCGGCCGCCAAGTGCAGCGGGGACCCATTGCCCGCGGAACCATAGTTCAGCGCGTTCGGCTGGCGCCGCGCGGCTTCGACCAGCGAACGCAAGTCGGTATACGGCGATTCTTTGGCGACGATCAGCACCATGGGCACAACACCGATGGTTCCCACGGGGGTGAAGTCGGCGATGGCGTCATAGCCCGGCTTGGCATAGAGGTGAGGACTGACCGCGTGGCTGGCCAGCGAACCCAGCACCAGCGTGTAGCCGTCGGGAGCCGCCTTGGCCGCTGCCGACGTACCAATGGTGGTGCCGGCACCCGGGCGGTTGTCGATGATGACCGGCTGCTTGAGGATCTCGCCCATCTTCAGCCCCACCAGGCGCGCCACGGCATCGTTGGCGCCTCCGGCCGGGTAAGGCACCAGCAGTGTCAGCGGCTTGTTGGGATAGTCGCTTTGCGCATTGGCCGCGGGGCTCAGCCCGCAAGCTGCCACAGCGGCAAGCAGCAGTATCCGGCGGGCAGCCCGCCGCATGGTGGGAGGAAAAGTTGGCATGGTCGTTGTCTCCTTGTGTATTTTTCAAACGGTTCAAACGGTTCAAGCGGTTCAAGCGGTCGAGAGCGTTGAGGGCCTTTCGGGCCTATCGCCCGGGCAAGCCCTGGCAGAGATACCTGGCGCGCGGGTCAAAGCGTCAACAGCGCTTGTTTCAAGACCCTAGCTGACAATGCCCAGGTGCCAGGGCACAAATTCGTGGTCACCCAGGCCCAGCGCTTCGCTCTTGGTCGGCTCGCCGGAGGCATGGCGCAGGATCTCCTCAAAAATCCACCGGCCCATCTGCGCGACGTCCAGCTCGCCGTCCAGGATGGCGCCACAGTTGATGTCCATGTCTTCTTCCAGGCGCTTGAACATGGGTGTATTGCTTGCCAGCTTGATCGTGGGCGCCGGCTTGGAGCCGAACATGGAGCCCCGGCCGGTGGTGAAGCAGATCAGGTTGGCGCCGCTGGCGATCTGGCCGGTCGAAGCCACCGGGTCGTAGCCGGGCGAGTCCATGAAAACAAAGCCGTTCTGGGTGATCGGCTCTGCATACTCATAGACCGCCTGCAGCGGCGTGGTGCCGCCCTTCATGGCCGATCCCAAAGACTTCTCGAAGATGTTGGCCAGCCCGCCCGCCTGGTTGCCGTGCCCGACCACGCCGTTGAACTGGGCGTTGTGGCCTGCCGTGTATTTTTCCCACCAGGCCAGCCGGTCCAGCAGCTTCTGCCCCACTTCGGGCGTGACGGCGCGGCGGGTCAGCATGTATTCGACGCCGTGGATTTCAGGGGTCTCCGACAGGATGGCGGTGCCGCCGTGGCGCACCAGGATGTCCATGGCCGCGCCCAGCGCCGGGTTGGCCGTGATGCCGGAAAAACCGTCCGAGCCACCGCACTCCAGGCCGATCTTCAAGTGGCTCGCCGGTACAGGCCGGCGCCTGGCCGCATTCGCTTCGGGCAACATCTCCAGCACGGCCGCAATGCCGGCCTCTATCGTGGCGCGGGTGCCGCCGACCTCCTGCATCACCATGGTGCGCATGAGTTTGCTGGTCTCGAGGCCCTGGGACTCCACCAGTGACGAAACCTGGTTGCGCTCGCAACCCAAACCGACGATCAGCACGCCGGCCAGGTTGGGATGGCGCGCGTAGCCGGCCAGGGTGCGGCGCAGCACGTCGAAATGCTCGCTGGGGGACGACATGCCGCAGCCGCTGGTTTGCGCGAAAGCCGCCACGCCGTCCACGTGGGGGAAAGCCGCCAGCCGCTCCGGCGTGAAGTGGGCCGCGATGTTCTTGATGACGGTGGCGGAGCAATTGACCGACGACAGGATGCCGATGAAATTGCGGGTGCCCACGCGGCCGTCGGGACGCACAAAACCCATGAAGGTGGCGCGCTCGGCTTCCGGCACATAGTCCACCGGCCGCACGTCCCGGCCGAAGGCCGGGTCGCGCTCAAAGTCCACCAGCGCCATATTGTGCGAATGCACGTAGTCGCCCGCCTCGATGTCGCGTGCCGCCACGCCAATCACGGTGTCGTACTTGAGGATGCGCTCGCCCTGGGCGATGCGGCGCGCCGCGACCTTGTGCCCCGCCGGCACCTGCGCGCGCGCGCGCGCGCCGGTCCCGGGCAGTTCCTGGCCCAGCGACAGCGCGGTTTTGGCCACCAGCACGTTGTCGTTGACGTGCAGGCGTATCAGGGGGCTGGCGGCAGGGAGTGCCGTGAAGGCGGTGGTGGCGGTGGTGATGGCGGTCATGGTTCCGTTCAGGTCAGGTCCTAGCTCTTCATCAGCTCCTTGAGCTTGAGCTTGTCGATCAGGGTGGTTTCTTTCTGGTACATGGCGGCGACGTATTTCTCATAGTCGGGGCCGTCCAGGTAAAGCACCGGCGCATCGATCCTGTCGGCCACCTGCTTGAACTCGGGGCTGGCCACGGCCGCACGGAAGGCCTCGCGCAGCTTCATCGCGACGGCCGGGTCCAGGCCCTTGGGTGCGCCTATGCCGTTGGGCGCATCCACCACGACGTTGTAGCCCAGTTCCTTGAGCGTGGGCGCATCCTTGAAGCGCGAGGCGCGGCGTTCACCCCAGGTGGCCAGCAACCTGAGCTTGCCCGCCTCGACATGCGGCGCCCAGGAGCTGGAATCGGCCAGCAGGTCCACATGCCCGCCGAGCACGGCCTGCAGCGCCTCGGCGCCGCCTTTGTAGGGGACATGGTTGAACTGGATGCCGGCGGCAAGCGCGAACTCTTCCATGCCCACGTGCGTGGCGCCGCCGACGCCCGCGTGCGCATAAGTCACCTTGCCGGGATTGGCCTTGGCAAAGGCCACAAGCTCCTGCAACGATTTGAAGCGCGAGTCCGCGGGGACGGCCATGCCGAAAGTCTGGCCCGAGGTGCGGGCCAGATAGGTCAGGTCCTTGAGCGGGTCGAGTTGCAGGGTGCCCAGCTGCGAAAAGCGCGTGACGGAAATGGGAATCTGGCCGATGGTGTAGCCGTCGGGCTTGGCGGAAGCCAGGGCCCGGGTACCTATCATGCCGGAAGCACCCGCCTTGTTTTCCACCGCGATCGGCTGGCCCAGTACGCGCGATGCGACCTGGCACAGGGCGCGCATGGACTGGTCGGCGGTGCCGCCCGCGGGCCAGGGGCAGATGAAGGTGATGGGGCGTTCGGGATAGCCCTGGGCCAGCGCGCGCAAAGGGTTGACCAACGCGCCGGCACCGGCCAGGGCGCCGCCGATGAGCAGGCTGCGGCGCCTGGCGTTGAAAGGAAAAGGGGGAACCTCGGGGGAAGTTGTCATGGGGTTTGTCTGCCTCTGGGTGGATGCCGTGCTGCGGCTTCGCCGCATTTCTTGTTCCCCGATTCTTGCCAGCTTCTTCATAACAACCTAATCGAATATTGGAATCGCTTCATATCCTATGGGTTAACATGAAGCATGACCCAGATCGACCGTGTCCTGCGTTCCAACATCAAGCTGCGCCACCTGCAACTGGTGGTGGCGCTGGACCAGTTCCGCCACCTGGGCCGAACCGCCGAATTCCTGTCGGTCAGCCAGCCCGCCGTGTCGAAAATGCTGACCGAAGTCGAGAGCATGCTGGGGCTGGCCCTGTTTGACCGCTCCACCCGCGGCACCGAGCCGACCTCCAGCGGCGAAGCCATCGTCCGGTTTGCCCGTTCGGTGCTGGCCGAGTACGAGCGCACCCGCGACGAAATTTCCGCCGTGGCCAGCGGTGCGGCGGGACGCACGCGTGTGGGTTCCATGGTGGTGGCCATGCCGGTGCTTCTGGCGGGCGCCGTCAAACTGCTCAAGCAGCGCTCAACCCTGGCGACGGTGCTGGTGGAAGAAGGCGACCTGACGCGGCTTTTGCCCCGGCTTCGCATGGGCGAACTGGACTTGTTCGTCGGCCGCCTGGAGCCCGGCTATGCCGCTCCCGACCTGGTGACGGAAGCGTTGTTCGACGAACCCATGGTGGTCGTGGTCAAGCACGGCCACGCGCTCATGCGCAAGAAAAATCCAGGCTGGAACGATCTGGCCGGCATACCCTGCGTGCTGCCCCCGCCCTGGGCATCGCTGCGCGTGAAGATAGAGCAGACCTTCTTCCGCCATGGCCTGAATCCGCCCACCGACATCATCGAGACATCGTCTTTCCTGGCGCTCAGCACCTTTGTGCAGCAACGCGACGCGGCCGGCTTCCTGGCGCGCTCGGTCGGTCTGCACTTCCAGCGGGAAGGCTTGCTGGATGTCCTGCCGATCGAGGTTCCGATTGAACTGCCGCCTATCGGACTCATCACCGTGCGGGGACGGCGGCTGACACCCAGCAGCGAGCAGTTGATGGCCTGCCTGCGCCTGACGGCGGAATCCACGCGGCAATCCGATCCGCAGGCCAAGGTTCGCAAGAACCGCAGGCCGGTGCAAGTGCGTGTGACGCCTTCCCCCTCTGGGGGAAGGTAGGGATGGGGGCTCGCGACGTACGAATCATCGCGGCTCAAAATAAAGCCGAGGCCCCCATCCCAGCCTTCCCCCAGCGGGGGAAGGGGCAAGAAGCAGCAAACTTCAGACTGCGCTGAAATCCGGTTTTCGCTTATCCAAGAACGCCGAAAACGCCTCTTTCGCAGCCGGCTCACCCAGCATGCGGCCAAAACTCGCGCCCTCTTCGGCCATGCGTTCGGCCACTAGGGTGGCATTGCCTTTTTTCATGAGGCGCTTGGTTTCCATCAGTGCGCTGAGCGGCTTGGCCACGAGTTTTTGCGCCTGCCTTTGTGCCAGCGCATTGGCTTCGGTGGGCGGCACGATGCGGTTGATCAGGCCTATCTCCAGTGCCGTTTCGGCCATGAAGGGCTCGCCCAGCAGCAGGGCCTCGGCCGCGCGCGGGTAGCCCATGAGCTGCGGCACCAGGAAGCTGGACGCCGCCTCGGGGCACAGGCCCAGGTTCACAAAGGGCATCGAGAACGCGGCGTTGTCGCCCGCATACACCAGGTCGCAGTGCAGCAGCAGCGTGGTGCCTATGCCGACGGCCGGGCCGCACACCGAGGCGACCAGCGGCTTGGGAAAGCTGCTGATGCCGCGCAGGAAGCGGAACACCGGCGAGTCCATGGTGGCGGGCGGCTTGTTCAGGAAATCGGCAATGTCGTTGCCGGCCGAAAAAATCGTTTCATGGCCCTGGATCACCACGGCGCGCACGGCCGCGTCATGATTCGCCGATTCGAGTGCGTCGGCCAGGGCGCCATACATGGCGGACGTGATGGAGTTTTTCTTGTCCAGGCGGTTCAGCGTGATGGTCATCACGCCGGCGTCGACGTGGCTCAGGATTTCGGGGATGCTGCCGGTGGAAATTGGAGTGGGAGTGTTCATGGTGTTTTCCGTTGAGACGCCAAGTGTAGGGGCCTTCATTCCTTGTAATAGACGATCTGCGTGCTGGTAGCCAGCAACACGCCGGCCTCGCTCCACAGCTGCGCGCTCTGGTCGAAAAATCCGTTGCGAAAAGCCTGCGCCTTGGCCTGGCCCAGCAAAAATCCCTCGCCGCATTCCACGAGCTGCCGGCTGTCCGCATGGAAGTAGGTCGTGATCGAGACTGTGCCGGCCGGCACGCGCGTGGCGCGGCGCAGCCAGACGCGCGGGTAGAACACGTCGGACATGGCGGCCAGCGCCGGGAAGTCCAGCGGGCGCGGCGGGTCGTCACGCACCCACAGCTGGGTCAGGCTGTCCACACCGCTACCGTCCCAGACCTGCGGGATCAGGCCGCGCACCGGCCGCATGTCGTAGCGGTTGGTCCAGGCGGAGGTGGCAAAGCGCAGCCGGCCCGTCGCATCGGCCAGCGTCACCGCGGGCATCGGCGTGTCATTGAGGCTCCAGGTCTCGCGGCGCACGGCGGTCACGGCCGTGGCCGTCATCACGGCGCCGCCCGCATCGCCGTCCTGCGACAGTTCCACCGTCCAGTGCTGGGTCGAACGGTTGGTGCGCACGGGTCTGGCCGTCACATTGAACGGCCCTTCCGCCATGGCCGCCGCATAGTTGACGGTCAGCGCGACCGGCTCACCGAGCAGGGCCGGGTGCAGCAGGATGGCGCGTAAGGCCGTGGCCGCCGTGGTGCCGCCAAAGGGGCCCACCATGTTCCAGTAATCGGGGCTGCTGTGGCCCAGCCAGGTGTCGGGCATGTCGGCGCCGGCAGCTTCGAGCCGCAGCGCCTGGTCAAAGGAGTGGGGGTTGCTCATGTCGGCAAGTGTGCAGCAGCTTCGCGGTTCAGGCGGTCTTCCTGGCGACGCCGGCCATGCCTTCGATGATCTGCTGGGCACGCGGCCACAGGGTGTTGTTGAACTGCTCGCGGAAGAAACCGAAATGGCCGATGCGCCTGACTTTGAGGTCGGCCGGCGCGATGCGTTCAAAGCTGCGCGGCGCATTGGTGTAGAGGTTGATCAGGTTTTGCGTGCCGCGCCAGGTCATGAGTTCGTCATCGGTGATGGACAGCGCCGTGACCGGGAAGCTGACCTTCCCATAACTGAGGCGTGCGCTTTCGCCTTCGGCGCCCACGCTGTACTGCGGGTTCAAACACCACTTGCGCCACTGCATCATCACGCCGGCCGGCAGGTCGCCGACCTTGCGCAGGCTGCGTCCCGGGAAATAGCCAAAGAGCCGCGTCGCCAGCGGCACCAGCACGTACCAGAAGTACAAAATCATGCGCCGCAGTTGCGGCGCGTTGTCGCGCCAATAGCCACTGCCCGCCGCGATGCTGACCAGGCCGTCGACCTTGTGCTGATTCTTGAAGAAACCCGGCAGTTGCGCGCCCAGGCTGTGGCCCAGCAGGTAAAGCGGTGCATCCGGCAAGGCCGCCTTGGCGGCATCGACCATGGCTTCATAGTCATTGGCCCAATCCAGCAGGTCGGCCTTGAAGCCGCGCAGGCCGCCATTGGCCGTACCCGGCAACGAATCCCCCGAGCCGCGGTAGTCAAAAGTCGTGACCCGAAAGCCCTGGCTCGACAGCCACTGCGCAAAAGGCGCGTAGTAATGCTGCCGCACGCCCATGGCCCCACCAATCACCACACTGGTGTGAGCAGCCAGGGTTGCGTCATAAACCCGCAGCGAGAGCTGCGCCGTGCCGGTGTCGAGGGTCTGGATCTGCATGGATGTCTCCTGAAAAAGATCAGCAATAACCGTTCACATAACCAACCGACGGCCCCGCCCACAACGGCCTCAATCACGACGGCCTCAAGGGCGTAGCGAGCGGGATGAGATGCAAGGCGGACGGAGCGGACCCACCGGAACGTACTTCAGGTACGTGAGGATGGGGAGCACCGGACCAACGCCGCAGATCGCCCGCGCAGTAGCCCCTCACACTCTCTCGAAGATGCCGGCGGCGCCTTGTCCCATGCCCACGCACATCGTGACCATTCCGTACTTAAGCTGATGCCTGTGCAATGCATGAATCACCGTCGCCGCCCGGATCGCTCCGGTAGCCCCCAGCGGATGGCCCAGCGCGATCGCGCCGCCCATGCGGTTGACCTTGGAGGCATCCAGCTTCAGCGTATTGATGACGGCCAGCGACTGCGCGGCAAAGGCTTCGTTCAGTTCAAACCAGTCGATGTCTTCCTGCTTGAGGCCGGCATAACGCAGGGCAGCAGGGATGGCTTCGATGGGGCCTATGCCCATGATCTCCGGCGGCACGCCCTTGGCGGCATAGCTCACAAAACGCGCGAGCGGCTTGAGGCCGAACTGCTTGACGGCTTTTTCGCTGGCCAGCACCAGCGCGCCGGCGCCGTCGGAGGTCTGCGAGCTGTTGCCAGCGGTGACCGAACCCCGCGCGGCGAACACCGTCTTGAGTTTGGCCAGGCCTTCGAGCGAGGTGTCGGGGCGCGGGCCCTCGTCCAGGCTCACGGTGCGGGTCTTGGCAATCACCTCGCCGGTTTCCAGGTTGGCCGTGCGGTCGGTCACTTCGACCGGCGTGATCTCATTGCTGAACTCGCCGGCCTGCTGGGCCTTGATGGCCTTGAGATGGGATTCGAGCGCGAACTGGTCCTGTGCCTCGCGCGAGACCTTCCACTGCTGGGCCACCTTCTCGGCCGTCAGGCCCATGCCGTAGGCGATGCCGACGTTCTCGTCGTTCATGAACATGCTGGGCGACAGCGAAGGCGAGTTGCCCGACATGGGCACCATGCTCATGCTCTCGGTGCCGGCGGCGACCATCACGTCGGCCTCGCCCACGCGGATGCGGTCGGCCGCCATCTGGATGGCCGAGAGGCCCGAAGCGCAGAAGCGGTTGACGGTGATGCCGCCCACGCTGGTCGGCAGGCCGGCCAGCACCGCGCCTATGCGCGCCACGTTCAGGCCCTGCGGGCCTTCGGGGATCGCGCAGCCGCAAATGATGTCTTCAATCGCCTTGGGATCCAGCGACGGCACTTGCGCCAGCGCGGCCTGCAGCGCCTTGACCAGCAGGTCGTCGGGCCGCATGTTGCGGAAATAGCCGCGGCCCGAGCGCCCGATGGGCGTACGGGTGGCGGCGACGATGTAGGCTTCCTGGACTTGTTTGGCCATGATGGTTTCCTTCAATTTCTCGGTTAACTTTTCCGTGGGCCGGATGGAATCCAGGCCCAGACAAATTCGCATTCCACCGGGTTGACGCCGGCTTCATCGGTCACGATGACTGGCACGGTGACTTCACCCTTGTCGCTGGCTTGCATGGCCGTGCGCTGAGCCTCGCTCAGCGTGGCCACGGCGCGCAGGGCGCCGGTGGCGCGCTTCCTGAACGCCATCTTCAGTTCCTTGGCCAGCGGAATGCAGTCGTCGCGCACGTTCATGCCGACCACCATGCCGGTGGCGGTTTCCGCCAGCAGGTTCATGGCCGAGGCATGCACGCCGCCTATGTGGTTCTGCACCTTCTTCTCGTTCCGAATGCCGATCTCGACCCGGCCCGTCGTCATCTCGACGAACTCCAGGCCGGCGGTACCGGTGAAGGGAACGGCCCGGCGCAGCACCACGTTGCGAAACCAGGGGCGCGCGAAGGCCGGCACTTCGGTGAGCCGTTCCAGCTGCCGCTCCAAGCGGTTGGGCTTGTGGTCAGACATCAGTTACGAACGGGCTTGCCCGTGCTCATCATTCCCATGATCCGCTCCTGGGTCTTGGGGTGTTCGAGCAATGAGCAGAAGGCCTTGCGCTCCAGCGTCATCAAATACTCTTCCGTCACCAAGGTGCCGGCATCCACGTCGCCGCCGCAGACCACACCCGCGATCAGGCCCGCGATGTGGAAGTCGTGCGCGCTGATAAAGCCGCCGTCGCGCATATTGACCAGCTGGCCCTTGATGGTGGCCCAACCGTTGCGGCCGACCACCGGGAACTGGCGCTTGTGCGGCGCGCGGTAGCCCGAGTTGAACAGCGCGCGCGCCTCGTTGAGCGCGACGAAGAGCAGCTCGTCCTTGTTCGGCACGATCACGTCGCTGTCGAGCAAATAGCCGATCTTGCGGCTTTCAATCGCGCTGGTTCCGACCTTGGCCATGGCCGCGGCAGTGAAGCCTTCGGTCAGGAAGGGCAAGATGTCCTTGTTGGTCGAGGTGCCGGCGTTTTCCGCGGCGCGGCGCGCGATGTAGGTCAGGCCGCCGGCGCCAGGCACCAGGCCCACGCCGACTTCGACCAGGCCGATGTAGCTTTCCATCGCGGCCACGCGCTTGGCCGAGTAGACCGCCATTTCGCAGCCACCGCCCAGCGCAATGCCGCGGATGGCCGACACCACGGGCACGGCCGCGTAACGCAGCTTGAGCATCACATTCTGCAGTTCGGCCTCGGCCCCTTCAATCGCCTTGGCGCCGCCCATCATGAAGGCGGGCAGCATGGCTTGCAGGTCGGCGCCGGCCGAGAACATCTCGTCGTTGGACCAGATGACCATGCCCTTGTAGCTTTTCTCGGCCAGGTCCACGCCCATGGCTAGGCCTTCGGCCACGTCGGGGCTGATGGCGTGCATCTTGGTCTTGATGCTGGCGATCAGCACGTCGTCGTTCGCGCCGCCCAGCGTCCAGAGGCGTATCGCGTCGTCTTCATGCAAGGTGGTGCCGGCGGTTTCAAAGGCCGGCGCCTTGGAGCCCAGCACGTCCTCGGGAAAGAACTGGCGCTCGTAGACCGGCAGCTTGCGGCGCGGGATGAATTTCTTGGCGGAAGCGCTCCACGAGCCCTGCTCGGTGTGCACGCCGCCGGCCTCTGCCACCGGGCCCTTGAACACCCACTCGGGCAGCGGCGCCTTGGACAGCGCCTTGCCGGCATCAATGTCTTCCTGGATCCAGGTGGCGACCTGTTTCCAGCCAGCCTGTTGCCAGAGTTCGAAGGGGCCCTGCTTGGAGCCAAAGCCCCAGCGCATCGCGAAATCGATGTCGCGCGCGGTTTCGGCAATGCTTTCCAGGTGCACGGCGGCGTAGTGGAACTGGTCGCGCAGGATGGCCCAGAGGAAACGCGCTTCGGCGCCCTCGGCCTCGCGCAAGAGCTTCAGGCGTTCGCCCGCGGGCTTCTTGAGCATGCGGCCCACGACCTCATTGGCCTTTGCGCCGGCCGGCACGTACTCCATGCTTTCCGGGTCCAGGCGCAGGATGTCGCGGCCCTGCTTTTTGTAAAAGCCGGCGCCGGTCTTCTGGCCCAGGCTTTTGGACTCCAGCAGCTTGGCCAGCACGGGCGGCGTGCCGTAGATGTCGGAGAACGGGTCTTCAACCTTGCCGGGGCCGAGGTTGTCCTGCAGCGTCTTGATGACGTGGGCCATGGTGTCCAGGCCCACCACGTCGGCGGTGCGAAAGGTGCCCGAGCTCGCGCGACCCAGCTTCTTGCCGGTCAGGTCGTCGACCACGTCGTAGCTGAGCTTGAAGGCTTCGGCTTCCTTGATGGTGGCCAGCATGCTGGCGATGCCGACGCGGTTGGCGATGAAGTTGGGCGTGTCGTGGGCGCGTATCACGCCCTTGCCCAGCGCGCTGGTGACGAATGCCTCGAGGTCGTCCAGCACCTTGGGTTCGGTGGTCGGCGTGTTGATCAGCTCGACCAGCGTCATGTAGCGCGGCGGGTTGAAGAAGTGGATGCCGCAAAAGCGCGGCTTGATGGATTCAGGCAGCGCCTCGCTGAGCTTGGTGATGGACAGGCCCGAGGTGTTGCTGGCGACGATGGCGCCTTCGGCGATGAAAGGCGCGATCTTGTGGTACAGGTCGGTCTTCCAGTCCATGCGCTCGGCGATTGCCTCGATGACGAGGTCGCATTCGCGCAGCAGCTCCATGTTTTCTTCATAGTTGGCCTGCTGGATCAGCGCCGCGTCTTCGGGCACGCCCAGCGGGGCGGGCTTGAGTTTTTTCAGGCCTTCGACCGCCTTGATGACGATGCCGTTCTTCGGGCCTTCCTTGGCCGGCAGGTCGAACAGGATGACCGGCACCTTGACGTTGGCCAGGTGGGCGGCGATCTGCGCGCCCATGACGCCGGCGCCGAGCACGGCGACTTTTTTGACTTGGAATCGTGACATGGTTAAGACCTTGTGGGAGAAGACTGGTTAAAAAATTCGAGCACCGCGCCCCGGTAGCGCTGCGGCTCGTCGCGCATGCCGTGGGTGTGGTCGGCCTTGTCGAGGATCACGCGCTGGATGCGCTCGGGCCTCGAGGCGGCCTGCTGCAGCGCATCGCCAAAATGCACCGGCGTCCAGCGGTCGCCCCGGCTGTGGATCAGCAGCACGTCCACGTCGCGCATATTGGCGAGGTGGTGCACGGGCCGCAGATGCAGCTCGCCTTGCGGACTGATGCGCCGGATCACGTTGAGCACCGCATGGGCAAAAGGGTAAGCTTTCCAGAAATCGGGCAGTGTGGGCGGGCAGCCTTCGGCCACCACTTTGTCGTAAGGGAAATTCGCTTCGGCGATCGCGCTCAGCGTGTTGATGGCGCCGAAAGACGCCGTCAGCGCATGCACCGGCAAGCCCGCGAATTCGGCGCGCGCCCAGAGGCCCACCGACATCGCGTCGCCGGGAAAATCGAAATTGGTCGACGGGCTTTCACCGAAACCGTTGAAGTCGAAAGCCACCACATGAAAGCCCGCATCGAGCAGCGCCTGGGCGTGGCCGTGGCGCAACCAGAACCCTTTGCAGGCAAAGCCCATGGGATGGGCGCACACCACGACACCGCGCGGGGCCAGCGGCGTGCGCGCCACGATGGCTTCGAGCCGGCTGCTGCTGCGGCTGTCGATACGCACCCGTTCCCAGCCTTCTTGCGGCACGTTCGCCGGCCAGCGCCAGGGCTTCATGAAGCGTCCGAAAAACGGCTTCTTGAGCAGATGGTGGCCGTACCAGCGGCGTGCGGCCGGCGGTGTGCCGCCACCGGCGCCAAAGGGCCGTGACCACAAACGGGAAATCGCTTCACCCATGGCTGGCCCTTATGTGCGCGGCATTCATTGCAGACGCGTCCAGGTCTGGGTGCGGCCGAAAGGACCAAAAGAGCCGCGCACGTCCATCTTCTTGCCGCCCTCAACCGGGGTCATCTTGAGGTTGTAGCTTTTGCCGTTGTCCGGGTCCAGGATCTTGCCGCCTTCCCAGACATCGGCGTCGGGCGACTTCTTCGCGCCGCGGATGATCTCCAGGCCCAGCCGCGGCTTGTCCTTGCGGTCGTCAGTGCATTCGGTGCAGACATCGTCCGGCTTGACGCCGGGAGACAGCCGCTTTTCGACCTTGCCGTTCAACACGCCGCCGCTCTCAACGATGCGAACCTCGAATTTGGGCTCGCCGGTTTTTTCGTCGAAGCCGCGCCACAGGCCGACCGGCGTGTTCTGGGCCAGCGCCGGAATGGCCATCAGGCCCAGGGTCAATGCGAGCAATGGGTGTTTCATGGTGTCTCCTTGTCCTGTTCAAAAAAATCAAGCCAGTGCTTCGTCGGTTTCCATCAGCGCCTTGCTGCCCGAGCGTGCCGTGCGCATCAGCGTCGCGGTTTCGGGGAACAGTTTCGCGAAGTAAAAACGCGCGGTCTGCAGCTTGGCCACATAGAACTTGTCGGTATTGCCCGCGGCGATCTCGCGCAGCGCGGTTTGTGCCATGAGCGCCCAGAAGTAGCCGAACACCAGATGGCCGGCCACGCGCAGGTAGTCGACGGCGGCGGCGCCCACTTCGTCGGGGTTCTGGAAGCCCTTGAAGCCCAGCTCGGTGGTGAACTTGGTCATCTGGTCGGCCAGGTAGGCCAGCGGGTTGATGAACTCGGCCATCTTCTCGTTGACGCCTTCCTCGGCGATCAGCGCGCCAATCACCTTGCCGAATTTTTTCAGCGTGGCGCCGTTGTTGCCCAGCACCTTGCGGCCCAGCAGGTCCAGCGACTGGATGGTGTTGGTGCCTTCGTAAATCATGTTGATGCGGTTGTCGCGCACGAACTGCTCCATGCCCCATTCCTTGATGAAGCCGTGGCCGCCGAAGACCTGCATGCAGGCGTTGGTGGCGATGTGGCCGTTGTCGGTCAGGAAGGCTTTGACGATGGGCGTGAGCAGGGCGACGATTTCGCCGGAGTCCTTGCGCACCTTCTCGTCGGGGTGGTTCAGTTCCTTGTCGAGCAGCAGCGTGCAGTAGATCGCCAGCGCGCGGCCGCCTTCGGCATAGGCCTTGGCCGTCAGCAGCATCTTGCGCACGTCGGGGTGCACGATGATGGGGTCGGCGGGCTTGTCCTTGGCCTTGACGCCGGACAGGGAACGCATCTGGATGCGGTCCTTGGCGTAGGCCAGCGCGTTCTGGAAGGCCACTTCGGTCAGGCCCAGCGACTGGTTGCCCACGCCCAGGCGGGCGGCGTTCATCATCACGAACATCGCGGCCAGGCCCTTGTTGGGCGCGCCCACCATGGTGCCGACGGCGTCTTCCAGCACCATCTGCGCGGTGGCGTTGCCGTGGATGCCCATCTTGTGCTCCAGGCCGCCGCAGTAGATGCCGTTGCGCGAACCGAGGGCGCCGTCCTTGCCGATGTTGAACTTGGGCACGGCGAACAGGCTGATGCCCTTGCTGCCCTGGGGCGCGTCCGGCAGGCGGGCCAGCACCAGGTGCACGATGTTGGCGGCCATGTCGTGCTCACCGGCGCTGATGAAGATCTTGTTGCCGGTCAGGCGGTAAGTGCCATCGGGCTGCGGTTCGGCCTTGGTGCGCAGCAGGCCCAGGTCGGTGCCGCAATGCGGCTCGGTCAGGCACATAGTGCCGGTCCATTCGCCGCTGGTGAGCTTGGGCAGGTAGAGCTTTTTCTGCTCGTCGGTGCCGTGGGCATGCAGGGCTTCGTAAGCGCCGTGCGACAGGCCCGGGTACATGGTCCAGGCTTGGTTGGCCGAGTTGAGCATTTCGTAGAGGCACTGGTTCAGCACAAAGGGCAGGCCCTGGCCGCCATATTCGGGGTCGCAGCTCAGCGCGGCCCAGCCGCCTTCGACGTACTGCGCATAGGCTTCCTTGAAGCCCTTGGGCGGCGTGACTTCGTGCGTGGTCTTGTCGAGCTTGCAGCCCTCTTCGTCGCCGCTGATGTTCAGCGGAAAGGTCACTTCGGCGGCGAACTTGCCGGCTTCTTCGAGCACCGCGTTGATGGTGTCGACGTCGACGTCCGCGTGCTTGGGGATGGCCTTGAATTCATCGGTGACCTTGAGCACTTCGTGCATGACGAATTGCATGTCGCGCAGGGGTGGGCTGTACTGTGGCATGGGAGTGGGTCCTTTAGCGTTAAACCGGTTTGGAGGGGGAAGCTTTGCCCGAAGCTTTTTTGGGCGAAGCGGAAGAGGTGGACGGAATGGAAGGCGCGGCGGCGTCAGCACCGTAGCGCCCCAGGATGTTGGCAAAACCCGTGTTGGCGCGGTCCATGGAGCCCGGCGTCTTCAGGAAGCGGGCCTCGTAATGCAGCGCCAGGATCAGGCCGTGGATTTCAAAGGCCATCTGGTGTTCATCGGCGTCGGGCCGCAGGTGGCCGGCCTCCTTGGCCTGCACCACGGCGCGGTACATGGCGGCCAGCCAGGTGCGCACCGAACCCGCGAGCGCATCGCGCACCGGGCCCGGCCTGTCGTCGAACTCGACGGCGCCGCTGATGTAAAGGCAGCCCGAATCGATTTCGAGCGAGGTGCGTTTCATCCAGTTGTGGAACAGCGCCGCCAGACGCGGCAGGCCGCGCGGCTGCTGCAGCGCCGGGAAGAAGACCTCTTCCTCGAAACGCACGTGGTATTCACGAATCACCGAGATCTGCAGTTCCTCGCGCGAGCCGAAATGCGCGAACACGCCGGACTTGCTCATGCGCATGACCTCGGCCAGCGCGCCTATGCTCAGGCCCTCCAGGCCGATTTGCGTCGCCAGGCCCAGGGCCGCATCCACAATGGCCGCCTTGGTCTGCTGGCCTTTTTGCTGGCTTTTGGCCACGGCGCTGCCCGCAACGGGGGCGCGGGAGGCTTTGGCGGGGAGTTCTGTGACGGGCATGGGGTGCTACAAAATAAAACGAACGGTCGTTCTATTTTGCAACACTTTGATGACCATGGGCAAGCAGGGGTTGTTGGGTGCCTGCTTATAGGGACCCAGTTCTAACCGTGGATAGGGTAAACCCCAGAGCCCTCCCCCTCTTTCAGGCTCACTTCGTATAGCCTGCTCCTCCCTCAGGGGCGGCGCCTGCGGCCCGGCAAAGCCGGTTCCGCAGCTGCCCGCTGGAACTTGTCAATCCAGCACGAGAGGTGGAATCGGCTACCAAATCAAGGTCATGTTGGCTGGGCCTGCCGCGCCTGTGGTGTTCGTGATGGAAACAGGCTGGTTGTTGATCGGGTAGCTGTCGACGTGGCCGATTGCGATCACATGGGCGACTGCCGCGCCCCCATTGATGGCGATGGTGTAGCTGGCGCCTACGCCGATCAGTTGCAGGTTGCCTGGGACGGTGTTGGCCCCAAGGTTTGCGGTGTGGCCGCGATCGAAGACTTGGTTTGGCATGTTGGCTCCATATCAGTTTCAGGGAAACTGATATTCCGGCGGCGCACACGGCCTGTCGATTACAGGCGATTACGCAGACCCTAGGCCTGCGCAATCACCATCCGCATGCTTACCGCTTGAACGGCACCACCGTCTGGTGCTGCTCGCCGAGGCCTTCGATGCCCAGCGACACGGTGTCGCCCTTCTTCAGGAAAACCGGCGGTTTCATGCCCAGGCCGACGCCGGGCGGCGTGCCGGTGGTGATGACGTCGCCGGGTTCCAGCGTCATGAACTGGCTCACGTAGCTGACGATTTTCGCGACGCTGAAGATCATGGTCTTGGTGCTGCCGTTCTGCACGCGCTTGCCGTTGACTTCCAGCCACATCGACAGCTTTTGCGGATTCGGCACTTCATCGCGCGTGACCAGCCAGGGGCCCAGGGGGCCGAAGGTGTCGCAACCTTTGCCCTTGTCCCAGGTGCCGCCGCGCTCGATCTGGAATTCGCGTTCGCTGACGTCGTTGATGGTGCAATAGCCGGCCACGTGGTCCAGCGCGGATTTCTGCGAGACGTAGCGGGCCTGCTTGCCGATGATCACGCCGAGCTCGACTTCCCAGTCGGTCTTGACCGAGTTCTTGGGCAGCATGATGGGGTCGTTGGGGCCCTGGATGCAGCTGGTGGCTTTCATGAAGACCACGGGCTCGGCCGGAATCGGCAGGCCGGATTCGGCGGCGTGGTCGGCGTAGTTCAGACCGATGGCGATGAACTTGCGCGTGCCGGTGACCGGGCTGCCGTAGCGCGGCGAGCCCTTGACCAGCGGCAGCTTGTCGGTCTTAAGCTTGCCGAGCTTGGCCAGCGCGGCGTCGCCCAGCTGCTCGGGGCCGATGTCCTTGATGACGCCACTCAGGTCACGCAGCTTGCCATTGGCATCGATGAGGCCGGGCTTTTCCTTGCCGGGGTTGCCATAACGAACGAGTTTCATGGTTTTCCTTTTGATGAATAAAGAGAGGATCGATAAGTCAGTATGTAGAGCGGCCGCCCGACAGATCAAACACGGCGCCGGTCGAAAAAGAGCAATCTTCGGTGCAAAGCCAGCTCACCATGGCGGCCACCTCATCGGGCATGCCAAAGCGGCCCATGGGGATTTTAGAAAGCATGAACTGTATGAACTCCGGCGTCATCTGCTCAAAAATCGGCGTCTTGACGGCGGCCGGCGTGACGCAGTTGACGCGCACGCCGGTGTCGGCGAGTTCCTTGCCCAACGATTTTGTCAGGGCGATCACCGCGGCCTTGCTGGCGCTGTAGGCGCTGGCATTCGGGTTGCCCTCCTTGCCGGCGACCGAGGCGATGTTGACGATGCGCCCATAGTTGCGCGCGCGCATGTGCGGCACGACTTCGCGGCAGCAGAAGAACAACCCGTTGAGGTTGACCTGCTGCACCTGCATCCACTGCTCGGGCGGATAGTCCCAGAGCTTGACGTTGGGGCCGGTGATGCCGGCCGAGTTGACCAGGGCATCAATGGCCGGGTTGTGGGCAACCGTCTGTTTGACCGCCTCCACCACGCTGGCATGGCTGCTGACATCGACGGCCACGGTGTGCACACCCGCACCCAGCGCCTCTTTGGCCTTGGCCAGCGCTTCGGGATTGATGTCCCACAAGGTGACCGTGCCGCCCGAAGCCAGCACGCGCTGCGCAACCGCAAAGCCCAGGCCGACCGCACCACCTGTAATGACGGCGTGCCGCCCCTTCAGGTCGAGCTGGTTCATATGGTGATGCCGCCGTCGATGTTGTAGGCCTGGCCGGTCACAAAGGCGGCTTCGTCGCTGGCCAGGAACACCACCAGCGGCGCGATTTCATGCGCCTGGGCCAGGCGGCCCAGCGGCTGGCGTGCGATGAAGGCCTTGCGCGCCTCCACCGGGTCGTCGTTGGCGTTGATGCGGTCCTGCAGCGAGGGCGTGTCGACGGTGCCGGGGCAGATCGCATTGCAGCGCACGCCGTCGGCCACAAAGTCGGCCGCGACGCTTTTGGTGAGGCCGATCACCGCGGCCTTGGTCGTGCCGTAGATAAAGCGGTTGGGCAGGCCCTTGATGCTGCCGCAGACGCTGGCCATGTTGATGATGCTGCCGCCTTTTTTAGCCTGCATTTTCGGCAGCACGGCCTGGATCATCCAGAACTGCGCGCGCACATTGAGCTGGAAGGCGAACTCGAGGTCTTCGTCGGTGGCCTGAAGCGCCGTGCCGCCGTGTACAAAACCCGCGCAGTTGAACAGCACGTCCAGCGCCGGCAGGCCGCCCACCAGCTTGTGGATGGCGGCCTTGTCGAGCACATTCAGCGGCAGCGCGGTGACGTTGGCCACGCCCTGGTAGCTTTCCAGCAGCTTGGGGTTCAGGTCGGTGGCCCAGACCTGCGCGCCTTCGGCCGCCAGCGCCAGCGCGCTGGCGCGCCCAATGCCCTGGCCCGCCGCGGTGACCAGTGCTTTTTTTCCTTCAAGTCTCATCAGTGCTCCTACAGGGTTTTGCCGGATGTTGGCCGGGGGGTTTCATGGGATTATCAATTGGCCTGACCACTTGTCCAATTCTGGCTAACCCTTAAGCCGCCCCTCCCCTCCGCTTTTTTCACCCATGCCCCTGCAGACCGTCGAACCGCAACGCCTGTACCGCCAGATCGCCGAGCAGTTGCGCACGCTGATCTCCGCCGGCGAATGGGCCGTGGGCGCGCGCCTGCCGGCCGAGCGCGACCTGGCGCGGCAGCTGGGCGTGAGCCGGCCTTCGGTGCGCGAAGCACTGATCGCGATGGAAGTCGAGGGCTGGGTCGAGGTGCGCACCGGCTCCGGCGTCTACGTGCTGGACCGCAGCAAGGCGCCCAGCCACGGCAACAGCCGGGCCGAACAGATCCCGCCCGATGAATGGGGCCCGCTGGAATTGATACGCGCGCGCCGCGTGGTCGAAGGCGAGGTCGCCGCCATGGCCGCCACCCAGGCCAAACGCAAACACATCGACGCCATGGACAAGGCCATTGCCAGCATGAAGCTGGATGCCGACCGCGGCGTGCTGCCGCTGAACGGCGACCGCGCCTTTCACAGCGCCATCGTCGAGTCCTGCGGCAACGTGGTGCTGATTGAAACCATACAGCGCTTCTGGGACTCGCGGCGCGGCCCGCTGTTCGAGCGCCTTGGCGGCCATTTTGAGACCGTGGATTCCTGGCGCTCGGCGATCGCGGAGCACGAGGCGATTCTTGAGGCGGTGCGCAACCACAATCCCGACGCCGCGCGCGCGGCCATGCACGAGCACATGGACCAGTCGCACAAGCGTTTCAGCGTGAGCTGGCGCCGGACCACCAAGCAAGCAAAAGCACCCAAGAAATAAGAAGAAGCATCCCGCACCCGGAGATTTCCCCTCAACAGCAACTTGATCCATAAGAAAGAAAGCGAGACAAAGCATGAACTTCCTGACCCGCACCCAACGGCTGGCCGCGGCCCTGCTGCTCACCGGCCTCTGCGGCGGCGCCTGGGCCCAGCCCTACCCCAACAAACCGATTGAAGTGATGGTGGCCTTCCAGCCAGGCGGCGGCACCGACTCTTTGGCGCGCGCTTATGCCGAAGCGGCCAAAAAATACACCACACAATCGCTGGTGGTCTACAACAAGCCGGGCGCCAGCGGCGCCATCGGCCTGGCCGACGTGGTGAACGCCAAGCCCGACGGCTACAAGATCGCCATGCTCTTCGTCGAGGTGACCATACTGCCGCACATGGGCATCACCAAGATCACGCAGGACGACTTCATCCCGATTGCCCGCCTCAACGCCGACCCGGCCGCCATCACGGTGCGCGCGGATTCGCCTTACAACACGATTGAAGACTTCCTGGCCGCCGCCAAAAGGACCGGCAGCGACGTGAAGGTCGGCAACGCCGGCAACGGCTCGATCTGGCACCTGGCCGCCGCCTCGCTGGAAGAAAAAACCGGCGCTAAGTTCAACCACATTCCCTTCCAGGGCGCCGGCCCCGCCGTGCTGGCCCTGCTGGGCGGCCATGTGGACGCCGTGGGCGTAAGCCCGGCCGAAGTCGCGGTGCACGTGGCCGCCGGCAAGCTGAAAATCCTCGGCGTGATGGCCGACCAGCGCGTCAAGGGTTTCGAGAACGTGCCGACGCTAAAGGAACGCAACATCGATCTGTCCATCGGCACGTGGCGCGGCCTCGGCGTGGCCAAAGGTACGCCGCCTGAAGTCGTGGAAACCATCCGGGCCTTCAGCAAGAAGGCGGCTGAAGAGCCCATCATGCGCGAGGTCATGGACAAGCTCAACCTGGGCTACGCCTATGCCGACGGCCCCGCCTTCAAGGCGCAGATGGTGCGCGACAACGACACCTTCAAGCAACTCGTGACCAAGCTCAATCTGAAGAACTGAGGCAACAGACCCCGGCTTCACGGCGTGCGTGCTGGCGCGCACGCCGGTTTTCCCCTTTCATGCCAGCAACACCCTTTGAGGAGACAACCATGAATGCATTCCACAACAAACGATTCGCCGTCAAAGCCATCGCCGCCTGCGCGCTGATGGCCGGAGCCCTGGGCTTTTCCGGCATTGCCTCGGCGCAGACCAAGCTCAAATGGGCGCACGTCTATGAAACCTCCGAGCCCTTCCACAAGTGGTCGGTCTGGGCCGGCGACGAAATCAAGAAGCGCACCAACGGCAAGTATGAGATCCAGGTGTTCCCGGCCTCCACGCTGGGCAAGGAGGCCGACATCAACCAGGGCCTGACCCTGGGCACCGTGGACATCATCCTCACGGGCGCGAGTTTTGCCGGCCGCACCTACCAGCCGCTGGCGATTGGCTATTTCCCCTTTATCTTCCGCGACGCCGAGCACCAGCTCAAGTTCGCCAACAGCGATGTGTTCAGGGAACTGGCCGCCGGCTACGACCAGAAAAGCGGCAACCACATCACCGCGCTCAATTACTACGGCGCGCGCCACGTGACATCCAGCGCCGCGCGCCCCATCACCAAGCCCGAAGACATGAAGGGCCTGAAGATCCGCGTGCCCGACGCGCCGGCCTATATGGCTTTCCCCAAGGCGCTGGGCGCCAACCCGACCCCGATTGCCTTTGCCGAGGTCTACCTGGCGCTGCAAAACGGCACGGTGGACGCACAGGAGAACCCGCTGCCCACCATCGAAGCGAAAAAATTCTATGAAGTGCAGAAGAACATTTCACTGACCGGCCACATCGTCGACTCGCTGCTGACCGTGGTCTCGGGCCAGCTCTGGGGCAAGCTCAGCGCCGACGAGAAAAAGATCTTCAGCGACGTGATGCTGGAAGCCGCCGAAAAAACCGGCCGCGAGATCATCGCCTCGGAAGCCCGGCTGGTCGAAGAGTTCAAGAAAAAAGGCAACAACGTGATCACGGTCGACAAGAACGCCTTCCGTGCGGCGGTGCTGAAGAACACTTCCCCTGCGGACCAGGGTTATCGTCAAGCCGATTACGACCGCATTATTAATTTGAAGTAGGTAGCCACCCGTAAAGCTACTGCGCGGCCCGATCTCGCGCCTGTGATGCTCGCCGTACCGGAGTACGGCTGCGCTTCTCGACGCGACCTCGGACCGCTCGCTACGCTTTCCGGACGACTACCCCGCTCTGCTGGCAAGGCAAAAACAAAGGAAACACGATGACTGAAAAAATCATCAGCGACGACGGTTCATTCCATACCGAGGACGAGGCGGTGGACCTGTCCACCGTCACCGTCGAAGGCTGGATGGCCCTGGCGTTTTTCTGGGTGCTGGGCGCCACCGTGCTGTACCAGTTCATCACGCGTTACGTCTTCAACGACTCCGCCGCGTGGACAGAAGAGATCGCCCGGTATGAGCTGATCGCCGTGGTGTTCATAGGCGCAGCCATAGGCGTGGCCAAGAACAACCACATCCAGGTGGATTTTTTCTACCGCCACATGCCCGCGAAGATGGGCCGCGTCATGTCGACGGTGACAGACGTGCTGCGCATCGCCTTTTACGGCGCTGCCGTGTTCATGACCGTGCAGATGATGGAAAAAATCGGCAACCAGACCCGCATGACCATCGTCGACCTGCCCATGAACATCGTGTACGGCCTGTGCCTGCTGGGTTTTGCCGCCATGCTGGTGCGCTCGCTGCAGGTCGCCCTGATTCATTACCGCCGCGGCTACAGCGTGCTGGAACGCCCCGAATCCACCATGGAAGACCGCTGAGCGCGAAGCTCACTGCACCATCATGCTCAAAATATTTTTCCTGATCTTCATGGGCGCCGGCATCCCGGTCGCCATCGCCATGGCGGGCGCCTCGCTGGTCTACATCCTGGTCACCGGCAACCTGCCGCCCTTTGTGGTGATCCACCGCATGGTGTCGGGCATAGACAGCTTCCCGCTGCTGGCCGTTCCCTTTTTCATCCTGGCCGGCAACCTGATGAACAATGCCGGCATCACCACCCGCATCTACAACTTCGCGCTGGCGCTGGTGGGCTGGCTCAAGGGCGGCCTGGGCCACGTCAACGTGCTGGGCTCGGTGATCTTCGCCGGCATGAGCGGCACGGCGATCGCCGACGCGGCCGGCCTGGGCACCATCGAGATCAAGGCCATGAAGGAGCACGGCTATTCGTCGGAATTCGCGGTCGGCGTGACGGCCGCCTCCGCCACGCTGGGCCCCATCATCCCGCCCAGCCTGCCTTTTGTGATCTACGGAATGATGGCCAATGTGTCGATTGGCGCGCTGTTCCTGGCCGGCCTGTTGCCGGGCCTGCTGATGGCGGTGCTGATGATGCTGACCGTGGCCTACTTCGCCCACAAGAACAAATGGGGCGCCGACATCAAGTTCTCGGCCAGCAAGCTGGGCAAAGCCCTGATAGAGCTGGGCGTGGTCGCGGCCTGGCCACTGGTGCTGTGGCTGCTGATCAGCAAGGCCGGCGCGCCCGCGCAGGTCACGGTGATTGCCGGGCTCATCGCCTTGTTCGTGCTCGACAAGATTTTTAAGTTCGAGGCCGTGCTGCCCATCATGACACCAGTGCTGCTGATAGGCGGCATGACGACCGGCCTTTTCACGCCCACCGAAGGCGCGATTGCGGCCTGTGTTTGGGCCATGGTGCTGGGCTTCTTCTGGTACAAGGCGCTCAAGTTCAAGATGTTCGTCAAGGTCTGCCTGGATACGGTTGAAACCACCTCCACCGTGCTCTTCATCGTGGCGGCCGCGTCCATCTTCGGCTGGATGCTGACAGCCACCGGCGTGACCACGGCGATCGCCGCCTGGGTGCTGGGCTTTACCCAGAGCCCCTGGGTGTTCCTGCTGCTGGCCAACCTGCTGATGCTCTTCGTTGGCTGCTTCCTGGAACCCACGGCCGCCATCACCATCCTGGTGCCCATCCTGCTGCCCATCACCGCGCAGCTGGGCATAGACCCGGTGCATTTCGGCCTGGTCATGGTGCTCAACCTGATGATCGGCCTCTTGCACCCGCCCATGGGCATGGTGCTGTTTGTGTTGGCGCGCGTGGCCAACCTGTCGGTGGAACGCACCACCATCGCCATCCTGCCCTGGTTGGTGCCGCTGCTGCTGAGCCTGGGCATCATCACCTACTTCCCGAAAGCAGTACTCTGGCTACCGAAGATGTTTTATTGATTGGGGTACAACCGTCCCATAACTTCACGATGACTTCCATGACGACCACGACCCCCGCCACGCCCTTTATCCGCCTGCACCCCGCCGACGACGTCCTGATTGCCCGCGCCCAGCTGGTGGGCGGCACCCAGGTCGAAAACGTCGCCGTGCGCGGCCTGATCCCCGCCGGCCACAAGATCGCCACGCGCGCGCTGGCCGCGGGTGAGCCAGTGCGGCGCTACAACCAGATCATCGGTTTCGCGAGCAAGCCCATCGCGCCCGGCGAGCACGTGCACACACACAACCTGGACATGGGGCCCGACAAGGGCGACTTCGCGCGCGACTATGCCTTCGGCGCCGACGTGAAGCCGGCGCCGGCCAAACGGGAGGCGACCTTCATGGGCATCAAGCGGCCCGACGGCCGCGTGGCCACGCGCAACTACATCGGCATCCTCTCCAGCGTGAACTGCTCGGCCACGGCCGCGCGCGCGATTGCCGACCATTTCTCGCGGCAGAACAATCCTTCAGCGCTCAAAAATTTTCCCAACGTCGACGGCGTGGTGGCGCTCACGCACGGCACCGGTTGCGGCATGGACAGCGACGGCCTGGGCCTGCAGATCCTGCAGCGCACGCTGACGGGTTACGCCACGCACCCCAACTTCGCCGGCGTGCTGGTGGTGGGCCTGGGCTGCGAGTCCAACCAGATCAACGCCTGGCTGGCCCACGGCAGCCTGCGCGAGGGCGAAACCCTGCGCGTCTTCAGCATCCAGGACACGGGCGGCACGGCCAAGACCGTGGCCAAGGGCATCGCCATGATCAAGGAAATGCTGCCGCAGGCCAACGCCGTGAAACGCGAGCCCTGCAGCGCCGCCCACATCACGATCGGCCTGCAGTGCGGCGGCTCCGACGGTTATTCAGGCATCAGCGCCAACCCGGCGCTGGGCGCGGCGGTGGACTTGCTGGTGGCCCACGGCGGCACCGCCATCCTCAGCGAAACGCCCGAGATCTACGGCGCCGAGCACCTGCTCACGCGGCGCGCCGTGCGCCCCGACATCGCCGAGAAACTGATCTCGCGCATCAAATGGTGGGAGCACTACACCCAGATCAACGATGGCGAAATGAACAACAACCCCTCGCCGGGCAACAAGGCCGGCGGCCTGACCACCATCCTCGAAAAATCGCTGGGCGCGGTCGCCAAGGGCGGCACCTCCAACCTCGAGGCGGTGTATGAATACGCCGAACCCGTGGGCGCGCACGGTTTTGTCTATATGGACACCCCCGGCTACGACCCGGTCAGCGCCACGGGCCAGGTGGCCGGCGGCGCCAACATCATCTGCTTTACCACCGGCCGCGGTTCGGCCTACGGCTGCGCGCCCTCGCCTTCGCTCAAGCTCGCCACCAATTCGGCGCTGTGGAAGCGGCAGGAAGAAGACATGGACATCAACTGCGGCGAGATCATCGACGCTGGCGTGTCGGTGCAGGAGATGGGGCAACGCATTTTTGACATGGTGCTGGCCACCGCCTCGGGCGAACCCAGCAAGAGCGAAAAGCATGGCTACGGCCAGAACGAGTTTGTGCCCTGGCAAGTCGGCGCCGTGATGTAAATTCCATTCCAGTCTCGCTTCATGCAAAAAAACATCCAAGCCTCAGACCTGCGGGCCCATTGCGCCCGCATCCTCGTCGCCGCCGGCAGTTCGGCGCAAGAAGCCGAAAAAGTCGCATCCAACCTGGTCATGGCCAACCTCAGCGGCCACGACTCGCACGGCGTGGGCATGCTGCCGCGCTATGTGGACGCGGTGCTTGAAGGCGGCCTCACGCCCAATGCACAGGTCAAGACGGTGCTCAACGCCGGTGCGCTGCTGAGCCTCAACGGCCAGCGCGGCTACGGCCAGGTGGTCGGCGAGCAGGCCATGCTGCTGGGCATGGCCCGCGCCAAGGAACAAGGCAGCTGCATCCTGGCGCTGGCCGAATCGCACCACCTGGGGCGCATAGGCCATTTCGCGGAGATGGCCGTGGCCCAGGGCCTGGTGTCGCTGCACTTCGTCAACGTCATGACGCGGCCGGTGGTCGCGCCCTGGGGCGGTGCCGACGGCCGCTACGGCACCAACCCCTGCTGCATCGGCATACCGCTGAAAGACAGCCCGCCCTTTGTGTTGGACTTCGCCACCAGCCGCGTGGCCCAGGGCAAGATGCGCGTCGCGCACAACCAGGGCAAGTCAGTACAGCCCGGCCTGCTGATCGACGAGCACGGCCAGCCGACCACCGACCCCGGCGTGGTGGTGGTGCCGCAGGCCAATGGATTTTTCGGCGCACTGATGCCTTTCGGCGAGCACAAGGGTTACGGCTTGGCCGTGGCCTGCGAACTGCTGGGTGGCGCGCTGACCGGCGGCGGCACCTGGCACCACCCGACAGTGGGCACACGCGCCGTCTACAACAGCATGCTGACCATCCTGATTGACCCCGGCAAGCTGGGCACACAATCGGCGATGGAAACCGAGGCTCTGGCCTTTGTCGAATGGCTGCGCAAAAGCCCGCCGGCCGACGGCGTACAAGCCGTGCAGATCGCCGGAGAACCCGAACGCCGCGCGCGCGTGGAGCGCGAACGGGACGGCATCGAGATCGACGCCAGCACCTGGGAAGAGATCGTCGGCGCCGCCGCCAAGGTGGGCCTGGCGAACTGATCCCTCAGTCGAACTGCAGGCCGCCGTTCAAATCCAGCACCTCGCCGGTGATAAAGCCGCTCAGGGGATGGGCCAGGAACAGCACGCTGTGCGCCAGTTCTTCAAGCTCGCAGAAACGGCCCACCGGAATCTTTTGCCGCAGCTCAGCCTGCCGCTCGGCGCTGACCTGTTCGGTCAGCATCTGGGTTTTTACAAAGGTAGGGGCCAGCGCATTGCAGGTCACGCCGAAGGGCGCGTATTCACGCGCGAAGCTGAAGGTCAGGGACGTGACGCCTCCCTTGCTGGCCGCATAAGCGGGCAGCGGCGACAGGCCGCCGGTCTTCGCACCGAAAGACGAGATGTTGACGATGCGGCCGAAGCCGCGCGCCTTCATGCCCGGGGCCACGCGCTGGCTCACGTAGAACACGCCATCCAGATTGATCCTCAGCGTCTTGTGCCAGAGTTCGGGTGTGGTCTGCTCGCAGTTGGCGTACTGCAGGAAACCCGCGTTGTTGACGCAGACGTCGATGCGTCCGAAATGCTTTTCGATCTGATCGCAGGCCGAATGCACCTGGGCATGGTCGCTCACGTCCATGACAAAGCAGGCCAGCCGGTCGCCGTGGTGGGCCAGTTCGCTGGTCACAGCTTCCGTGCGCAGGTCGGTTGCCGCAACGCGGTAACCCGCGTCGAGCAACGCGCGCACGGTCGCCAAGCCCATGCCGGCATTGGCGCCGGTGACGAGGGCGACCTGATCTCGGATGGGAGGATGTTGGGGGATCATGGTTGAAATATTTCCGTGTTCAGGGTTGAGGTTTGGGCGCGTGCCCGGATTTGAATTGCGCGAGCGCCTCGCCGACCCCCAGGGCCTGGATGCGTTCCAGCCAGAAGCCCACGCGTGAAGTCCAGCGCGGGTCGGCGGGGAGCACTTCGCCCCAGATGGCCGGCTGCCCAAGCAAGGCCGCCACGGTGCCGGCGACATCGCCGCGGTGCTGTTGCGCGAGCGCCTGCAGGCGCTCGCCGGCCGGGTCTGAAATCGCATAAGGCCGGCCCTGTCCGTCTTCGGCCAGCAGGTAGCGCATCCAGACAGCGGTCGCGAATGCCAGCGGCTCGACATCGGCGCCGGCCGCCAGCCGGGCCTGCAGCGTGGGCAGCCAGCGCAAAGGAATCTTGAGCGAACTGTCCGAGGCGATCTGGTGCACCTTGTGGTGCAGGTCCGGGTTGGCGAAACGCGCGAGCAGCGCATCGCGGTAGGCCGGCAGGCCGGGGCGCTGCAGCTGCGGCATCACGATGTCGGTCATCAGGTGATGGATGAACCAGCGGATGTCGGCGTTGGCCACGCAATCAGCCACCGTGGGCAGGCCCATGACGGCGCCCATCAGCGCGATAGCGGTGTGGCTGCCGTTGAGCATGCGCAGCTTGGCCTCTTCAAACGGCCTGACGTCCTCGACCACCTGCACGCCCGCGGCCGCCAGCGCAGCGCCGTCGGCGGGGTCCACGAAGTGGCGCTCTATCACCCATTCCCAGAAGGCCTCGGTGCCCAGGGCGCAGGCGTCGTCCAGGCCGGCCACGCGGGCGGCGTCGTCACGGTGCTGCGCGGTGGCCGCGGGGACAATGCGGTCCACCATGCTGTTGGGAAAGGCGCAGCTGTTCTCTATCCACTGCGCCAGCACGGTGTCCTGGGCCGCTGCGGCGTCCAGGCACAGCTGGCGCAGCTTGCCGCCATTGCCGCTCAGGTTGTCGCAGGAGGCGATGGTCAGGCCGCCCAGGCCGGCCGCATGGCGCGCGGCCAGGCCGGCCACAAGCTGCGCCGCGAGCTCGGCGCCGTAGGCTTTTTCGGTCACGGTCAGCGTGACCCAGCGGGTGGCCGGCGCAGCGAGGGCGGCGGTGACGCGGTCCGGCTCGCGCGCCGCGACACAGGTGTTCAGCACCGAGCCGACCAGCTGCCAGCGCCGCCCTTCCGCGCTCGCGATTTGCAGGGTGTAAAGCCCGTCCTGGCGGGCCAGCGCATCGGCCAGCCCGGTGCTGCGCATGGCCACGCCCAGCACCCCCCAGCGCGGGTCGCCGGCCTGCAGCAGGGCATCGAAGACCACGGCCTGGTGGGCGCGGTGAAACGCGCCGAGGCCGAGGTGCAGCACGCCGGGTGCCAGGGCGCTTCGCGGGTAATCGGGGAGATGCAGGGAAGGTGGAACCGCCCCGTTATCCAGCACGGTTTGAGAGAGTGAGCGCATGCCTAGTGTCAGCCGATGAAAGGACTTTATTGAACAATTGGACCGACCAGTTAGCCATAGTGGTAAACCACTATTGGTCTTTATTGCCTTGAAATCCCATAATTGGTCCAACCACTTTGGAGCCACCATGGCACTTCAACTCATCCAGCCGGCCTCCCCGGACGACGCGTCCAACCCACCCCGGGCACTGTCCGACCGCTCTTACCAGCGCCTGGCCACGCAGCTGCTGGCGCTGATCGCCCAGGGCGAGTTCAAGCTCGGCGAACGGCTCCCCTCGGAGCGCGCGCTGGCCGAGCGTTTTGACGTGAGCCGTACCTCGGTGCGCGAAGCCATGATCGCGCTCGAGCTGCAGGGCGTGGTCGAGGTGCGCGGCGGTTCGGGCATTTACGTGACGCAGGTGCGCGGCAACCCTGCCTCTTCGCCCTTCATGTCGGAAACCGGCCCCGGCCCTTTTGAACTGCTGCGCGCGCGCTGCCTGATCGAGTCGGAAATCGCCTCGGTCGCGGCGGAAACACGCAAGGACGGCGACCTGGACCGCATCTTCACGGCGCTCAGCGACATGCGCGAGCACATCGACAACAAGGAAGAAAACGAGGCGGCCGACCAGTTGTTTCACCTGCGCATCGCCGAGTCCACCGGCAACAGCGTGCTGCTGCAGATGGTGAGCGCCATGTGGGCTCAGGCCAAGGGCCCGGTCTGGACCAAGATCGAACACCACTTCCACACGCCCGAGCTGCGCCTGGCCTCGCACGCCGACCACCAGCGCATCTTCAAGGCCTTGCTGGCGCGCGACCCCATCGCCGCCCGGGCCGCCATGCGCGCCCATCTCGAGCGCGTAATCAGCGAATTTGCACAAGCCTGGAGATAACGCTACTTCCTTGCTTTTAGCCCCGACAGTTCTTCCCCCAACAACACCAAGAGAGACAAGATGAACATGCCAAAACTGAAACCCAAAGCCACCCTGGTCGGCCTGCTGCTGGGTCTGTCGGGTACCGCGCTGCTGGCCCAGGCGCCGCCCCCGGCCGGCGCCAGCCCGCGCATAGACGCGATCAAAAAATCCGGTGAACTGCGTGTCAGCGTTCTGCAGAACTCGCCCTGGCTGCTCGAGAACACCACGGGTGGCGGCCAGGCCTGGAGCGGCCCGGCCTGGACGCTGGCCAACGAATACGCACGCCTGTTGAACGTCAAACTGGTGCCGGTGGCGGTGTCGCATGAAACCAAGGTGCCGGTGCTGGCCGCCAACCAGGTCGACATGACCATCAGCCCGCTGGGCGAAACGCCGGAGCGGCTCAAGGTGGTGGACTTCGTCATTTATTCCACCACCAGCGTCTGCATGTTCGGCCGCGCGGGCAATGACAAGCTCGCCAAGGTCAAGTCGGTGGACGACCTCAACAGCCCGGACATCACCATCGCCTATTTCACGGGCGGCGCCGAAGAGAACTGGGTGAAAGAGCGTTTCCCCAAGGCCAAGTTCCGTGCCGTTGCAAGTTCGGGCGCCACCGCACCCGTCGAGGAAATCATGGCCAAACGCGCCGATGCGGCGCCCATCAACCGGGTGCCCTGGGTCAACCTGAACCAGAAGGTCAAGGGCCTGACGGTGTTCCCGCAGGAGAACAATTGCCAGGGCAGCAAGGAAAAAGCCTCGCCCGTGGGCCTGGCTGTCGACAAGAACCAGCAGGCCTATCTCGACTGGCTGCGCGCGGTGGAAAAAACACTGGAACCCAAACTCGCCGCCGAAGAAAAGCGCGTGATCGAGTCGCTCAAGTAAACACCGGGAAAGCACCGGAAAACGTCCCCCATTCACCCAAGAGAAAGAGACAAACCATGAACCGCATCACCTCCTCCCTGCGCCTGTGCCGGCATCTCGCGCTGGCCGCCGTCGCCGCCGGCGTATCGGCCGCCGCCTTCGCCCAGACGCCGCCCGCGCCCGGCGCCAGCCCGCGCATAGACGCGATCCGCAAGGCCGGCGTGCTGCGTGTCGGCGTGGTCAACAACCCGCCCTGGCTCGCCCAGAACACCACCGGCGAAGGCGAGCCCTGGTCCGGCCCGTCGTGGCTGCTGGGCAAGGAGTTCGCCAAGCTGCTGGGCGTGAAGGTCGTGCCGGTCCCGGTCAGCCACGAAACCAAGGTGCCGGCGCTGATCGCCAACCAGATGGACATCATGATCGGCCCGCTGAACCAGAATGCCGAGCGCTCCAAGATCATCGACTTCGTGACCTTCTCCAGCACCGGCGTCTGCATGTTCGGCCGTGCCGACAACCCTAAGTTCACGAATGCCAAGACGCTGGAAGACTTCAACAAGCCCGAGATCACCATGGCCTATTTCTCGGGCGCCGGCGAAGAGCCGCTGGTGCGCGAGCAGTTCTCCAAGGCCAAGCTGCGCGGCGTGGCCAATTCGGGCTCGGTCGCGCCGATTGAAGAGGTGCTGGCCGGCCGCTCGGACGTCGCGCCGCTGAACCGCATGCTCTGGCCCAACATCAACAAAAAGGTCAAGGGCCTGGCGGTTTTCCCGAAAGAAAACAACTGCCAGGACAGCAAGATCTTCGAGATCAAAACCGGCATGGGCGTGAACAAGAACGAGCAGGTCTACCTGGACTGGCTGCGTGAAGTCGAAAAACGCATGGAGCCGCAACTGCAGGCCGAAGAAGTGCGCATGACGCAGAACCTCAAGTAAATCCGGCCCGGCCCCGTGCCGCCAGCGCGGCCCGCTGCCCTGGCAGGCGGGCCGCCCTTCCTCATTCAACCCGGACGGACCTTTCATGGACGTGGACTTTTCACCGATCATCGAGAACTGGCGCTTCTTCGCCGGCGGGCTGGGCATCACTGTGCTGCTCAGCGTGGTCAGCGCGGTGACCAGCATCCTGTCGGGGCTGGTGATCGCGCTGCTGCGCCTCTACGGCCCGCGTTGGCTCAGCACCGTGCTGGTTTTTTACGTCGACACCATGCGCGCCATCCCCATCCTGGTGGTGCTGGTGTGGATTTACTTCGCCTTCCCGCTGCTGGCCGGCGTGACCTTTCCTCCCTTCTGGGCCGCGCTGGTGGGGCTGACGCTGCACATCGCGGCCTATGCCTCGGAGATCATCCGCGCCGGCATTGAGTCGATACGGCCCGGGCAGACGCGCGCCGGGCTGGCGCTGGGCATGTCGCGCGCGCAGATCCTGCGCAAGATCATCCTGCCGCAGGCCACCATCCGCATGCTGCCGGCCTTCGGCTCGGTGCTGACCATGGCGATCAAGGACACGGCCATCGCCACCGTGATCGCCGTGCCCGAGCTGATGCACCGCGCCGAAACCGTGGCCGGCCAGAGCTATCGGCCGGTCGAGGTGTTCACGACCGTCATGGTGCTGTATTTCCTGGTGCTGTTCCCGGTCACCCGCGTCGTCGACCGCATGTACCAAAAACTCGCACATCTGGGGCGCTCATGAACTTCGACTGGAACGTC
This sequence comes from Polaromonas sp. P1_F2, assembly GCF_056405735.1. Lineage (NCBI taxonomy): Bacteria > Pseudomonadati > Pseudomonadota > Betaproteobacteria > Burkholderiales > Comamonadaceae > Polaromonas > Polaromonas sp. P1_F2. The sequence goes on along the minus strand of NZ_JBFUBN010000003.1, from coordinate 59,909 downwards.
ATCTGGACGCACCGCGGCGCGCTGTGGGACGGCGCGCTCATGACCGTGGGCCTGACGGTGCTGACCATGCTGCTGGCCGTACCGGGCGGCATATTGCTGGCGCTGATGCGCCTGTCGTCCAACAAACTGCTGAGTTCGGCTTCGCTGGCCTTTGTCGAATTTTTCCGCAACCTGCCGCTGATCCTGGTGATCTACTGGGCCTTCTACGTGATGCCCATCGCCTTCGACGTGCAGTTCTCCGCGCTCACGACGGCGCTGGTCGCGCTGGTGCTCAACATCTCGGCCTACAACGCCGAGACCTTCCGCGCCGGCATCAACTCCATCCGCAAGGGCCAGATGGAAGCGGCGCTCGCCATGGGCATGTCGCGCCGCCAGGCCATGTTCAAGGTGGTGATCCCGCAAGCGGCGCACCGCATCCTGCCGGTGCTGGCCAGCACCTGGATCTCGCTGTTCAAGGACACCTCGCTGGTGTCGGTGATCGCCGTCAGCGAGCTGGCCTACACCTCGATGCAGATACGCGCCCAGACCTTCCGGGTGCTGGAGATGCTGACCGCCATGGCCGCGATCTACTGGCTGATGGGCTACCCCCAGGCAAAACTCGTGGACTGGATCCACAAAAAATACGGAGTCAAGGAATGACATCAGCTACCCCACAAGGCACGATCCCCGCCGCCGCAGCGGCACCACGCAAGGGCGCAGGGCAGCCGCCCGTGCTGGTCTACGAAGACGTGCGCAAGCTGTACGGCGACTTTGTGGCGCTCAACGGCGTGTCGCTGCAGGTTAACAAGGGCGAGGTCATGTGCCTGATCGGGCCTTCGGGTTCGGGCAAGTCGACGCTGCTGCGCTGCACCAACGCGCTCGAGACCCTCAACGGCGGGCGCGTGCTGCTGGACGGCATTCCGCTGCCCACGCGCGAAACCGAGGTGCGCAAAGTGCGCCAGCGCATGGGCATGGTGTTCCAGAGCTTCGAGCTGTTCCCGCACAAGACGGCGTTGGACAACGTGGCCATGGGCCCCATCACCGTGCTGGGCATGAGCGAGGCCGACGCACGCAAACGCGCCATGGTCTTGCTTGAGAAGGTCGGGCTGGAGTCCAAGGCCGGCAACTTCCCAGCCAACCTTTCGGGCGGCCAGCAGCAACGCGTGGCGATTGCCCGCGCGCTGGCGATGGAGCCTGAGGTGATGCTGTTCGACGAGCCGACCTCGGCGCTGGATCCGGAAACCGTGGGCGAAGTGCTCAACGTGATGAAAAAGCTGGCCCAGGAAGGCATGACCATGATCGTCGTCACGCATGAAATGAGTTTTGCCCAGCGCGTGGCGAACTGGGTGGTGGTGTTTGAGAACGGCGCCATCCTGGAAGAAGGCCCGCCCACGCAGATCTTCGAGAACCCCACGGTCGCGCGCACACGCGACTTCCTCGGCCACCTGGGATGGAACGGCTGAGCACCATCCCGCCTTGTCCGCCTTTTTTCTTTCTTTACCCCCTGACTTTTCATGAAAATCACCAACGCCCGCGTCATCGTCTGCAGCCCCGGCCGCAACTTCGTCACCCTCAAGATTGAAACCGACGAAGGCCTGACCGGCATCGGCGACGCCACGCTCAACGGGCGTGAGCTGGCGGTCGTGAGCTACCTGACCGAGCACGTCATCCCCTGCCTGATAGGCCGCGACGCGCACCAGATCGAAGACATCTGGCAATACCTCTACAAGGGCGCCTACTGGCGGCGCGGCCCGGTGACCATGAGCGCGATCGCCGCGGTCGACACCGCCCTCTGGGACATCAAGGCCAAGGCCGCCGGCCTGCCGCTGTACCAGCTGCTGGGCGGGCGCAGCCGCAACGGCGTGATGGTCTACGGCCACGCCAACGGCAGCGACATCGCCCACACGGTGGACGAGGTGCTGCGCTACAAGGAAATGGGCTACCAGGCGATACGCGCGCAAAGCGGCGTGCCGGGCCTCGAGAAGGTTTATGGCGTGGGCAAGGGCAGCATGTTTTACGAGCCGGCCGACGGCAACCTGCCCAGCGAGCACGACTGGAGCAGCGAAAAATACCTGCTGCACACGCCGAAACTGTTCGACGCGGTGCGCCAGGCCGTGGGGCCGGACATCCATCTGCTGCACGACGCGCATCACCGGCTGACGCCCATAGAAGCCGGCCGGCTCGGCAAGTCGCTGGAGCCGTATCACCTTTTCTGGCTGGAGGACGCGACGCCGGCCGAAAACCAGGAGGCTTTCCGCCTGATCCGCCAGCACACCACCACGCCGCTGGCCGTGGGCGAGATTTTCAACACCATCTGGGATTGCAAGGACCTGATCCAGAACCAGCTGATCGACTACATCCGCGCGACCGTCGTGCATGCCGGCGGCATCACGCATTTGCGGCGCATCGCCGACTTCGCCTCCATGCACCAGGTGCGCACCGGCTGCCACGGCGCGACCGATTTGTCACCGGTGTGCATGGGCGCGGCGCTGCATTTCGACACCTGGGTGCCCAACTTCGGCGTGCAGGAATACATGCGCCACACCGAGCTGACCGACGAGGTCTTCCCGCACAGCTACCGCTTCGACAAGGGTTTCATGCACTGCGGCGAAACACCGGGCCACGGCGTGGAGATCGACGAAAAGCTGGCCGCCAAATACCCGTACCAGCGCGCTTACTTGCCGGTGAACCGGCTGCAGCACGACGGCACGCTCTGGAACTGGTAGGGAAGTTCACCCCTATCGGACGCTCACTTCGTGTAGCGCCCCTCCCCTCAAGGGGACAGGCGCCTTGGGGCCGGCAAAGCCGGACCCCGGCCCCCACTAGATAAGAATCCGTGCCCTTAGGCCAGGATCGTCGCCAGGCTGGCTTCGAGGTGTTCCGAGGGCAGGCGTTTGAAGCCGGAGCGGGCAAAACGCTGCAGGCGGCCGACCATAAAGGCGACGATGACCGAGGCGCGGACCTGGGCGTCTACCGTGGGGGTGGCGGCGCCGCTGGCGGCTGCCGCGTCGCGCAGGCTTTGTTTGAGGCTGGATTCCAGTTTGTCGAAGAACTGGTTCATGCGTTCCTGCAGGCGCTCGTTTTCAAACACCAAGGCATCGCCGACCATGACGCGAGTCATGCCGGGATTTTTTTCGGCGAACTGCAGCACCATGACCACCAGCTTGCGGGTGCGGACCGAGTGGTCGGGTTCGCGTTCGCCGATCTGGTTGATCAGGGTGAAAACGGTTTGCTCGATGAATTCGATCAGGCCTTCGAACATTTGCGCCTTGCTGGCGAAATGGCGGTACAGCGCGGCTTCGCTCACTTCCAGCCTGGCAGCCAGGGCCGAGGTGGTGATGCGTTCGGCGCCCGGCTGCTCCAGCATGGTCGCCAGCGCCTGCAGGATCTGGACCCGGCGCTCCCCCGGTTTGGGGCGCTTGCGCACCGCAGGCTCGGCGGATGCTGGCGTGGCCTGGGGGCTCAGTTCGGATTCAGACGCTAAGTCGGACATAGGCGATGGATGGAGAATGTTTCAAAAAACCGGAAATCGTTGCAATTGATTCTCGCACAGGGAAGTGACGGTTCAGGGCTTGAGCTGCCTGGGTTTTACCGCGTGAGGCGAAGCTACAACGTTCTCTTTCGTAACAGCGAGCGCTCACTGTGGCGGGCGGACTACAAACTCAGGCGGACCCGCAATCCGCGCGGGCCGGAGGCCTCGGTGCCGCCGTCAGCCAACTCCAGCTGGGAATGGTGGACCCGGGCAATTTCGCTGGCGATGGCCAGGCCCAGGCCGTTGCCCTCGCCCTCCGTGCCCTGGACCCGGTAAAAGCGCTGCAAGGCCCTGGCGCGTTCGTGCGGCGCGATGCCCGGGCCATCGTCCTCGACCTCCAGGAACACCCCGGAGCGCCGTTGGCCGGGGTCCAGCTTGTCGTCCGGCGGCGCGCCGGGGCCGCAGCGTATGGTGACGGTGCCGCCGGCCGGCGTGTACTTGACGGCGTTGTCCACCAGGTTGCCCAGCAGTTCGCGCAACAGCCATTCGTAACCCGTGGCCTGGGCGGGCTGGGCCTCCAGCCCCAGGTCTATGCCCTTGCGGGCGGCGGCGTCCAGGTGCAGGGGCAGGATGGATTCGCACAAATCCTTCAGGTCCACCCGCTGCATGGGCTGGGCGGCGGCCGCCGAGGCGTCGGCGCGCGACAGCGCCAGCAGCTGGTTGGCCAGCTGCGAGGTGCGGCGGGTCGCGTTGCGCAGCTTGATGATTTTGTCGGCCGACAGCGTGACGGCGCCATCCGAACCCGCGACTTGCGCGACCTTGGCGGCCTGCGCCCAGGCCTCGACCTGCGCCTGCAGCCCGGCCAGCGGAGTGCGCAGCTGGTGCGCGGCGTCGGCCACAAAACGGCGCTGGCCCTCGGCCTGGTCGTTCACCAGGCTGAACAGCCGGTTCAGCGCGCTGACCAGCGGCTGGACCTCGGCGGGGGTGGTCTGCGGGTCTATGGCGCTCAGGTCGCGCGGGCTGCGGCGCTCCACCGCATCCTTGAGCTCGATCAGCGGCTTGAGCGCCCGCGTGACGGCCCAGTTGAGCGCGAAGCCCGCGGCCAGCACCAGGATGAGGTTGGGCAGCAGCACCTTGATCAGCACGGAGCGCACCCACTGCTGGCGCGGGTCGGAGCCGTCGGCCAGCTGCACGATCAGCTCACCCGCGGCCGTGTTGACGCGTTGGGCTGCAATACGGTAGGTGACGCCCTTGTGTTCGATGCTGTGGAACTCGGTCTCATGTGTGGCCGGCAGCAGCTCGGGGATCCAGGCCTCGCCGGCCATGAATTCGCCCTGGGCGTCGGAAATCCGGAAGCCGGCGGAACCGGTGCGGGCCTTGAGGAAATCGTCCACCGCCGGCGCGAGCAGCAGCAGGGGTTCGCGCCCCCCGGGCGTGATTCCGGGCCCCACCACGGAGTCGGCCAGCAGGGGAATCAGCCGCGCCAGCTGCTGGTCTTTCTGCAGCGCGACGTTGCCGGCGGTCTGGTAATCGAAGTACACGCTGATCAGCGCAAAAATCCCCAGCGGCACCAGCAGCAGCAGCAACAGGCGGCGCTGCAGGCCGGACTTCATGGCCGGCGGCACCAGACGGCTGTTGCCGGTCCGGGTGGCCAGGGCGGCCAGGCGAGCTTTCAGGCGGTCGGCCCAGGGACGGCCGGGGACGTCCATGCGCCGGCGCTTACTCGGCGCCCGCGCCGGGCATGCCGGGCGCGGCTTCCGTCAGTTCCAGGCGGTAGCCAAAACCGCGAATCGAGCGCACGGCGATGCCGTGCGGCTCGAGCTTGCCGCGCAGGCGCGAGATGTAAACCTCGATGGCGTTGGGCGTGATTTCCTTGTCCCACCCGGTCATGGCCTGCAGGAGCTTGTCCTTGCTGGCGGGCTTGGGGGCGTTGATCAGCAGGTATTCCATCACCGTCCACTCGCGCGGGCCGAGCTCTATCAGCTGGCCGTTGGCGCGGGCCTCGCGATTCGCGGTATCCAGCTCCAGCGCGCCGAAGCTCAGGGTGGCGCTGGTGGCGGCCTGCGAACGGCGCAGCAGCGCGCGCAGGCGGGCCAGCAGTTCGGGCAACTCGAAGGGCTTCACCATGTAGTCGTCGGCGCCCAGGTCCAGTCCTTGCACACGGTCCTGCAGCGCGTCGCGCGCGGTCAGGATCAGCACCGGCATGGTCAGGCCGCCGCGGCGCAGGCGCCGGGTCAGCTCCAGGCCGTCGATGCGCGGCAAGCCGATGTCGATGATGGCGGCATCAAAGGTTTCGCCCTGCAGGACTTCCTCGGCGCGTTCGGCGCTGCCGACCCAGTCGACCGCATAACCGGCGTCGCTAAGCCCCAGCTTGATGCCGCTGGCCACCATCACGTCGTCTTCCACTAAAAGTAAACGCATTTCAAGGCCCTCAGCAACACGATGGGGTCTTCTACCAGTGCCAGCGCGGAACCGGCTTTGCCGGGCCGCAGGTGGCGCCCCCTCGGGGGGAGGCGCCGAAGGCGCTTCGGGGGGGCATCAATGACTTCGGATCATGGTGCCGTAGGCCTGGTCGGTCAGGATTTCCAGCAGCATGGCGTGCGGCACCCGGCCGTCGATGATGTGGACCGAGTTCACACCGCTTTTGGCCGCGTCCAGTGCGCCTTCGATCTTGGGCAGCATGCCGCCCGAAATCGTGCCGTCGGCGAAGAGTTCGTCGATCTCGCGGGCGCTCAGGTCGGTGAGCAGCTCGCCGGCCTTGTTGAGCACGCCGGGCGTGTTGGTCAGCAGCACCAGCTTCTCGGCCTTGAGCACTATGGCCAGCTTGCCGGCCACCACGTCGGCGTTGATGTTGTAGCTCTCATTTTCCTCGCCGAAGCCTATGGGGCTGATCACCGGGATGAAGGCGTCGTCCTGCAGTGCCTTGACCACGCTCGGGTCTATGCTGACGATGTCGCCGACAAAGCCGATGTCGTGCTCCTTGTTCGGGTCGTCCTTGTCGACCATCTTGAGCTTTTGCGCGCGGATCAGGCCGCCGTCGCGCCCGGTCAGGCCCACGGCCTTGCCGCCGGCCTGGTTGATCAGGCCGACGATGTCCTGCTGCACCTGGCCGGCCAGCACCCACTCGACGACTTCCATGGTTTCCTCGTCGGTGACGCGCATGCCCTGGATGAAGTGGCCCTTTTTACCCAGGCGGTTCAGCGCCGCCTCGATCTGCGGGCCGCCGCCGTGCACCACCACCGGGTTCATGCCCACCAGCTTGAGCAGCACCACGTCCTCGGCGAAGTCGGCCTGCAGGGCCGGGTCCGTCATGGCGTTGCCGCCGTATTTGATGACCAGGGTCTTGCCGTGGAACTTGCGGATGTAGGGCAGCGCCTGGGCCAGGATTTCGGCCTTGTCGCGCGGGCCGACGTGGGAAAGGTCAGGATCAGTCATGGGGGTGTCGCTCATGGCCAAAGGTCTAAAAAGGGAGGATGGCGCAATTGTGCAGCATTGCCGGCACCCGGGGCCGGTCAGCGCAGGGTGGTCAGGTAGGCCGGGTCGAAGCGGCCGGGCCGATAGCCGAAGTCGGTCGTCGCATCCTGATGGTCGAACACCAGGTCGGCCTGCATGCGCAGGGCCATGTCGGCCGTCAGGTGCGCAAAGCGCGGATGCAGGCGCGCCAGCCGCACGGCGATGCGGAAGACCCAGATCGGGACGGGGATGAACGCCGGCCTGCGGCCCAGGGTTTCAAAGATGCGCCGCACCATGTCGACATAGGCCAGCGTCTCGCCGCCGCTGAGGTTGTAGGCCTTGTTGCGGCTGGCGGGCGCGTCCAGGCTTTGCACGCAGGCCAGGGCCAGGTCGCGCGCATGCACCGGCTGGCGGCGGCCCAGGGCCTGGCCGAAGCGCGGAAAAAAGCCGAAGCGGCGTATCAGCCGCGCGATGTCGGCCACATTGCGGTCCCCGCCGGCGCCGCCGTAAATCAGCGTGGGCCGGAAGATCGTCCAGGCCATCCCCAGGCGCCCGCATTCCGCCATCAGATGTTCTTCGGCCGCGATGAGCTTGTTGACGACCTCCAGCTCATACGGGCTGGCCGAGGCCAGCTTGGTGAAGCGGCTGGTTGAACTGAAGGCAATCACGCGCCGCACGCCGCGCGCGTGGAACTTCTCCAGCCAGCCCGGCAGCAGCCACAGGCTTGCCGTGTGGATCAGGGTGCCGGCCTCGACGGGAGGCAACTCTTGCGCAGGCTTGGCCAGATCCGTCTCGAACCAGGCGAGGCCCGGCACGTGATCTTCCTGGGCCAGAGGCTGGCGCCCCAAGGCCCGCACCTGCAAGCCGCGCTGCAGCAACAAGGCAAGCAGCAGCGATCCGATGGTACTGGTGCGTCCCGTCAGAAATACGGCATCAGACGCGGCATTTGTCATGTGCGGCCCTGCCGGAAATACCGGGCGGTTTCTTTCAGCGCATCATCCACATCCACGGGGGGAATCCATCCCAGTACGCGCTGCGTTTTCGAAATGTCCACCTGCAGCGAATCGCACAGCCGCTGAATGACGGCCTCCTGCCCCACCAGCCGGGCCCCGGCCCTGAGCACCATGACCGGCACCGGAATAAGCCTGGCGGGCCTGCCCAACGCCGCCCCCGCGCGGCGCAGCAATCCTGAGATCGAAAGGTCTTCCCCATCGCTGGCCAGGAACACCTGGTTGGCGGCGGCGGGATGCTGCACACACATCGCGATGAGGTCTGCCAGGTTGTCCAGTGCCACGAAGCTGCGCCGGTTGGGCAGAGCGCCCAGCGGCAAGGGCCATCCCTTGAGCAGCCAATGCATCATGGAGCGGAAGTTGGCCTTCACCCCCCGCCCGTATACCAATACGGGGCGGATGATCACGACTTCCAGCCCGGTCTCGGCGGCGAGCATTAACAAACCTTGTTCGGCTTCATACTTGGAAATGCCGTAAGGATCGGTGGGATGCGGCACATCGTCGGCGCAGAAGGGCTGGCCCACAGGCGTCACCTCGCCATTGACCTTGATGGAACTGATAAAAATAAAACGCCGCACACCCGCGGCTGCGGCCTGCCGCGCGAGGTTCAAGGTCAGGGCCACATTGGTCCGGCGAAATTCAGCCAGAGGATCCGCTGCAACTTCCCGCATCAAATGGACACGTGCCGCCAGATGAACCACGCTGTCCACGCCATCCAGCGCCTCGGCCCAATCCGTATTCTCGTCAATTTCGTCCATTGACAGGAACTCGAACCCATCCACGGAGGCAACACGCTTGTGCCGTGCAACCCCGCGCACCCGATAAGCCCTCGCCGCCAGATCAGGACAGACAGCCGATCCTATAAAACCGTTGGCCCCGGTCACCAGAACAGTTTTCCCCGTCCCTGCCGGCGCGGCAGGCTGCGGCGTGCCGGCTTTGCGGGCCTGCGCGCCGGTTGCCACAGTTCTCTTGTCGAGCCCGGCATCAGGCCGGCTGCTGAATACGCCGCCCCACTTGCGCCAGTAAAGCCAACCAGAGCGGACGGTCACCAGCCTTGACCTCCATGAACGATGCGTGTCCCGTGCCCATTGATGCACGACCCTGACCTTGGGGACATAGATGACGCGCGCCACCTGCAGCGCCCTGCGGCCTATATCCGCATCTTCGTAATGCAGGAAGTAGTCCGGGTCAAACCCCCTGATTTGCCGCAGCACGCTGGTCCGGAAAAACATGCAGGCGCCCGTCGGGTACTCCACGTCGAAGATCGGCTTGTCATAGTCGCAGTCAAGCATCTCGAATTCAGCAAGCGTCGGCCCAAACCACGATTGCAGCCATTTGGGAGAAAAGCTCCGCAGGAACATCACCAGCAAAGTGGGATGGCGCTTACAGAGGAAGTGCCGCTCCCCGTCTTCGCCGAATACCGCCGGCGTCAACAGCCCCGTCTCGGGGTTGTCTTCAAGGAAACGCAATGCTTCCCGCAGCGCGTCGGGTGCCAGGAACAAATCCGGGTTCACCACAAGGTGATAGTCCGAACGGACTTCTTCAATGACGAGGTTGTTGCCCCTTCCATATCCCACATTGCCGGGCGAGCGCAGCAGATGCACCGCCCAGTCGGGCATGGCGGCGCGGCGTGCCTCCAGCCATTCGCCGAGATGCTGGTGCAGGGCGGCATCGCAGGAGTTGTCAACGAGTGTCAGCTCCAGCAGCAGCTCGCGATCCTCTCTGGCCACACGCCCGGCCTCCTGCAAGGCGAACAGTGTGCGCTCCAGCGTTGCCAGATCCGGTTTGTAGAGCACCAGCGAGGCGCTTAAAGAAAGACGTGTCAATTTTTTTCCTGGGCGCTGTCCGCTTCAGTACGGAGAATGATTCTGGCGGGAACGCCAACCGCAATCGCATGGGGAGGCACGTCCTGCAATACCACGGCATTGGCACCGACTTTGGCGTGGTCCCCGATGGTGACGCGGCCGATCACTTTGGCTCCCGCGCCAAGGACCACATGGTTGCCGATGACCGGCCGCAGCGATACGGTAAAGCCGTTGTCCGGCTCCGCCGTGCCCAGGGTGACGCCTTGCAGGATGGTGACATTGTCGCCAATCTTTTCGGCACCCAGCACTGTTCCCACGGTATGCGGCAAAAACAGCCCGCCGCCTATCTTCACCTGAGGGGATGATTCGATACCGAAAACGGCGACATTGGCCATGGTGAACAGTTTGGCCACCACCCCCAGCCGCCGCTCAAAGAAAAATTCCGCCAGGCGGATCAAGACCACCGGCGCCATGCGCGGGTTGAAGCAGCTTCCGACCAGCCTGAGGGTGGAAACCGGCCCGGTATGGCCGATAAATCGCTGGTAACGCTCGATGTCCGCTCGTAGATTTTTCACAGCACCACCCTTTTGTAAGCGACCAGGGACGCGGCGGCCACCACCGGCCCCACCAGCAGGCACAACCATTGCTCAATGGTCCAGTCCTGCGCGGCCCCTGCACCCGTCAACGCCAGTGCCACCAGGGGAAGGGTTGCCGCCAGCAGGAAAGGCCAGATCTGCCTGCGCCGCATCAACGGATTTTTGTATCCCGCGTATTCCACCACAAACACCAGGTAAAGAAAGTTCGGCAGCACGAATGCCCAGGCCAGCGCCGCGAGGGAAGAAAAGCCCACAAGCGCGAACTTGACGGTGGCGAGGAGGCCGAGGTTGAGCGCCAGGTCGGAGACAAGCAATACGCGTGAATTCCGGGTGGCAAGAATCATGGTTCCATAGACCCATGAAATGCTGCGGCAAAGCACCGCGACCACCAGCACGGCGAGGACCTGCCCGGACGGCTGGAACTCCGCGCTGTACAGCAGCTTGATCAGCGGAGCTTTCAAAAGGACCATGCCATAACAAACCAGCACACCACCGGCCATGACCAGGTAGGCGGTTTTGAGCATGCAGGCCTTCTGGCTTTGAGCATCAGTAGCCCGGGTCAGCAGCGGAAGGTAAATCGCGCTGCAGGCAGTCAGGAACAGCGTGGTGTAGTTAAAGGTCAATGTCCACCCCGCATCGAACAGGCCGGCAAAGGCCAGGCCGCGCGCTTCGATCACCCAGGACCGGATCAACAGCAATGCCAGGGTGGTGGAAAGCGCCGCCGCAAGGTTGGACAGCGCGAACCTCAGAAAGACGCGGCTTTCGGCCTTGGCCAGCCGCGGCGCCGGCAACACGAGGGCCGGCCGGGGCAAACGCGAGATCCCGAACAGGCCCGCGAGGCAGGTGACGCCGAAGCACACCACAAAAGACATGGACAGCACAAAGGGATCGGGCGGCAAGCGCCACCACCATGCAAGCGCCAGCAGCATCACGAGTGCCGCGGGCCCGGCTATCTGCGCCAGGGCAAGGTAGGGATAGGAGCGATAGCCATTGAGCACCGCCAGCGCATAGGTCCCGGCGACATTGAGCAGCACGGCCAGCGCGAGCCAGCGCACCGTTGCCACGAGCGCGGGCGCACTGGACGACAGGAAAAACTGGGTCAGCGCAGGCGCGGCGGCGAGTATTGCCAGCACCACCATGACGCCGGACGCACCGACAAGGCGTGCCGCCGTCGCGCGGAATTGCCTGCGGGCCACTTCTTCCGAACGCTCCGACAAGCCCTGAACGACGGAATTCGTGCCGCCAAACGTCGCCCCCACCGTGGCAGCTTGGGCCATCTGCCTGAGCTGCGAGAAAAGCCCGACGCCTTCCGGGCCCATCCACAGCGCAACGGCCTTGAAGCTGAGCAGCCACAAAAAGGCCGAACCGAACACGCCCGCCGTGCTGATCAGGATTCCGCCCCTGAGGCTTGGAGAAGACGTGCTCATGGGGCCGCGCCGGCGTCAGCCGCCACGCTGCGGTGCCGAGTGCGAGCGCAGGCGCGTCAGCAATAGGCCCCATATAAAGAACGCAAAAATCCCCGGGTAGGGCTGCCGCAAGGTCACCTTGAAATTGCTGTCCACCAGCACCATGAACGCCACCAATGCCGCAAGCCACCAGGTCTGCCCCTGCAGCGTTTTTCGGGAACGGAAAAACAGCCAGGCGGTATACACCATCAGCGCCAGGAGCGGCACAAGCGGCACCAAACCGAAGTTGTAGACAAAATCAAGGTACCAGTTGTGGGCGCTGGTCTTGACTTCGCGCGGCGGCGGTTCCACATGCCCGAGCAGCATGGTGCGGCCGCTCTCGCTGATGCCGTCGCGATAAAGCTTCCAGTCGCCAAGCCGATGCGTCACATTGATGGGCATCTTCCCGTTGGCCAGGGTCTGGAATTTCCCCAGGTACTGGCCACTATCGCCAATGATGCTGGTGTTCTTCTCGGCCAGGCCGTAATAAAGCGCCACCACCAATCCGGCGGCCACGATACCCGCGCCAAACAGGACGAAGCCAATCAAGCGCCCGGTTTGCTGTTGCCACATCCTTCGCGCAAAAAACGCGATGACAAACACGCTGTAAAGCCCTATGGCCAGGAAAGATGCGCTGGCAATGGCGTAGATACCCATGACAACGGTCAGGAAGCGCAATGCCGCCTTGTGCTCGCTCCACAAATGAACCATGACCAGACAGAATGCCACCACAAAAATGACAGGCACGAACTGGAAGTGCTGGTAAATGCTGAACAGGTACAGGTTATGCGTCAAGGTCAGAGTCTTCTGCCACCAACCCGCGAGGATCTGCAACGGAACCACCAGCAGCAGCACCCACATGAAGGCTCTCGGAATGATGTTTTCCTCGTCGCGCACCAGTTGCCCGAGAATCAGGCCCATCGTCGGCAGCAGGAATTGCAGTGCGATCAGCACTTTTCTCTGTTGCATCGTCTGATCGGCCCCGGCGAACAGCAGGGAAACCAGGATCAATGCGGAAAATGACCCAATGAACAATACCGCCGGAAGGGCCTGCCGGTAGTTCCTGGCAAGGGCCAGTGTCCCGAGCAAACAGCCGATGATCGAGATCGGCAAGGGCAACTTGCTGAGCACGCCGCCTGAATCCGTCACGGCCTCCAGGTTGTGGTAAATGCCGCCGGAGAGCTGGATGAACAGAGGAAACAGCAGGGCGATGGCAATAAGCCAGAGTGTCAAGGGATTGTTTCTGGATGGCATGGTTTTTTTTGGGATCAACGGCCCTGGACAATTCGCGCGCGGGCCATCGCGAAGCCAGGAATCTTGCGGCTTATTTTTTCCAGACCGTCCGGTTGATGTAGTCCACATAACTAAGCACCACGCGCGTCACCTGCTTGGACACAGGCCCGGTCTGGTAATCGTCCACCACCCGCATACGGGGGCCCGCGGCCGCATGTTGCGACATGACGACCTGGATCGCCTCCAACACGCGCTCTTTACGCAGGCCGCTCATGACCAGCGTTCCCACGTCCATGCCTTCGGGGCGCTCGTGCGCGTCGCGTATGGTGACGGCCGGCAGGTTCAGCAAGGAAGCCTCTTCCGTGATCGTGCCGCTGTCGGAGATCACGCAGGCCGCGCCCATCTGCAGCTTGATGTAGTCGAAAAAACCGAAGGCCTTGGAGAACTGGATCAGCGGGTCAAACGTTGCGCCTTCCAGCAGGTCCAGCCGCTTGCGGGTGCGCGGATGGGTGGAGACGATGACCGGCATCTTGTATTTGCCGGCCAGTGCATTGAGCGTCTCCACCATGTCCCGCAGGTTTGCCGGCGTATCCACGTTTTCTTCGCGGTGCGCACTGACGACAAAGAACTCCCGCGCCTTCAGGCCCAGCCGGTCCACCACGTCCGACTTCTCGATTTGCGGCATGTAGTGCGCCAGCACCTCGCACATGTGCGAGCCGGTTTTGATGATGGTTTCGGGGCGTATGCCTTCGGCGATCAGATACCGGCGGGCATGCTCAGTCAGAACCATGTTGATGTCGCTCAAATGGTCGAGCACCTTGCGATTGAGCTCTTCCGGGACACGCTGGTCGAAACAGCGGTTGCCGGCTTCCATGTGGAAAACAGGCACCTTGCGGCGCTTGGCGGCAATGACGGCCAGGCAGGTGTTGGTGTCGCCGTAAAGCAGGATCGCGTCGGGCTTCTCAAGCACCAGCACGTCGTCGGCCTTTTCAATGACCGAGGCGATGGTCTTGGCGGCCGTTTCGCCGGCCACCTCCAGGAAATGGTCGGGCTTGCGGATGCCGAGATCGTCGAAAAAAACCTGGTTGAGCTCGTAGTCGTAGTTCTGGCCGGAATGCACCAGCACATGGTTGACCTGCGCGTCGAGTTCTGCGATCACCCGGCTCATCTTGATGAGCTCGGGCCGGGTCCCTACCAGCGTCATGACCTTAAGCATGCAGCGCCTCACGCACTTCCGCGAGTTTCATCAACGTGGCCTTGACGCCGTCGATGTCCAGGCGTTCCGTGTTGTGCGAGGTGTAGTCGTCCAGCTCGGAAATGTGCGCCTCGCCCTCGACGAAATACTTGTCGTAATTGAGGTCGCGGTTGTCCGCGGGGATCCGGTAATAACGCCCCATATCCTCGGCCTTCGCCATTTCTTCGCGCGAGATCAGCGACTCGTAGAGTTTCTCGCCGTGCCGCGTGCCGATGATCTTCACCGGTTTGTTGTCGCCGAAAAGCTGCTGCAGGGCCGCCGCAAGGTCGGCCACCGTGGAGGCCGGGGCCTTCTGTACAAACAGGTCGCCCTGCTGGGCATGTTCAAACGCATGCAGCACCAGGTCGACCGAGTCCTCCAGGGACATCAGGAAGCGCGTCATGTTGGGATCGGTGACGGTCAGCGCCTTGCCCGCCTTGATCTGGTTGATGAACAGCGGGATCACCGATCCGCGGGACGCCATCACATTGCCGTAGCGTGTTGAGCAGACCACCGGACCCGAAGCCGAAATGGTGCGCGACTTGGCCACGGTGAGTTTTTCGGCCATGGCTTTGGAAATGCCCATGGCATTGATCGGGTAGACCGCCTTGTCCGTGCTTAACACCACGACGCGCTTGCAGTTATTGGCAATGGCCGCGTTGAGCACGTTTTCGGTGCCCAGCACGTTGGTTTTCACCGCTTCCATCGGATAGAACTCGCACGAGGGCACCTGCTTGAGCGCCGCCGCGTGGAACACATAGTCCACGCCCCTCAAGGCGTCGTTCACGCTCTGGTATTCGCGGACGTCGCCGATGTAGAACTTGACTTTGTCATTGTTCAGCGCGATTCGCATGTCTTCCTGCTTCTTTTCGTCGCGGCTGAAGATCCGGATTTCGGAGAAATCGGAGTCAAGAAAACGCTGAAGCACGGCGTTGCCGAAAGAGCCGGTCCCGCCGGTAATCAGAAGTACTTTATTTTTGAACATGCAAAACTTTCAATATTATTTTTCCGACGCATGCATCACGCGCACCATGCTTTCCCACGAAGGCGCCCGGTAACCCGTCGCCTGGCGGAAACGCGAAGAATCGAGGGACCGGTCTATCACCAGCGCGTCGTCCGGCAGCACATCGATGGCCTTCCCATACTGCGCGGCCACCAGCTTCAGGAGGTCGAATTTGCTGATGGGCGCGGACGACACATGGTAAAGGCCATGCAGCGAAACATCGGGTAACACAACGTCGCGCATGACCCGCGCCAGCTCGATAGCGGTCATGCCTGAAAAAATACTGCGCCTGAAACCATGAACCGAGCCCTGCTGGGCCAGAAACCAGTCCACCAGCGCGCGGCTGGAATTGAGCTCACGCCCGATGATGGAGGTTCTCAGGGTCACCGCATGCGCGGCGTCGCGCAGCTCGCCGATGTATTTGGATTTTCCGTACAAATCCTCGGCATCGGACGGGTCGTCCTCCGTGTACATGCCCTTGCGGCCGGAAAATACGCAATCCGTGCTGACGTGCACCAGCCGGACCTTGCCGGGCGCGCACAAGGACGCCAGGCGATGGGGCAGCATCGCGTTGATGGGCAGCACCACCAGGGGGTCTTCCACGTGCTCCTTCTGCTTGATCAGGCCAACACAATTAATGACCGCATCCGGGCGCACGCGCTCGAAAGCCGCGCGGAGGGCCGTCTCATCAAGAACGTCCACACCGGTCAGGATCCGGCGCTGCTGGGCGGGCGAAAAATAGGGCAGGAGGGCTTCGTTACGCACAAGGCCCCAGACTTCATGGGGCGCGTGTCCATCAAACTCCCGAAACACCGCACTGCCCAGCATGCCGCTTGCGCCGAGTACCAGTACACGCATCTGTCATCACCCTTTCAAGCCAGAGCGGCGCGCCTGCAGTATGTCCACAAGCCGTCCAATCTGGCGATTCATATCAAAATTTTCGTCGAACCACGCCCGCCCTCTTTGCCCCATGGCTTCCCTCGTGGAAAGCGGCAGGGCATGCATGCGGCGTATGCAATCGGCCAGGGCCTGCGCATCTTCAGGTGCGCACACCATGCCGGCCCCGGCATCTTCCACCACCTTGCCGCCCTCCCCCTGCAAGGCCGCGACAATCGGGCGCCCCGCGGCAAGATAGGCCTGTATTTTGCTCGGCACGGTATGGGCGAGCACCCCGCCGCCCTTCAGCGTCACCAGCAGGGCCGAGGCCTGGCGGAACAGTTCCGGCATGGATTCGGCCGGAAAACGCCCGGGCAAGTCCAGATTATCCAGCTTTAAAAGGGTTTTTTGGCCCTGGACCCACTCCAGCATGCTGCCGCTGCCTACCAGCACCAGGCAAATCTGGGGCTCATCCCGCAACAATACGGCGGCCTGCACCACGGTTTCGAGCGCCTGCGCCTTTCCCAGGTTGCCGGCAAAGACCACACAAAATTTCTGCGCCAAACGGCTGGAGAGCTCCAGCGGCAGCGCATCCGGGGCCGCTGCCGGCAAGTCGGGATCCACGGAGTTCGGGAAATAAACGAATTTTTCGGGGTCGGCGTAAGCGGCCGTGGGCTCCTGAAAAGCCCTTGATTGAAGCAGCAGCGTGTCGCTGCAGGCATAAATCCAGCGCACCAGCCCGCCAACAGCCTTTAGCACCGAGGTATTCCGGATAAAACCGGTCGCCGACAGGCTCTCTGGCCACATGTCCTGCACCCATACGGCGAGATGGGCCCGTTTCAGCCATTTCAGCAGGATCGCGGGGATCACCTGAGTAATCGGCGAAGGCGCAAACACCAGGATGGCATCAAAGGAGCGCCCCCGCAGCAGCCAGGGAAAGCACAGCAGGCCGGAAAACACAAAAGACAGGTAGTTCAGGGCCAGATTGACGCCGCCGCCCCGCCCCCGGGGCCAGATCGGCACCCGAACCACATCCACCTGGTCCAGGAAACGCTCTCGCACCATGCCGGCGGCACGGTATCCCGGGAATACCTGGCCATCCGGGTAATTGGGCTTGCCCGTGGCCACAACCACCTCGTGACCGCGTTCCGCAAGCTTGCGGACGAAATCGCTGATGATGAAATTTTCAGGCCAGAAATATTGCGAGACAACAAGCAGTTTCATGGAAGAGGCTTGGCGCCGACAATCCGGCGGTACAGGTCCAGGTATCGCATGATTATCGTGGGCCAGGCGTACTTCTCCTGGAC
Organism: Polaromonas sp. P1_F2; assembly: GCF_056405735.1. Classification (NCBI taxonomy): domain Bacteria; kingdom Pseudomonadati; phylum Pseudomonadota; class Betaproteobacteria; order Burkholderiales; family Comamonadaceae; genus Polaromonas; species Polaromonas sp. P1_F2. The sequence continues at coordinate 42,496 of NZ_JBFUBN010000003.1, read as the reverse complement.
AAAGGCCTTGGTCCGCAGGCCGATCTGCCTGAGCTCATTCGCATCGCCCAGCAGCGCCAGCAAGCCTGCCGCGAGGCCTTCGGTGCTTGCAGGAACCACCAGGCGCGGATCAAGCGCGGCGATCTCGTCGAAGCCGCACTGGTCGGTCAACAGCACCGGGGTGCCGCTGATGCCGGCCTCCAGCGCCACGATGGACATGGCCTCCTGGCGCGACGGCACGACGAGCAATTGGGCGGATTGATAGGCGCCGGCCTTGTCCTGACCGTCCAGATGTCCCAGGAAATGGACTCGATCAGCAAGATCCAAATGCATCGTCCGCTCACTCAACCCGGCCAACATGCCGCCATCAGGCCCTACGAAAACCAGATGGTGACGAGGAAATCGATCAGAGATCTGCGCGAATGACTCCAGCAGGAGATCGGGCCCCTTGATCGGATTCAATCGCCCCACAAACAAAATAATGGGCTCATCGGCAAGCCCATGCTTGCGTAAAAAGCCAGTTCGATCAACGGGCTGAAAATCCTCTTCAGCGACGCCGTTGGGGATCACCGTCACGCTCGAAGCGGGGATGCCATAGGCTTCAAACTGTGAAAGTTCGCTGGGGGTTACCGCAATCCAGCCGGCGGCTTGGCGGATGATGGAATTCCCCACGGCCAGGTTATACAAGCGCTTGAGCCACGCTGACCGGCCAAACAGCGGCAACGCGCCTGCGGGGCACACCACGTAAGGTTTCCCAGCCGCACGCGCGGCCACGTAGGCCAGTACATTGAGTATCCCCCAATGGCCGATCAGGTGAACCATGTCAGCGTCATCCACCAGCTTGCGAACAATTCCCCAGCTCGGACGGGGAACGTAAAACCGCCGCCAGAGGCATTCCAGCGCCACCACGGTTGCCGGCGCCAAGGCGTCAATGCGCTCCTGGTCCAGCCCGATGCGGAGCGTCAGCACCGTACAGGAAAAACCGGACCTCCCGAGAGAGCGGCTCATTTGAAATGTCCTCTCGGCAGTGCCTCCACCACTCCTCAGGCTGAGGGCCGAACTCACATTCAGGATACGCACTAGGAGTCCGCCTTTCCAGACCCGCTCAGGTGTTCCGCGCGATACCAGGCTATGTAGCGCGACAAGCCCTCGTCGAAAGCCACAGGCCGCAAAAAGCCCAGGGAAAGCAGTTTCCCCGGGTCGTAGGTGCAATACGGATTTGTATTGTTTTTTCGCAAGGCGCGCAGGGCCAGCGCCAACACCCACGGGGGAAAGAAGACGCCCGGCCACAACGGCCCGGCAACACCCAAACCCCGCCTCATTGCCCGGTCAACGCTTGAAAATTCATTGGACGGCGCATCATCGTCGGAGACGATAAAAACCTCGCTCCGCAGAGCCAGCGCGGGGTTGACCAGGAACGTGATCGCCCCGACCACGTTGTCGACGTAGACCAAATTCATGCGCCGCTGGCCAAAAAAAACGGACTTGAAATCATTGCGCAAGCGCGAGCCGTTCACCAGGTCATGCGCGAGCTTCCTCAAATTCTGCCCGCCAGGTCCAAATACCGCGGTAGGGCGCAGCACCGCAGTCTCATAGCCATCAAGACTCGCAGAAAGAACAGCGTCCTCCACCTTCAGTTTGCTTATTGCATAAGACGTTACGGGGTGGCATGGGCTCGATTCCGTCACGCGCCGATCCGCGGTGCGGCCGACAACATCCGCCGTGCTGCAATGAATAAGCCGGGACACCTTGACCGACCTGCAGGCAGTCAGCAGGTTATGAATGGCCGAAAGATTCGCTTCTTCCGCGTCGCCCCGCAGGTAAACAAGGTTGACCACCGTACAGTCCGCCTCGAGAAATTCATCCAGCGAAGCCGGCTCAAGCAGGTCGCCTCGAACAATCTCAACTTCAGGGGGGAAGGCCGCCCGGGCACTTTCAAAATGAGCGGGCCGAGACAATATTTTTATCCTGTTGCCGCCTTGCCGCAGCAAAGCTTGCACGAGGTGGGTGCCTATAAAGCCCGAGGCGCCGGTAATTGCGATGGTTTTCAAGGCGACATCAATTCAATCAACTTCCTGCCGGCACGGGGCAGCAGCCCGGATGCGTTCGAGGCCATCCTCAGTTGGGCCTTGCCCAGCGGACTATTCGCTTGTAAATGTACCTGCAAATGCGCAAGACATAGAAGAGGTACATCCGCCCCTTCTTCCGCCCGCTCAGGTCCATGAAATAGCTGCGCGCCTGAAAATCGCCGCGCACCTCTTTCCAGAAAGCCTTCCAGCCACTGTCAACGGGAGAAACCAGTTCAAGACCGCAGCGGGCCTGGGGGACAACAAGCAGCCGGATGTTTCGTTGCCGCAGCAAAAAAGAATGAATGATGTCCTCGGAAAATGCCTTGCCCGTAAACGGGTAAAAGTTTTCCAGTACCAGGTTCTCCTTGCGATGCAGCACACACCCGCCAGCCAGCCACTCCACCTCGTACTGCGCCATGCCGCGCCGCGCGGGGTCAACCCCCACCGGGCTGCCTGATTTTTCGATTTCACCCTCGCGGTAGCCTTTGCGCCCATTCATCAACCAATAGTAGATCGCCCCCACCAGCGCTCCACTGGCTGGTTTTTTGTACACAGACTCATTGGTCTCGACATTGACAAGGGCTGGAGCCGCAGCGCAATCGGGCAATTGCACCAACACCGCCAGCAGGCGCTCAAGGCATTGAGGATCCACAAACATGTCGTCATCCAGCTGCATGACGAAGCCATATTTCGCCTTCTGAAAGCCGAAAGCTCGCTGCGCGACCTGGCCCCGGCATGGCGTCGGCACAACCCTGACATTGTCAAATACCAGGGGAGCCATAACGGATGCTTCCCGCTCGGGAATGCAAACCAGAATTTCCGCGGGCCTTATCGAACCACGGTTCAGGCGCTCAATAGTGGGTCTCAGCGACTCTCCGCCCAAGGTTGCAATAACTACGGTGATCGATTGCTCGTCGCTCATAGCTTATGACGTGGCGCCTGAGGATGAGAGTCCTTGACGGTTAATACCGAAGTCTTTGCCAGCCAGATTTTCCTGCCAATGAAATCAAACAACTCAAGCAACCCGCACGCAACAAGACAGGAAACAGAAAAATGCGCGATGAACGAAAGCTCATGATCAATACCGAACATCATGTACCCGGTGCTTATCACCGTCACGAGATATACACACCGCACGTAGACCGCGTAATTCCTGGATCGCCCACTCACCACGGAAAGGAACGCCTGAATACCAAATGCCACGCCAAACAAAATGATGCCCCCCCAGTATTTACCCAGGATCCAGGCCATCCCCCAGATCGTCCAAGGCTCGGACATATACGCTTTGCTTATCGCGTCGAAAGTATGTCCTCGATACGCCATTGGGAAAACGCGCGAGGTATTAACGATGGCCTCGTCGAAAATTTCGCCGGGCACCAGATTATTGGCAAAATTTTTGAGCGCATGTGAGCTGCGAATGTAGGAGTCGAGGACTTCCTCATTCGGGACCTTCGAAAATATTGTGAAAGAGTAGTCAATCAAGGACAGTCTTGTCACCGTGGGCCTCAACTTGTTCCCAAGTTCGATGACGGCCTCGGACTTGTAGTACTTTTTCCGAAGATCAGATATCTGCCCGAGGTTGGCCCAATCCATGAGCTTGGGGTTCAGGTAACTGAGCTTGTAGTCATTAATAGCCTGCGAAAAACTGATGTCACCGATCTTGTAGTGCCTGAATATTGTTCCCATCGCATACACCGCCGAATTGAGCACAAAAAAACTGGCGATCAGAACGGCCAATCTGAGCACACTGAACTTGAAGCGCGGATTGACAGCGAGTCCTGCGAAGAATAGGAATATCAGTATCCGGAGAGGCCCCCCTCTCGAGCCGATCACAATTGAAAATAACAGCCATAGAAATATCAGAAGTCCCGCATGAACCATCTGGGATTTGGTCAGGCTTTTTTCCCGCCACTTGATAGCCAGCCAGCAAATGGTCACCAGCAAAGCCACATCCGTATCAAAAATAATGCCCACCCACGCCATCCGGTTGCCCCAATGCTCGGGCGATCCGAAAATTGTGACGCCGAGGTAAACGCGCACATAGTAGGCAACAAGATAGGTCACCAGCCAATAGCCGGTGATCGACCATAGCGAAAACACTCTCGCGGCAAGATTCAGAGGTGTCTGCCTCCGTGGCAACAGCCGGTCTGCGGCGTAAATGCCTAACAGCATTGCAATTGAGCCGCCAACGTACAGCAGCATGCCTCGCGAAATCTCATCCCCGGTCAACCCGTCAGATGTCAAAAACTCCAACGTGACCGGAGGAAGCAATAGCAAGGCGGCCAGCCTGACAAGGGAAAAAATAATCAGGAACCAGGCCAGCACCAAAATATGCGCGGCAGTGCGCTCACTGCTGGTGATCAACGCGAGGCAGAAGACCAGATCCAGCACAAGGACCAGGAAGACGGATAAGCCACTGATGAAAGGGGACGCTCCCAGAATGAGATACCCAGCCAGAAATACCAGACCGTGAAGCAAGAAAATTCCCGCCGTCAGGCGGGAAAAGTCGATGGGCAAATTTATTATTTTTGTAATTTTTTCTAAGTGCATGGGATAACTGCCTCGGGTTCTAGTGGGAGCAGGACTAACGGCAATGGGGAATGTAATCGACTACCTCGCAAGTATTGGATTTAAAGTTCAGCGGGCGGCTACGCCGACCGGGACTCTCGTCAACTCTTCTCCTCAGGTTGCAGGATGTTTATCACGACGGAGGGGTCAATTGGCATGTAAAAATTACCACAATACCGAACTGCCAAGGTGTGCCCTTCTGATTCGCCAGCTTCCATCGGGTCTCTGTGAACGATAGAGGAGAACTGCTCCGGATTTGTCACACTCTCTCGCCAACTGCCGAGTTGGTATAGAGGGTCGATAGTCATTTCACCGGGAAGCGCGAGGTAAACAGGCCGCACATTGGCGCACACGGCCTTCACTATCGCCGTGCTGCCTCTGTAAAGTGCATAAGCGGCACGCGCAATGTCATCTTCTATCGTGGCCGTTGACAACTCGACGTTCCGCGGCAGTTTCCGGAATTTGGGGTTTTGAGCCATCAGGCTCTCAAACCTCACCAAGGGATGAAGCCGCCAGATGAAGCGCATATTCGGCATCAGCTCCGCACAGCTCAAGGAAAACTCAAAGAGGAGAAGACACTCGCTGATGATCCCTTCGGGCAATACCAGGCAAGCCTTGCCTGCGGCGACAGGTTGGAGATCAAAGTCATCACCTCTCCCGGAGCCACCGGCTTCAGCTCTTTCCGGGCCAGCAAAGGCGCGGTTGGATCCTAAAACGCGCACGGGAATGCCCTGCGCCTTCAAGGAGCTTTCGATTTGCCCTTTGGACACGGATCCGGCCGTCAGGATCAGATCGGGATCAAATGCAGGTCCAAGCTTTCGCAACGCGCCATGCTGCAACCTGAAGATCGCCGCGTGTTGATAGCCAACACACTGCATGCCCGCCGATACCTCGCGTGCGGCGGCAAAAACCGCGCGTTCCCACGCATGCCCCTCGTAGGTCACGATCATCAATTTTGGCTGGATCGATGCGACCAGGCGGCTGACTTGCACAGACATTCGCAGTGTGGCCCTTGCACCGCCCGACATGGCCTCAAGCGAGGCGCGCGCAAACACTTTCTTCAGAAAGCCGGGGGACTCTCGCCTGGAAAGCGATGCCAGGCGCGACGACTCCCTCCTTAACCGACGCCAAAGGGAGAGATCGCCCGAAAGACCCAGTGTGTTGGAGAGCAATACTCGCGGGCACGCACTTGCGTCCCAGCGCTGCACGCGCGACCTGTCTGGAGTGGCGGTGTGGTCAATCAACGCGACCACAACCCGGCGGCCCTCCGCCTGGAGGAGCTCCGGCAGATTGCCAAAATAGAAATCAACTGCTTTTCCCGCGTCCGCGCCGTTGAGCAAATGGGAGACGAACAGGACATCCACAGGCCCCGACAGTGCCTGTGACGCCTTCCATGGCTCACCATCGGACCTCAGAGCTCTCCACAGCTGGCGGAGCCATCCAGCGGAACTTCGGGTTTTTACCGCGATGGCTTTGGCGACACGGCTCAGGGCGGTTGAAGCCGCGAACAGCCCTTCATAGCCTTCGAGAAAAGATGGATGTTCGCGAAGAACATGCAGCCACGGTATCGACATGCGCTCCAGCGTCGATCCCGGCATCTCCAGCACCCGGTCGCAGGCCTCACATACCTGCCTGTACTGTTCTTCGTTCAAGGTCCGTCCTCCCTGGAAGACCCGCAGGCCGTTCAGACCTGCCCTGATATTTTTTCGAGAAGGGCTTTTTGCTCCGGGTCCTGCCGGATGTACTCGAGCACGACATCCGCCTCATGAGGCTCGTTGACGGATGGAAGGCTTGGTACCACCGGCACCGATTGCAGGCTGTAGTCGTTTTCCAGGATGCGCATCTGCTCGATGAACTCAGCCAGCTCCACAGGCGCGCTCGGCAAGGTGGTCACCTTCATCAGGAAATCCTTGCGGTAAGCGATGATCCCGAGAATCTTGCGCACAAAAGCCTGCTGCTGCTCGAAGCTGCTGTAACCGGGCGTTCGGCGGAAGCAGTGCATGATGCGCCCGGACTGCGAAACGGCGCACTTCACAAATGAATGGCGGTCAAGCTCCTCCGCGCTTTCGATCGGGCCCGTGGCATTCCAGGCATCGCCACCGGGATTGGCCCGCATGGCGTCCGCCAGCGCGTCCACGTGACGGGGCAAAAGCAGGGGCTCATCACCCTGGAGCAGGATCACATGGGTGCAATCGACGTCCTTGACCGCCTCCGCCACACGGGTTGTTCCGTTTTTGTGGGTGTCGGCTGTCATGACAACCTTACCGCCAAAGCCCCTGATCGTGGACGCGATGTCTTCGTCGCAAGTGGCCACGATGACGTCGGAGACGGCCCGGGAAAGCAGAGCTCGCCGGCGGACATGTTCGATCATGGGAAGCCCATGGAAAGGAAACAAGATCTTTCCCGGGAACCGGACGGAGGCCATGTGGGCCGGAATCACCGCAACAATTTTCATACGTGGCGCCTGGCTTACTGGGGAAACACGCCGCAATCGACGTTGATGTTCTGCGCGGTCACGGCGGATGCGGCGTCGGAAGCAAGGAACAGGCACATGGCGGCGACCTCTGGGCCGGTGGGCAGGCGTTTGAGCGCCGCATTGTCCACCGCAAATTTCGCGATAAAGCCCGCGCCATCACCTTTGGCAGGCCCATGCGGGCTCTTCAGCGCTTCCAGCAATCCATCGGTAGGAATCAGCACCGGGCAAACGCCGTTGACGCGTATCCCGCGCGGACCCACTTCCTTGGCGAGCGACTGCGTGAGCCCGTTCATCGCGAATTTCGTGGCCGAATAAGCCGAGTTGTTGGGGCTGCCGCGCTTGCTGGCAATGCTGGAAATATTGACAATGCTGCCGCCGTCTCCCATGGCCGCGACTGCGGCCTTGCAGCCCCAGAAGGCGCCTTTGAGGTTGGTGGCGATGATGTCATCGAGGAAAGCGTTATCGATCTCGGCGATGGGCCGCCATTCCGAATAGCCTGCGTTATTGACAAAGGCGTCCAGACGTCCCGTCGCGTCAAGCGCTGTTTTGACCAGCTTCACATGGGCCGCTTCGTCACGCACATCGGTGGGCACAAAAACCACCTTGTTGCCGAAGCGTTCGGCAAGCCCGGCTTCCTGGCGTGCGCCCACAAATACCGCATAACCGGCGTCAACAAACGCTTCGGTGATGCTCAAACCAATCCCGCGATTGCCGCCGGTGATGACAACTGTCTTTTTGCTCATGGTGCTGGCCGGGAGAACCCGGTTCTCGAAAATGTTGAAACGCCTGCCGCCTAGATGGTCATGCAGGAGAAGCCGCCGTCAACGGCGACTTCCGCGCCGGTGACAAAACTCGCGGCGTCGGAAGCAAGCCAAAGGGTGGCCCCCAGCAGCTCAACCGGTTGCCCGAAACGGGCCATGGGGGTGTGCCCGAGGATCGCCGCCTCGCGCTCCGGCGTGATGAAATTCTTGCGATTCCAGTCAGTGGGCAGAAAGCCCGGGCGCAATGCATTGACTCGCACGCCTTTGGTACCCCATTCGCGGCCCAGGTTCTGGGTCAGGTTCAGGATGCCGGCTTTGGCGATGGAATACGTGAAGGCCTTGGAAAGCGGGGGGCCTGCGGAAGCCGACGAAATGTTGATGATGGAACCCTTGCCCTGTTTGAGCATATAGGCGCCGAACACCTGGCAACCGAGAAAGGTGCCCGTGAGCTGGGAATCGAGGATGGAATACCACTCGTCGAGCGAGAGGTCGAGGAAGGGGGTGGGGCCATTGGTGCCGGCACCGTTGACCAGAATGTCCAGCTGGCCGAACTTCGCCACGATGGCGTCCAGTGCGGCGACATGCTGTTCCTTCTTGGAGACATCGATGGCCAGCGCCATCACCTTGTCAAAACCTTCGGCCTTGAGCTCGGCCTCGACGGCCTGGGCTTTTTCAAGACGAAGATCAAGCACCGCCACTGCGCAGCCTGCACGGGCAAATCCGCGCGCCATTTCGCTGCACAGGTGGCCGCCCGCGCCGGTCACGGCGGCAACACGGCCTTCAAGGTTAAAAAGTTGGTTAAGGTAGGTATTCATTGGTTGTCAATCGATTAACGCATCGTCTTCATCAGGTCCTGCATTTGTACTGCCCATTTCCAGAGCACAAAGAGGTCGGAACCCAAGATGGCGTAGTTGTAGCCCAGGTCAAAAACAAACTTCACCGTGGCGGGGTTGGCGTCCGCCACCTGCGTGCCGCAGCTTTTGCCATGGCGCTCGCAAGCCTGGATGACCTTGCGTGAGGCTTCGATGACGAGCGGATGGGTCGTCTGCCCGGGAACTCCCAGGGAGCCCGCGATGTCGAGCGGGCCTATCATGACGCCATCGACCTCGTCGAACGCGAGCAGCTCTTCAATATTTTCCACGCCCTTGATGGATTCCACCTGGAGCATGAAGGTGGATGTCTTGTTCCAGTTCTGGATGTATTCGTCGAAGTCAAAGCCGTAGGCTTGCGCCCGGTTGACCCCATAGGTGCGGCGGCCCATGGGCGGATACTTCACGTCGCGGATCAGCGCCCGCACCTGGTCGGCGGTTTCAACCATCTGCACCAGCATTCCGTCAGCGCCCGATTCGAGCAGGGGCTTGAGGTAATCGTTGGAATGAGAGACGGGGCGGGGTATGCAAGGCACGCCTTCGCTCTGGCTTGCGGCGATGATGCGCTGGCCCTGCTCCAGTGAAATGGTCGAGTGCTCCATGTCGATGAACATGAAATCAAAACCCGCGCGGGCGAAGGTCTCGGTAATCGAGGGATGCGAGTAAGAAACCCAGCCCGCGAACAAACGTTCGCGGTTCCGCAGTTTCTGCTTCAGCGCGGCGCGCTGCTCAAATATTTTGTTCATAAAACGTCGTGAAGTTAGCGGCAGCCATCCTGCCGGTGAAGCACAAACCTGGGAGCGGCTTAGCTCCGGGTGTCCAGAAGCGCCTGAACCGCGGGATGCAGGTGCAACAGGCCAACAAGCAAGCCCTTGTCATCGACCACCGGCAAGTCCCAGATCTGCTTTTGCTCCATGACGTCCACCGCGTGGACAAGGGTGTCGCCCGGCTTGGTGGTCATGGGCGCGAGGATCGCATGGTCAAGCGCGTCATCCACGAAAAACGCGGAAAAGGGCTTTTGCACCTTGAGCAGCTTGCGGCGAATGTCGCCATCCGTCAGGATGCCCAGAAGTTTGTTGTCGCCATTGACGATACAAACAATACCGAGGCGCGATCGGCCCATTTCTTCCAGGGCTTCCTTGAGGATCACGGCCTCTTTGATAACGGGCACGCGGTCCAGGCCCATCATCACTTCGCTGACCAGCATGGCCTTATTTTTCTGGGTGGACATTGTCTTCTCCAAATTTTTCCAACATTTCAAGACGGAACTCATGAGCGGCCTTGGCCTGGCTCAGTACATTTTCAAGGTGTTTGATGTTCATGACGGTATTCGCGTCCGACATTGCGTTGTCCGGATCGTTGTGGGTTTCCATGAACAGGGCATTGATACCGCAAGCAGCCGCGGCACGCACGAGGTAAGGGATGAACTCACGCTGGCCGCCGGAAATATTGCCCATGGAAGTAGGCAGCTGGATTGAATGCGTCGCGTCAAAGCAGACCGGGTAGCCTGTTTTGGCCATGATCGGGAAACAGGTGAAGTCGTTGACCAGCATGTTGTAGCCGAAGAAGGTGCCGCGGTCGGCCAGCAGCACCTGGTGGTTGCCCGCGGCCTCGATCTTGCGGACCGAGTTCTTCATGTTCCAGGGGCTCATGAACTGGCCCTTTTTCAGGTGAATGGGGCGCTTGGTCAAGGCTGCAGCGCGCAGGATCGAGGTCTGGCGGCACAGATAGGCCGGTACCTGCACCATGTCGCAGACCTCGCCGGTGGCAGGCCCCCACGCGGGATCGGAAAAGTCGGAAACGACCGGAATGCCGAACTCGTCGCGGATGTCCGCCAGAATGCGCAGGCCGTCGTCCACACCCAGGCCGTGGTAGCTGTCAGGGGCGGAGCGGCAGTCCTTGTCATAGCAGGACTTGTAGATCCAGGAAATGCCGACCTTCTGGCAGATTTTCCCGATGGCCTCGGCCATCATGAAGGCGTGATCACGGCTTTCGATCGCGCACGGGCCGCCAATGAAAGCCAAAGGCAGCTTGTCGCCGATCTTGACCTTGTTGACTTTGCCGTAGCCAACTTCGATTATTTTGTTAACCATGAAAAACATCCAGTTTGAGATTTTGAATACGAAACACGAGGGGCCGGGCCATGACGAGGTGACTTTGGATGACCAACCTCACCGGCTCTGATTTGTCGGCGCGAACAGGAACCAGCTGAATTCCGCCGGGAGCCAAGTTCACCGGTTGAACACCCATTATCTTACCGCTACGGATTGAAATCAGCTTACAAACGCAGCGCTGCGCGCCGGCGGTCGGATTAACCATGCCAAGTTCGTACACAACGCCCGGCTGGAGTTCGTGCTGGAGGCTGTATTCACGGCTCAGGAAGCTCCTCCCTCCCAGCAATTGCAGGACACCGTCTGCGCCCTGCGAAATCGCGTCAAGGTTGCCATGAACGTAAGCCCTTAAGGGGGCGCCATGATAGCGGTAACTGACATAGCCACGCTCTGCCAGAAAAGACCCTAGTTTTGTGACGCCGGAAGGCGTTGTAGAGTGAAAAACAGCGAAGGTCCCCGTTTCACCGTGGCTTCGTCCCACCATGGATGAAATATCCAGGGTCTGCCGGCAATTAGCCTGCAGGTTCACTTTTTGCTCCAAAACCTGGCGCCCAGTCGCGTCGAAGAATGCCAAGGTCACGTGCTGCTGGCCCTGACCGTCCTCAAACAAGGAGGGGATGTCGATCAACTCAAAGAAGGTCTCCCATTCATCCGAGCTGCGCCACACAAACAGGTCACTGATAGGGTCGGCCGCCGGAGCTGGAAAGCGTGTTAATGGCTGCTTCCATGTCCAGATGGCGCGCCTGAGGCGTTGGATCTTCTGCGCAATCATGGTGCGACCTTGGCGAACCAGCGATTTTTCAGCAGCTTTTGAGCTTCCCAACGCCGCCCATGGACAACCAGTGACGCCGGCGGGTGGGTGTGCTCCAGGCTGAGATAGGCGCCGTCCATTGCACTCGAAAAATAAAGGGGAATGGCAGCCATGCCGCGGCAGATAAACAGCGGCAGGTCACCCGGCTCAAAACCAAGCCCATCCAGTGCAACACTATTGGCCGTGTTGCTGCGAACAGGAAATTTGCCCTTGAGCTTGAGCCCGGCTGCGTCGTAGATTTCCAGTTCAGCCTGCCTGCTTGCGGGGGAGTTTTCAACATTCAGCAGAATCAAATGATTCTGGATGCCCTCGCCGAACTGCAAAAAAGGTCCAAACGTCAGCAGCGAGCCTTGGGGAGGGAAAGGATCCAGTTCGCCCTGGTAGCTGGTTTGAGCCTCTGGAGTCGACAACCCCAGCGTTGCCCGCCAGGCAGGCACACTTGTCTGCGCAGCGTCAAGTTTGGGCAATATCTCACTTTCCGCCGGTGGTGGTGTGCGAGTCAGCGACAGCAGCGCGAGTGCATCAGCAGGAACCACATCTGCAACATCGCCGGCGGTGATCGTTCGCAACGCGCCCGGCTCAAGAACACCGAGGTTTTTGCTTGTCCAAACACCGTTGGAAGCCCAGGTTACGTTGATGAATTGTTGCTGGCGCCGGCTGGCTTCCCAGTTATTTGGGGAGAAATTGCACAAGGTCACCCAGCCCTGCGCACCAGGAGCTTTGAGTATGGGGTAATAAGACATATGAACGCCTATATCTTCCGCGCGACAGCCCTGAGCCACCAGGCAGGCTCCGTAGACTCGCGATGCGCATCGTAAGGCCCCACCATGGCGCGCTCCAGCGGATCGACAAGCGTCTCCATGCCGGCCGTGGCCGCGAACGGAGCGACAACGCCCCAACTTATCAGCTTGCTGCGAATCCTCATCAGGATTGAATGAAGCTTTGACTCGCTTTTCAGCTGGGAAATTGTTTGGCCGTAGTACGCGATTTCAATATCAGTGAAACCCAGGTCATCCAGCAAACGGCGCATTGGGATTTTGTCGAAGAAGAGGATGTGCGGCTCATCAAGAGCCTTGTGCTCCCAGTCCCGGCAGGGAACCTCAATAAATAGCGCCCCTCCCGATCTGAGGCCGCGGGTCGCGGCCCGGACAAAGCCCACCGGATCGGAAACATGCTCCAGCACATGAGACATGACCACCATATCGACCGAGGGAGGCTCGGCGAGACCGACGATCTGCACGCCCAGCTCTCCGAGGGCTTGGTGGCAACCTTCATCTGTCTCGACTGCAAAATAACTGCTCTGAGGCATGTCCTGCAGCCAACTACGCGCAAAAAGCCCCGGACCAGGCCCCACCTCCAGCACCTTATTAACGGTGATTTGATGCTTCCCAAGAAAGCGATTCACAAATGCGTGCCGAATGCGGGCAATTCCGGTAAAAAATGCAATCGCCAGCTTGTTCGTAGGCTGGCCTCCGTGCGCGGCGGAAAAATAATTTTCGTTGTACGCCAAAAGCGCAGCGTCACTTGGCATGGGCGAAGCAAATATCATTTCGCAGTCTTCACAGATAGCCAATGAGCATTCCGAGAAAATCGGATTCTCATAGCGAAATCTCGCCATATTGCGCGTGTTGCTGCTACGGCATATCGGGCAAGGCACTACCATGAACGTGAAACCTCGGATTCTTTGATTCGTGAAACTGACAGGATGAGCGCTGCATATGGAAGCAGACGCACATTCAAATTTCCAGAAAACACAACACGTCAACCGGCCTGTTGAGTGGGTGTACCCAAACTTCGCTTTATCCAGATTTGGTTAATGCTTCCGGTCTTGGGCTCACTGACGGGAGAGGTGGTGGCCGATCCCTCCGACAGTTCAAAGCCGCAGCGCGTGAGAATCTCGAAAACCTCTTGCTTTTGAGCTCCGAAATCATGCAAGACCTCCACAAGTACCGTCTTGCACTGGGGGTTTGAAATCGTTTTAACGCCCCCCCTCAATATTAAATGCTCAATGCCATCTACATCTATCTTTATCATTTCCGGGCATTCGGAAAGCACTCCGCACTCGAATAAAAAATCGAGCGAGAACCCCAGGGTTTGATATGAACTGACCTTGGAGAGAAGTTTGCCGTCGTAACCATAATCCACCCCAAAGGCCGATAAGGCGCCGCCTTCCTGGGTAGACGAAAGCGTGAAATCGGCAAACTGGTTCGTTTCCGTGAGAGGCGTGGAAATCACCTTCACTTTCTTTTCGAGGCCATTTGCATTCAAATTTTTGACCAGCAATGCCAGGTTGAAAACGGATGGTTCAAATGCGTATACGTTACCGGGCTTGGTTGAACCGAAATAAGCGGAGTAAAGCCCGACATTCGCCCCAATGTCGAAAAATGCACCCTCACCGCCATACTCATCAATCCAGGCTAGCGTTTCTGGCTCCTTGGTAGAAAACGTCGTTGCACGAATTTCGCAAAGATAGTTCGGCGTATGGAATTTGAAAGGGTAGTTTTTGCCGCCACTGGCATGAATAACCTCTCTAACCATTTGAGAAATCTTCTGTGATTGAAAATCAATCCACAGGTACCCAAAATGAGGCCGTATCTTGGACAGAACCCAGATGTATAGGACAGCGGCCAAATGAAGTAGTCGCAGGGGAAACGCGATGGCCTGCTTGGCACCCAGTTTTATTGAATTCATAAAGTTATGCTCGCCTGTGACCGGCGAAGAATGGGTTTGGTCTTGATTCGGCATCGGAAACGTTTTCCTTGTCTATACCTTCTGGAAGATTGTCATGAGGACAATGCTGACAGCCAGTCTTGCAGTTCTTCCTGCCCCGACAAAATGGGAATACCGTGCGCCGCACGGTCGTCTTTTTCGCAAATGCCGTACGGATCATAGTAGATCGATGGTTTTCCGAGTTCCCGCCCAATCAGGGCTGTGGAGGTAAACGGCGTCGAGACAACCGCCTGGCATTTCTCGATAAGCGCGCTAGCTGAAGTATCCGAATCAATCTCCAGATAATTCGAAGTTTCACTCAAGCAGTTTATGGTGCGCTCATAGGCTGGGTGCACGCGGGTTCCCACATCACGCTTGCGTTTGAACACCATGACTTTTTCTGCCATCCGGGTTGCCTCCTGGATATCCGTCAGGAATTTGCTCGCGTTCCGCGGAACGTAGTATTCGATATCAAGGCCCAGCGGTTGATACACCGCGTCGCGCATGGGCTGCACATCAAACACAGCAATACTGCAAGCCGGCAGATCCAGTGATGCCGGTACCCCCGAGTGGAAATTGATGGACCCGACAACAATGACGTCAGGAGCATCGCCCACCGCGCGCCGGAGGAAGGCCTCCTGGTAGTCATCCCAGACCAGGTATTTCGACCAGGTCATTGTCCGCCAGCCGTACAAGGGTTCCGGATAAACCCCGGATTGCTTGAACTGCTCGATATTCGTGGAATAAAAGTAGAAAAGTATTCTTGCGCCCTGGCGCTCCGCCTCGTAGGTCCATAGCGGGCGGTAAATCCAGTTCGAATTGTGGAAAAGATAGTCCCGGGCCAGCAGCGCGGGATTTTGCACGCGTATGTGGGCCGCTTTGACGGTCTCGCCCAACATCATCGAAAGCCACCAGCGCCCCGCCATCGAGCCAAAGAAGGCTTTCCCAATGGCAACGATGCTCGCGCCCAGAAAGCCCATCAACAAGGCCAGGTCGGCGAAGGGAAGGAACGGTGAGGAAACCGGAACGACTTCCACCCCGTCCGACTCCCGCGCACCGGCCGTGAGAACGTTGTGGTAGACCGCGTCCAGCCCCGGGGCCCGTCCCGGCCAATGAAGGTACCAGCTCACGATGTCGTTTTTCTCACCGCGCCCGCCGACGGGCGGGAGGTTTCCGGAGCCCAGCGCATCAAAATAGGCGTGGTTTTTCGGGCTTGCTTTTGCGGGCCGTATCAGGGACCGGGCATCAGCCAGCGCAAGCTTGAACGCGACGAAAATGCCACTCGCGAAGTGCAGGGCGACAACACCTGCCCACAGGAACGCGGATCGGCCTTCGTCCACCTCAAACCCGTGCTCACGCAGAACCTTGCGCCATGCGCCGGGTAACGGATAGGCAATGGGCGCATCGTGTTTTCCGACCGAACTTAGCAGCGCGGACGCCAGGCCGACGCCAACAAATCGCACCAGCACAAACTGCCGCACCGCAATTTCAGCGGCCTTTCCGTCCAGGCCGGAAAAAATCTCCGGATTGCCCTCGGTCGCAAAAATCGGTGTCGCCGTCAAGGCCTCCTTGACGGCCGCGATCCGCCTCAGGGTGCCCGTCTTTTTCAACACCCGATACCCTCGCATCAAATGCCTCAAACGTGCGCGCGCATGCTTGCGGAGAAGGCCATCCAGTCCGGGGATTCTCATGCCGCAACCAACCCTTGCATGAAACAGCAACGCGGAGACGGCCTAAACATGCAGCACCATCCGCACAACACCCGGAGTGTTTGCTGGTTGCAAAGAGGGGTCCGCGACAAAACCAGCATTCCGGTAGGCATTCACAGCCGGCAGGTTTTCGCGCTCAACGCCCAGGTAAATCCGCTCGATCCGCCGATGAAGCTTCAGCCAGGCGGCACTGGCCGCCAATACCTCGGCAAAAACATGCTTTCCACGGAAGGCCGGATCACCGATCAGGACACCCAGCTCGGCGCGGCCCTCATCCTGGAGGAGAGGTTCATACTTGATGTTGCCGATATGGAGATCGTCGGCCTTGGAAAAAATTCCAAGAAAAAGCACATCTTCGCGGCCAACGCGTTGCCGCACATATTCACGCAGGTCCGCAAGCCCGCGTGTGGACTCCGCGGTGGCTATCCATTTTTTGGCCGCCGAATCGCTTAGCCAGCCGAGATACCTGGTGGATACATCGTCAACCGTCAACTCACGCAGAAAAAAACGGGCAGTTTCAATCACCACCGGAGATCCGGCAACACTCACTTGAGGAGATCCCATTGCAATGGCGTTCCCCGGGCAGCGTCCCGCTTGATGGTTTTTCCCATCAGGACTTCGAGGTACTTGGGAGGCAGCCCGAGCCCTGGGCGAATGGCCCTGACATTGTCCGGTGTCAAGGTCTCACCGGCCTTCATGTCACGCACCACATACAAGGATCGACGGAATTGCAGAGACTTCTTTTCGGCTTCGGTCGGTCCATAACTGACTTTCCCGAGCGACTGCCACGCCCGTGCGGACTCGGTCACAAGCTGCGCCATCTCCGCGGGCTCCATGGAAAAGCTGCTGTCCACGCCACCGTCGGCGCGATTGAGGGTGAAGTGCTTTTCAATCACCGTCGCGCCCAAGGCGACGCTGGCCACCGAAACAGCCACCCCCATCGTGTGGTCCGACAAGCCCACCTCACAGCCAAACAGTTGACGCATATGCGGGATGGTCGTTATGTTGGTGTTCTCCGGTGTGGCCGGATAGGTGCTCGTGCACTTCAGGAGTATCAGGTCCTTGCAGCCCGCTCCGCGCGCTGCGCGAACCGTCTCGTCGATCTCCGCCACTGTCGCCATCCCCGTTGAAATAATCAAGGGCTTGCCGGTAGCAGCCACCCGGCGAATCAAGGGCAGGTCCGTGTTTTCGAATGAAGCGATCTTGTAGCAGCAGACATCGAGGCTTTCGAGAAAATCGACGGCGGAATCATCGAAAGGCGTGCTGAAGGGAATCATCCCGAGCTCGAGAGCCCTGTCGAAGATAGGCTTGTGCCACTCCCAGGGCGTGTACGCCTGGCCATACAGCTTGTACAGCGACGCCCCTTCCCACAGGCTTTTGGGATCGCTGATGTGAAACTCCCGCTCATCGATGTCCAGCGTCATCGTGTCGGGCGTATAGGTCTGGATTTTCAGTGCGTGCGCACCCGTCTTTGCGGCGGCCTCCACAATTTCCAGTGCGCGGTCCAGCGACTGGTTGTGGTTGCCCGACATCTCCGCAATGATGAAAGGCGCAAAGCCCGCGCCGATTTTTCTGTCAAGGATTTGTATCGTCATGCTTGTTCCAATGTATGAGGTTTGAGCACCTGCGCTCCCTGCAG
The DNA here is from genome assembly GCF_056405735.1 of Polaromonas sp. P1_F2. Taxonomy (NCBI): domain Bacteria; kingdom Pseudomonadati; phylum Pseudomonadota; class Betaproteobacteria; order Burkholderiales; family Comamonadaceae; genus Polaromonas; species Polaromonas sp. P1_F2. The sequence continues at coordinate 24,795 of NZ_JBFUBN010000003.1, read as the reverse complement.
GCGGACGGCGGTGGTGCCGGCTCTCGGTGAAAAAAGATGCAAGTCCTCCTCCATCAAGTCCTGGATGGACCAAACCAGGTCACAAAAACCCATCTGATGGCGCATCAACACCGTGGATGAAAAACGGGGATTGATCTCGAAAATCCGCGGGCCATTTTCTGTAATCCGAAGCTGGACATTGATTGAACCGCGCAGGCCGATGGCTTCGGCGAGCCTGGAACACTGCGAAAAAACCTCTGGCTCATCAATCACCTGAGCCCAGCCGGTAAATCCGCCCGTCAGTGTTCTCAGCAACTGCAGAACGGCAATACGCCCCTCGCTGGTTCGAAATACGCCGCAGGTGACTTCCTGGTCCGCTGGTAACAGCAACTCCTGGACGATGGCGTCGGCATGCCGGTGGCGGTAAAACTCCACCTCTTCCGCTGTCTCGCACCGAAAGACGGCCTTGGACCCTGCCCCCCGTCTCGGCTTGAAAATACAAGGCAAGTTTTTTTGAGGCAAAAAGTTCTCAGCCAGGTCGGTCCATGGCGCAGGCACACCGATGGAAGCAAGAAACTGTGCGGTCTTCAATTTATCAGCGCCGACCTCTATCGCGAGGCGATTGGCCATCAGCAATGAGGCTCCGCCGATCTTGCTATGGCCCCTGGACGCCAGAAGCTGCAATTCAGCCTCGGACATGGGAATCACCAGATCAATGGCATGCCGGCTCACGATCGTCTTCAGCGCATCTTCGTAAGCGGGGTCAGACGCCCTGGGAGCCTCATGAAAGCGGTCGACAAACAGGCTCCCCGCATGCCGCGAATGCACGTCGATGCCGGTGAGGCGCCAATCGGGGAATGACTGCCGGAGGATGGCCGCAATGCCTTGGGCAATATCTCCGCCGATCGCCGTGATCAATACATTTTTTCTCATGAGGTCCAATTTTCGCAATATCTGAGCCACTGCTGCGTGCGTCGGCTAGCGCTTTCCCAAAAGCACATTTGCCAGGTAGGGAAGCTCGGGATGCCGCTGGGCGGCCAGTGCCACCACGGGAGAGGCATCATAAGGCGCGGTCATGAGCATAAGTTCCTGCGACGCGGTATCCAGCAACGCCCAGTGCGCCGCGGGAATCCTGTTGCGCGGCTGCCCCACGGAGCCGGGGTTGACCAACACCGTCTTTCCGACTCTCTCCACCATGGGGTAGTGGGTATGCCCCATCACAACCCAGTCATAGCCTGGCTCAGCGCAACTGTCGAGAAGATCTGCTTTCGCGTCCGGATAGACGTATTGGTTCACATCCCACGGAGAGCCATGGCAAAGCAGCAACGATTTTCCGTCAAACTCGAAAGAACTGGGGTGCGGCAGATGGCATAGCCAATCAAGCTGGGCCGGCGTCAATGTCTCAATCGCCCTGTTCACCCCCGAGCCGTAAGTGGCGTTGATTTTTTCAAGAGAGGCCGGCGCACTCAAGGCATCAATCAGCATGTCCTCGTGATTACCGCGCACCGCCGCGATGTCCCAGTCGCGCAGCATGTCCATGACTTCCCTGGGCCAAAAATAGTATCCGACGAAGTCCCCCGTAATCAGCAACTTCTCCACGCGCGCCACCCGCGCGGCGTCAAGCACGGCCTTGAGCGCAAAGCTGTTGCCGTGTATGTCGCCAAGTAGAGCGATGCGCATCATGTACCTCCGGTCATTCAAACACCGGCTCAACCACCCGGGGGGAGCTTCTTCAGAACGGCACAGATGTTCCGCCCAACACCTATCTGAAATGCGGCGCGGTAAAACTGAAGGTATTTATCAAGCCCGTTTCTGGAAAAAAATAAATCCAGCGATACCCTGGCCTGATGGGCAAACTTGCCATTGGCTTTGTCCGTGACATAGTTTTCCGCATTGCCCCAGAGGTACATTTCAATTGGGAAATCTGAAATTCCGTCGGCGAGCTCAAATCCACACGCTTGTGCGACCGTCGGAAGATTTTTCTCATTGAAGTAGTTCAGGTGCTGCGGGGGAAGGAACCAATAGTCGCGATTGATGCGCCCCTGCCGATCCGCGAGTGCCTGAAGATCGCTGAAATCATTCGGCACCTGAACGAGAAGGCAGCCATCATCCGTGAGCAACTGCTGGAGCTTTCGCAACAGCTCTTCGGGATGAAGAACATGCTCCAGCACATTCTGCAGAACAAGAACATCTTTTTTGACGCCTTTTTCTATCAGGTCATTCAAATACACATTGGGATCGGTCGCCGCAACGCGAGAGATCATGGCGGGGTTGAACGCCGCAACCGGCGCCGACTGATAGTCAACCCCCGAAACATTCCATCCCCTCGCCGCCGCACTGCTCAGGACAAAGCCTTCGCCGCAGCCAACCTCCAGGAAGTCGACAGTGTTTTTTCCCGGGCAGTTCTGCGCAAGCAACTCCACGACACAATCCGCTCGCAAGCGCTTCTGCTGGATTTCATCCTCGCTGTAGGACGCTTGATACGTGGCGGTAACACCTTCGCCGTAGTAGATTTCGCGGTAAAAAGTGTCCAGTTCTTCCTGTTTGGGCCGAGGAACTGCCTGCACGTATCCAGACGCCAGCGTTTGCTTCTCAAATTTCTCATTCATGATTTGTTTTCCCTTGGGCAACAACGACGCGGCCGGCCAATTGAAGAGTTCGGGCAATCATCAGGTCCGCCGTCCGCTGCGCGCCCTCTCCGTCGCACACGGCATGGCACCGGCGAGACCATTCGGAGATGTCTTCCGATTCGATGATGTCACTCAATGCACTGAAGATGAGACCCTCATCCACCTGGTCCTGAAATCCAAGGTAGCGGATGAGGCCCGCGCTTGCGAGATCTTGGCAAACAGGTTTTTGGTTCTCGGCAAGACCGATCACCACGGAAGGCAAGCCCAGGCATAAGCGCTCCCAAACCGTTGCCCCGCCGGCGCCGATCGCAAGATCGGCCGTCGCCATCAGGGGACCCAGCGAGGGCAAAGAACCATGCAGGAAAATGTTGGAGTATCCCGCCACTTGTTTTCGAACATCTTCGTACCTTACGCTTCCATTCGGCATCACAACGTCCAGCCGGATGTCGGGTCGCGCCAGTTTCTGAAAGGCGCTGATCGCCCGCCCCGTCAGATTCATCGTATCGGCGCCTCCAAAGAACACGAATATCCGGCGCACCGTGCTCTTGGGCTCGGCACGCGCATGAAGCTCCGCATAAACAGGCTGGAGCAGCGCATATTTCGGGCCAAGCAACATTGCGCAATCGGAGGGGGTCTTGTCGATGTAACGCTGTTGCAGGTTCAGGAAGAAATTCTGGTCCAGCAATATCTCGCAAGCATGCAAGCGATCCGCAAGATCATCAATGGCCATCAAATGGTCCACCGCCGGGCGAAGAAGGGTCTCCCACTGATGGCCCAACGCGTAGTGGTCCACAATCAGCCATTGCGGCCGCGCACCCGCCTGCTCGATAGCGGCGCGGGTCAGCCGGGCATCCTCCATCAGCGACGATCCGAGCCAATCGGCGTGCGTCTTTTCCAAGGCGAAAGAAGCCGTCTCCGTCACCGGAAGACGGGCAACGGCGAACCCACGCTCCTCAATAAGCTCGCTCAGATTTCCCGCATGCTGTTTGCACACAAACGTGGACTGCAATCCATGCTTGCGCAAGGCGCTGGCCAGGGTCAGGCAACGCATCACATGGCCGTAGCCCATGATGGCCGAAGCGTCTGTGCGAAAAAAAACGTCCACTCGGCCGCCAGCTAGATTTTTTTGCGGAAAACGGGTTTCGCGGGCCGGCCAATCAACAACTGGCTGGTGGTTCCAGCGTCGACGGCTTTGCGGTAGACGGCGCAGGACTCGTCAAACGCCATGACAAGGAGATCCATCTCCGCCTGCTGGTGCGACCAGGTCGGATAAAAAAGCCCCTGGAACAGGATCCCGCGCGCGATCATTTCCTGCAGCATCAGGGTGCGGAAGGCATCATCAGCCTCACCCGCAGCATTGCGGCAGGCCAGCGCAAAAAGGCAAGGGTAACCCAGCAGCTGCAACGATTTCCCGAGCCCATGCTTGCCAATGACCTGCTCCAGGCGCAGCTTCAATGCCTCGCCTCTGGCCCAATTGCTGGTGATCATGTCGTGCTGCTTGAACGCTTGTATGGTGGCAATCATGGCCGCCAGGCCTATGGTCTCCGCGCCATGCGTTGTGGAGATCAGGAAGAGCTTGTCGTCCCCTTCGCGGCGAATGCCGCCCAGCTCCATGATGTCCGCGCGACCGGTCAACGCGCAAGCTGAAAAACCGTTGGCAATCCCCTTGCCCCAGGTCGCCATGTCGGGTTTCACGCCGTAGTAGTTGTGGGCGCCTCGAAGGTCCCACTTGAAGCCGGAGATCATCTCGTCGAGGATCAGCAGTACTCCCCGGTCCTTGCAAAGCGCAGCCACCTTGTGCAAAAAATCATCGACCGGCGGGTCAAACTTGACGGGTTCCATGATGAGGCACGCGATGTCATGGTTTTTGTCGGCAAGCAGGGCCTCGACAGATGCGTAGTTGTTGTAGCTGAAGGTGGCGGTCATCGAGCGAACCTGGGCCGGAATGCCAAAGTCGCAGGGAGTGGTGGAGATGAACCAGTCGTCGAAGCTGAAAAAATTGTGCTCTTTCGCGATGGCAACCCTGTTGCGGCCAGTGAAAGCGCGGGCAAGCTTGACGGCCGCGGTCGTGACCGTGGAGCCGTTCTTGGCGAACTTGACCATGTCGCCAGACTGCACCGTTTCGAGGAAAAGCTTGGCGGCGTCCAGTTCAATCACAGCAGGGCGCTGGAAGTTGGTGCCCTGAAAGGCCGCATCGGACACCGCCTGGGCGACGGGCTCATAGCCATGGCCGATGCAGACCGAGGTAAGGCCCATGCTGCAGTCGATAAATTCATTGCCGTCGAGATCCCAGACATGCGCGCCCTTGCCGCGCACGATGGCGGCGGGTGCATTCAGGGGAAACTGGTCATCCCCCTTGGAATAAGTGTGGGCGCCGCCGGGGATGTAGTCATGCACTTCGGCGGAAAATCGGCGGGACAACTCGTAATTGGTGACTTTATTCATTTACGTTTCCGGTCAGGTTTTATGCGGATGGGTATCTTGATCAGCCCCAGCGGTACATGGTTGCGTAGCCCGCCTCGGCAAACGGTGCCGTCATTTCAATCAGCCGGGGATTGGCGTCCAGGAATTTGACGACCTCAGGCACGGAGATTCGCGGGGCCGAATTTTTGAAAACGCCATAAATGATTCGGCATACCGCCAGATCTTCGGGATTGTCGACGGTCAGGCGCAAGTCCTTGCGAATCAGGGCCGGGGGCACATCGGCCTTGATGATGCGGTAATGCTGGTGATTCTCGCGAATATAAAGCGAGCACAGTTCCGAACGGTGCTTTTTTCCCCCTTTTTCGTGGGACTCCTGTAGCGCCTTCAGGGAAATGATTTCAAAACCGCATCCGTCAATCACGTCATCGAGGAAAGAAGCATCCGCGCCATCGGCCTGATGACGGCGCCACAAATCCTCGACAGGATCGAAGTAAAGGAATGGGGACTCGCTGGTGACCCGGAACACGTCGGTGGCGCCGGCAAGCAAACCGCAATCGATCAGCCTGGACAACACGTCGATTTGATCTCCAACGACATACCGCAGGCCCTTTTGCCCGGCGATGACCTTGAACACCTCGTTTTCGACGCCCTCCGAAATACCCAGAACGATCTCGTCAATGCAGTCAATCGTTTCAAGGCAGCCGATGATGTTGTCGATGATCCGGATGCCGTGTTCGACATCCAGGTTCTGGACGGGCTTGCCGTACAGGCGCGCGCCCTGGTTGCGGCAGGCAATGGCGGCGACAAGTCTTCTTTTCATACCGCTCCCTCTATTCAATATCGGCCGCGGCGACCGGCGCGTTTTTGAGAACCTTGCGTTTCAGGGTCTTGCCGTAAACCGGCGCCAGGTCGGTCATGATCTGCTCCGAAGACGTGCGCTTGAGCACGAGGTCGGCGGGCGAAATGACCCGCCCGGCGTCCAGATCAGCCCCTGCGACCACATGGCGCCGGATCACTTTCCGATAGCCCTGCTCCGATTCGCTCATCCCAAAATCCATTGCGTCGCCGGCCGACCCCAGGGCTTCCGAGCAGGCGCGCAAGGTCTGGGTGAATTCCAGAAACTGGTCTGGATTGAGTGCCGACTCGTGGTCTTCAAGCTTCATGACCTGGCCGAAGGTCAGGTGTTTCTCGATGACACGCGCGCCGGCGCCCAGCGCAACCGCAGCCAATGCGTAACTCAGGGGACTGTCCGGGGAGGCATGGTCGGCAAAACCAATCGACACATGGGGATGCCCCTTGGCCAGGCGTTCCACCAGCAGCCTGACCCGGGCGATCTGGTTGGTCTCGGTCGGCGTCGGGTAACCCTGGAACCCGAGAAGGACCACGACCTCCTTGTTCTGGAGCGCGGCAACGGCATGTTCGATTTCAGCCGACCACGCACCGCCCGCGCCGAGCAACACTTTAGGAACCGCGCTGCGGGCCACTTCCGCGAGCAGGCCCAGATTGGCAATGTCGGTGCCATGCAGTTTGACCGCGGAAGCGCCTATGGTTTCGGCCAGTTTCAAGCTGCGCGAACCGAAAATATCGACCTGCAGCGTAATGCCCAACTCTGTTGCGTATTTCGAAAGGCCCATCCACACCTCGTCCGTCATTTCCAGCGAACGGAACAGGTCGTAGTATTTGTAGTCCGGCGTCGCCAGCTCGTCGGCGTACACCAGCTGGTATTTGGCCGCATCCGCGCCGGCGGAAGCGGCGGCTTTCATGAGCAGGCGGGCTTGTTCGGGACGCCCCTCAAATCCCTGCGCGAGTTCGGCGATGATTTCGATGGTCATGGTTTTTCCTTGTTCATGTCAGTTTCTCTACCGTATGCTGTGCGCGGCGACCAAACGCAGGCCGGCTTGACGTCCAACCGTGTGCCAGACGACAACGGAAATGGCAGCCAATCCACGGATGATGAGCAGCAAGTCCATGGTCGAATTAAAGAAAGGCCGGCCAGCGCGCCGGATTCAGCAAATCGGAATCGGTCGTCGCGAGTGCATCGGGCGCCCGTCGCTGTCCGGATTCCGCACAGGCCAGAATTTCATTGAGCTGGTCCAGGCTGTCAACGCCAACCACGACACGGTCGATTTCCGGGTAGGAAAGAACGTGGCCGAGTGCGGCGCGCAAAGGATCCACACCCGCATCGGTGACCCAGGCCCGCCATGACGACCACAGGGGCTCCCATCGCTCGAAGCCGGCAGGTGATTTCCCTGTTGCGCAGAGCAGCAGCCCTTGCAGAAAGGCCGAACGCACATGGATTTCAACGCCTTCAGCATGCAGCCGATGCAGCCACCCCGAGGTGGCCAGCCTTCTGTCAAGCACATTGAAGGGCGCCTGGACAAGATCGAACACATACTGAGCGCAAAGCTCGTCGAGCTCGGTCGGTTCGTAGATTGAAATCCCGATTTTTTCGACTTTCCCGGCGTGCTTGAGCTGCAACAGAGCCTGGTACAGCTGCCGCCCATCCGCACCCAGGAGCTGGCCGGGCCGATGCAGCAGCAACCCGCGAAGACGCGGCAGCTTCAGCCTGGCGAGCGAAGCATCCACATTCGCGGTAACCCACGCCTGTATGTCAGCGCACCCTTCAGGAATAGCCGGCAGCTTGGAAACAACATTCCAGCCTCCGACGCCGGCTTCGCCCAGTCGCTGCTCACTTTGGCCATAGGCAATCGCCGTGTCGATCGTGTCCATGCCGGCCGCTTGGGCGCGCGCAAGAATCTTGACGGCCGCGTCGGCCGTCACCTGGCCGTCGGTATTCGCGATACCGTAAGCCAGGCCGAACTGGGCGGTGCCGAGCGCCAGCTTCATCCAAGCAGCTCCAGCAACAAGGCAATGACGCCATCCTGTTGCGCATCGGTCAGGTCGACATACAGCGGCAGGCTTAGCGCTTGGGCGTAGTACGCGTTGGCTTGCGGATAGTCGGCGTTAACACATCCCAAGCGCTGGTAAAAGGGCTGCATGGTCACCGGGATGTAGTGGACCTGCGCGATCACGCCGCGCTGGCGCAGCTCGCCCATAAACACCGCGCGGGTGGTGCCCGCCGCGGCGAAGTCGATGCGCACCGGATAGAGGTGATGCGCGCTCCGGTCGCGGCCGGCCGTCTGGGCGGGCCTGATCAATTTTGACCCAGCAAAGGCCGCGTCGTAGCGTTTGGCGAGCGCGCGCCTGCGCGCAACAAACATGTCGAGCTTTTTCATTTGCGACACGCCGAGCGCGCACTGGATGTCGGTGATCCGGTAATGAAAGCCCAGCTCCTGCATCTCGTGGTACCAGGGATTGGGAACGCCGTCGGTCTGGGCGTTCTCCGGCAGCTGGTAGGTATCCGCTTCCTTGTTGATCCCGTGGCTGCGCAGGCGCAGCAGCTTGCGATAGGTTTCCTCATCGTTGGTGGTGATCAGCCCGCCTTCGCCGGTGGTGATCGACTTCACGGGATGGAACGAGAAAACGGTCATCAGCGAGTATTTGCAATTGCCTACCGGCGAACCGTCGGCATAACGCGAACCCAGGGCGTGGGCGGCGTCTTCAACAATCACCGCGCCGGCGCCGTCCGCCATCTTCTTGATGGCCGCCATGTCGCAAGGCAGGCCCGAAAAATGCACCGGGCTGATGACCCTGATCTCGGGATGCTCCTTCAGTTTCTTTTCGACGGCTGCCGGGGATATGTTGACCGTATCCGCATCCACGTCGGCAAACAGGGGCGTGCCGCCCGCATAGACTGCGGCGTTCGAGGTGGCCACAAAAGTGATGGGAGACGTCAGGAGCGCATTGCCCGGGCCCACCCCGGCAGCCAGCGCAGCCATGTGAAGAGCGGCTGTCCCGCTCGAAACAGCCACCGCATAACGGGCGCCCACGTAGTCGGCGATGGCTTGCTCAAACTTCGCGACCATGGGTCCCTGCGTCAGGGCGCTGCTGCGCAGGCAGTCCACCACCGCCTGGATGTCTTCTTCGTCAATATGCTGGCGTCCATAGGAAATCATGTTCACGATAGGTCCATTCTTATTTTGGGTTGACTGATTTCAGTAGTTCGGCGCCGCGCCCTGACAACTCCTGCTGGCGCAGCGCGGCCAGGAACTGCGGCACGTCGCCAAGATTCCGTCCCAGGGCTTCGCGCGCCTTGCGATTGTCCAGGGACATGTCATGCGGCCGCGCCGCCACGAGTTCGGAGCCATCGAAGCTGTGCCGCAAAAGCAGGTGTTCGGGCAGCGAGAAATCCTTTGCCACAATGCGGGCAAACTCGTATTTGGACATGCGCTGGTCGCCGACCAGGTTAAAAACGCCCGAAGCGCCCTTCTCCACCAGTTCATGCGCGGCCAGAGCCAGTGCATCGGCAAGAATCGGTGTGAAAAAAACATTGTCGAACAGGGACAGCTCCTTGCCGGCCCTCAGGTTGTAAATCAGCCAGTCGGTGAAGGACTGTCTCGTGGCATGGCCCCAGCCGAAAAAATTGGTGCGCACCACCAGCGCCGCGGGATTCGCCTGCATTACGGCGGTTTCCGCGAGCGCCTTGGTCCTCCCGTAGTGGTTCACGGGCTGAGGCGGCTCAGCCTCCGTACACATGCTTTGCCGGCCGGAGAAAAGGTGATCGGTGGAGACATGAACCAGCGCGGCGCCCCGCGTTGCGGCGGCCTGCGCCACATTTCTGGCGATTTCGACATTGGCCTGGTGAGCCAGCGCCGGAAGTTGTTCGCAGCGGTCCACGCTGGTCAACCCCGCGGCATGGACGACAAGATCGGGCGAAACTTCATCGAATTGGGTTCGCAGCCGGTCCGGATCATCCAGAACCAAAGGAAGCGTGCCGACGTCGGCAAGCTCAACCGAATGCCGGTGAGTTCCCAGAGTCACATCCCAGGTGCCGCGCAACGCGCAGGCCCAATTGAGCGCAAGCAGCCCGCTTCCGCCGGTAATAAGGAGTCGCTTTTTTTTCATGCTGAATAAGGGCCAAAGATCCCGGCCAAGTGTGCAACCGACACGAAGCAGGAGAGCTCCAGGATGCGACGTCCAGAAGAAAGAACGGGTGCGGTCATTGCACTTGCACCACGGTTGCGGCCATCTGACGAAAGCCAGGGCTGGCAGCAAGCAACTCGCCATATGTGCCTTGCGCCGCTACACGACCACCCTCGAGTTCAAAAATCGTATCGCACTCCCTGACTGTGGTGAGCCGATGCGCGATCAGGATGATGGTCAGATGTGGGCCCAGCCCTTGGATAGCTTCCATGACAGACTGCTCCGTGGCGTTGTCCAGTGCACTGGTCGCCTCATCAAAGACGAGCACATCAGCTTCTTTATACAAGGCACGGGCAATCCCGATGCGTTGGCGTTGCCCCCCTGAAAGACGCACCCCACGCTCGCCAACTGCAGCGCTGTAACCGTCCGGATGCGCTTCTATGAACTCGGCAATATGCGCCTGCGCTGCGGCCTGGCGAACCCGTTCCATATTGATTTCCGCCGGCGGCACACCAAGCGCTATGTTTTGCGCCACTGTGGCATCAGCCAGAAAGATGCTCTGCGGCACATGCGCAATCGTGCGCTGCCACGCACGGATCTGATTCTGCGAAAGGGGTTGACCATCCACCAGAAACGCACCTTCCACCGGATTCACCAAGCCCATCAGCAAATCCAGCGTCGTGCTTTTCCCACTGCCCGTACTGCCGACGAAAGCGATTTTGGCCCCTTTAGGAATCTCCAGAGTCAGGCCATCAAGCACCCACGGGCCGGCAGGCGAGTAACGAAACTTGACGTTTTCAAACCGTATCGAGTGCTTGAACCGCAACGGTAACGGAGGAGGCAACAGCAGCTCGGGCGGAACGGGTTGGTCCAGCAGGATGATGGTTTCAACGAGCGAGGCATGGCTTCCACGAATGGTGGCCCAGGCGTTATACGCCTGCTGCAGGGCGGGAAGCATCCGCTGCGCGCCTAGAGCCAGCGCGCCGAGAACAGGCAGTGCTGTGGCAATACCGCCAGGCTGGCGGCTTAAGCCGTATGCCAGGACGGCGATAAGGACCATGCCCAGCGACTCCATCGCGAAACGGGGGCTCCCGGCGAGGAAAACATTGTTCCCCTGCGCATGCCTGAGCTGCTGGCTGGACTGGTGAAATTCCGCGCAGTAGATGGGTTGAGTACCATCAAGAAGCACATCGCGGATGCCGCCCAAACCCTCCTGAAGCGCTTTGACAACCTGAGTTTGCCCCGTAGCCATCCGTTGACTGTTGCGCTTTAACTTGCGGCGCGACAGCGTCGAGATCAGTCCATATGCGCCGCCAAAGGCAATGGCAGACACAAGGGCGATCTTCGGGTCGATGGCAATAAGTGCCAACATGATTGCGCCCAACAAAACCGTCGAGCTAATCAGTGTCAATACCTGATTGAGCACGGAGACTGCCGTGGCGACCTTGCTGGTAATCCCGCTGATCACCTCACTGCTGTTGCGCGAGATGTGGACAGGGTAAGGCTGATACAGCGTGCGGCGATAAATATCAAGGCTGAGATCGGCACCGCTGCCGAAAGCAAGCCGTGTGCTCATCCACAGCAAAGCTATTCGCAGGACACCCGCCACAACGGCAGCCACAGCAAATGCCACGGTAATGGGGAAAAGCAGTTGGTCGGCGGAAGCAAGCCCCAGAGACTGGGCCGTGGACGCCACCCCCGGATAGGCATAGACCCGCTCCGGCGCGGTCAGGATTCCCAGAAAGGGCAATACAGCCCCCAAACTCACCACTTCAGCGAAAGCACTGAGCAGCATCAGGCCCAACAGCAGAAAGAATTGCCCGCGCCGGCGCCGGCTCAAGTGGAACCACAGGCGGACAAGCAGCCCCCTGCCGGCCGGTGCGCCGCCCTCATTGGCCTTCATGACCGTGCACCCATCGCCGCACCCGGCTCGGCGGCATCCGGTGCAGCGCCCTCGGCGCTTTCCAGTTCCCGCCTCAACTGTTGTATTTCCTGGTTCAGGGCTTCGTATTCGGAAACCTTGCGCTTCAAAAACCGGGCGGTCAGATTGGCCTTTTCAGCAATACCGGCGGGAGTGAGCAGATAGGCATACGCAAGCTTGTTATCGCTGCTGCGAAAATTCTGCACCTTGATCAGCCCTTTGCTCATCAGTGCCTTGAGGCAGTAGTTGGTCTTGCCAAGACTGATCCCCAGCGCATCCGCCAGGCCGCGTTGATTGACTCGCGGATTTGTCTGCAGCAAACGCAGCACCTGCAAATGGGACTCTTCAGTGGACATTTTTAAATTTGGACCGGCCAGATAAGGACCAGATAAGGGTAAGACCCTTCAATCCACCAACCGGAAGCACCTCGAGGGAAAGGAGGGGGCGAGACAGGGCTTGTTCAATTGATGAACAGTATAGCTCCACGAAACTCCTTTTTCCACCCCACCGAGGCAGCCCGGAGCTCGCGCCAAGGGTTGCGGACGGCGTTACCGCAAATTTACGTCGGCATAGAATCGAGCGTCACATGCTGCTACGTGGAAATTACAGGGGACCCGGGAGGCTGGGTATTAAAAGGATAAAACATGAAAAATTCAAACCAGCAAAAGGTGTGGTTCCTTTGAAGCGGCTATTCGATCTGGCTCTGGCCATCCTGCTGTCGGGCGTTCTGGCCCTTCCCATCCTGATCGTAGCCGTCCTGGTCCGGCTCACATCCGCCGGTCCCGCCTTGTACTGGTCTGATCGCGTTGGCCGCCGGAATCGGATATTCAGGATGCCCAAGTTCAGGAGCATGCGCACGGGTACGCCGGCGGTTGCCACGCATTTGCTGGCGAACCCGGCGGCGCACCTGACCCCCATCGGCCCATTTCTGCGCAAAAGCAGCCTCGACGAACTCCCGCAGCTTTGGAGCATCCTGGTCGGCGACATGAGCTTTGTGGGACCGCGGCCGGCATTGTTCAACCAGGATGACCTGGTTGCCTTGCGCACGGCGCAGGGGGTGCACGAACTGGTTCCGGGGCTCACGGGATGGGCGCAAATCAATGGCCGTGACGAACTGCCGATTCCCGAAAAAGTGGCGCTGGATGCAGAGTATCTGCGGCGGCGATCACTCTGGTTTGATATCCGGATTTTGTGGCTGACCGCGGCCAAGGTGCTGCGCCGCGACGGCGTTTCCCACTAAGCCGCATAACCGGCATAACCCCCTACGATGCGAAGTCAATGATCAAACAGAAATTGCTGGGCCAGTCGCGGCGCGTCAAGCAACTCGTGGTGGCGTTCGCGGACGTCGTCATGGGTATTGTGGCCGTATGGATCGCCTACTCGCTGCGGCTGGACGCCTTGCACTGGCCCTATAGCGTCCACCAGTGGTGGCCTTACGCGCTGGCACCGGTATTGGCCGCTCCGATCTTCTGGCGCAATGGCCTTTACCGGGCGGTTTTCCGGCATAGCGGCATGGCGGCGATGCGGGCGCTGGTGATTGCCGTATCGCTGTACGCGGTGCTGTTTTCCGGCCTGCTGGTATTCATGTCATGGCCGGACGTGCCGCGCTCCCTTGGCCTGCTGCAACCCCTGATACTGATACTCCTGGTGGGCGGCAGCCGGGCTGCCGCGCGGCAATGGCTGAGCAGTCTTTCAGCCCGTCAGCGCCGGGGCCTGCCAGTCAGCCGCTTGCTGATTTACGGCGCAGGCTCCGCAGGCGTGCAAATCGCCAATGCCATCGCCACCTCCCATGAATTCAAACTGCTGGGATTTGTTGACGATAGCCGGGCGCTGCAAGGCTTGACCATCAACCACGTGCCGGTTTATGCACCGGCGGAGCTGCCTGGCCTGGTGAAACAACTCGAGATCACCGACCTGCTGCTGGCCTTGCCGTCCATCACCCGTGCCCGCCGCAACGAGATCCTGAACGAGCTGCAGCCGCTGCCGGTCCACGTGCGCTCCCTGCCCGGCCTCACGGACGTTGCCCATGGCCGCGTGGCGCTGGCGGACATCAAAGACCTTGATGTGGAAGATTTGCTGGGCCGCGATCCGGTTCCGCCCGATCGCGCGCTGCTGGCGCGCAACCTGAAGGGCAAAGTGGTGCTGGTCACCGGCGCCGCCGGCAGCATCGGCAGCGAATTGTGCCGCCAGATACTGCAGGAACGGCCCGCGCGCCTGATCCTCGTCGAGCACAGCGAGTTCGGCCTCTACAGCATCCACCAGGAACTTGAGCATTTATGCCGGCGCATGGCCGGGCATGGCGGCGTAGCCGTGGAACTCGCGCCCTTGCTGGCCAATGTCCGCGACTACGGCCGCATGCTGGAAATCTGCCGGGCCTACCAGCCGCACACGATTTACCACGCAGCCGCCTACAAACACGTTCCGCTCGTCGAAAGCAATCCCGCCGAGGGGGTCGCCAACAATGTGCTGGGCACCTTCAATACGGCACGCGCCGCGATAGAAACCGGTGTCAGCCATTTCGTGCTCGTGTCCACCGACAAGGCCGTGCGACCCACCAACGTCATGGGGGCCAGTAAGCGCCTCGCCGAGATGGTGTTGCAAGCGCTCTCGGCAACGCCGGCCCCGAGTTTCGGCCCTGGAGCTCCTGCAGTGAACAACCGCACGCGCTTTGCCATGGTCCGCTTCGGCAACGTCCTGGGCAGCAGCGGCAGCGTCGTGCCGCTCTTTCGGCGCCAGATTGAAGCCGGCGGCCCGATCACCCTGACCCATGCCGACGTGACGCGCTATTTCATGACCATCCCCGAGGCCGCCCAGCTCGTGCTGCAGGCGGGCGCCATGGCCGAAGGCGGTGAAGTCTATGTGCTGGACATGGGCCAGCCGGTGCGCATCATCGACCTGGCGCGCCGCATGGTGAAGCTCTCCGGCTTCACGGTGCGCGACGAAAACCGCCCCGACGGCGACATCGCGATCGAAGTCACCGGTTTGCGCCCCGGCGAAAAGCTGTATGAAGAGCTTCTGATCGGCGACAACCCCGTCGCGACGCTGCATCCCCGCATCCTCAAGGCGCACGAAGAATTTGTGCCCTGGGCGGATTTCCGCGGAGACCTGGAACTGCTCAAGATCGCAGTGAAAGCCAACGACACCGCCACCTTGCGGATATTGCTGCTCAAGCACGTCAGCGGGTTCACACCCGACGCCCAGGACAGCGACCTCGTCGGCCTGGCCAGCGTTTAAAACGCCCGTTGCCGGTGTAAGCGGTTCTAGGGCGCCGACACGGCCGCTTTGAAACTCAGGCCCGCGGCGTCCTTGCCCGAGAGCAGGGGCGAGCCGCCTTCCAGAGGCCAGGCGATCCCCAGCGTGGGGTCGTTCCAGACGATGCAGCGCTCCTGCTCGGGCGCATAGTAGTCGGTCGTTTTGTACAAAAATTCCGCGCTGTCGCTGAGCACCAGGAAACCGTGCGCAAGGCCGGGCGGCACCCACAGCTGCCGGTGATTCTCCTCGCTGAGCTCCAGGCCAAACCATTGGCCGAAAGTCGGCGACGCGGGGCGGATATCAACCGCGACGTCGAAGACGGCACCCCGCACGACACGCACCAGCTTGCCTTGCGGCTGCCCGACCTGGTAGTGCAGGCCGCGAAGCACGTTTTTTGCCGACCGGCTGTGGTTGTCCTGGACAAAATTGAAATCCGTACCCGTCGCGGCATTGAACGCGCGCTGGTTGAAACTCTCCAGGAAGAAGCCGCGCTGGTCACCGAACACCCGGGGTTCGAGAATGAGCACGTCCGCGATCGGCGTGGGTGTGACTTTCATGGCCGGCCGGCCTCCTTCAAAAGGTTCTGCAGGTACTGGCCGTAACCGCTTTTTGCCAGCGGCTCGGCGAGCTTGTGCAACTGGGCGTCGTCAATGAATCCGTTGCGCCAGGAAATCTCCTCCGGGCAGGCGATCTTGAGTCCCTGGCGGTGCTCCAGCGTCGCGATGAACTGGCTGGCATCCAGCAAGCTGTCGTGGGTGCCGGTGTCCAGCCAGGCATATCCGCGCTGCATGATCTGCACCTTCAGCTGGTTTTGTTCCAGGTAACGCTGGTTGACCGTGGTGATTTCAAGCTCGCCGCGAGCGCTTGGCTTGATCGACTTGGCGATCTCGACGACCTGGGCATCATAAAAATACAGGCCCGTGACGGCGTAGTTGCTTTTGGGCGCGGCCGGTTTTTCTTCAATGCTGCGTGCACGTCCGGTGGCATCGAACGCCACGACACCGTAGCGCTCCGGGTCCTTCACGTGATAGGCAAACACCGTCGCCCCCGACGTTTCGGCATCCGCTTCATTGAGCAGCTTGTGCAGGTCGTGGCCGTAAAAAATGTTGTCGCCGAGCACCAGGGCGCTGGGCGCGCCGTTCAGGAATTTCTCCCCGATGATGAAGGCCTGGGCCAGGCCGTCGGGGCTGGGCTGCACGGCGTATTGGAGGTTCATGCCCCACTGCGATCCATCCCCCAGGAGCTGCTCGAAGCGCGGCGTATCCTGCGGCGTGCTGATGATCAGCACCTCGCGGATGCCGGCGATCATGAGCGTGCTCAGCGGGTAATACACCATGGGCTTGTCGTACACCGGCAGCAACTGTTTGCTGATGGCCAAGGTGGCCGGATGCAGGCGGGTGCCGGAGCCGCCGGCCAGGATGATGCCTTTGCGTTGAGTCATGTGTGAGCGATCAGGTAATTTCCGCCAGCATGCGGGCCACGCCCTGCTGCCATGCCGGAAGCTGCAGGCCAAAGGCGCTACGAAGTTTGGCGGTGTTCAAGCGCGAATTATGCGGGCGTTGCGCCGGTGTCGGGAAGGCCGATGTGGCGACAGGATCCACGGTCTCCGGTGAAGTCTTGAGCGCCCTGCCGCTTTTCGCCGCGCAATCGAGAACAAAGCGCGCATAGCCGTGCCAGGACGTTTCGCCCGCGGCCGCCACGTGGTAGATCCCGGCAAAGCCCGCTGTGGACCCCGTGAGCGCGCCGCGCAGCATGTGGGCCGTGACGTCGGCCAGCAGGTCGGCTCCTGTCGGCGCGCCGAACTGGTCGCTGACGACCGTCAGGCGGTCGCGCTCGGCAGCCAGGCGCAGCATGGTTTTGGCGAAGTTGCCGCCACGGGCCGCATAGACCCAGCTGGTGCGAAGAATCAGGTGCCGGGCACACAAGGCGGCGATGCGCTGCTCGCCCTCGAGCTTGGTGCGGCCGTAGACGCTGAGCGGACCTGTCGGGTCGCTTTCTTCCCAGGGCTTGCTGCCGCTTCCGTCGAACACATAGTCCGTCGAATAATGAACCAGCCATGCACCGGCGGCGTCCGCCGCTTCCGCCAGCACGCCCGGCGCTTCGGCATTGACGGTATGCGCGGTACCGGCATCGCCTTCGGCCTTGTCGACGGCGGTGTAGGCGGCGGCATTGACGATGACCTCAGGCCGGACCTGGCGCACCGTCTCGCGGATGCCGTCCAGATTGGCGAGGTTGCCGCAGAAGTCATTGCTGTGGCGATCCAGCGCGACCAACTCGCCCAGAGGCGCCAGGCTGCGCTGCAGCTCCCAGCCCACCTGGCCGTTCTTGCCGAAAAGCAGTATCTTCATGCGCGCGCTCAGGCCGCGGCCGTCGCGTACTGGGCATCGACCCAGTCGCGGTAAGCACCGCTCTGCACATGGGTGACCCATTCGGGGTTGTCCAGGTACCACTGCACGGTCTTGCGGATGCCGGTTTCAAAGGTTTCAGCGGGCTTCCAGCCCAGTTCACGCGTCATCTTGGCGGCATCAATCGCGTAGCGGCGGTCGTGGCCCGGCCGGTCCTTGATGAAGCTGACCTGTTCGCGGTAGCTGCCACCGGCGCGCGGGCGCAGCTCGTCGAGCAGCGCGCACACCGCATGGACGATGTCGATGTTCGGTTTTTCGTTGTTGCCGCCGATGTTGTAGGTCTCGCCGGGTTTACCGGCCTCCAGCACGCGGCGAATGCCGCTGCAGTGGTCCTTGACGTACAGCCAGTCGCGCACCTGCTGGCCGTCGCCATAGACCGGCAGCGGCTTGCCGGCCAGGGCGTTGACGATCATCAGCGGGATCAATTTTTCCGGGAAATGATAGGGGCCGTAATTGTTGGAGCAATTGGTGGTGAGCACCGGCAGGCCGTAGGTGTGGTGGTAGGCCCGGGTCAGGTGGTCGCTGGCCGCCTTGCTGGCCGAATAAGGGCTGTTCGGCTCGTAGCGGTTGGTTTCGCTGAAGGCCGGATCGGCGGGCTTGAGCGAACCGTAAACCTCGTCGGTGGAAACCTGCAGGAAGCGGAACGCGGCCTTCTCGCCGTCCGGCAGGCCGGCCCAGTACTGGCGGACGGTTTCCAGCAGGCGGAAGGTGCCGACGATATTGGTCTGGATAAATTCTTCGGGATCCGCAATGGAACGGTCCACATGCGACTCCGCCGCGAAATGAAGCACGGCACGCGGCTTGTGCCTGGCCAGCAGTTCAGCGACCAGGGCCCTGTCGCCGATGTCGCCCTTGACAAAAACATGCCGTGGATCGCCCTTGAGGGGCGCCAGTGTTTCCATGTTGCCGGCGTAGGTGAGCTTGTCCAGGTTGACGACCGGCTCGTCGCTGCCTGCCAGCCAGTCAAGAACAAAATTGGCGCCGATAAATCCGGCTCCCCCCGTAACCAAAATCATGAGCTCACCTTCCATGCGCCGCTGCAGTGCGGCACCAGCTCACATTATGCCCTCGGCCTCGCGGCGAGAAGGCCGGGCGGCAAGGGCCGCCGCCCCGGTCAGAAGTGAATCCCGCGCATCATCTGCTGCATGGCCACGGCCTCGGCGGACAGCTGCGGTTTGGCGCCCTTCTCGCCCTTGGCGGCCGAAGAGTCGGGGAACATGCGGAAGCTGGTGTTCATGGCGATCTGCGCGATGCGCGGCACCAGCGCGTGCATCAGCTGGCCGGTGATGCCCAGGCGCGTGGCGACGCGCACCGGCTTGAAGATGCAGGCCTGCGCGATCATGTCGGCGGCCTCTTCGGGAGACAGCGTCGGCACGTTGTTGTACAGGTTGGTGGGCGCGATCATGGGCGTGCGCACCAGCGGCATGTTGATGGTGGTGAAGCTGATGCCGACGTCGGCGAACTCGCTGGACGCGCAACGCGTCCAGGCGTCCAGCGCAGCCTTGGAGGCCACATAGGCCGAAAAGCGCGGTGCGTTGGTCAGCACGCCGATGGAACTGATGTTGACCACATGGCCCTTGCGCTTGGCCGCCATGCCGGGCAGCAGGCCCATGGTCACGCGCAGGCAGCCGAAGTAGTTGAGCTGCATGGTGCGCTCGTAGTCGTGGAAGCGGTCGTAGCTGGCCTCAATCGCGCGGCGTATGGAGCGGCCGGCGTTGTTGATCAGGAAGTCGACGCCGCCGTGGTTGGCGATCAGCAGCTTGAGGAAACGGTCGCAGTCGGCCATGTCGGCGATGTCGGCCGGGTAAGCCACGAACTGGTAGCCCTTGGCCTTGGCCTCCTTGCAGGCCTCGTCGAGCTTGTCCTGGTCGCGCCCGCAGATGACGGTGACCGCGCCGGCCTCGGCGAACTTGTGCGCCGCGGCCAGGCCTATGCCGGAAGAGCCGCCGGTGACCAGCACCACCTTGCCGCCCACGGTGCCCTTGAGCGAGCGGTCGATGTGCAGGTCGGGATCCAGGTGGCGCTCCCAATAGTCCCACAGGCGCCAGGCGTAGTCCTTGAGGTTGGGGCACTCAATGCCGGCGCCCTTGAGCGCGGCCATGGTCTCGCGGCAGTCGAAACGGGTCGGGTAGTTGACGAAGGTCAGCATGTCCTCGGGCAGGCCCAGGTCGGCCAGCACCGCGTTGCGCACGCGCCGCACCGGCGCCAGCGCCATCAGGCTCTTCTTGACGCCGCGCGGGATGAAGCCCAGCAACGCGGCATTGATGAACAGGTTCATCTTGGGCGCGTGGGCTGCGCGACTGAAGATGTCCAGCACGTCGCCGACACGGTAGCCCACCGGGTCCACCAGGTGGAAGCATTTTTTGGCGATGCCGGTCTTGTGGCTGATGTGGTCCAGCGCGTCGACCACGAAGTCGACGGGGACGATGTTGATGCGCCCGCCTTCCAGGCCCACTGCCGGCATCCAGGGCGGCAGCAGCTGGCGCATGCGCTGGATCAGCTTGAAGAAGTAGTAGGGGCCGTCGATCTTGTCCATCTCGCCGGTGGTGCTGTCGCCGACCACCATGGCGGGTCGGAACACCGTCCAGGGCACCTTGCATTCCTTGCGCACGATTTTTTCGCTCTCGTGCTTGGTCATGAAGTACGGGTGCTCGTAGTTCTCGGCCTCCTCGAACATGTCCTCGCGGAACACGCCTTCATAGAGGCCGGCCGCGGCGATGGAGCTCACGTGGTGGAAGTGCCCGGCATCGATGGCCTTGGCGAACTCCACCGCGCTGCGCGTGCCCTCGATGTTGACGGCGATCTGGTTCTCCTCGTCGGCGCCCAGATCGTAGACCGCGGCCAGATGGTAAAAATGCCCGACCTGGCCCTTGAGCTTCTTGATGTCCTCGCTGCTGACGCCCAGTTTCTTGCTCGTCAGGTCGCCATGGACGGCGACAGCCCGCGCGGCGCTGACGCCCCAGTACTCCCTCAGTGCCGCCACTTTGCCGGCGCTTTCCTTGCGGATCAGGAAATGAACGGTCGTGCCTTTTCGTTCCAGAAGTTTTTTGACCAGGCGTTTGCCGATGAAGCCTGTGGCCCCCGTGACGAAATAATGCATGTTGTGTTTTCTCCGCTGAACTATCGATCGAAAACTGATTCTTGCTTAAACCGCATCACTCTCTATTCAGCAGAAACCCGCGCTCAGCGGCTCGGGGCGTGCTTTTCCATAGAGCGGGGCACCTAAACAGCGCCGCGGGGAAGCCTTATATTTTCCGGTCTATGCGGCATACTGTCCGCGCAAATCCACAACCTTCACTGTCTGGAGTCCACCATGGTCAAGAAACTGCAAAAAATGAGCGCCGACAAAAAATCCGGTCCCCAGCTGTCGGGCGCCGTCAAAGAGTCCGCACAGCAAATCTGGCTGGCCGGCCTGGGCGCCTTCTCCAAGGCGCAGGAAGAAGGCGGCAAAGTGTTTGAAACCCTGGTCAAGGAAGGCCTGTCCATCCAGCGCAAGACCCAGGCCGTCGCCGAAGGGAAAATCTCCGAAGCCACCAACAAGATGGCCACCATGGCCACCGACATCCAGTCCAAAGCCGGTCACCAGTGGGACAAGCTCGAAAACATTTTTGAAGACCGCGTCGCCAAGGCTCTGAACAAGCTTGGCGTGCCTTCCGCCAAGGACGTGGACGCACTGATCGCGCGTATCGACGAACTGAACCGCAACGTGCAAAAAATGAGCGGCAAGGCTCCCACCGCCAAGACGGCGGCCAAGGCTGCCGCAAAGCCCGCCGCCAAAAAGGCCCCGGCCGCCAAGCGCCCGGCCGCGCGCAAGTCGGCTTAAGCACTTCGAACTTCACCAGAAAAAGGGACATGCCGTCCCTTTTTTTACGCCTGTGCGCGCCTCTCCGCCTGCGCGGTTTTGCTGCAAAGCAGCAAATATTTCCGAAGCCGCCGTCTACACTTTCTTTCCATGACCTCTGCCAAGCGTTCAAAAAGCAAATCTTCCACGAGCCAGCCGCGCATCGCCTTGGCTCTCGCCGGCGGCGGTCCCCTGGGAGCGATTTACGAAATCGGCGCTCTTTGCGCACTTGATGAATCCCTGCAAGGCATCTCCTTCACTGAACTACACCACTATGTCGGTGTCTCGGCCGGCGGTTTTATCGCGGCGGGCCTGGCCAATGGCATGACGCCGCGCGAACTGTGCGCTGCCTTTATCGAAAACGGCGACCAAGCCTCGGAGGTGTTCGACCCGGCCTGGCTGATGGTGCCGGCTTATGGCGAATTTTTGCGGCGCGGCATCACCCTGCCCGGCCTGGCCGTGTCGGCCGCATGGCGCGCCACCTTTGGGCGCAAGTCTTTTGTGCATGCACTGGAGGCGCTGGGGCCGGCCCTGCCCACGGGCATTTTTGCCAATGACAAAGTCGACACGCAACTCGAAAAGCTGTTCTCCAAGCCCGGGCGCACCAACGACTTTCGCAAGCTCCGCACGCGCCTGACGCTGGTGGCGACCAACCTGGACAGCGGCGACGCCGCGCCCTTCGGCCGCCCCGGCTGGGACCATGTGCCGATTTCCAAGGCCGTCCAGGCCAGTTCGGCCCTGCCGGGCCTGTTCCCGCCGGTGGAGATCGACAGCCACTACTACGTGGACGGCGCCCTCAAGAAGACCATGCATGCCGGCGTGGCCATGGACGAGGGCATAGACCTGATGTTCTGCCTGAACCCGCTGGTGCCCTTCAATTCCACGCGTGCCCCCCGACTGGCCATGGACCAGCGCGTCATGCGCCGCGGCCTGCCGCCTGAAAAGCAGGCCATCCCGCGCATCGTCAGCGGCGGCCTGCCAGCGGTCATGAGCCAGACCTTCCGCTCCATGATCCATTCGCGGCTGGAGCTGGGCATGAAACACTACGAGCACGCCTATCCCGACACCGACATCGTGCTGCTGGAGCCCGACCACCGCGATGCCGAGCTGTTCCTGGCCAATACCTTCAGCTACCGGCAGCGCCGCGAACTGGCCGAACACGCCTACCAGCAGACCCGGCAGATGCTGCGCTCGCGCAAGACCACGCTGTCGGCCAAGCTCGCGCGGCACGGCGTGACCCTGAACCTGGACGTTCTGGAAGACCCCAAGCGCCACCTGGTGGCCGCGAGGCCGGCCGCCACCCGCGTGGGCCGCGCCATCGCCTCGCTGGAGGAAGTGATGGAGGATTTAAGCCATGCGCTGCAACCGGCTTCCCGCGGGGGGGTCCCGGCGTAACCCAAAGGTTCTCCATGGGCGGATATTGAGGCTTGGTGGACTTCCCTAGTTTCGCGCCGGCCAGCGCCGGGTTAGAGTTCAAGAACAATACGAGGTAGACAACTTATGGCGAAAAAAGCGCCGCGCCGTACAGCAGAGCGGATCCTGGAGGTCACCCTGGACCTCTTCAACCGCTTTGGCGAGCCCAATGTGTCGACCACCTTGATCTCGGCCGAGCTCAACATCAGCCCCGGCAACCTCTATTACCACTATCCCGCCAAAGACGAGCTCATCAACTCGCTGTTCGACCGTTACGAAAAATCCCTGGGCGAGCTGCTCAACGCCAGCGACGGCGTGCGCGACGTGGAAGACGCCTGGTTTTTCATGCACACGCTGTTCGAGCTGATCTGGCAGTACCGGTTCCTCTACCGCGACCTCAACGACCTGCTGAGCAAGAATCGCCGGCTGGAAACCCACTTCCAGTGGGTGCTCAAGAACAAGACACGCGCCATCAAGAGCCTGCTCGACGGCATGAGCCGCGCCGGCGCCGTGACCATCGATTCGCGCGAGGTCGAGGCCACGGCCACCAGCATGGTGGTGGTGCTCACCTACTGGCTCAGCTTCGAATACGTGCGCGACCCGCGCAATGCGCTGGAGCCCGCCAATGCCCAGGCCGCGCTGCTGCGCGGCGCGCACCACGTGCTCAACCTGCTGATCCCCTACTTGGAACAAGGCCAGCGCGCGCACCTGCAGGCCCTGGTCGGCGCTTACAGCAACCCGGCTTGAGTTCCTTCAAACAGCCCTCATTGATAACACCAACAATTTTTACAGGAGACAAGACACATGGCCAAATGGACCGCTTTTCCCCATGCCGGCGACTACGCATTTGATGCCGCCAGCCTGAAAAAGAGCTGGGCCCGCCTGCACACAGGCGACTGCGAGCCCCTGCCCAAGGACACCGACGTGCTGCAGGCCTGGGTGCTGTTCCACAACGGTGAATTCCAGAAGGCCTCTGACGCGGGCCTCAAGGCCGGCGGCGACGGCATCACGGTGGCCAACAAGGCCGCCAGCATGTACGCCACCTACCTGGAAACCAAGGAAAAAGCCAAGCTCGACCTCTTCATGGAAGTCGCCGCCCGCGCCGAAGCCC
Organism: Polaromonas sp. P1_F2; assembly: GCF_056405735.1. Classification (NCBI taxonomy): domain Bacteria; kingdom Pseudomonadati; phylum Pseudomonadota; class Betaproteobacteria; order Burkholderiales; family Comamonadaceae; genus Polaromonas; species Polaromonas sp. P1_F2. The sequence goes on along the minus strand of NZ_JBFUBN010000003.1, from coordinate 836 downwards.
AGCAAAAAGACGACCCGAAGAATGCCAACGCCTGGTACTGGCAGGCTTACGCGCTGGGCCGCTACAGCCAGGGCATCAGCGTGGCCAAAGCCCTGGCCCAGGGCCTGGGCACCAAGGTGAAGAACGCACTCGAGCAGGCCATCAAGCTGTCACCCAAACACGCCGACGCCCACATCGCGCTGGCCGCCTTCCACGCCGAGGTGATCGACAAGGTCGGCTCGCTGATTGGCGGCATGACCTATGGCGCCAAGAAGGACGTGGGCCTGTCGCTCTACAAGGACGCCCTGAAACTACACCCCGGCTCGGCCATCGGCATGATCGAGTACGCCAATGGCATGGTCATGCTTGAAGGCGACAAGAAGATGAAAGAAGCCACCAAGCTTTATGAGCAGGCTGCGGCGAGCAAGCCGCTGGATGCTACGGAGAGGTTGGATGTGGAGATGGCTAAGGCAGAGTTGGAGGACTAAGCTTGCGCTTGGCCGGTTCTTGCTTCGGCCTTTGCGCTTCGGTTTTCTCTTCTTAGTTCAGCTGGCCGGGGGTTGCCCGGCAGCAAGTAACTTTCTTTTGCTTCGCCAAAAGAAAGTCACGGCGGATTCAAACCCCAAGTGCAACAGTCGGAATAAGGCCAGCATCTTTCATGGCCTTGTTGTTAAAGAAGACCTCGGCGGGGCTTTTCCAGCCAAGAGTCTTGCGTGGCCTGATGTTGAGCTCCCAGGCCATGAGATCAAGCTCGTGCTGCGAGTACACGCTCAGGTCCGTGCCCTTGGGAAGATACTGGCGCAGTAGGCCATTGGTGTTCTCATTGATGCCGCGCTGCCAGGGGCTGCGGGGGTCGC